>NZ_CP120210.1:4800000-5442029 GCF_029369745.1 Amycolatopsis sp. QT-25
GTTGCTCCTCGTGCAGGCCGACCAGGCAACGCGACATCGTGGTCTTGCCGCTGCCCGATTCGCCGACGACGGCCAGGCATTCGCCCCGCGCCAGGCTGAAGGACGCGTCGAAGAGGACCTGCGTGCCGCCGTAGCCCGCGGTCAACCCGGCTGCCGAGAACACGATCTGGTCGGAAACCGCGGGCGGCTCGGTCGTGCGCGGCGGGTTCCGGGGTGCCCGCACCACCTCGTGCATCCGCAGGCAACGCGCCAGCGTGCCCGAGGGCGCGGGTTCGAGGGGAGGGCGGGTCGTCGTGCATTCCGCCGCGGCGTGGCCGCATCGAGGCGCGAAGACGCAGCCGTGCCGGCTTTCGCCGGGGCTGGGGGCGCGTCCGGGGATCGGGACGAGGTGCTGGCGGTGGGTCGCGGACGGCACGGCGGCCAGCAGGGCGCGGGTGTACGGGTGGGTGGCGCGAGTGAGCACGTCGCGGGTGCTGCCGCTTTCGACGACCTCGCCGCCGTACATGACGGTCACCTGGTCGGCGACATCGGCCACCACGGCGAGGTCGTGGGACACGTAGATCGCCGCCATGTCGTGGTCACGGCACAGATCGCGGACCAGCTCGAGTACGCGTGCCTGCGTGGAGACGTCGAGGCCGGTGGTCGGCTCGTCCAACACGATCAGCCGCGGCCCGGCCGCGGCCGCCATGGCGATGGCCGCCCGCTGCTGCTGCCCACCGGAGAGCCGGCGAGGACGGCGGTCGAGGAACGCGTCGTCACTGGGCAAGCGCACGGTGTCGAGCAATCCCCGGACGCGCGACAGCGCCGCACGCTTGGGCAACCGCAGTCCTTCGGTCAGCTGGGTCGCGAGGCTCAGACTCGGATTCAGCGCCGTCGCCGGATCTTGCGGGACGTAGGCGACCTTGACCCCCCGTGTGCGGCGCAGCACCTTTTCCGGCAGGGTGAGCAGGTCGACACCGTCGATGATCACCCGTCCGCCGGTGATCGTCGCGCCATTCCTGGCGAACCCGAGCAGGGCCAGCGCGAGCGTGCTCTTGCCGGAGCCCGACTCGCCGACCACGCCCATGACCTCACCGCGGCCGAGTTCGAAGCCGATGTCTCTGACGATTTCGTCGCCGGTGGCGTCCAGTGCGACCGTGACGCCGGAGATGACCACTTCTTTCCGCATTTCAGACCCTTCCCTCCGTACGGCCGACCGCTCTGGCGACGGATTCGGCGACGAGGTTGCCGCCCAGCGCCATCATGAGGATCAGCGCGATCGGCGCCAGGACCGGCAAGGGAGCGACCGGCAGGCCGTCCTGGTTCTCCCCGACCATCCGGCCCCAGTCCGCCGCGGGCGGCGCGACACCGAAGCCGAGGTAGCTCAGCGACGCGATCGCCGACACCGCCCAGACCAGCCTCATTCCGGTCTCCACCATGAGCGGCGAGGTCACGCCGGGAAGCACCTCCCGGAGCAGGATCCGCCTCGGTGGCAACCCGTTCGCTTTCGCCCAGAGCACGTACTCACTGCCGACCACCGGGAGCGCCGCGCCGCGCATCACCCGGGAGACACCGGGCACGAACGCCACGCCGACGAGTACGGCGGTCAACAGGGTGCTACGACCGAGCATGGACACGAACAACAGGACGAAGACGATCTCCGGGAAGCTCAGCAAGACATCCATGGATCGCATGAGCACCGCGTCCACACCTCCACCGCGGTAGGCGGCGGTGAGGCCGACGGCGCAACCGAGGAACACGCCGAGGCCCGCGGCGAGAACCGCCATCCAGGAAAGGGTGGCTCCCCCGTTCAGCAGACGGCTCAAGACGTCGCGTCCGAGAATGTCGGTGCCCAGCAGGAACCTCGCGGTCGGAGTCTCCAAGGGCTGCCCGACGATGGCGTCCGGGGCGTAGCGGGCGAAGAAGTGTCCGAACGCGACCACGAGTGCGACCACCGCGAGCAGCGCGAGGCCGAGCCGGGCCTGCCCGGTGCGCAGAGCGCGGTCGAGCACTGTGACCTCCCGGGTTCTCATCGCTGCCTCCCCATCATCGCGAGGACGTCCGCGAGCAGGTTGAAGACGTAGTACGCGGTCGCGAGGATGAGGGTGCCCACCTGCAGCACGGGCAGGTCATGGGAATTCACGGCGCTGACCACCGCCGTGCCGAGCCCTGGATACGAATAGACGTACTCGACCACCACGACACCCGTGACGGTCACCGCGGTGACGAGGCTCGCGGCGGGGAGGCTCGCCGCGATCGCGTTGGGCAGTGCGTGCCGGAACAGGATCCGGCGGCCGCTGAGTCCTTTGAGGACCGCCATCTGGACGTACTCGCTGTTCATCGCGTCGATGAACGAAGCCCGGACCAGGCGGCCGAGGTACAGCACACCCATGAGCGTGAGCGTGGTGACCGGAAGCACCAGTCGTGCCGGATACCACCACGGCATGTCTCCTGGCGGGATGTCGGAGACCCCGGGGAGCACGCCGAAGACCGAGGTCGCGAAGAACGCGATCAGCAGCATTCCCACGACGAACGCGGGCAGTGCGGTGAAGAGCGAGGACACCGCGACGAATGCCCTGTCCAGCGGGCTGTCCCGCTTGTGCGCGCTGAAGACACCGATGACCACCGCGAGCGGGAGGATCAGCACCATCGAGAAGAGGCCGAGGGTGAACGAGTTGAGCGCCCTCGGGCCGATGATGTCCGCCACGGGCTCACCGTTCTCCAGGGATGTGCCCATTTCTCCGGTGAGCACGCCGGTGAGCCAATGCCAGTACTGGGCGGCGAGCGGCTGGTCGAGACCGAGCCGGAGGCGGAGATCCGCCACCTGCTCGGCCGTCGCGTCCTTGCCGAGGACGATCCGCGCCACGTCTCCCGGCAACGCCTGCGTCACGAGGAAGAGCAACATCGAGACCAGCACGAGAATCAGTACCCCGAGAAGGACCCGGCGCACCAGCCATGCGACCGTCGCGGATTTCGAACCGGCCGACGACCGTGTTGTCGGATGAGACATGCCATCCCTTCCCGGTCAGCCTGCGACGGTCACGTTCGTCAGGAAGGTGAGCGAGCGGCCGTTGACGTCCGGCACCAGCCCCCGGACGGTGCCGCGATGCGGCAGGAGCACGTTGACGAACGCGGGGGTGATCATCGCGCCCTGTTCGTGTTCGATCCTGTGCATCCGGTTCATGATCGAACACCGCTCCCGCTCAGGCGCCACGAAGAGTTCGTCGGCGAGCCGGATGAACTCGGCGTTGTCCCAGTGCGTGGCGTTCGCCACGCGACCCGGCAGCAGTGACCCGATCACGGTCGGCAGGTAGGGAATCGGGTTGAAGTCGATGAACACCGGCCATTTGGTCCACTTGGACAGGAACTCCGGCACCGTCGGGACGTCGACGGTGACCTGCACGCCGGCCTTGGCGGCGTTTTCGGCGAACACCTGGGCCAGTTCCTGCATACCGGGCAGCAGGCCGTCGGTCGTGATGGAGAAGGACAGATTCGACTGGCCCGCTTCGGCGAGCAGTTTCTTGGCCTGTTCGATGTCCTGCTTGCGTTGCGCGATACCCGGGTCACCGCACCGGGGGGTGCCTCCTTCGTGGTCGTTGGCCACGCGGCCGTACCCGCCCAGCGCGTTGGACACGACCTGCTCACGGTCGATCAGCAAGCGCAGCGCCTCGCGTACCCGGACGTCGTCGAAGGGCGCGACCGTGGTGTTGAAGCCGATCCGCAGGGTGAAATCGCCCTTGCTTTCGAGCACCTGGATGTCGTTCTTGCCCGCGAGAGACTTCGCGATGGCCGGGGTCGCGCCCGATGCCACGTCGACCTGGTCGGACAGCAGGGCATTGGCCTGTGCCTGCTGGCTCTGGAACTCGATGATGTCCACGACGTCGAGCTTGGGCTTCTCGCCCCAGTACGCGCCAAATCGCTCCACTGTGGACTGCCGGCCGGCGGTGAAGGACTTGACGGCGAACGGCCCGGTCCCGATCGGTTTCGCCGGCGCCGAGCCCGCCTTGGTCATCGGGAGCAGGACGTTCGCCCAGATGTCCTTGAACGGCGCGAAAGGTTTGTTCAGTCCTACCCGGACAGTCGTCTTGTCGACCGCCGTGACGGCGTCCGGGTCGACCCGTTCGAGGAACGCCAGCCCCTGTGCGGCGTGCGCCGGGTCGCGCAGGTACTTGATGCTGGCCACGACGTCGGCGGAGGAGAATTCGCTCCCGTCGGTGAACTTGACCCCGGGCCGGAGCTTGATCGTCCACTCGGTGTGATCGGAGTTCGGAGTCATGTCCGTGGCCAGCCGCCATTCCACCTTGCCCGCGGGGTCGAGGTGGGTGAGGCCCTCGTAGAGGAGAGCGCTTCGTAGCTCCTGGGTGGGACTCTGGTTGCTCGCATACGGGTCGAGGGTCTCGCCCGGGTCCGTCGCGGCGGCGATGCGCAGCCTCCCACCCGTTCCGCTCGCGGCCTGCGGCGGCGGAGCGCAGCTCGTGAGGGCCGCGGCGATGAGCACGGCGCCCAGCAGGGCGGGCGAGCGACGTCTTGGCCCGGCAACGGGCTCGGGGTGAAGGGGAATGCGCAACACTGGGCAACTCCAGTTCCGGACGAACGGATCAGAATTTCTAAGCGATTAGATCGCTCCTCACCAGCCGGGTCTCGGCCAAGTTCCGGCACAGAGTACGTCGTTTCTCTCCCGAGGGGAAGAGCATCGACAGCTCTATCTAAGCGCTTAGATGATTGTTAACCTCCCTCTCGACCGCCACGGGAACCACCTGGAGGAGACCCATGACAAGTCCGTACGAGCACCTGTTCGTGAGGAAGATGCAGAGCTGCATCGACGACCTCGTGAACGAAGGTGCCGCCGCCGGTGTCGTCGAACCGGACAACGTGGGCCCGGCGCTCGCGCTGATGCGCTCGGAGCAGGTCCCGGAGAGCAAGATCCACCTGACCTACACGTGGATCAACGAGTGCGACACTCCAGTGCACTGGGTCAAGGAGCACGAGCACGACTACGACGAAGTCCTGATCTGGCACGGCAACGACCCGAACGACGTCGACGACCTCGGTGCGGAGATCTACCTCGACATCGAAGGTGTCCGGCACACGATCACCACGAGCGGCTCGGTCTACCTCCCGGCGGGCATCCGCCACTGCCCGCTCGGCTTCATCCGCGTCGACCGCCCGTTCCGGTTCAGCGCCCTGTCGCTGAGCCCGAACTACGCATCGGACGAGCACGAGCCCGCGCGGTGAGCAGCCGGTCCCGCCGTGACCGCGGCGGGACCGGCGTGGTCACACGCCCGAAGCCGCGTCCACCCGCGAAGTACCGGCGGCCGCACCGGGCTCGCATCCGCACGTCACACCGATGCTGAGCGCGCCGTCCAGGACCACCAGCGCCCCTGAATCCGGTTCGTCCAGCGCGTCGAAGGCGCGGACCGCGAGTTCTTCGAGCGGGAGGCTGATCGTGGTGAGCGGAAAACTGCCGAGCCGGGCCTCGCGGATTCCGTCGAAGCCCACGACCGCCAGGTCTTCGGGTACCCGCAGGCCCAGGCTCGTCGCCGTGCGGATCGCCACGAGCGCCTGCTCGTCGGTCGTGGCGTAGATGGCGTCGGGCCGGTTCTCGCTCTGGAGTACCTGTCGCACCGTCCGGCCCACTTCGAGCCGGTCGAACGAAGTCCGGACGAGTCTGCCCTCGGTGGGCAGGCCCGCGTCGTCCATGGCCTGGCGCCAACCGCCCTCCCGGCCGTGCGCCGGGCCCACGGCGATCTCACCGGCGACGCAGACGATGTCCCGATGGCCGTGCCAGAGCAGGTGCTCGACGACGAGCTTCGCCCCATCGAAGTCGTTGAAGACCACGCTCGGCGAAGCGGCCCCAGTGGCAGCCCATTGCACGTACACCCGGGGCGTTTCGTCCTCCTGCTGCGGTTCCTCGCCGGTCGTCACGAAGATCCCGCGGGGTCGCAGCTCCGAAAACGCCACGCCGTACTCGTCCGCGCGGGAGGGGTGGTAGCCGGTGTTGCCCAGCAACGTGAGCAGGCCACGGCGACGCCCTTCCGCCTCGACGCAACGCGAAAGCTCGCCGAAGAACGCGTTCGCGGTGTCGGGCACCAACAGACCGACGAGGTTGGACCGGCCACCGCTCAACGCCCCGGCGAGCGGGTTGCGCCGGTAGCCGAGCATCCGCATGGCCTCTTCGACCTTGATGCGAGTCTTCTCCGCGACCGGACGAGGCCCGCCGTTGACCACGTAACTGACGACCGCCGTCGAAGTCCCCGCGAGGCGGCTGACATCCAGCAGGGTCGGCCTGCGCGTCCCTTTTCTTCCCACGCTGCTGCTCCCCTGATGTCACGCCGGGAATCCGGTTGTCGTCGCCAGCCTAGGACACGGGGGCGGACAGCGTCCGTCACCGGCCTGCCCGCGAATCGTGAGGGAAACGGGAGTAAGCGTCCTGTCATGCCGATGTGACCTGAGGCGATTTGACGGGCGTTGAAACCTGGCGACTCGTCGGCCGGCCGGATCCCGGACTTCACGGCACTTTCCGAATGTCACGACGGCCCGCGGGGTCCACGGGACGGACACCACCACCGTGCCACCGCCTTGTTCGTGGCACCGCCGATCCCGGCGAGCGCGGCTGCGGCCACCAGGCGACCCAGCGTCAGGCCGATGATCACCGCGGCCACTGATTCGATCACCGCGGCCCGTACCACCTGCGGCCGGGTCAGGCAGGTTCACACTGTCCAAGGCCGCGACGCCGTTCGCACCGGATCCGTACAGCCGGCTGACCTGCCGCAGCTCCACCGCAGGACTGTTCACTGTCGCAACCTTCCGGTGGCCAGCACCCAGGCCACGGGCACCGCCAGCGGAATCGTCGTGAGCACCGTGACGGCCGTGACGTTCACCTCCGCCGGCAGGAAGCCGACCAGCAGGGCCAGCACCATGTTGTTCCCGGCGTGGGCGAGGCTCGCCGTCCAGACACTGCCGCTGCGCACCTGCAGCCGGCTCAGCAGAATCAGCACGTACGCGACATCCTGGCCAAGCTCGACCTGCCACCGGCCGAGGACACCAACCGGCGGGTGCTCGCCGTCCTGACCTACCTCCGAGCCACGACCTTCTGAGACAGGACACCTGCACGCGACCGCACGTCGTCGACGAACACGTACGGGGCTTCGCACCGGACTGGAGCACGGGCCCTTCGTGCCTGAACCACGCCCACGATGTCGTCGAAGATGCAGTATTTCTACAAAAGGAGACCAGTTCACCTGACAACTCTTCGGCGAGCAGCGGGCCGTGACGTACTCTCCTGATCCCCGATAACGTGGAGCCGACGGCCATGCTCAAGGGCTCGACACCGGCCGCAGAGGACGTCAGCGAGAAACCACCTCTACGCCGTCTGAACTGGTGGTAGGCGCATGTGTCGCCGACCAGAACCGCACGAGTGAACAGGATCGGGTATGACCGACGATGTGGCCGGCCAAGTGATCAAGGCCGAACAGGATCGGATCCAGTGTCTCCTCGACGTGGATCGCGGCACCTACGACCGCTTGCACGCCGCGGAGTACCGCTTGTGCACTCCGACCGGCACCGTGTGGACGAAGGCCGAATACCTGGACCTCCTCACCACCGGGCGCGTCGCCTACCGGGAACTGCGGCTGATCGGCGACGTGGACGCCATCGTCGGCACCGACGTCGTCGTCCTCCGCTACCGGTGCGTCATCGAACTCACCGTCGACGGCGCGGACATCCCGCGGCACGAGGCCTGGCACACCGACGTCTACACCGATGCCGGCGGCACGTGGCGTTGTGTCTGGTCGCAAGCCACCGGCATCATGGACCTTCCGCCGGCCGCATCCTGACCTGGCACGTCACGCAGGCGGGCTCGGTCGAGCTTGCTTCATCGCCGCGGGGGTGCCGGGAGCGTAGGCGTTGACGACCGGGGGTGCCGTCGGACGGCTTCGTCCGCTCGAAATCCCCTTTGCCGATCGCGACCGTCGTCATGTACGGCCGGGGTCTCTTCGGCCCAGACGTAGGTGGTGTCCCTCCCCCTCGGCAGTGGAGAAGTCGGGTTTCGTCGGCTGTGCCGGTGCGCCCCGGCCGACACGGGCAGGGCCGTCCGCCTGCCCATCCGACATCGACACAGGCAGACCACCGGCCGAACGAGTGACATCGCGATCCTGCCCCGTCCACGCTCTCCGCTGTCTCGAACACCACGTGACCACCGTCGACGGGGGGGGTACGAGAATGAGCAAAAATCCGGACTCGGCGGACGACGGGGTCGATTCGTCTTTCCCGGTGGACATCGACTTCGAAGTCGATCAACTTACTCAGCGAGTCTCCCGGGCGGCGGAGGTCAACCTCCGCCTGTCGAAACGCCCCGAACAACGGCGGGTGCACTCCACGGTGGCGAACTGCCTTGCTTTCGGTCGCGCCGGGAACGAACCGCTCGGCGCGATCCTGTCGGTGGTCGACGAACTGGTCTCCAACGCCTACCGGCACACCGCCACCCCCGGCGAACTCCGCATCATTCGGAAAACCGACGACATGCTGATCGAAGTCACCGACAGCGACCCCGACGTGGAGTGGATGACGGCGAGTACCGACGAAGCATCCCGCTCCGGTCACGGGCTTCGTCTTGTCACCCACCTGTCGCTCGACTGGGGTGTGTCACCCGAAGGATCCGGGAAAGTCGTATGGGCACTGGTACCGGCGCAGCTGTACTTCGAGCGGTGAACACAGCGCCGGTGATTGCCCGAGCCTGTTTCCCGGCAGCCGAGGCGGAAACTAGTCACCCGCGAGGATTTCGGCCAGCCGGAAGGTGTCTTCGAGGTAGCGCTCATAGGGGAAGCCGGCCGCGACGAGCGCCTCGCGGAATTCGTCGTAGAGCGGTTTACCCGCGGTATGGAAGGCTTTCCGGCCGAGTTCGGTGAGCTGGACCAGCCTACGCCGCGCGTGGTCCGGGTCGATGGTGATCCGCACCAGACCGTCCGCTTCGAGCGGCCGCAAAGCCCGGCTGATCGCCGGATCGGAGATCGACAGCGCCTGGGCGAGCCGATGTTGCGTCGTCGGCTCGATTTCCTCGAGAGTGCCCAGAAGCCGTATTTGACTGTAGGTCAACCCGTCGAGGTCATCGGCGCGCCGCCGGGTCGCTTCACCCATCAGCATGACCACGCGGTGCAGCAGGTCTGCGAGTCCGTCATCCACGACCTCACCATACCAGAGTGTTGACTAGTTAATATTAACTAGGTAAGACTGACTGCATGGACAAATTCTCTTACTTCGCCCAATCCGCCTTCCCGCTGGTCTGGATCATCGTTCCCGCCGTTGGGGCCTTCCTCCGGGCCCGCCACGCGACGTCACCTCGGGAACGGCTCGACATCTGGCAGCGCTGGTGGGCCATCGGCGCCTTCGGCTGCGGCAGCCTGTGGATGACGGTCGCTTTCCTGGCCTTCCCGGACGTCATGGCCACGGCGATCGGGTTCGACCGGACGCCGTTCATGTTCGAGATCGCCTTCGCCAACCTCGCGCTGGCCGTCCTGGGTTTCCGGGCCGCCTCGGCGTCCGCGCGCGAGCTGCTCACCATCGGCCTCGGCGGCGCGATGTTCCTCTGGGGAGCCGTGATCGGGCACGTCTACCAATGGTTCGCGGGCGGTGACCACTCCCCCGGCAACACCGGCGGAGTCCTCGTCACCGACCTCCTGATCCCGGCGGTCATGATCATCCTGGCCGTGCGAGCACGGCGGCTCGCGCCCGCCTCACGACCGGCCGCGGAAATCACCGCCTGAGAACGCGGGAACTGTTCCTCACCATGACGACCCAGCCGGACCACACGATCGAAAAGGCCGCCGCCGAGCGGCTCACCGTCTTCGCCGACGCGGTGATCGCGATCGCGCTCACCTTGCTGGCGCTGGATCTCCCCGTCCCCCACGGCGACACCACCGACGCCATGCTGAGTTCTATCTCGGCTCACGGCAAGGAATACCTCGCCTTCGCACTCGGTTTCGTGGTGATCGCCGCCCACTGGCGCGCCCACCACGAGATCTTCCCCTATGTCCGCTCGTCGAGCGGCCGCCTGATCAGCCTCACCCTGGGATGGCTGTTCATGCAGGTCCTGATGCCGTTCGCGACGCGGGTGATCACCGCCGAGGGAGCGTTCCCGCTCCGGTTCAGCCTGTACGCGATGGTGCAGGTTCTGGCCTCCGCGTCGTTCGCGCTGATCATCCGGGAGATCCGGCGCGAGCACCTGTACCGGACCGACGGCCCACCCGCGGTGTTCGCCCAAAGCCTGCTGCGCAGCATCTGCTTGGCCGCGGTGTTCGGGATTTCGATTCCGGTCTCGTTCCTGACCGGGGACACCGGCGCGTATCTGTGTTGGCTCCTGGCGCCGATCGCACTCGCCGTCGCCCGCCGCGTGCAGGGCCGCAAGTCGTCCGGCAATTGATCAGGACCACCCCGCGAAGCGGTCAGGCACCGTTTTCGTCTCGGCTTGGACGCCGTCGATTCCTCGCGGAGCGACGGAATCCGGGCAAGTTCGGGGAGGTCCGCCTACCCCGCGGGCGGCGTTCACCAAATGGGGACCATGGAATCTGTATGCCTTCACCACTTCCGCACTCCGGCGCAGCAGACCTCCAGCTTCCGACAGAATCTTGTCTTGTCGAAGAGAGTCAAACGTGTCGTGTCCGGGCCCGGGATCGTCGCCCTCCCACGAATTTGCTCAGGACTGGTGACTGCGTGGATTGCGGGACGTCAGATCTACCACAATCCACACAGTCCCACTTCACCAGCCCGATCATGAACTCCGCGCTGGATGCTCCCTCGCCCCACCGCCGGCACACCCGCGAACACGACACGCTTGACTCTTCTTCAAGGCCTCTTCTGACTGGGCTGTCGAAACCTTGCCGAGTCACCACTATTTCGTCCACCGCGTTCGCCGGCATCACCGCCGATTCGAATGGTGCGGGCTCGCGGCGGACCGACGGCTCCGATCCGAGGCCATGTCAACCAATCTCGCAAGCGTCCTTCCGCGCTCTCCGGAGCCCACGCGGACTTCTACCGGCTCCCCCGGAAGAACAGAACAGCGAGGCTCCGGTGGTTTCGACGACTCGCGGTAGCTCTGGCGAGTACCAGATCCACCATCATCCGCTGATTGTCGCGCCGGTCGGCGAAGTCCCGGACTTGTCCTCGACTGAATCTTCGGGCTTGGCTTCACCATCGAAGCGGTGGCGCAATTCTTCGACAGCGTGGGCGATTTGGCCGAGTTCGGTCAGCACAGCCCGATTGACCGTGCGGATGGCATCGGCTTCCTCTTCCGCGCGGGAGAGAATGAGCTGCGCCTCGCGACGAGCGGCCCGTTCGATCGCCTCGCGGGTCTTTTCCGCCTCGGCGGCCGTTTTCTCGGCTGCCGCCAGCAGTACGTCGCTTTCCTTGCGAGCCTGTTCCTTGATCTCCAGGGCTTCGGTCTTGGCGACCGCGAGAATCTTTTCGATTCGCCTCCCCAAACCGTTGGCCTGGTCCGTTTGCGCGGTTCGAGGCGCGGGAACCTGGGCTTTCGCGAGCCTGCGCTCCGCCGCCCTCCGCGCCTTCTCCTGCCGGTCCACGCGTTTCTCCGTCGCCCGCACGTACTCGTCCACCTGGCGGCGATCGTAGCCACGCAGGACGATCGGGAATCGGACGTCGGACTCCGTTGTTTCGTCGGCTTCGGACAGCATACTTTCCATGCGCCCAGTGTCGGCCAAGACAAGGGGACCGGCAATCCGAAACGTGCTGTCGGCACTACCCGAGAGCACTTTCGGGGCGTATTCCCACGAAGAAAGAGGCATCGCCGCGGCGAACCGGCAGACGTGACGACCGGTCACGTGCATTCCTCTCCAGGGCGCCGTTCATTCCTTGACGGAGGCGCACCGATCTGGACAGACAGGCCATGCCGGTCGCCACCAACGAGCGACGCATGTCGGTTCGCACAGCACTTTCCCACTGAACCATCCGAAGACGGCAGTTTCACCCATACCCGGTCGATGGTGTTCCGCCTTCCCTCCCCCTGCGGAAGTGGGAATACGTCACCGTTATCGCCCTGGACCAGGTTCGCCGTTTGATCGCACCCATATTGCGTCAGTCCACGACAATGATCGAGGCCGCATCAGCAACCAGATCCAGCCGCTATCAGCCCCCTGATCGAGTGCCGCCTTCGTTCTGCAGGGGGCTCACACGAACCGACCTTCGATGCCGGGTATTGTCCTCCTGATCGTGTCACGAAGCCTGCTTCACTGGAAACGAACGTAAACCGGTATACCGGGCGAGGCATCTCGAACCCACGGGTTTCCGCCCGGCGTACCCGAGAGAGCGAACATCCCTTGCCGTGACCCCTGGAAAGCAGCCCCGAGGTGTTCACGGACAGGTGAAAGTGGGCCCCGGTGCGGACTTATCGACTTCACCTCTGGTCGAGCCCAGGTTCGAGTCATCGGTGCGCCGACGCACGATCCGCTGATTTCACGATCCGCAAGCGTCAAGCGCTTACGCGAAGTTTCTTCGCTTACGCGCCGAGTCTTGTCACCCAGGATGTGGCCGCCGAGGCAGCCGAGCCGCCGGCGTGCGAGGTCCAAAGAGTCACACGTGACCTACCGCGTTCTTCTCGGCTGCTCCTGTCGAGTCACGCGCCGCGGGACAGGCGCGGAAGTACGTCCGCTTTCCAGCCGTCGAAGAAGGCGTCCTGATCGGGCCCGATCTGCTGGACGTACACCTCGTCGAAACCCGCGTCGACGAACGCCTGCACCTTGTCCAGATGTGCCTGCGGGTCCGGGCCGCAAGCGAACTGGTCACGCACCATCTCCTCGGTCACCAGCTCCGCCGCGGCGGTGAAGTCGGCCGGATTCGGAAGTGTCGACGGCAGCTTGCCCGGAAGCAGTTCGTTGCGCCACCGTTGATGCGCGGTGCGGACCCCGGCCGCTTCGGAGTCCGCCCAGCAGACCTTCATTCCACCCTGCACGAGGCGGCCACCTCCACCTTCTCGCCGGTAGAGATCGACCAACTCGGCATCTGGGGAGACCGTGCAGAACCCGTCCCCGGCCCGTGCGGCGAGTTTGGTGGCGGCGGGCCCGAACCCCGACACGAAGATCGGCACCGGACGCTCGGGCAGGGTGTAGACGCGTGCGTGGTCGACCGTGTAGTGCGTGCCCCGGTGACTGACCACCTCACCCGAATGCAGGGCACGAATGATCTCGATCGCTTCTTCCAGCATCTCGAGCCGGACGGGCGGAGGCGGCCACTGCTCCCCTGTGACGTGCTCGTTCAGCGCTTCGCCGGTGCCGACTCCCAGGGTGAACCCGCCGCGACACTGCACTGCCGCCGTGGCCGCCGCCTGGGCGACGACGACCGGATGCGTGCGGATGAGCGGACAAGTGACCGCCGTCGTGATCGGCAACGACGTCACCTCGCTGAGCGCGCCGATGACCGACCAGACGAACGGGCTCTGCCCCTGCTCCTCGATCCAGGGGTGGAAATGATCGGAGATCCACAACCGATCGAATCCGGCCGCTTCGGCCTTGCGAGCCTGCTCGACCAATTCGCGCGGGCCGAACTCTTCGCACGAGAGAAAGTATCCGACGCTCACCATGAGCCTGGGTTTCCCTGGATGATCATCGGTAAACCCGGCGGAGGCGGAATCGGCTCGCTTCCGACTCCGGCCCGTTACCGGGACAGGCGGTTCGCCAGCAGCCGCTTGCCTTGCTCGGCGCCTTTGCGGCTCTCCGCCTGGGCACGGTTGAAGAAGTCGGCCAATTCTTCGTCTCCGTCGCGCTCGGCGTCCTTCGCATACGTCTCCATGCGCAGAGCGTTGGACAGACAGGCTTCGGTGAACCAGATGAGGTTGTAGTGCTTGTCCTTGGTGCCGGTGACTTCGCCGGTCTCGGAGTTCGCCACGATGGCTCCTTTGCTCGTCGAACCGACCGGATACCCGGCAGACACGGTTTCATACGCGGCCGAGGGAAACCCACTGTCGGTCCCTGTCGCGGAGCGGTGCCGAGACGCGCCCGCCCAGTGAACGAATGGCGAAAGCCTTTCACTCTGGGTGACAGGCTTTCTGGCGCTGAGGTTTGCGTGAGTTCTGAACCCTGATCGTGTGTCATCCTGTCGTGATTCCGCCGAGAACGTCGAATCGAGCAAAAATCGCCGACCCTTCCCGCGCGAGACGTGATCGGCGACCTCTTCGGTGGATGAGCGAGGTCACCTTCGCCATAGCCCCCGCATGGTCGCAGCACGTCCGGCGGAGGACTTCGCAACCGAGCGCCCCGTCGACTCGCGCCCCGGTCGCTGTGGAGCCGTGTCTCGTCCCGGATTCTCCGTGGTGCCGAGAAAGCTTCGACCCGGCAGATCCTCCAGCCGTTCGAGGCCGACACGCAGGACATCCGAGTGCACTGCCCGGTTTGGTGGCGGGCCGGCTCGGGAAGTACGTGCACATGTCGAGACCGGTGGACGAGCAAGCGACCCCGACGGAACGACGACACCGAGGCCGAAGGTGGGTGTCGAGCCACGGCGGAGTGATGAGTCTTGCCGCGGCGGTGTTCTTCGGCGCGATGGGCGTGGGGTACGGCTCCGACAAAGACGGTGAAGTGAGCTGGGTGAACCCGGTGATGGCGGGAGCATCGGCGTGGTGTTCGGTGCGTTGCTCGGCTATGGCCTGTCGATGGAAGTCCGTGATTCGAAACCGAAAGGCGCGCGACGCGTG
The DNA here is from genome assembly GCF_029369745.1 of Amycolatopsis sp. QT-25. Lineage (NCBI taxonomy): Bacteria > Bacillati > Actinomycetota > Actinomycetes > Pseudonocardiales > Pseudonocardiaceae > Amycolatopsis > Amycolatopsis sp. QT-25. The sequence goes on from NZ_CP120210.1 coordinate 4,814,675, forward strand.
CTGGTCGTCGTCGGGCTGGTGTTCTGTGCCGCGGTAGTCCTGGGGATGCGGTACCTCCGATACCGGACGTGACTCACCGCGATCGTCGTGCCGAGCACACGGACCCCCCGGCAGGGACGACGGTGGCACTTCCCCCGCTGCGCGCGACAAAGCATGGCGTTTCGCTTCGAGCCGTCGAGCACACGGTGAAGGGGTGAGCCGTCCGCGTATCCGGTCAGTGGCGCTGAGCCGTGACTCGTGGCCCGCTCAGCCCCAGGGTCGCGAACGTGCCGAGGACGGCGGCCCCCAGTGCCACGAAGATACCCGCGGGCAGATCGGGGGTGTCGTGGCCGAGCGCGACGGTGCCGATCACCGTCGTGCCGAGCGCGGAGCCGAGTTGCGGCGCGGTGTTGAGCAGGCCGGACGCGATGCCGCGGTCCGTCTCCCCCACCACGGCCGTCCCGGCGTTCGTCGCCGCCACCGAGGCCGAGCCGAGACCGCTTCCCGAGATCGCGAGTGACACCGCGAATCCCGCCGTCGAACCGGCGCGCAGGGCGATCAGCCCGATCACCAGTGCCGCCACGACAGCGCCGAACGAGCCGAAGGCGACCGCTCGGGCACTGAGCCGGTCCAGCAACCGAGTGCCGAGCCAACTCCCGCAGACGACACCGAAGCTGAAGGGGCGATCAGGAATCCGGTCGTCCCGGCCGGCAAACCTTGCTGCTGCTGGAAGAGCACGCTGGCGGGCGTGGTGGCGAAGGTCAGCGCGAACGCCACCGCGAGCGCGGCGTCGAACCGCAGGGCGCCGGCCAGACGCGCCGGGACCAGCGGCTCGGTGGCCCGCCGCTCGACCACCACGAAGCCCGCCAGCAGACCCACGGAGATCACGAGGGCGATCGCGCGGCGACGACCAACCGGGCCCCGGCGCCGTGCAGATGCCGCACCAGATGCCCGCCGACGAAGCCGAGCCCGCCGGGGACGACGATGGTTTCCTTTTCTTCGGTCGACATGTTCGTTCCTCTATCGAACGCGATGAAGTCTTTTCGGCAGCACGGAACACCGCTGCCGGGCGAAAGTCGATTCAGCTGCTGATCGCCAGCGCGCCGCCGAGGCCGACGAGCGCCGTCCCGGTGACCCGGTCGAGCACCTTGCGCGGGCCGCCGCGGCGCATCAGGCCCGACAACCGGGCCGTGAGCAGCACGAACAGTCCCCACCAAAGGATCCCCAGTGCGATGTCCAACCCGCCGAGCAACAGCACCTGGGGCGCCACCGCGGCGTCCCGGTCGATGAACTGGGGCAGCACGCTCACGAAGAAGAGGGCTGCTTTCGGGTTGAGCACGTTGGAAAAGAACGCCTGGCGGAAGATCCGCGACGGGCGTTCGGCCACCGGTTCGTCCGCTTCCTCGGCGGGCTTCCCGTTCGCCGGCTCACTCTTCCAGGACTTCCAGAGTGCCTGTGCCCCCAGGTAGACCAGGTACGCGGCTCCGACGAGCTTGAGCACGGTGAACGCGATGGAACTGTGGAGGAGAGCGGTCGAAACGCCGAGGGCCGCGGCCGTCATGTGCACGGCCAGGCCGCACTGGACACCGATCGCCGCGACGAATCCGCTGGAGCGCCGCCGCGCCGCATAGCGCAGGATCACCATCCAGTCCGGGCCCGGAACGACGTAGGCGACCATGACCACGCCGATGAACACCGCCAGCGTCCCCGCGCTCATCGTCCTCCCTCTCCCGGATTTCTTCGCACGCCTCGCCCGTCCGTGTTCCCGATCATGGGCCGCTCCAATCACCCGTCCGGCGGCCCTCGGATCGACGCCACTCGGAAGCAGGTATCCGGCATCGGCTCAGCCCTGCCGCGGTTTCGCGATGGAGAATCGGTACAGCATCTCCACTTCGTGTCCGTCGCCGAGTTCCCCGGTGCCGAACAATTCGCTGATCTCCGATTGCCCGTCGTATTGGGCGACGGGTTTCCGCATCAGCATGATGATGGCCCTGTTGCCGGGGTTGACCGTCGTTTCGAAGGTCCGCGCGCCTTGGGCGCGGACGCGGCGGGTGATCTCGTCCATCATCGCGAACGCGAGCCCGGTACCGGCCGGTCCTGGTTGATCGCCGACTGCCAAGCGAAGTAAATGGCCGGATAGCGCGGCGGCCGGTACCCGGTGACGAAGCCGAGGATCGCGCCGTCGTGCTCGGCCAGCAGGGACGTCGACGCGAAATCGCGGCACCAGATCAGATACGCGTACCGCGTGTCGACGTCGAGCCGCCCGGAACGGCGGACGAGATCGTGCACGGCGGCCGTCCCCGGCCGTCGACGGCCGCAGGGTCACCTGCCGCGCGGTCGGTCCGGTGAGTACGGAGGTCATCGTGCCGCCTCGATTCGTGCGGTCACGGCGGTTCGAGACAGGACGGGGCGTGCTCGCCGTTCCACGTCGCGACCCGGTCCGTCGGTTCGTGTGGCTGGCTGTTGAAGCCACGCCAGGCCCTTCGGCGATTTCGCGCCTGCCTCCGACTTCAGCACGCCAAGTCTGCTTACCTCTCGATAGAACGCTCATTGCCACTCACGGCCACAAGCGGTCAAGCACCGCACGCCCGATCGCCGCATGGCGGGTATCGCCGAAGATTTCCTGCTCTCGCTCGTCGCTATCGTCCAGCGACTCGGGGACAGCACGCCGGACTTGCTCCCGCCTGCACAGCGCAGGCGAGTGCGGGCCGCTTTCCGTGTTCAGCGTCTCCGGGTGGGAGTGCGGTGCGGGGCTGTCGGCCGCTTCGCGGTCGTCGTGGTGCGACGAGTCGTGGTCCGCGTCGTCTCGGGCGTCGGCTGGGCCGTGGTGGTCACCGGGGTTTCCGGCGGTGACGACGGCAAGGTCTTCACGGGGCCTGTCGCCACCGTCTTCGGGATCTTCGGGCTTGTCGCGGGCACCACTTGGCCAGTCCCCGATCCGCCTCCGGCGCACGCGCCGAGCACCATGCCCGCGCCCACGACCAGGCCACACCACCACACCCGCATGGCTCGGACCCTAACAGCCGTCACCGACGGATCGATCTTCCTCACGACGGAAAGAAAAGCGATGTCCCGGCGGCCTTCCCAAGGAGCCGAAGGGCGAACGTGTCGCGCCCGGACGCGGGAGCGTGCCTTCCCACGATCCGGCTCAGGACCGGCGTTCGTGGATTCCGAGCCGATGGCTTCCTTCACCACATCGAACACAGCGAAAGTCGAGTTTCAACTGGTGCAGTGAAAAGATTAAGACTGTTTGTGCAGGTCAGAGGCTGCAGAAGCGCAACGAGGTATGGCGCGTGCATGCCACAGGAGGCATGCACTCGTCAGAAGTCGTCCGCTTGCCAGTCGATGCCGTCCGGCCGCTCGCCGCCCGTGGACAGGAACTGGTGAGCGGCCTTCCTGACCTCGGAAATCGGCAGTTCGGCGTCCTCCGGGAACTCGGTGTCCGAGCCCATGTAGTAGTAGATCGTTTCGGCGTCGTCCGACTTGGCGCCGCGCGAGTAGTACGCATCGACTGAGGGATCGGTGGCACCGGAGCAGTAGAGAACACCCCGTCCGCGGGCACCGTCCAGCCCGACGTTGAGCACGGCGCGCCCTGGGTCGCCAGCCACGGTCAGCTCAACGAGGTTGGGGCGCCGCGTTGCTGCTAGGACGTCAAGAACCGCGTCTAGATCTGCGGCGGTCTCGACCTGCGTAGGTCCGGGTGCTTCACGATCGAACCAGGCCACTAGTGCCACCACGGGCGGGCTCCTCCCTCATAACGCTTGACATATGGCGTGCCGTCCGGCTCGACACCATGGACCGTGAGCGCGGACCCGTCCGGCAGCAAGATGGGGACCAGGGTGTCACAGCTCAAGAGGCCTTCGCACGGGACATTATTGATCACCACCGTCGCCTCGGTGATGCCCTCGTGAGCCATCCTCGCGGCGAGCTTCATCTCGACGTCCGACGTCCTCAACGGCTTCCGCGGAATCCCCTTTTCCTGAAGTTGCTTCATGGCGAGGGAAGCGTCCTCGTCGCGCCCGCTGATCGTCTCGCGCACCGTGCCATCCGGGCCAACCCACCGCCCATGAGTCTTGCGGCCGCGATCATCGGGCTCAATGGGGTCGGGGAGCTGCCGTCTCAACCGCTCGACGTTCTCGTTTGTCAAGCGCCCCGGCGAGCCTGCTTTCCGTCTATGAGTTGCGGGCTGCGCCCCCGCGGAAGGAGACGGCGGGTTGGACCTAGGCCTGTTCATCTCTGCGATGTAGCCCTGAACGCTGGCAACCTGCTGTTCAAGGTGCCGGACCATGGTGCGAATCTGTGACTCAATCTCGACGTAATCCTAGGCAATTCAGAGATAGCTGAACCATCGGTGACCTGCCTCAGCTCAACTGCTATCTCAGCGTGCGTCTCAGCCGTCGCGGCCAGCGCGGTCACTGCCTGCTTGGTGGTCTCGACTGCTTTTCCGAGGGTGCCGAGATACTGAGCGAGAGCGCTTAGCTCACTGCCCATGCGACCACTCCGCCCCTTGTTCGCGATCAACTCGTCCGACAAGGTTGCGCGATCCGGTATCGCCCGGATCGTGACTATGGGCCATACGTGACGGTAGCTCTTTGTAAGGCGTCAAGCACACCATGTTGCAGACGCCTCTCGGCCTGAGAGCCTGTTCAGCTAGGATGAGTCCTATCCTTTCGCGGTGAGGGCCGCCCCCTTCGGATCGCCGAGCCGGGCCACGATCAGCGCGAGTTTCCGATCGCTGATGATCGGCTACCAGACTCCCTTGCCGACGATCTTTTTGCGGAACACCCGCAACCCGGCGATCACGGGGCCGAGCGCGATGTTGCCGACCTTGGACACATTCCACTCCCGAGCAAGGAATGCACCCACTGTTCCCGGTTCAGCTGCTGCGCGACCTGCGACGGAGTGTCTTCCCGCATTCGCACCAGCGCCTCATACGCCGCCTCTTGCTGCTCGGTGGATAGCACGTCGATGAACTTCGCCCAGCCGGGCTCGTCCTTCGACAGGCGCTGCAACTTCTTCACGTGATCCGTACGCCACGCATGACCGTGAGCGCACGGCACACCCGCCTCGATCAGCTCCCGCACCAGCACGGACGCGTTCGGTTCCTCGATCAGCCGATCCACGATCGCCTCCACGAACGGCACCGTCTCCGGATCCACCTCGCGATACGCCTCACCCGTCCGCTGGTCATAGACGATCTGGTAGCCATAGCCCAGCGGACCAGCCCACAGCCCTTCCAGCGCGCGAGCCTCGACACCTCGGCGTCCGCCTGCGGATCTTCTCCGACTCCCGCTCTGCGTCCACGGCGTCCTCGGCGGTGTCGATCCGGTCGTCCGGATCGTTCATGTCATAGGCCCAGTAGCCGCCGACCTTCTCCAGGATCTCCCGCAGCCGGGCGAATATCGACAGATTGCGCTGAGCCCGCGAGTTCTCCCACGTCCACAGCAGGTTCGCCCGCCCCGTCGACAGCAGGCGCAATGCCTCGGTGCAATCCTGCCGCTCCTCGGTCGCGTACCGCGATGCCGACAGGTTGTGGTCCAGCAGGACCGCCACGACAGTGATGCTGGACCCGCGTTTCCGCAGGTCCAGCACCTTGATCTACTTGGGTGTCGTTCATGAGTTCGGGAACCTGAGTTGAAAGGCCGCCAAGGGAGCCATCACCCCACCGGTACACCCCGAACCCCCCGATATCTCGGGCCAGGCACGCCACCCGATTCAGTGGTGTGGCCGCCGGGACAACGGTCTATCCGTCGAGTACCCCGGTACCGAGGAAGTCGGGAACGTGCGTGCCCAGGCCGCTTTCGCGGGCACGCCGGTGGACGAGATCCGCGAGGGCGAGGTCCAGCGCGCCGAGGCCGAAGGGCGAGAAGACGGTGAGGGTGTCCGGGTTTCGCCGGTAGCGATCGCCGTCGAGGAGGAGTTCGCCGAGCGAGTGGGCGATGAAGTCGCGATTGCCCGCCCGCTGCTCCGCGAGATGCAGTGACGTGGCGGCCCGGCAGACGTGGTCGGCGTCATCGACGACGTTGGTGCTCGCCAGGATCGTCTCCGGGGTGAGGTCGCGCAGCGACAAGTGCAGGATCAACGATCCCGGCCGACAGCGCGAGACGTCCAGATGCGGGACCGTGGCGCTGGTCGCCAGGCACACCAGCGGGTGTGCGGCGAGGGCGTCCTCGACTCCGGTGGCGACGTCGACCTTCATCTCCGGCCAGCGGGTGGTGCACCGGTCCGCGAAAGCGCTCGCCCGCGCGGGGTCGAGGTCGAACAAGGTGACCGAATCCAGCCCGGCGTACAGGGCACGCAGGAAGGTCAAGACCTCGAAGTTGATCACGCCGCAGCCGATGAGGGACACCCCGGCGCCGGTCGCGCCGAGGGTGGCGGCGGCGACCGCCGCGCTCGCCGCGGTGCGCCGCGCCGAAATGGTCGCGCCTTCGAGGAACACCTCGGGATGGCCGGTCCGCATCGAATTGAGGATGATCGCCGCGGACGCCCGGTCCAGCCCGGATCGGACGTTGCCGGGGAACGACGACACCCACTTGACGCCGGCGACCGGCGCCTCGGGCGTGTCCAGGTACGCGGGCAGCGCGATGATCCGGTTGCGCTCGTCGCCGGGGAACCGCAGGAACACCGAATGCGGAACGGCGGACCGGCCCTGGGTGTGCAGGACATAAGCCGCGCGCACGGCCGCCAGCACTTCTTGCTCCGCACCGTCGAGAACGCGCCGGACATCGCCTTGGGACAGGATCAGCATGTTCTCAGCCTGACGCGCCGTGGCCGGCTTTCGCAGGGAAGAAAGCGCAGAGAATCGACCGGGGATTCTCCCGGTGGTCAACGGTGCACGGCGACGAATCGCAGTTCTGCGGTGTACCGGTTTCCTTTGTCGTCGGTCAGCCACGCTTGCTCGGGCGAGGGCAGCATTTCCGTGATCGACAAGCGGCCGGCCGGGTCCTGCCGCACCAGCCGTCGGACCGCTTTGGCGAAAACACCCACATAGACCGGAGCGTCGAAATCGACGTAGAACGGACGAGGCTCTCCCGGCGAGACCACGAAGACGAATCTCGGCAGCCCGAGGCTTTCCCGCCACCTGCGAGCCAGCACGAATCGCCGGGCCTCCGACTTCTCCGACACGAAACCCAGTGATTCCGCCGGAACCGACCACGACTCCCGTGCCACCACCAGCTTGTCCACCGTCACCCGAGGGGAATGGTCTGCTTCGGGCATGATCCGGAACAGGTCCATCGCCAGCGTGGTCAGCACGTGACCGAACGCGTCGAGCGCGTCGAACTCCGCGCCGTCGGGCAATACGGCCATCAGCCGGTCCCCTCGCGCTTCCACCAGGACCTCGGCGCTCGACACGGCCCGCTTCCGCTCCGGGTCGACGGTATGGTCCACCAAGGCCACGTAGTAGTCCTCCGGCCGGTCCAGCGAATAGCGGATCCGGGCGGAGAGCCGGGACCTGTGTTCCTTGGGCAGCATCGGCAGCAAACGCGGACCGGGGAAGTCGGCCGCGGTTTCGTCGAGCAGCTCACCGCGCGCCGGATGCTGGTGGACGAACAGCGAAGCACCGAGGGTGTTCGACGCGACGTGCAGTTCGCCGAGCACCCACTCGGTAGCGGCACCGGGAACGACGAAGACGTCGGGACTGAGGTAGCGGGCCATGTCCCAGCCGGGGACCGGATCGCCGAACTCGTCCCGCACCCGGTCCGCTATGTCCACAAAGGACTTCCGGACGCGCCGGGCGCCATCGGGGACGTCGAGGACGCGTGCCCACCGGGTGGCCAGCTCCCGACGGAGCGCCGCGGCCTCGGTCACCGCCGTACCGTGCAGGATCGGCATGCACGCGAACCAGAACGCGGCCAGGTCGACGGGCCCGGCCGCCGCGAGACCGGTGTGGACCTTCCGCGCGTGACCCAGCACCGTGTCGGCGAGCCGCGCGGTCAACCAGGTCGCGCTGGTCAGCAGCAGGTCGATCGGCTTGAGCTCGGCCAGCAGATCCGTGCCGAGCCGCGTTCGCGCCGCCCGGACACAGTCGGAATAGACCAGGCCGCGGCACGGGGCGGTGTTCGTGCCCTTGACGCGAGTGGCGGCCGAACCGGTCGTCGCCGTGAAGTCGCTCTCCAGCGCGGCGAGTTCGACGGGCAGCTCCGCGGCGGTCGCCGTCCGGACCCGGTCACGGCCGCGTTCCAGTGCGTCCAGCCGGGTGAGCCACTGCTCACGGAGGCGGATATCGCCGACGGACGCCAGCCAGCTCCGCAGGTACCGCTCGGGGTACGCGCTCGCCGGGACGTCCAGCCGCCAGACGAGGACCTTGAGCCGCACCAGCTCCGTCACGGCGGCGGCCACGTCGATCGCCGGACCCAGTTCGTGCTGGATCGCCCGCGCCGAGCGGACTCCGTCGCACAGTTCGAGAACGGGACGGAGTTCCGCGGGAATCACCTGGGGGGATCGGCCCGGCAGACGAACCAGTTCGCCGGTCACCCGCACGAAGGGCACCCGGCGTGGCGCCATCCAGATCCGGGAGCGCGGATCGGCACTGATCGCGCGGGCCACCACGTCGACCGCCCAGCCGGCGAAGTAGACGTTCGACGTCGTGATCAGCGCGGAACCGGGCTCGACCTCGACTCCGCTCGCCGCTTCGTCCCAGCGGCCCCAGCCCACCGGTCCGAAGAAACCGATCGTGTCGTTCTTCACGCAGAACCGCTGCCAGTACTGCGCCACCAGTTCCTCCCGCTGGCGAGGCTTGCTGGTCCGGCCCGCCACCGACGGCTCCCACGCGAGGAAGGACTCCACACCGGTTCGCCAGATGGTGGAGTTCTGCCATTCGACGGCGGCCCGGAATCCGGGCGAGGACGCGATCGCCTGGAGCTCGACGGCCGTTTCCACGGCCGTGGTCGCGAACTGCTTCTCGAACACGTCCCACGCCGGACCGGACAACCGCACGTCCGCGCCGAGCCGGTCCGCGGCCGCCGCCAGTCCTCGCTCCGCGAGCCTCAGCACGCCTGCCGCGGGGAATCCCGCGCCACGCACCGCGAACTGGTCCCACAGCCGCCACTTCCCGCTCAACCAGACCATGTCCGCAACGCTCCTCGGGGCTATCGGATGTCGGCACGGCAGCGCCGCGGGGTGTTCCCACCGGACACGATGGCGACGGCGCGGCCGGTGAACCGCCTCCGCAAGGCACCGGCGAGGGCGACGCTCCCGCTCGGTTCGGCCTCGACCCCGTCGCGACGCAGCAGCGCCATCGCCGCCAGGATCTCTTCGTCGGTGACTTCGATCAGCTCGTCGACCCGGCGTCGGATGATCGGGAACGGGATCTCGCCCGGCCGCTGCCCGCGCAGCCCGTCGGCCACGGTGCGGGACGGCGGCAGCTCGACCGGGCAGCCGGCCGCCAGCGAGCGGGCGTAGCGCCGGGCCGTCGCCGGCTCGACGCCGACGATCCTCGGCGCTCCGCGCAGTCCCTCGGCGGCCAGGCACACGCCCGCCAGCAGCCCCCCGCCGCCGGTCGGCACGAAGATCACGTCGAGGTCCGGTACCGCGTCGAACACCTCCAGCCCGACCGTGCCCGCGCCGGCGACCACCGACCGGTGGTCCGAGGACGGCACGAACGCCGCGCCGGTACGGGCGGCGTGCTCGCGCGCGAACCGGTCCCGTTGGGCCACCCCTCCCGGCACCTCGATCACCCGCGCGCCGAGCCTGCCGATGATGGCCGTCTTGTCGGCGGCCGCGCCATCGGCGACGACGACCGTCACCTCGACGCCCAGCTCCGCGCCCAGCCGTGCGACGGCGATCCCGTGATTGCCCGACGAGCCGGTCACCACGCGGGCGGTGGCGAGATCGAGCATCGCGTTCGCGGCGCCGCGGGTCTTGAACGAGCCGCCGTGCTGCAGATGTTCGGCTTTGAGCAGGATTCCCGGCAGGCCGTCCGGCACCAGCAGCGGTGTGTGCCGGATCCGGCCCGCGGTCCGCCGTGCCGCCGTCAGCACGTCCGCCGCGCCGAGCCGGGGTGCTTCGACGGTCATCGGACGGACTGGTCGACCGCGACGAAGCGTAGTTCGGAGGTGTACCGATTCCCCTTGTCGTCGGTCAGCCACGCCTGCTCCGGTGACGGCAGCATTTCCGTGATCGACAAGCGGCCCGCGGGGTCCTGACGCGCCAGCCGCCGCACCGCCTTCGCGAAGATGTTCACGAACACCGGGGCGTCGAAGTCCACATAGAACGGACGAGGCTCCCCGGGCGCCACCACGAACACGAACCGCGGAAGCCCCGCTTCGGCACGCCACCGGCGAGCCAGCACGAACCGCCGCGCCTCCGACTTCTCCGACACGAAATCCAGGGATTCCACCGGAACCGACCACGACTCCCGTGCCACCACCAGCTTGTCCACCGTCACCCGGGGCGAATGGCCGTCGAGAGGCCGTAGGGCGAACCGGTCCATGACCCGGTTGGTCATCGCGTTGCTGAACACGTCGAGCAGGTCGAATTCCGCGCCGTCGGGCAGCATGGCGACCAGCCGGTCATCCCGGTCTTCCACCAGGACGTCGGCGCTCAGCACCGTCCGATCCCGCTTCGGGTCGACCGTGTGGTCCACCAAGGCCACGTAGTAGTCCTCAGGCCGGTCCAAGGCGATCCGGCTGCGCGCCGACCATCGCGGCGGCTGCTCCTTCGGCAGCATCGGCAGCAGACGCGGACCGGGGAAGTCGACCGCGGTCTCGGCGAACAGCCGCCGGGCGTCCGGATGCTGCATCACCCACAACGAGGTGCTGGCGGTGTTCATCGCGACGTGCAGTTCCCCGAGGACCAGCTCGAAGTTCCCGCGCGCCACCTCGTCGGCGTCGTCGGCCACGACCAGGACGTCGGGGCTGACATAGCGGGCCTGTGGCCAGCTCGGACCGGTTTCCCCGAACTCGTCCCGCACCCGGTCCGCGATGTCCACACTGGACAACCGGACCCGCCGGGCGCCGACGGGGATCCGCAGGATCCGCGCCCAGCGTTCGCGCAGCTCGTCCTGGATGCGGTCGATGTCGGTGATCGACCCGCCGTGCGGGGCGGGCAGGCACTCCATCCACAACGACGCAAGATCCACGCTGCCGTCCCGTTCGCGCAGGCGGTCGTACGCCTGCCGGACGCGGTCGCCGACGGCCCGTGCGAACCGGCCCGTCATCCAGCGGGCGGCGGTGAGGCACAGGGCGAGCGGGGTCAACTCGTCGCGGATCGCGGCGCCGATCCGGACCGTGGCGGATCGGCGGCAGTCCGCGTAGATCAGGGCCCGGCACGGTGCCGTGCGCGTGCCCTTGGCGCGTTGCGCCGCGACCTGGGTCAGCGCCTCGAACTCCTTCTCCAGCGCGGTGAACGCCGCGGACAGGGCGGTGGCATCGGCACCCGCCGCCTTGATCCGGTCCCTTCCGTGTTCGAGGACCGCCACTTTGGCCAACCCGTCCCGGCGCAGGTCCGGGTCCGTGATCCGCTCCAGGACCGATCGCAGGTACTGTTCGGGATACGCGCAGGTGGGCACCTCCAGCCGCCATACGATCAGCCGTCGCCGCACCAGTTCGTCCAAAAAGGACATCACGGTGTCTTCGATCGCCCCTCGCCCGAGCCCCGCCGCGATCTCCGAGGGACGACGGGTTCCGTCGCAGCGCGCGAGGATCTCCCGCTCCAGCGGCTCGAGCCGGTCCGGACGCCGTCCTGGCATCCGCACCACGTCCCCGGTGACCCGGACGAACGACACCCGGCGCGGCGCGATCCAGGCGCGCAGCCGCGGGTCGGCGCCGACCGTGCGGGCGACCGCGTCCACCGCCCAGCTCGAGAAATAGACGTTCGACTCGGCGATGAGGCCGGATCCCGGCTCGACGACGACCCCTTCGGCCGACTCGTCCCAGCGGCCCCAGCCCACCGGTCCGAAGAAGCCGATCGTGTCGTTCTTCACGCAGAACCGCTGCCAGTAGTGCGCCACCAGCTCCTCGCGCTCGCGCCGTTTGCTGGTACGTCCGTCCACCGAAGGGTCCCACGCCAGGAACAGGTCGATGCCCCGGTGCAGGAGGGCGGGGTTCTGCCACGCCACCGCGGCTCGGAAAGCAGGCAACGCGGCGATCTCCTGCAGTTCTTTGACGTTGTCCACCATCGCGCCGGTGAACAGTTCTTCGAACGCGGCCCACGCCGGGCCCGCCCCGTCGGCGAGTCCGTCCGCCGCTTCGGCGAGCCCGAACGGCGCCAGCCGCAGCACACCGGCGGCGGGGAAGCCGGGACCTCGCAGGGCGAACTCCCGCCACAGCCGCCATTCGCCGCCGGGCAGCAGGACGTCTTCAGGCATCGCGCACCGGATCTTCCCGGGTCTCGGTGCCCGCGCACCACGCGAGCACGGCTCGGGCGCTGTGATACTTGTTCTCGGCCAAGGTGAACGCGAGGCTAGCCGGTCCATCGAGGACTTCCGCGGCGACCTCCTCCCCGCGATGTGCGGGGAGGTCGTGGAGGAACACCTCCGCGCCGGACTCGGCCATCACCGCCGTGCCGACGTGGAACGGGGCGAACACCGCACGCCAGTCCGCCGTGTGTTTGACCGTTCCGGTGGTCTGCCACCTTGTGGTATAGACCACGTCGGCCTGCGGGAGGTCCGCCATGTCGTGTCGCTGTTCCACCAGCGCGCCACTGCGCTTGGCGTTGAGGTCGGCATGGTCGAGGAACCTTCGGTCGAGGCCATAACCCGGTGGTGTGCGCAAGTAGAGGGACGTGTCGCGGTAGCGGGACAACGCCAGAGCCAGCGCCGACGCGGTGTTGTTGCCCTCCCCGACGTAGAGCACGCGCAGGCCTTCGACCCGGCCGAACCGCTGGGTGAGCGTGGTGAGGTCGGCGAGGGCCTGGGTGGGATGCTCGTCCGCGCACATCGCGTTGATCACCGACATCCGCCTGCTCACGGCGTAGGCACGAAGCTCGGCCTCGCCGCCGGAGGTGCGCACGACGAGCATGTCGAGCATCCCCGACAGCACCGCGGCGGTGTCCTCGATGGTCTCGCCGGTGTTCTCCTGAAGATCACCGGGGCCGTAAGTGATCAACTTCGCGCCGAGCCGGAGTGCCCCCGCCGAAAAAGACGTCCGAGTTCTGGTGGAGGTTTTGCGAAACAAAATACCCGCAACCGAATTGCGTAACGGGCGTTCGTCCGTCCGGTGGCCGAGTGCGTACTCGACGCCGCGACCGACGATCCATCGCAGGTCTTCGTCGTCGAGATCATTGAGGGAGATCAGGTGGCGGCGCGCTGGTTCGGCCATGAGAACCTCCGAGGTGTGCTCGCCTCAGCCTGGTGCCGGAGGTGTTGGCCTGGCAGGGAAAGAGCGGCAGCATCCGCGCGGGCACCGGCTGCGCGTTTGTCCCTGCGGCTACGAACAGCGTCGTGACTACGGTGAAATTCACGCGAAGTGAGCAAGAACGCATCGCGGAAACTCTCGATTTCATGCTTAGTGAGGAAGACAACCGGCCTGCCACCCGCTCAAAATGAGCACCGGTCGGACGGGGAAGGGGAAAAGGATGGGAGAGCCCGCGAGGGTGAGTGTGGACGCGGCCGATCCGGTACTCGAAGCGGGTATCGGCTGCACACTCAACGGCAGCCCGGAGCTCACCGTGGTGACGAACGGTGAGGAATCGGACGCCACGGTCGTGGTCGTCGACCTGGTGGACGACAAGGTGCTCGACGTGGTGCACTCCATCCGGAACCAACCGCATCGGCCCGAGATCGTGCTGCTGGCCACCGAACTTTCGCCGGGTGAGGCGCTGCACGCGATCGCGGCGGGCGCGCACGGTCTGCTGCGCCGCCGGGAGGCCACCGCGAACCGGCTCTCCCGCGCCGTGCTCGCCGCGATCGTCGGTGACTGCACCATGCCACCGGACCTGATCGACCGGGTGCTCGAACAGGGCATGGAGAACCCGGCGCCCGACGCGCCGCAGACGTGGGCGCGCGGCGGGCTCAACGAACGCGAGCACGCCGTGCTACGCCTCGTCGCCGAAGGATACGAGACCGACGAGATCGCCCGGCGGCTGTCCTATTCGGCGCGCACCGTGACGGCCGTCGTGCACGACATCACCCAGCGGTTCAGGCTGCGCAACCGGGCACACGCCGTGGCCTACGCACTACGGGCCAGGTTGCTGTGATCAGTGTGCAGGTCCACGCCGGAGGCGCACTCGTCCGGGAAACCGTGGTCGAGAAGTTGCGGCAGGCGGGGATCCTCGTCGCGGCCGCGGCGGACACCGTGGTGGTGGCCGCCGGCGGCACGATCGACGAGGCGTTGAACGCCTGTCCCGCCACCCGCCGCTCGGCGGGTCATCGGTTGATCGTCGCCGCGGACACGCTCAACCCGGCCGGTGTCCTCCGCGCCTTCCGGGCCGGGGCACGGATCCTGTTGCAGACTCCCGAAACGACGCCCGCGCAGTTCGGCGCCGCCGTGCACTCGGCCATGCACGGGGAAAGCAGGCTGCCCTACGGGCTGCTGGTCCGGTTGCTCAGCGGTGGCGCCGAACTGGCCATGCCCGTCGGTGTCCACCCGGTCGCGCCCTTGACCGAACGTCAGCTCACGGTGCTCACGCTGATGGCGGACGGGCACGGCAACGCCGACATCGCGCGGAAACTGTCCTGTTCGGAGCACACCGTGAAGAACGTCATCTACGAGCTGATGGCGCGGCTTCAAGTGCGCAACCGTGCCCACGCGGTCGCGCACGCGGTCCGCGCCGGGTTGATCTGACCGGCGGGCTCAGCTCGTCGGCAGGAACTCCGGTGGCCGTCGCGCCCGGGTGGCCTGCTCGAACGCGTAGGCCAGCGCCAGGACGGTCGGCTCGCTGTACCGGCCCGCCATGATCGAGAGGCCGACCGGCAGCGGACCGACGAACGCCATGGGGACGGTCACGTTCGCGTAGCCGGACACCGCGGCGGGTGTGGACGAGCCGAACGGGTAGGCGTCGCCCTTGCCCAGCGTGGTCCGCCACGCCGGCCCGTTCGTCGGCGCCACGATCGCGTCCAGCCGATGCGCGGCGAGCGTGTCGTCCAGCCCGCGCCGCGCCGCTCCGGTCGCTTCCGCACGCAGGCGCAAATACTCCGGATCGGTCAGATCACCGCTCGTGGCCTGGGCTTCTTCGAACAGCTCCTGTCCGAAGTGGCCCATCTCGGTGTCCGCGTTGGACTGGTTGAACTCGATCAGTCCCGCCAGATCCGCGGGATGATCGCCGGGGGTCGCCGCCAGATACTCGTTGATGCCGTGCTTGAACTCGTACAGCATCGACGGCAGCTCGGAGCGGCCCACCACGTCCAGGCCCGGGATGCTCACCTCGACCGGGATCGCGCCGAGGGACGCCAGCCGCTCCACGGCGCGGGTGAACACCGCCACGGTTTCCGGGCTGGTGCCACCGGTCGCGTCCCAGACACCGATCCTCTTGCCTCGCAACGCGTCGGGATCCAGGAAGCGCAGATAGTCCGATCGGACCGGACCGCCGTCGGTGGCCGGGTCGCGGGCGTCCGCACCGTTGAGCACCCCCAGCAGGACGGCGGCGTCGGTCACCGTGCGGGCCAGGGGCCCCGCGGTGTCCTGCACCCCGGAGATCGGCACCAGGCCATGACGGCTCACCAGGCCGATACTCGGTTTGACGCCGACGACCCCGTTCGCGCCCGCCGCGGAGACGATCGAGCCGTTGGTCTCCGTTCCCACCGCGACGGTGGCCAGGTTCGCGGCGATCGCCGCGCTGGAACCGCTCGACGAGCCGCAGGTGTTGCGGTCCAGCACGTAGGGGTTGGCGGTCTGCCCGCCGACCGCGCTCCAGCCACTGGACGAGCGGCGGTCGCGGAAGTTCGCCCACTCCGAGAGGTTCGTCTTGCCGAGGATCACCGCCCCGGCCGCCCGCAGCAGCTTGACCAAATGGGCGTCGGCGGCCGGGCGTGCCCCGGCCAGCGCGAACGAACCCGCCGTGGTCCGCTGCCGGTCCGCGGTGTCGATGTTGTCCTTCAGCAGCACCGGGATGCCGTCCAGGAGACCACGCGCCCGGCCAGCTTCGCGGCGCTCGTCACTCGCCGCCGCGAGGTTCGGCGCGTCCGGGTTGGTCGTGATGACCGAACACAACCGCGGGTCGAGCCGGCGGATGCGGTCGAGGTAGAACGCCGTCAGCTCCGCCGAGGTCAGCCGACCGGCGTCCATCGCGCGCCGCAGGTCCGGGATCGTGGCCTGTTCGAGGTCGATCCCCGCGAGCGTGGGCGGTTCGACCGGAGCGGGCGCGGAAGGGTGCGCGTTCACGGGGACGCCTCCTCGGTGGCCTCCATCAGCGTGGTCAGCAACCCGGCCAGGCCGGACACGTGCGGCGGGCGCAGCACTCCCATGTGGTCGCCGCCGACACGGTGGATCTTGAGCCCGCCCGGCGCCAGCTTGACCCAGCGGTCCCGGTACTGCGCGTAGCTCTGCCCGAAGTTGGTCTCGTGCAGGCCGTCGGCCAGCTCGTCGCCGACCAGCAGATGGGTCCGGCCGGGGTACGGGCGCTGGCGGTAGCCGAGCATCGCCTGGGTCAGCTCTCGCCAGACCCGGATCCGGCGCGGCCAGAACGGGTCACCCGGCACCGGTGGTTCCTTCGTGCCCTCGTCGATGATGTAGTCCAGTACCTCGGCGAACTGGCGCCGGATCTCGGCGAGTTCGTCGGGATCGGTCGTGGAGTTCAGTTCCTCCAGGAGTTTCTCGCCACGGACGAACATGGCGGTCTCCTCCCACATGTTCTCCCGCTTGTAGAAGTCCTGTGCCGGGTCGAGCAGCATCAGCGTGAGACGGTCGCCGTCGCGATGCAGGATGCGGGCCATCTCACCGGTGACCAGTCCCCCGCCACACCAGCCGAGCAGGTGATAAGGACCCTCCGGGCACACCGCGCGGATCTGCTCCACGAACAACGCGGCCACACTCGCGATGCTCTGCGGCGACGGCGTGTCCCGGTGCAGGCCGGGCCATTCCAGCGCGGCGACCGGACGATCGACGCTCATGTGCTCGGCCAGCCGCACGTACCAGAGGCCACCACCCGGGTACATGCAGAACAACGGTGGTTTCGTACCGGTGCGGCGCAGCCATACGACGGCGTCCCGCGCCCAGGACGCGGCCGATTCCATCGCCGCCGCCTCGGTGGGCGGGAACCCGCCTTCGCTGGCCGGGTCCACCGCCGCGGCCAGGTCGATCACCGTGCGGTGCTCGTAGAAGTCCCGCAGCTCGACCGGGAGGCCGTGCTCCTCGCGGAGTTCGACCAGCACCCGGATGATCAGCAGCGAGTGCAGGCCCAGATCACTGAACGGGACGTCCACCCCCACGCGGTCGATGCCGAGCCCCTTGGCCAGCGCGGTGGCGATGATGTTCTCCACCGCGGTCCGCGGCGCCAGCGCGGCACGTGCGGTGGCCGTCGGTTCGGGCAGGGCCTTGGTGTCGAGCTTGCCGCTCGGGGTGGTGGGCAGTTCGGCCAGCACCACCCACGCGGACGGGATCAGGTAGTCCGGTACGGCACCGGCCAGCAGACCGGGCAGCCCGGACGGATCGAGTCCGTCGTGGGCGGGTACGAGGTACGCGACCAGTTCTTGGTCGCCGCGGGCGGTCCGGCGGGCACGCACGGCCACGTCGCGCAGCTCGGCGTGTGCTCGCAGCACCGCTTCCACCTCCCCCGGCTCGACGCGGTAGCCGCGGATCTTCACCTGGTCGTCGGCCCGCCCGGCGAATTCCAGCACCCCGTCGGGCCGATAGCGGGCCAGGTCGCCGGTGCGGTACAGCCGGCGGCCGTCGGCATAGGGGTCCGGCACGAACCGGTCGGCGGTCAGGCCGGGGCGGCCGCGGTAGCCGCGGGCGAGCTGGGCGCCGCCGATGTACAGCTCGCCGAGCACGCCGACCGGGACCGGCTCGAGGTCGGCGTCCAGCACGCGCAGCACGGTGTTCGGGCCAGGCCTGCCGATCGGCACCGGCCCCGCGTCGAGCTCCCCGATCCCGCTCACGTGCGAAGTGCAGCCGACGGTGGCCTCGGTCGGTCCGTACTCGTTGTCCACCAGGACGTCCGGGGCGTGCCGGATCCAGGCGGTGAGCATGTCCCTGGTCAGTTCTTCACCGCCCACGACGAGCCGGGACGCCGCGCCGGCGAACGCCTCGGCGGGCAGCATCTGGGTGAGCGCCACGAGATGCGACGGCGTGAGCTTGACCAGATCGAAGCCGCCTCCGGACAGCACCGAGACCAGCGCCTCGATCGCCGGTGTGTCGTCGTCGGGGGTGAGGGTGACCGTCCCGCCGGACAGCAGCGCCGGGAACAGCGAGGTCGCCGGCAGGTCGAAAGCCATCGAGGAGTACAGCGGCGAGTCCGCCGAACCGGCTGTACCGGCACGCCAGCACAGGTAGTTGACCAGATTGCGATGCTCGACCATGACTCCCTTCGGAGTCCCCGTCGAGCCGGACGTGTAGATGACATAGGCGAGCGTCGACGGCGTCGCGGTCCGGCCCAGATCGTCGTCCGGCTGGGCCGCGACGGCCGGGTCTGCGGCCAGGACCGCCGCGGTGCCGGGCACTCGGCCGGTCAGCGCGGATTCGGTGACCACCGTGGTCGCGCCCGCCTCGGCCAGCACCGTGGCCAGCCGTTTCGCCGGGTGTCCCGGGTCGAGCGGCAGATAGGCCGCGCCGGATTTGAGCACCGCCAGCAACGCGGTGACCAGCTCCGGACCGCGGCGCAGCAGCACGCCGACGACCGTTTCCGGGCTCGCGCCCCGCTCGCGCAGGTGACGTGCCAGCTTGTTCGCGCGAGCGTTGAGCTCGGCGTAGGTGACCGTCGTTCCGTCCGCGCAGCGCAGCGCGGTCGCGTCCGGGGTGCGCGCGGCCTGGCGCTCGAACAGCTCGTGCACGCACGCGTCCGGGTATTCGGCGACCGGCCCGTCCGCGAACGACATCAACCGGTCGATCTCGGCCGGGGCGATCGCGGCGCCGCGGACCTCGCCGTCCGGATCGGCGGCCATGGCCTCGAGCACCCGCCGGTACATCGCGGCGAGGGCGGGCACGTGGTCCGGAGCGATCCGGTCCGCCTGTGCCCGGAAGTGCAGAACGCCGGGGAAGCTCCACACGTCCACGCCGAACCCGTTGTAGCTCTCGTCCACGATCTTCGCCGTCTCCACCCGCTGGGTGTCGAAGACGTGGAAGTCCAGGTAGGCGAACGAGATGTCCACCAGCGGACGACCTGCCCCCCAGAGCCGCTGCAACTCGCCGAGCGGGAACCGCCGGTGCGGCCAGACCGCCACCTCCTCGGCGAACACCTGCCGGACGAGGCCGGCCCAGGTCCTGGCGGTCAGGTCGACGCACACCGGCAGCGGGTTGAGATGCATCCCCCTGGCGAGTTCACCGCCGGGTTCCTCCAGTCTGCCGTTGTGCACCAGCCCGGTGTGGAACCGGTTCGATCCGCTGATCGTGCTCAGCACCTTGAGGTGCGCGGCGAACAGCACGGTCTTCAGCGAGGCGCCCGCCACCGCGGCCAGCGCACGCAATCGGGGTTCCAGGTCGGCGTAGCGCACGCTGACCTGATGGGGCAGGCCGTCCGCGCTCGGCGCCGCCGCCCACCCGGGCGGCAGGGTGACCGGGTCGTAACGGTCCAGCCGCTCGCGCCAGAACTCCCTGTCCACAGTGGACTCCAGGGAACGTTTCTCGTGCGCGATGAAGTCGGCGAACCGTACCGGCGCCTGTTCGGGGAACGTCGGCGCGAGCCCGTCCCTGAGGCTGCGGTAAGTGTCCAGGAGCTCTTCGAGCAGTGAGTGGTGACTCCAGCCGTCGAGCACCGCGTGACACTCGATGAACGACAGCGTCCAGCGGCGCTCGGCGGTCTGATGCACGTGGAAACGCACCAGCGGCGCGCTCGTGACGTCGAGGGGACTGCGGCGGCTGTCGGCGACGAACGCCGCCAGTATCTCCTCCACCCGCGCCTCGGAGATCTCGCGCAGATCGTCGTGACCGACCTCCATCGGGGCGGTCCGGTGCACGAGCTGCATGGGCACCCGGTAGGTGGTCAGATCGAAGCTGGTGCGCAGGATCTCGTGCCGCCGCACCAGCAGCGCCGCCGCTTCCCGCAGCGCGGACAGCGAGAACGGCGCGTCGTCGACGATCGGGAACAGCGTGATGTTGTGGTAGAGGCTGACCTCCTTGTCCGCCACCATTTCGTAGACCATCGCGGTCTGGCCCATGGACATCGGATAGGCGTCGTCGAGGTCTTCCGGCAGCGCCTTCCGGTCGGCTTCCCCGACCAGCTCGAACGGGGCGACCCGCCGGTCCTCCACCGGGCCGGCCGCCGTCCCGGTGAACCGGGTCAGGCTCTCGACGGTCTGGTGCAGCAGCAGATCCTGCACGGTCACCGGAAGACCTCGCTTGCGCAGCAGCCCCACGACCTGGATGGCCCGGATGGAGTCACCGCCCAGTGCGAAGAAGTTGTCGTGCACCCCGACCGAGCCGACGCCGAGCGCGGTACCCCAGACTTCGGCCATGGCTCGCTCCGCGGGGTCGCGGGGCGCGACCGGACCGACGGGTGTCGCGTGGTCCACCGCCGGTTCGGGCAAGGCGGCACGGTCGATTTTCCCGTTGGCGGTCAACGGAAAGCGGTCCAGCGGCACGAACGCCGCGGGCACCATGTAGGCAGGCAGCAGCCCGCTGAGATGGTCACGCAGGTCCGCCGCGGCGAGCCGATGACCGGCGACCGGCACGGCATAGGCGACGAGGCGGTGCTCCGCTTCTCCCGGACGGCGGCGGGCGAGCACCACGGCGCGAGAGACCGACGGGTGGCCCGCGAGCGCCGACTCGACCTCGCCCGGTTCGATCCGATGGCCGCGGATCTTCACCTGGTCGTCGGCCCTGCCCGCGAACTCCAGGTCGCCGTCGGGAGTGCGGCGGGCGAGGTCACCGGTGCGGTACATCCGGGCACCCGGACGCGGCGCGTACGGATCGGGACCGAACCGGTCCGCCGTCAGTGCCGGATGGCCGAGGTAACCGAGCGCGAGGCCCGGCCCGGACACGTAGAGCTCGCCGCGCACCCCGATCGGCACCGGCTCGAGGTTGCCGTCGAGCAGGTACACGCGCAGGTCGGGCAGCGGCCTGCCGAGGGGACTGCGCGGGCCCGCCGTGCTGTCCTCGGCACGCAGCCTGCGGTAGGTCACGTGCACCGTCGTCTCGGTGATCCCGTACATGTTGACCAGGGCGGGCCGCTCGTCACCGAAGCGGGCGAACCACGGCGCCACGTCGGCCACGTCGAGGGCCTCGCCACCGAACACCACGGCCCGCAACGCCAGCGACTCCGGCGGGGTCTCCGCCTCGGTGACCGCGTCGACGAGCCGCCGGAAGGCCGACGGGGTCTGGTTCAGCACGGTGACGCCCTCGGTGCTCAGCAGGTCGAGGAAGTCCCAGGGGGAACGGGAGATCTCGAACGGCACGACGACGGCCCGCCCGCCGTGCAGCAACGCGCCCCACAGCTCCCACACCGAGAAGTCGAAAGCGTAGGAGTGGAACAAGGTCCAGACGTCGGACGGGCCGAAGGCGAAATCGGCGGCGCACGACCGTAGCAGCCGCAGGACGTTCGCGTGAGTGACCGGAACGCCCTTCGGCCGTCCGGTGGATCCGGACGTGTAGATCACGTACGCCACGTCCCCCGGTCCCGCCAAGGAGCCCAGGTCCGTCTCCGGCCAGTCGCCGGGCTGGTCGAGCAGCACCGCGGTGACCGGCTCGTCCGTGAGCCATCCGGCCGGCTCACCGCGGCTGACCACGATGCCGACCTCGGCGTCGGCCCGCATCATCGCCAGCCGCCCGGCGGGCAGGGACGGGTCCAAGGGTACGTAGCCGGCACCGGATTTCAGCACACCCAGCAGGGCGACCACGAGGTCGAGCCCCCGGTCGAGGGAGACGCCGACCAGCCGTCCCGGCGCCGACCCGAGCGAGCGGAGCCGGTGGGCAAGCCGGTTGGCCCGCGCGTCGAGCTCGGCGTAGGTCAGCCGTGCGCCGTCACAGCTCACGGCGACGGCGGCGGGGTTTTCGGCGAGCCGGGCCGCGAACACCTCGGTCAGGCTTTCGTCCGCGGGGAAGGTCGTAGCCGGGCCGTTCCCGGCGGCCAGCAACCCCTCGCGCTCTTCGTCGGTCAGCATGGCGAGACCGTGGACGCGGCCCGTCGGCTCGGCGGCGATGCTCTCCAGCAGGCGCACGAAGTGACCGGACATGCGGCGAGCCGTCGAGGAGTCGAACAGGGCCGTGGCGTACCCCAGGCGCCCGGTGATCGAACCGTCGGGCCGGGTGGCGAGCGTGAGGTCCAGATCGTATTTCGCCACGTCCCAGCCCGGGGATTCCGGTTCGGCACCGAGGCCGGGCAGCCGCTGTGGCACGCCCTCGTCACCGAGCTGGAACACCACCTGGAACAGCGGGGTGCGGGACGGGTCGCGCTCCCCCACGAGTTCGTCGACCACCAGGTCGAAGGGCGTGTCCTGATGGGTGTAGGCGTCGAGCGCGGTCGCCCGCACCCGCGACAGCAACTCGGTGAAGGACAGGTCCGCGGACAGGTCGGCGCGCTGGGCGATCATGTTGACGAACATCCCGACCAGACCTTCGGTCCGGTCCTGCGCACGTCCGGCGACCGGGCTGCCGACGACCACGTCGGGCTGCCCGCTGTAGCGGCCGAGCAGCACCTGGAACGCCGCCAGCAGCACCATGTACGGCGTCGCGCCGTGTTCTCGGCCGAGGCGGGTCAGGGCTTCGGCCAGCGGGCCGGGCACGAAGACCGGCACGGTGGCGCCCGCGCTGTCGCGGACCGGGCCCCGCGGCCGGTCGACAGGCAGTTCGAGCGGGCTGCTCCCGTCCAGCTGCTTGCGCCAGTACTCGATCTTCTCGGTGAGCCGACCGCCGTTGAGGCGATCCCGCTGCCATACGGCGAAGTCGCCGTACTGCACGGCGAGCGGTTCGAGCGGAGACGGCCGTCCGGCGGCGAACGCCGCGTACAGTCTGTCCAATTCGGACAGAAGAATCGACTCCGAGACACCGTCCGACGCGATGTGGTGCACGGACAGGAGAAGCACGTGGTCCACATCGGACAACCGGACCAGCAAGGCACGCAGTGCCCATTCCGCGGACAGGTCGAGTGGGCGGGCACCGGCGTCGGCCAGCGCGCCTTCGAGTGACTCCGGCCGGTCCGCGAGGTCGAGCCGCTCGAAGGGCACCGGGCCCGGCTCGTCGACCACCTGCACGGGCTCGCCGCCGGGACCGTCGGCCAGGTACCGGGTCCGCAACACCTCGTGCCGGGCGACGACCTCGTCCAGGGCCCGGCGCAGCGCCGGCTCGTTCACCTCTCCGCGCAGCCGCAGCCGCACCGGCATCAGGTAGTCGGCGCCGCCCGGTCCGGTCTGGTCGAGCAACCACAACCCGCGCTGCGCGAACGACAGCGGCAGCGGCCTGTCCCGGGGCACCGGGACGATCCCGCCGCCCGCCTCCGGAGTGCCGGAACCTCGCAGCCGTCGCCGCAGCAATTCGGCACGGGGGTTGCCTCGGGTGTCCATGAGCCGCCTTCCTGTCCTGCCACCAAAGACCGGGAGCCAGGGATGATCGGTCGAGGATGCCCGGCCGCCGCGGGCTCGCGGCAGGGTGAAGGTGGCGCGCGTTCACGCAGCCGATCGCGCGCCGGAGTACCGATCCTTCTCTGTGCGGGCACGCCGGTGGCGGTAAGCATCGGGTGCATGGATGCCCAGACGCCGCCGCTGCGCCGAAACCGCGACTTCGTGCTGCTGTGGACCGGATCGGCGGTGTCGATCCTGGGCTCGAACGTGTCCAACGTGGCCTACCCGCTGCTGGTACTCGCCTTGACCGGCTCGGCGGCCGACGCCGGCCTCACCGGATTCGTCTCACTGCTGCCGCAATTGCTCTTCCAGCTGCCCGCGGGCGCACTGGTCGACCGGTTCGATCGCAGGCGGACGATGATCTACTGCGATCTCCTGTGCGGCCTGGCGCTGAGCACCGTCGTGGTGGCACTGCTGTTCGGACGGCTGACCCTGCCGCACATCCTCGTGGTCGGTTTCCTCGAAGGCACTTTCGCGGTGTGCTATCGCCTGGCCGCCGCTGCCGCCGTGCCCAACGTGGTCGACCCGTCCCAGGTCGCCCAGGCGCTGGCCCACAACGAAGCCCGCCGCCGGGGCGCGGCCATGCTGGGCAAGCCGCTCGGCGGGATGCTGTTCGGCCTCAGCCGCGCGGCGCCGTTCGTGTTCGACATCGCCAGCTACCTGGTTTCCGTGCTGACCCTCGCGCTGATCCGCAAGGATTTCCAGGTCCGGCGCGACACCCCGAACCGGCGCCCGCGGGGAGCCGAGTTCACCGAGGGCGCGGTCTGGTTGTGGCGGCAGCCGTTCCTCCGGACGACCACGTTCCTGATCGCCGGCAGCAACCTGTTGTTCCAGGCACTGTTCCTGACCGTGATCGTGATCGCCACCGACCACGGCGCGTCACCGTCGATCATCGGTGTCATGCTCGGCATCATCGCGGTCGGCGGGGTACTCGGCTCGCTACTCGCACCCGCGGCGGCCAGACGGCTGTCACTGAAGACGGTCGTGATCGGGGCGAACTGGGTCTGGCTCCTGCTGGTGCCGCTGCTGGCACTGGTGACGGAACCGCTCCTGCTCGGCGCGGTGTTCGCGGCGATGGCCTTCGTCGGTCCACTGTGGAACGTGGCGATCTCGGCCTACCAGCTCGAAATCACCCCGGACCACATCCAGGGCCGGGTGCTCGCCGCCGCGGGCATGATCGCCTTCGGGGCCGTCCCGCTCGGCTCGCTGATCGGCGGCGTCCTGCTGAGCAAGGCCGGCGCCACCACGACGGTGTGGCTGTTCACCCTGTGGATGGCGGCGCTGGCGCTGACCACCGTGATCAGCCCGGCCGTCCGGTCGGCGCCGAAGCTGGTGGACACCCCTTTGGCCGCGCCGACGAAACGGTGACGCGCTGAAGGCAGGGAAGGCACTTCGGCAGGGCGAGGTTCGGCTTTCGTCGATTGTGCCGGCGCGCCCAGTACATGAAGGCCCCCTTCCTTGCGCTAGACGCAAGGAAAGTCAACTTCGGACTTACGCAGTGAAGCAGCCAAGTACGGTTTTCGCTGGTCAACGGGGTGTAGCCGCGCAGACTTCGCCGGGCAACACCACTGTCTCGCTACAGCTAGTAGCGCCTAGTGCCCGTATAGATACAGTGCGTCGTAGTGTGCGGTGGACTCAAAGGCCCGTCCGCTAGTCTTGTGGCGGACCTCTCAATGAGAGGTCCGCAGGTGGAAGGGCAGTTGCCGCGAACAAGGATGGTCCCGAGATGGCCGACGACTTGCCAGCTGACGCACCCGTCGGTGCGCGAATCCGGTACTACCGCGACAAGCGAGGCATGTCTCGCCCAGTACTTGGCGGCCTGGTGGGCAAGGGGCCCGACTGGGTTAAGGCGGTGGAATCAGGGCGCCTTCAGACACCACGGCTGCCCATGCTGCTCAGGATTGCGCAGGCGTTGGAGCTCAATGACCTCGCCACGTTGACCGGCAACGGAGATGCTGTCCCCGTTGCACTCTATGCGGGCCCGCGACACTCGGCGCTTTCCGATGTTCAAGCTGCGCTGACTGAGTATCGAGTGTCTCTGAAAGCCGAAGCGCCCTCCGTGTCACACCTCATGGAACGGCTCCGCTCTGCGTGGCTAGTGCGTCACTCCTCATCGGATCATCGAACGCAACTGGGTGCACTCCTGCCAGGCTTGATTCGAGATGCGCAAGTTGCCGCTCGGGTGCTACGGGACGGTGAGCGTCGCGAGGCGCGACGGTGCCTAGCAGGCGTGTACCAGCTTGCGGATTTTTACGTGGCTTACCAACCAGCGCCCGAACTGGTTTGGATGGTTGCTGATCGCGCGCTCACCGAGGCGCAAGAAGCCGACGATCCCTATTTAATCGGAGCCGGAGCATGGGCGATGGTCCAGGCTCTGCGAGACGCTGGGCGATGGGACGAGGCCATCGACCTAGCGACTGATGCCCGAAACTCTCTTGCGCAGCACCTTGAAACTGCCCCCGACAACTGGCGAGGCATGGTAGGAGCACTAGATGCCGAACTCGCATACGTACACGCCCGGCGTGGTCGTCACGGACTGGCATGGGGCCATTGGGAAGAAGCCGAACGAGTAGCACGACAGCTCGGCCCTGACTACCGGCACACCCAAACTAGTTTCTCTTTAAGTGTCATGTCAGCACATGCCGTTACGCTAGGCGTTGAGTTGCGGCGCAATGGTGAAGCATTGCGAGCAGCTAACACCTTCGATCCGACCACGATTCCTTCCCTTGCCCGACGTGGTCGACACCTAATCGAGGTGGCGCGCGCGTATGCGCTCGAAGGGGACGGCGATGCTGTCTTCAAGCTCCTTGAGCGGTCGCAGGCAGTAGCGTCCGAGACGATCAGCTACAACGGATTCGCCCGCGACATGCTGATTAACTTGAGGAAGAAGCCTCCCGTCGGACGAGCAGCTGAAGTTCGCCGACTGTGCAACCGAGTCGGGCTGGCCGCATAGACCAATCGAGTGAGGGTACAAACTGTACCTCTCGCAGCCCTCGATCGCCCTTACGTTTTCGCGTGTGACAGCACGCGATGGCGCCCACCCTGTCAAAGCCTGGGTGACTAGTAAGTGCCGTTGGCGACTTCATGCCCGGACACGCAAAGATCCCGCCCGATCCGTGCTGTCACGCTTTCGTGTTGCTCGCTTGAGCTGTATCCGCGAGCCGGTGTGAGGGGCGATGATGGACAGCGCAAGGGTGAACTTGGGTGGCCTTCTCTGTGGCCTGTTAGTGGCGTTGTTCGCCTTGGGGTATGCCTGGTGGCTGACCTGGGACAAGTTCTTTCGATCTATCGGCAGGCACGCCAATCCCACCGAGTTCACGTCCTGGAAGACGCTGAAGGGGACCGTCGCTGATCGGGACCGGGCGGAGCGGAGAGAAGGTCGGCGCCGTTCGGGCGACGTTCGTCCTCGTCGGCCGGTTGATGCGGATACAGCGGTGTTCCCGCGCGTTGAGGCGTTGCCGAAGGTCCCGCGCGAGGTGCACCGGGCACCTGTCGATCCGTCGTTCCTGGATGACGTGACGCGGCCTGACCTGCCCGTCGTGGACGCTGAGCCGCCGACGAAGCCGAGTTACGAGCTGCCGCCCGGCTCGGTGTTGAGCGTCGGGAACCTACCGGAGGAGCCGCCTCCGCGGTTCACCCAGATAACGGCGAGGAAGGTCTTGCCGTGTAGCGCCGGTGACCGAGGGCTCGCAGTTCGTTTGCCTAGGCAGTCGTCTTCGCGCGAAGCACAGCGACCCGGAAACGAGAACTTCGAGCGGACTGCGAGGTGAGGGCGCTGTCTGTGGACGAACTCTTGGGTGAACTGGCGCGCCGGAGGTGGACGGTATATCTGTTCGGGCCGAAAGGGGCGCCGGAGTTGATCGCTGCGACGTTTCAGTGGCCGACGTGTGCGGATGTGCTGATTCTCCGGAGTCAGGACCGCGCAACCGCCTACCGCGTTCCCACGTCGGACGACACCGATGTGTTCATGCCCGAGATCGTGTTCTGGCAGTACCACAGTGACCCGGAGTGGACGCTTCGGGCGGTCCTGACCATCGGAGCACCCGGTCATTTCGACGCGCCTCTGGCGATTCTCCAGCCACACCCACTGTGCCGAATCCCCGTCGCGAAGCGACGGCCGGTCACGATCCGCCCGGCCGGACTCGTCCCCAGCCCCGCACCACGGCAGGTGCGGTGACAATGAAAACAGCATCAGGAGGTCATCATGGTCCAGCAAGTCCCTGCCCCGAGTGGACGTCACGACAGGGGCGACGACGACTCGCAGACCGACCACACCAACCAGGGCTCGGACGGTCACACCACGGAGAGCGGGGACGACAGGTGACGAATGCCGCCAGAACCCCTGCGGATTTGGTGGCGGAGCTGGACCGGTCCGGCGAACTGCCCGCCGGTCTCGGCCCGCTCCTGACGGCGGTCCCCCGCGAGGACTTCATTCCGGCGCGGGTGTGGGTGAAGCGGCGGCCGGTCGACCGGTCGGCCGACCCCGTTGACTGGATGAACGCCGTGTACTCGGACACCGCCATCGTGACCCAGTACGACGACGGCCGCATCGAGTGGCCGGACGTCGGGGACTATCCGACATGCTCTGCCTCGCAACCGTCCGTCGTGGCGAAGATGCTCAAGGAACTGCGCGTCGAGGAAGGTCACTCGGTGCTGGAGATCGGCGCGGGGACCGGGTTCAACGCCGCCCTTCTTCGCCAGATCGTCGGCTCCTCCGGGCGAGTGACGACGATGGAGGTTGACCGGGATCTGGCTACGTGGGCCGAGGGTTCTCTTCTCGCGTCCGACTGTGGCGATGTCTCGTTGATCCCGCAGGACGCCACGTTCGGCTGGGAGAAGAACGCCCCTTACGATCGGATTATCGCGACTGCGGCTGTCCATCTCGGGCGGGTTCCTTACGCCTGGGTGGAGCAGACCACGCCCGGCGGTTTCATCCTCGCTCCCGTCCGGACGGACATGACCGGTGGACCGCTCGTCCGGTTCACGGTGCACGGCGACGGGACCGCAACCGGGAGGACCCTCCCGATGGGTGTGGTGTTCATGGAGTCGAGGTCCCAGCGGTCACCGGATGTGCCGGACCATCTCCCGGAATGGGACCACGGCCCGGTCATCGAGTCCGAGGCCGCCATCCTTCCGTGGTCGCTCCTCGATGATCCGTCGGCACGCTGGGCGCTGGCGGTCGCGATGCCCGGATGCCGGGCGGGTGTCCAGGACCCCGATCCCCGAGGTACGCGCCAGGTGTGGTTCCGCGATCCGGTCACTCACTCCTGGGCCTCGGTGCGGGAGGTCCGCATGGGCGAGTGCACAGTCCGCCAGAGTGGCGTCCGCCGGCTGTGGGACGAGGCTCAAGCCGCCTACCGCTGGTGGCGTTCCAAAGGTGACCCCCACATCACCACGTGGACGTGGACCATCACGCCGGACAACCAGAGCATCACCCTGCCGTAAGTCGTGTCAGGGCAAGGGCACCGTGATCGGCTTGCCCTGTCCAGGGAAGCGCGTCGCGCCCCCTTCGTCTGCGACCCGCCACACGTTTTGAATGGGCCATCAACAGGACTCGCCGTCGTTGGGTCGATTACCTGCAAGGAAGGGGAAGACGCCTTTTCGGAGGTTGGTGATGAGCTCTCGGCCGCTGCGTCTGTGTAGCCCCCCGCCAGGCGCGGCGGCCGAGGTCCAACCCCGTCGTCATGTAGGGACGGCGGTTGCTCGGGGGCGGCCTGACTCCCCGCCCCCGAGCCTTAACTCACTGGGGAAAGTCTTCGTGCCTTGAGAAGAAGGGCGCGGGGTGTTGCTGGAACGATCAGAAAGAGGAATGTTGAGAAAGACGATTCTTGCGGTAACTGCGGCGGTTCTCGCCATGCCCGGCCTGGCCGGCGTCAGCCCGGCGACGGCGGCCGACGATGTTCAGCCGAACCTCGTCGGTGGCCGGGAAGCGACCGGGAACACCAGTTGGATGGCGTCGCTTCAGTCCGACGCCCCGGCGTACAACCGGTTCAACTTCCACGAGTGCGGCGCCACCGTGCTGTTCCCGAACTGGGTGGTGACCGGCGCCCAGTGCGTCACCGACATGCCCGGCGTACCCGACCGGGTTCCCGTCTCGGCGAAGAAGTTCAAGGTCCGGGTGGGGTCGAAGGACCGCACGCGCGGCGGGGAAACAGCGAAAGTCGTGAAGATCGTGGTACATCCGGGCTGGAAGTGGGGCGAAGGGGCACCCGGCAGCAAGGTCAGTGACGTCGCGATGCTCAAGCTCGACCACCCGGTCAGCGCGCAGCCGCTGCAACTGGCCGGGCAGGCCGCGCGTGCGGGCGACCGGATCAGGCTGTACGGCTGGGGTAGCGCCCAGCCGGACGGCGACCCCACGAACCTGCCGAAGAAGCTTCAGCAGCTCGACACAACCGTGCTCGGCGCGGCCGAGTGCGCCAAGGGCGACCAGTCCGAAGGCGAGATCTGCACGGACAACCCGCACGGCACCGATGGCCCCGGCCCTGGAGATAGCGGGAGTCCCGCCGTAGCGGTCGTGAACGGCGTTCCGCGGCTGGTCGGTGGATGCAGCCGCGCCGCCGGAGCCCGGTTGCCCGGCGTCTTCCCCACCATCTATACCAGCACGCCCGAGTTCCGGAAGTGGCTCTACGACACCGCGCGCGGTACCCCGGCCGCCTGACCGGTCGTGAAGTAAGCAGGGTGGGGCGCTGGCATCAACAGCGCCCCATTTTGCTCAACGAGGCGTCTCCGGTGGGTCGACGTCGCGTCGCCGCTGTTCCAGGTCGTTCAGAAGCTGGGCCAGGTCGGTGGTCATGGGGGTGCCTTCGCTGATGAGGGCGGCGAAGGCAGGGTGGGTGACGAGCCGGTATGGCTCGTCGGGCGGCAGCGTTGCAGGCGGCACGACGTTGACGAGCGGCAGCTCGTTCACACGCTCGTCGGTCACGTGTTCCTCCCCTTGAACCGCCTCGGCCGGATCGGCGGCCCGAGGCAGCGTCACGCGTTCGTGGGTCGTCTGGTCCCCGCCCGGCATGTTCGCCGGTCCAGACGGCCTTGCTGCTTGTGTTTGTTGTGGATTCAACCTACCCCACTGGCGCCTTCCACCTGCGGAAATAGCACAGAGGCGGACGCCTGGTGTGCGACTGGCGACAAGCTGTTAACACTGTCGGGCAGTCGCACGATAGGGATGCTGCTCGAAGCTCTCGACTATGGCGAGTAGGCGTTTCTGGTCGCAGTCGGGTAGCTCGCGGAACCGGTGGATGAGGTCGATTTCAGCCGCGCTGAAACTCTCGCCGGTGTCGAACTGGGCGTCTCGCACGAACGCTTGGCTGACCTCGTCCAGCGGGGCGCCGAGCGCTTGCTCGAAGCGCTCCATCACGTCGAGGCGTGGTACGCGTTGCTTCCGGCCCGTGGATGACGGTTTCAGGTAGTAACCGAGCGCGCCCTCGTTCAGTCCGGCGGCCCGTTCGATCTCTTTGATTGATCGGCCATTCGCGTAGCGCTGGACCAGGGCGGCTATGTGCGTGTGTGGTTCCGCCATGAGTGAGAGTCCTCTCGCGGCTTCCGTGCCGATGATGGGCGACCGAGGCCACTCGCCCGGTGACGCGAGTTGCCCGGACTGGCACGCCGGTGGTGATGATGTGTGGGACACCAAGCGTAGCCAAAGCTTCCTTAGAACTCGCTGTGCGCGACAGAGTACACGCGGCAACAAAACGACACTGACACGTCGAGCGCGAAGATCACTTGACGCGCTTGGGCTTTTTCGAGAAGCTGGCCTTTCTCGGGCGTCAGGCCCGAGCACCGCCATTCCGCGGGGCCGCTAGGGGGCGGCGCCGCCGGTCCGATGTGGTTTGCCCGCGTTGGACCGGCGGTGCTCGGGCTTGACTCTCGTTGCTACGCAATAGGGCTAGGGACTCCAGACCTTTGGTCCCATGAGGAGGCGGGGAAAGATGACGAGCGCGACGCCCACGACGGCGCGACGCAGCGTGCCGGGCAAGGCGGTGGAACTGACTGGGCTCTCCGCAGTGATTGACGCCCTGACCGAGGCGAAAGAGCGCGTGAAATTCTACGAACAGCTCTGTGATGATCTGGAGGCACCAGTCAAGGCGCGCATGGGCGACGCCGAAATCGGCTTGATCGACGGCGAGCCGGTGGTCAGCTACAAGTCCACCGTCCGGTCGGGACTATCGCAGAAACTCCTGAAAGAACGGTTCCCGCTGATCGCGCTGGCGTGCACGTCGAACGGCGTGGTCAGCACCTTCCGGCTCCTGGGCGTGTGAGCGCCGCCGCCGCGCGGGACGAGCACGCCAGTGCCGGCCAGGCCCAGCCCGGCGAATCGCCGCAGCCCGTTGCGGCGGCCCAGTTGGTGCCGCTGGCCGAGGCCATGCTCGACCACGCACGCCACGCAAGCGACGCCGCCAAGGCGGGCGACGCGGAGACCGTGAACGCGATTTCCGCCCTGTTGCTGGTCGAACCGAGGAATCAGTCCGCCGTGCTGGCGGTCGTGTCCGCGATTGTGGGCGACGCGATGGCAGATCCCTTCCGGGAGACCACCGCGAACCGCTGGCGAGGGTTGTTGCCCTCGTGGATCGCGCCGCCGCTGATCGGCGCGACGGTCAACCGGCTACGTGCCGCCGGGTTGCTCGTCGCGACAGGCCGATACGTTCGCTCAACAGACACAGCCGGACGCAACGGCAACAAGCTTCAGCCCGTCTACGCGCTGGACCTGGCCGCCCTGCCCCGTGAACCATTCCGGGACCAGGACGCGACCGGGGAACCCGCCTGATGATGGGTGCAGCTCGCCACGCAGACACCGAGGCCGCACGCCGGTGTCTGCGTGGCGCCCTGCTCGCTGAAGAACTGAGCCCGCAAGGGCGTGAACTCGTCGTGACCTGGTTGCACCAACGCGGGTGCACCGACCTCGACACCGCTCGGCGGACAGGTATGACCACCTACACCGCCGCCCGGATTCGCGCACGGCTCGGCCTGGCCTGCCACCGGTAGGCCAGGCCGCCGGGCTCGGCTTTCGCTTCCACTCGCACAGTGCAGCGCTTCACGCTGCCCATTTTCGGTTCCATAGGGAGTTTTTGTGGCGCGTGACCACGCCCGTATCTACCTGCGTATCTGGAATGATAAGGAATTCGTCGCTCTCTCACTCGCGGCGAAGATGATCTACGTACAGCTCATGACACAGGTCAAGCTCTCCTACGCCGGGGCGCTGGACCTGTCGGTGAAACGGTGGAGCCGGACGCACCCGGACCTGGATCTGGCCGAGGTGCGCGCGGCGCTCTCGGAGCTGGACGCCGCACGGTTCGTGGTGATCGACCAGGACACCGAGGAACTGCTCGTCCGGTCGTTCATCCGCAACGACGAGCTGTACAAGCAGCCGAACATGCTGCGCGGCGCGCTGCGCGTCGCGTTCGAGATCGAGTCACCGATCCTGCGGGCCGCGCTGGCGGCCGAGCTGCGGCGCCTGCCGGTCGAGATCACCGGCCCGGCCCCGCTCGTGGCGGCCGAGGCGCTGGAGGCCGGAGCACCCGAACTGCCGCCGGAGGTCAAGGCCGCGATGACGATTCGCGGCACGGGCCGCCCACCCGCTGCCACGCAACCGGCCACCGGCCAGCCCGCCGAGCCTCCTGCGGCCCCGGCTAACCCTCCGGCAAACCCTTCCCGAAACCCTTCGCCGAAGGACCTGGGAGAAGGGAGTAGGGAGCGGGAGACCGGAGAACTCTCCCTTCCGTTGCGTAGCAAGAAAGTGGGGTCACCCGCGCCCGCTCCACGCGGCGCGCGTTCTGCCGGAGAACCCGCCGCCCGGCAAGGTGAAGCCGATCACACCCGTAACGGAAGCTCGCTACGGCAGGAGCGCCGGACCGAGGCTGCGCGGCTGGTGGAGTTCTACGCCGAGTCGGTGCCCGCGCGTGTCCGGTCCCAGCTTGTGGCCGAGGTGATTCCGTTGCTGCGCGAGGGAATCACCGGTGCGGTGATCGGGTCTGGGCTGGCGGCCTGGTCGACCAAGACCTTGCCGCCCAGTTTCCTGCCCATGCTGGTCGGTGAACGGATGCGCGCCGGTCGCGTCGCGGGTACCGATCCGAAAAAGAGGGCTCGGGACGCGGAGATGGTCCAGCGTTTCGAGGGTCTGCGCGCGTCCGCGATCGCCGAGGACGAACAGCACGGGGTCGGCCTGGCCGTCCGGCAGGCCCGGCCGCAGCACGCCGACGCCGACCAGCTCGCCGCGATCCTGGACGCCGCGCTGGCCTCGGCCGTCGACGAGCGGGCGGCGTGATGGGCACGATCTACGCGGTCATGAGCCGCAGCGACGTGCGCGGTCTGCTGACCCGCCACACCGACACGCACGTGACCGACGACCTGGTGACGGCCTGGCTGTCCGGCCTGGCCGGATACAGCCTCACCGAATGCCACGCGGCGATGAGCGCGATGGGGACCAGCGCGCGCCGGGCGACCCCGTCCGACGTCGCCGGAAGCTGCGACGCGGCGCGCGACCGTTCCGCGGAGCAGGCCCCGTCGGGGCCGGCTGCGGCTTCGACGGCGATCCCGCCGCAGCGGGGCGAACGCCCGGCCACCGAGCGGGACTACCACCGGCAGGCCGGGATGCGCGGCATCCGCACCGCCTACGAGGTCATGGGCTGGCGGCGCAACCCCGAGCACGATCTCGCCCGCAGCGTGGAGTGCCCGTTCTGCAAGGCCAAGGCGTGGGTCGTGTGCGGTCCGCTGTCGCGCAACCGCGCCGGAGTGCGGGAGCTGCGCGACAAAACCACCCGGATGCATCCGTCCCGCCTCGAGTTCGCCCGAGCACAACTCGCCCGCCAGGCGGTCAGCACGCCGCAGGCTGAGAAGGAGACCGCACGATGATCACCCGCACCACCCCGGCCGAGGACCAGGAGACCCGGTGCGTACTCGGCTGCCGCACGCGCACGGGAGAACCGTTCCCGGCCCAGCAGGGCTACCGCACGTGCGATCCGTGCGCGGACGAGCTGCGCGCCGACATTCAGGAACTCGCGCGGCTCTACCCCGAACTCATCCGGGCCGCCGTGCCCGGCGGAGCGTCGACCAGCGGGCGGGTCTCTCCCGGCTACGGGTCGCGGTCCCCGGCTCGGGACAGCGTCCTGGTCCTGACCGATCGTCGCACCCGCGCCGAGGACGACGGCGACGCGCATTCGGTGCTGGAAATCCTGTCGAGCTGGGCGGACAACATCCGCGAGGACACCGGCATGGGCGTGCCCGACCCGGCCGCGCGGCGACAGGGACAGCTTTTGGTCGGGTGGCTGGACTTCACCGCCGACCAGCCGTGGGCGGGCAAGCTCGACACTCCACTCGGCCAGCTACGGGACGAGATCGCCGAACAGCTCGGCCTGAGCGCCCGCACCGTCCACGGAGAGACCGCGTTCCTGGTCGAGTGGTTTGACTACGTCACCCGCCAGTACTGGGTCAGCGACTTCGCCGAGGAAGTGCGCGGTCTGCTCGCCACGGTGCGCGCAGCGACCGGCACGGCCGAGTCCAGCATCCCGGTCGGCACATGCCCGACGCTCAACGAGACGACGCAGCGGCCGTGCGGTGCCCGGCTGCGCGTGCGGGCCGAGGCTGACCGGATCACCTGTCCGAGGTGCCGGACGCGATGGCCGCGTGCGCACTGGGACGAACTCAGCGACGCACAGGGCACACCGCTGTCCGACGTCGCGGCGCTCTCGGCATGGCTGGACGTCCCGGCCGGAACCCTGCGGCGCTGGCGCAGCGAAGACGGATGGGCCAATCACGGGTCCCGGCGGCGCCCGCTCTACGAACGCAACGCCGTGCTGACCTCCTGGCAGCGTCGCCGCGGCGCACTCCTGGCCGGCTAAGAGGTGGCGAGACCGGTCGACCGCCCCGAAGGGTGGCTAGAACCGGCCGGTCTCGCCCGCTTCACCGTCATCACGGAGGAAGCATCGCCAGTATATGGGGCGGGTCACACACCCTCACCAACCCTTCCCTTTGGCGCCAACATCAGATATAGTTCTTGTTGTTGGGAACGGACCTAGAACCCCGCTCTCAGCGCCACATCACCGTCATCGCAAACGGAAGGAATCCGTTGAACCACAACGTAATTGAGTGGTGGGTACTCTACC
The DNA here is from genome assembly GCF_029369745.1 of Amycolatopsis sp. QT-25. Lineage (NCBI taxonomy): Bacteria > Bacillati > Actinomycetota > Actinomycetes > Pseudonocardiales > Pseudonocardiaceae > Amycolatopsis > Amycolatopsis sp. QT-25. Next base: position 4,850,333 of record NZ_CP120210.1, read on the forward strand.
GCTACACGGAGCTGAACAACCACCTTGACGGCTACCCGCAGGGCACGGTTCCCCGGACCGAGGACCCCGAGCCCGTGACCATCTGGGAACCGTCGATCGTGCGCTTGCTGGCGGACATGACCACTGGCAGTGAGCCGTGCGTGTTCTGCTTCGAGCGGAAGCAGGCGACCTGCCCCGGCATGGCGCTTCACGTGGCTATGGAACGCGATCGGGCCGAACTGGAAGCGGGTGCCGAACTGCACACGGCCAAGGTCAAGCTTCCCGACGGGCTGGACTGGCGGCTGGCGATGCTGGCTATTAAGCGCTTGATCCTGGACCGGAAGGTCATCTCTCAGCAGTAGGCCGAGGGCTAGCCCGCACGGGGCGGCGGAAGCGAAAACCCTTCCGCCGCCTCACCTTCCAGTATTGCCCGGCAGTCAACCGGGCAAGCCGATCGGCTGCCGGGTCTCGCAATCCGTGAGCCCGAGAGGAAACCTTCCATGACTGACCGCAATGGACAACCACGCCCGCGTCAGGTCTGGGTCGTCTACAGCCTGCCGCAGCCCCCGAACGCTCCCATTCCGTCCGTGCTGTGGACGCTGCCCGTTCCCGTGAGTGACACGGAGCCGTGCAGTCAATGCCGCCGGATCGAGCACGAGGGACCGTGTCCCGGCCCGAAGGCGCACGCCTTCGCGCAGCACGCACGGCTGAGCTTGAGGACCGGCATCCGGCCGCTTGAGGTTGACGTGTTCGAGCTGCCTCCGCACGTGTCGTTGATGATGTGCGCAACGCACCTGTTCACGCTGATTATCAAGCGTGCCAACGGAAATCAGTCGTCCTCGGACGACTGACAGCGGTACCGGAATCCGCGCCTGATCGCAGGGATGGCCCGCCTCAACGGAAACGTGGGGCGGGTCACCCCTGCACCCCTTCCGCCTGTCCTTAACATCAGATATAGTTCTTCTTGTCGGGAACGGAACTAGAACCCCGCTCCCGACAACCACAACTCACCGTCATCACTGGAAGGGAAACACCATCATGGCTACCACTCCCAACATCGCTGACCGGGTCCGCAAGCTGCTGGACAAGGCCGAGGACAACGCGGTCACCCCCGAGGAGGCCCAGACCTACGCGGCGAAGGCCGCCGCGCTGATCGCGAAGTACAACCTCGACACCGCGACCCTGCGCCACCGCGAGGGCAAGCGGCCGGAGCCGATCAAGCTCCTTCAGTTCGAGATCTCCGGCCAGGGCTGGCACGGCAAGGCCCGCGCTTCGCTGGTCTACGCGGTCGCCGAGGCGCACGGCTGCTCGGTGTGCACGATGGGCAACAAGATGAACGGCAACGCCCGGTGGGTCCTGATCATGGGACCGGCTGCCACGCTCAAGGCGCTGGAACTGCTGCTGCCCTCGATCCTGCTTCAGGCCGAGACTCAGGGCATGGCCGCAGCCAGGGCGCACATGGCCGAGCGTAAGGGCATGTTCGACACCGCCGCTAACGCCAACATCGAACGCCGCACGTTCTTCCGCTCCTACCTGCCCGGCTACGGCCGGGGCGTCGCGGACAAGATCGCCGCCTCCCGCGCCGAGATGGCCGAGAAGGTCGCGGGCAAGGCCGGGGAACTGGTCCTGGTGTCCGACGCGGAGCGGACGCAGGCGGCTTTCGAGAAGAAGTTCCCGAACCTCGGATTCAGCCGGGAAGACAAGCACAGCGTCGCCGGGGCTGACGCGGGCCGCCGGGACGGCCGCACTGCCGACACCGGTCAGAGCAAGGTCGGACGCAACGGAAAGGCCGCGCTGAACGGCTAGTGACCAACCCGCCGCCCCGGCTCCGACTCGGAGCCGGGGCGGCCTACTACCCTCAACACCAGCACGAGACAGGCCAGGGAGGGGACGGAGTTCACGTGATACCGGCGGGCCGCACGCTCATCACTCAAGAGGACATCGCTGCACTGCACGGCATGAGCCTGCGCACGGCACGGCGAGCCGACCCGCCGCCGTGGGACCAGCCGGGACACCCGGAGCAAGTCAATCCCGTTCGCGGCCGGACACACCGGAAGCTCTGGGATGCCGAGCAGGCCGCTGCGTTCGCGCGCGGCGAGCCGGTGCCCGTACTTCCGGCACTCGGCAATCCGGGGGATCTGCTGGACCGGGTCGAGGCGGCCGAGGCCGCAGGGATCACGCCCGCCACGTGGCTGCGTTACGAGAGCGCCGAACGCGAACGGTCCCGCGCCGAGGGTGAGCGCCCGCTCGTTCCCGCGCCGGACGAAGAACACGGCGGCGTGCCCTTCTGGCACCGCAGCACGGTGGAGACCTACCGTGCCGAGCGCGAACAGCCCGAGCGCAGACACAGCGGCGGCCGACCGGCCGGAGCAACCGACAAGGCCCCGCGCGGCGAGCTGGCCGCGCGCGTGGCCGAGCTGCTGACCGAAACCGGCGACGACGGGCTTCCGCTGACCGTCGCGGAGATCGCCCGTCGCCTCGGTGTGCACTACACCACGGCGCACAAGTACGTCTCTGCTGCCCGCGACTAGAACCCGGTTGCGCCTGACCTGCACCGAACGCTAGATTGATCATGTTGGACCCGTGTGCGTGCACGGCATTCCTTTGAGACTCGGTTGAGAGCCCCGGCTACTACCCCTCGGTAGTCGGGGCTCTCCCGCGTTCACACGCGGACAGAACGGTTCCAGGGCGGTGAGTACATGCCCGCCTGGTCCGGCAGTAATCGCGCGTCCCGCCTCCCACGTGACTGGCCGCGCCGCCGTACCCGCATTCTGCGACGCGATCCGGTGTGCTGTCTGTGCTTGGTGGCGTCCTCGACCGAGGTCGACCACATCACTCCCGGCGACAACCACTCGGACGCGAACCTGCAAGGGATCTGCTCCCCGTGTCACGCCACCAAGAGCGGACGCGAAGGCGGCCGGGCCGCCGCTGCCCGGCGGCCGTCCGCGAACCGTCCACCCGAACCACACCCCGGATTGATCGAGAGGTGAACCCATGCGCGTGCTGTTGCTGCGCTCCCTCGGCGGACACCCCGCCCGCACCATCGTGGACCAGGACCAGGCCGCCGCCGAGTGGCTGCTCACCACCGGCATGGCCGTAGCCGCACCCGACACGGCGGCCGAGCCCGCCGAGTCCTCGACCACCGAGCCGATCGGCCCGGCCGAGACCGAGACCGCCGCACCGGCCGAGCCGGTGACCAGCACCGCCGCGTCACGTGGTCGGCGGTCCTCACGCACCGCCACCCCTGGGGGGTGACCCCTTCGCCGCAGCGCAGGCCCACCGGTTAGGCATAGCACCTCGCGGTGTGTACGAAACTCCGGCGATCTCGCCAGTGCATCCGGGTGCCGGCCTCGGCGTGAAAGACACGGCGGGCTCGGCACGCCGCTTCCGCGGCGCGCCGACCCCGCATCCGGCAATGTCGGTTTACCTCCTGCTGACGAGCTGGACCAGGTATGCCAGGAGACCCGGCCCGCCGACGATGACCATCGCGAGGGCGAGCGCCCCCGTGAGGACAAGGAGACAGACCAGCCGCCGGTACCGCTTCGCGCAGCTCAGAGCGTTATCTGCGGCTCCGGCCAGCGTGTCAGGTTGGTGAGAGTCGTGCGGGCATGATTTGCCACATCGACTACACTTGCACATACGCAATATCTCTTTTCTCGCCTGGAAGCTAGTTTTGAGTTGTTGCGCAGGGACGTCTAGCAGCTGTAACTGTTAGGCGTCCCGTTTATTTTATGTAAACTATAATTTGACACTTCCTTTTGTTGTAATTTATAGATTACAAGGGCTCAAATATTAAACATGGCCCTAAACTCATTAATGAGTTAGGGCCTCTAGTACGGCTGCGACGGAAAAGTAGGGATAGAACCTGACTGGGTCGCGTGCCCGCGACCCGGCCTCAATGCGAGGCCCATCCGTCTCGGCCAGCTTACCCCGCTCCTTCCGCTGTCGGCGGTGGGGTGGCAGCCGCGCCGCGCCAACCTCTGACCTGCTGGGAGGTGACGCGCACATGGCCGCCACCTCCCCCCGTCCCCGGACCAAGGATGCCCGCGAACCCGACTTCCGTCCGATCACCGACGTCCCCCGCCTCGACCAGCTCTCCGCCCGGACTCTGGCTCGCCGAGCCTGCGGAGCGGCCCCCGCCCGGCGGACCGCACGCTGACCCGGCCGTCCCGCTGCTGGTTGCTCCGTGCACCTGGCACGCGGCGCAGTACGCGGTACTGCGCTGGCACTACTCGCAGAAGATGCCGAGAAGCAAGATCGCCCCGTTCGGGGTCTGGGAGCACGGCGAGTTCACCGGCGTGGTGATGTTCGGCCGGTCCGCCACGGCCGCGCTCGGCAGCCCTTACGGCCTGGATCAGACCGAGTGCGTGGAGCTGCTGCGCGTCGCGCTGCGCCCGCATGAGCACCCGGTGACTCAGATGGTCGCGGCCAGCCTGCGCCAGCTCCGGGCCGCGTGCCCCGGCCTGCGGCTCATCGTGTCCTACGCCGACACCGCCCAAGGCCACAGAGGCGGGATCTACCAGGCCGGGAACTGGATCTACGCCGGTTCCACCAACCCCACGAACGCGTCCTACGTCGTACACGGGCAGCTCGTGCACGGCCGGACCCTGCGGCACATGGCCGTCCACCGGCCGAGCGGGGAGACCGCCGAGGAGTTCGTTCGCCGCACCGTGGACCCGAACGTGCGCCGGGTAGTCGAGACCACGATCAAGCACCGCTACCTGTATCCGCTGGACCGCGCGATGCGCCGCCAGGTCACCCCGCTGGCGAAGCCGTACCCGGCCGCCCCTGCCTGAACTGGGGGTGAGCCGTGGCGATCACCGGACGGCCGCCCTCGGCCAACCCTCGCAACCGCAACCCCAAGGCATACGACTGGACCACGGTCGAGGCAGTCCCGTTCGACGGGGACTCGCCGGAGCTGCCGCGCAACGGCCGGAAGAAGTGGCACCCGGAAACGCTGGCGTGGTGGGACGCGGTCCGCCGGATGCCGCACTGTCGCCTGTGGACGGAGACGGACTGGCGGTTCGCGATGGAAACCGCGGTGCTGGTCGACGCGTTCTGGCGCGGCGAGGCCAACCGCGCCGCCGAACTCCGGCTGCGCGCGGCCAAGCTCGGCCTGACCCACGAGGACCGGCTCAAGCTCCGCATCCGCTACACCACACCCGGCGACGACACCGATGCCCCACCAGTCCCGGACGCTGCGGCGGTGACCCGCCTGGACGAGCGGCGCAGGAGGCTCGGCGGTGCCTCGTGAACTCGTCTACGCACCCGGCCACGACCGGGACCGGTCGCTGGGCTGGCTGGCGGCGGCCTGGACCGAGCACTTCACCGTGCACGGCCCCGGTGACGTCCAAGGCGATGACGTCGACCTGGACGACGAGTTCGCCGGGTTCCTGATCGACACCTACGCCCTCGACACCAACGGACGCCGCCAGTACAGCCGCGCTGTCCTGTCCCGCGCGAAAGGCCGAGCCAAAAGCGAAATCGCTGGGTTCGTCGGGCTGTTCGAGGCGTTCGGCCCGTGCCGGTTCTGCGGCTGGGCCAAGGGCGGCGAGACCTACCGGTGGCGAGACTTCACCTACACCTACGCACCCGGCGAGCCGATGGGCCAGCCGCTCATCTACCCCTACATTCGTTGCCTGGCAACCGAAGAGAGCCAGACCGGCAATACCTACGACGTCATCCATTTCAACCTGACCGAGGGCCCGCTCGGTGAAGACCTGCCGAATGATGCGGCCGGGCTGACCCGTGTGCTGCTGCCTGGCGGCGGGGAGATCGTCCCGTCTACCGCCAGCTCCTCGGCGAAGGACGGCGGCAAGGAATCGCTGGCGATCTTCGACGAACCGCACCTCTACATCACGCCCGAGCTGCGGCGGATGTTCAAGACCGTGGACCGCAACCTGCGCAAGCGTAAGGCCGCCCAGCCCTGGGGCCTGTTCACGTCCACGATGTACCAGGGCGGTCAAGACTCCATCCTCGAAGCCCTGGACCGGCAAGCGAAAGCGATCCGCGAAGGCCGTACCCGCTCGGCCCGGCTGCTGTGGGACCACCGCGAGGCCCCGGCCGCTGTCGCGCTGACCGATATGGACGCGATGGTGGCGGCGCTGCGGGAGGTCTACGGCCCGGCCGCCGAGTGGATGGATCTTCGCGGAATCGTGGAAAACGAGTTCTGGGACCTGACCAAGGACCCGGAAGAGAGCCGCCGCTACTTCTTCAATCAGCGTTCCTCTGCGGCCTCGGCGTGGACGACGGCCCCGGAATGGTCCGCCTGTCACGACCCCGAGCGACCCCCGCTGGTCGACGGGGACACCGTGGTGATGTTCTTCGACGGCAGCAAGAACGACGACGCCACCGGCCTGGTGGCGGTGCGCATGTCCGACGGGCACGCCGCCGTGCTGCACTGCCAGGAGAAGCCTGAAGGCCCCGCCGGGGCCGGCTGGGAGGTCGACCGGGCGGCCGCCGATCTGGCGGTTCGGACGGCGTTCGACCGGTTCGACGTGGTCGGGTTCTTCGCCGACGTCCGCGAGTTCGAGTCCTACGTCGACACGTGGGGATTCGAGTTCGGGGACCGGCTGCTGATCGACGCCACCACCGGCCGCAGCCGCGCGGCCGTCGCGTTCGACATGCGCGCCAAGGTCCCCGAGTTCACCCCGGCCGTGGGCCGCACCCTGGCCGAGATCAAGCAGAAAGCCCTGACCCACGACGGGGACACCCGGCTCACCCGGCACGTGCTCAACGCGCGGCGCCTGCCGACCCGCTACGGCGTGCTCATCCGCAAGGAAACGCGGGACTCGCCGCACAAGATCGACCTTGCTATCTGCCTGATCGGCGCCCGCCACGTCCGACGCCTGGTCCTCGCCTCCCCGGAATGGGCCAAGCGCGGACGCAAGCGCACCGGCAAACTCCGCGTCTTCATTTAAATCGCTTCAAGATGAATAGCCAGAAACGAGCCCTAAGAGGTGGATTGGCGGCGACCAGTTTGTCCATTGAATTCTGCATTTCAGCTAAGCGTTCAAAGCCCGATCCGGTCCTAGGATGAACTTTCCACGTTTTCCCGCTGTTATCTTGTACGCGGACCTCTTTGACGATCATTGCCGCTGTCATTGTGCTCTCGTCGTCCATTTGAATCTTAGACTGAATGTAGCGACCTGTAATGATATTGCTTGAGCCTACAATTTCTTTCGTCTCACCTGGAGGAATGGTGGCGTGGCTCAAGTTACCCTTAAAGTGCAGCGGTCGCGGCTTCCGATATCCAGAGGTTTTCTGAAGGTCAGCAAGGATTGCGAACACCTCGTAGTCCACCGAGATTACATATACAGGCAAGTTGCTAGCATTCTTAATGTACAAGATCGGCGTTATCTGAGTTCTTTCTTCGCCAGATTGCATGAACGTCCCAGAGGTAACCTCCCCCCAGAATCCTGTGCTGTCGAGCTGTTGTCGTCTTTTATGGGTTCGATCGCGAAAGATTACATACGCGGCAGCGGAAAAGGATGCTGCCGTGAACCACGATGGCACATTTCCCCAGTCTAAGCCCAGATAACCCACGTCGCCCTCTCTGTTGCCTCGTGGCTCGGTCCAACCGGAACGCTTCATGTTACCGATCTGAGGGAGAGGAGGTATCTGCTTGCCGCTCAAAGTGTCCGAAGCTGTCGATATAGCACACCGCATCGAATCCGTCTGGCCGGACCGGGCCCGCAACGACCGGATTCATCGTTACGTTCAAGGTGATCATGATCTGCCGTTCGCGCCGCGTTCGGCGCGTGCCGCTTACCGGTGGTTGCTGGATCGGTCTCGGACGAACTGGTGTCGTCTGCTGGTCCAGTTGCTGAGCCAGAACCTGTTCGTGGACGGCTACCGTGCGCTCGGCGACGACCAGGCGGACGAGCCGCTGGGCTGGTCGCACTGGAGCCGCAACGGCCTGGCGCGTCGCCAGGCCGCAGTGCACCGCGCGACCCTGAAATACGGCTGGTCCTACACCACCGTCTTGCCGGGCGACACGGCCCCGTTGATCCGGGGCGTGTCTCCGCGCAACATGACCGCCGTCTACGCCGATGACGCCGATCCCTGGCCGATCTACGCCTTGCAACGGAAGACGTCGTGGACCCCGGACGGACCGCGCCAGGTCTACCGGCTGCTGGACGATCGCGCTGTCTACACCCTGGCCGAGAATGACCCCGGCAAGGGACCGTCCTATCTCGACCACGTCGAGCATGGGCTCGGGGTGTGCCCGGTGGTGCGGTTCCTGGACGAGGACGACCTCGACGCCGACAGCCCCGGCGTGGTCTCGCCTGTGCTCGATATCCAGGACAGGCTGAACTATCAGACGTTCCTGTTGATGACGACCGGCGAGCATGGCGCGCACCGGCAGCGCTGGGCCGCCGGGCTGGAACTGGACGACGACGAGGAACCGCCGATCGGCCCGGACCGGCTGCTGCACTCCGACAGCCCGGAGACACGGTTCGGGACGTTCGATTCCACGGACATGACCGGCTATGTGGCGGTCCTGGAACAGATCCTGCGGCATCTGGCCGCGATCACTCAGACTCCGGCGTGGGCGCTGCACGGGTCGTTGTCGAACCTGGCGGCCGACACGATCGACGCCGCAGACGCCGGGCTACAGCGCCGCGTCGGTGAACGGAAGACGTCTTACGGGGAGTCGTGGCAGCAGACGCTGCGGCTGTCCTGCCTCGCAGCCGGGGATGAGGCCGGATGGCTCGACACCACGGCCGTGGTCCGCTGGCGCGACACCTCGACCAGATCCCTGGCCGCTGTGGTCGACGCGTGGGGCAAGGCCGTGCAGATGCTCGAAGTCCCGGCCCGCGCAACGTGGGAACGCCTTCCGGGTGTCACCGATCAGGACGTCCGCCGCTGGGAGCAGATGCCTGCCACCCCGGACGGGCACGCGCTGCTGGCCGACAGCCTGAGCCGCGCCACCGACCCGGCCGGGCGGTGATCGGTGGCCGTCACCTCGGCCGGACGCGCGGCCACCACGGCGCACCGGCTCGCCCAGGGCCGGGTCTCGGCGCGGGTCGTCGCTGACGTCCTCGGGCTCTGGCGGTCGCTGGACCCGTTACGGCTGGTTGACCCCGCGTGGATGGGCCAGGTCCTGACCGCGCTGGCCCGGCACCGCGAAACCTCCGCCGAGCTGGCCGCGAGCTACTACCGTGACTTCCGGCGAGCCGAGGTTCCCGCGGCTGCGGCGTTCACGCCGTCCGCTGGGCTGGCCGGCACTTCCTCGCCGTGGCGGGGCCGGGCCGTGACGTCGTTGCGTGTCACTGGCACCCGCCTGGTGGCGCGGCTGATCCTCGGCGGCTGGGACCCCGCGCGAGCCTTGGACAAGGCCGGGCCGGGTGTCGCGGCCGCGAGTTCCCGCCACGTACTCGACGCGGGCCGTGAGTACGTACAGACCGCGCTGCGGGCTGATCCGGTCGCGCGCGGATGGCTGCGCGTCACCGGCGCGGACCCGTGCTCGTTCTGCGCGATGCTCGCCAGTCGCGGAGCGACCGGGAAACCCGTTCTCTACCGCTCCGAGCGGTCCGCCACGACCTCGTCCAAGACCGGCGAGGAGTACCACGACGGATGCCATTGCCAGGCCGAACCCGTGTTCGGCCCCGTCGTCTTGCCCGAGGCGTCCCAGCGGTTCGCCGCGCTGTGGGAGACCTCGACCGAAGGGCTGTCCGGCAAAGCCGCCCGCAACGCCTTCCGTCGCGCTTACAACGCCGCCCGTCGCGGCTGAGCGCCCCCTTGACCGGCCGCCCGCCCGGATTCCCACGACAGCCCAACAGCTTCTCCCCGCTGTCGCATGGAGAAACCGGGCGGGTGGCCTTCCACCCCCGCCCCTGTCCACCGACTTTTCCTTTGGAGATCGAGCAAATGTCCGACGCACCTGCGGCCGAGCCCGGCCAGCCCACCGAGACCCCAGCCGCGCCCGCAGCCCCGGCCGCTGATGCGCCGGTCGTCCCGCAGCAGCGCCCGGCAGCGGAGCCTGCCGAGCTGGCGGCCTTGCGTGATCAGGCCCAGCAGCTCACCGAGCAGGCCGCCGCCGCGCAGCAGCGCGCCGAGACCGCCGAACTCGACCTGTCCCGGCTGACCGTGATCCGCGCCGCGCAGCTCCCTGACGCGCTGGCGTCCCGGCTGACCGGCAGCACGGCCGAGGAACTGACCGCCGACGCCGCCGCCCTGGCTGAGGTCATCACGACACTGGTTGCGGCGGCCCCGGCCCCGCGCATGGCGGGACTGCCGCCGGTGGAAGCGCTGCGCCCGGCGGCCAGCGCCCCGGCCGACCCGGTCGAGGACACCCCCGAGCAGATCAGCCGCCTGGTCTGGGGCAAGTAGCCCCGGCCCCGCCGTCACCCTCCTGTCCCGCTACTCATTGGAGAACCGCACCCGTCTATGGCTAACAAACTCCTCACTCCCAAGCAGATCGCCGCCGCCTCGATCGCGGCCCTGACCCAGCAGACCGTCCTGGCCGGGACCACGTGGCGCGACGCCGAAGCCGACTTCAACGGCAAGCAGGGCGACACCGTCACCGTCCGCACCGATACCGTGGTCGGCCCGGCCCGGACGTTCAACCGGGCCGAGAACAAGCCCATCGTGGTCGATGACGTCGAAGAGAAGTCGGTAGACGTCAAGCTGGATACCTACCTGTACAAGGGAATCAACCTCCCCGACGAACAGCTCACGTTGCAGATCAAGGACTTCGCGAAGCAGATCTCTACCCCGCAGGCCAAGAGCGTGGCCATCGGGGTGGAAACGATGGTCGCCGGGCAGATGAACGCCCTGTCCTCGTCCGTCACCGTGAAGGCGGACGGCTCCGACATTCACACCCAGATGATCCGGGCCCGCGCGCTGCTGAACAAGGCGGGCGTGCCGTTCGATCAGCGCTGGTTCGCCGTGTCCACCGAGCTGGAATCCATGCTGCTCAACGATCCGCAGAAGCGGCTGGTCCCGGTCGACGCGTCCGGCTCGCCCGATGCGCTGCGCGAAGCGATCATCGGCCGCCTGTACGGGTTCACCGTCCTGCCATCCAACTACCTCGCGGACGGCTCCGGCGTCGCCTACCACACCACCGCGTTCCCGCTCGTGACCCGCGCGCTGGACGTCCCGGCCGGTGCGACGTTCGGGCAGGCCATGACCTACGGCGGGTTCGCCATGCGCCTGATCCGCGACTACGACCCCGGCTTTCAGCAGGACCGGAGCGTGGTCTCGACACTGGCGGGCACGAGCACCACCGTGGACGACGGCACGGTCAAGCGCGCCGTGCGGTTCACCACCGCCCCGGCGGCGTGACCGAAGCCGCGGAACCGGCCCCGCTGGCGACCCTGGACCAGCTCAAAGCCCGGCCCGGTGTCGTCATCGTCGGCACGGACGCCGAGGCCCGCGCGCTCACGGCCCTGATCGACGCGTCGAACCTCGTGCGCGCCGAGCTGCCGCCCGCGCTGCTCGTGCCGACCGTCCCGCCCGCCGTCGTCACCATCGTGTGCCAGGCGGCGGGCCGGGCGGTCCGCAACCCCGAGGGCTACCAATCCGAAACGGCCGGGCAGTACACCTACCGCTACGGCGACGACGCCACATCCGGGGTCTACCTCACCGCCCACGACCACAAAGTCCTGCGGCGCCTGGCCCGCCGCAGCGGCCTGCGGTCAGTCCGCACCCCGTATGCGGCCGAACCGGACTACCTCGGCCCGCGTGCCCTGCCCGTCCTCGGCCCGGACGGGCAGGCGGCCGAGCCGTTCCCGTGGGAGGAGCCGCCCCGGTGAGGCTGCCGCACCAGCTCGTGGTGATCACACCCCGCGAGGTTCCCGACGCCTACGACAACCCCACCCCGGCCCTGGACTACGGCCCGGACGCGGCCCGGCGCACCGTCGCCGGGCTGCTCCTGCCCCGTGACACCCGCAGCGGCGGCACCGACGCGTCACCCGGACGCGTGGCGGTGACCGGGGCCTGGTGGCTGCTGACCACCGAACCGATCCGGGCACGCGAACGGATCGTCTTCGACGGTCGCACCTTCGCCGTCGAGGGTGAGCCCGCACAGTTCGCGCCCCGGCCCGGATTCGTCCACTACGAAACCGTCCTGACCCACACAGAAGGCTGAGACAGGGGGCAGACTCATCGCCATACCCCGCATCTTCGGCATCACGATCGACTCGGACGGCGCGCGGGAACTGCTGACCTCCCCGGAGGTCGCCGAGGCCGTGCGCGCCGCCGCGCAGCGGGTGGCTGACACCGCCAGCGCACAAGGCCACCGCGTCACCAGCGGGGCCGCGCTGCCGGTGAAGGTCATCACCGAGCTCGCCACCGACCGGGCCTCGGCCACCGTTGCGATCACCCACCCCGCAGGGGTCGGCATGGAAGCCCGGCACGGACTGCTCAAGCGGGCCGCCGAGGCGTGCGGGTTCGAGGTGACCGGCCTCGACCCCGGCGACGCAGGGTGAGCCCGCTCCCGCCGGTCCCGCTGGACGTGGCCGAACTGGTCGTGCGGAGCCTGCGCGCCCAACTCGCGACCGTGACCGACCCGGCCGCCGCGCGAGTGAAGGTCTCCACCGAGACCGGGCGCGGCCACGACGGCGGACCCCCCTCCCTGCCGTGGGTACTCGTCGCCGAAGACGGACACGGCTGGGACTGGCCCGCTATCCAGCGCACCGTCATCCGGTTGACCTGCTGGCACCGCGACACCCACACGGCGAAGCGACTCGCCGGCATCGCACTTGGCCTGCTCTGCACACCGACGGCGACCGGAGCCCTGTTCCAGGGCGAACCGGTCGCCGCGCCCATCGCGGGGATTGACCCCTACACAGCTGGGCCGCTGGCGACAACCACCGCTACTGTCCGCGCTAGAACACCAACTTAAGTTGTTTACGGCGACGGCCGTACCTAGAGATCAGTCGTCGATATCCGGCTCTGTTTGACCGCGCTTCTTCGCGCAGTCAGGACAATAGTCCGCACTCCAAGTTCCACTGTGCTTGGCGTTGCATTCCTTGCAAGTAAGCTCCGACACGGCGACCAACGTAGACTCCTAGTTTGATAGTTAAAGAACGATCACTGACTCATGGTTATTCAGGTATGGGACCGATAATATCCCCGGCCTCCTTCAGGAAGACGCGCCATTTCTCGGCCTCGGCGTCACCGTGCCGTTGCATGACAATCGCCCAGCTTTGCATGATCCATCTCATGAAGTCCTTGAAGATGTGCGCATTTCCTGGCGGCAAAAGTTCGTGGACTGCGCGAAGCCGATTCAAGATCTCTTCTTTTTCAGTGTTCGATATTGGCCTCTCGTCAACTGAGCGCTGCCAGGCTCCAATCTCCTCAAATAGGACACTCAGCCTGTCCGTGTCTGTCATATTTCCACCTAGCCGTAGGCGATGGACGCTACCCGATCAGCCTGTAGTCGCCACGACGCGTGTTTGTGTTACAGCTCGCCTTACATCACTTCTCAAAATACTGAAAACTGCCGGAGGTCCAATTTTGGCAATGAACAGCGCGCTTGTGCGCGTCCCTGGTACCGGCGAGGTGTCTCTCGCGGCCCCGGATACTCCGGAACCGGCTGACGCTACGGTGCCTCTGGGGGCTGCGTGGTCCGGTTTGGGGCTATCCACCCCGGATGGCACCACGCTGTCCCGGAAAGTGGAGAAGGAGGGCACGGAACACTGGCAGCAGCTCACCCCTGCCCGCTACATCTACAAAAGCCAGGAACTCACCGTGGCGTCGGTGTTCCAGGAGACCAAGGGTGAAGTCCTGTCCGCCTACTTCGGCGGGATGAAGTTCGCCGCCGTGGGCACCGGCACGAAGACCTACCGGGCGGAGATTAGCTCGATTCCCAAGAGCGACGTTCGCGCGCTCTGTGTCGATTGGACGGACGTCGTCTCCGATGAGGAGGTCTACAGCCACCGGCTCTACCTGCCGCGCGCGGAGGTCTCCGAAACCGAGGACTCCCAGTTCTCCCGGACGCAGGAAGCCCGGTGGGGGATGACGTTCTCCGCACTGGCCCCGCCGAAGGGCAAGACCTACATCGCCGTCTGGCTGACCAACGACCCGGCGGTTCTCTTCGGTGCCCCGGCCGTCGCGACCGGCGCACTCGACGTCATCACCGAGGACCAGCCGCGCGCGAAGTGATTATCTTCGGACGTCGCGCCACACCAACATTTCCTCACCCCGAACCCACTTCACCGAAGGAGCACCCACCTGATGGCGACTCGACAGCGCGCGGAAGCGACCGGTAAGCCCGCCTCTCCTGGCGCGGTTCTGACCGTGACCTGGCGCGGTAAGCGGTTCACGCTGCCCAGCGCGCAGGAGTTCCCGCTCGAAGCGCTGGAGGCCGAGGAAGAGGGCAAGCACTTGACCGCGCTGAAGCTCATTCTCGGCGGAGACCAGTACGCGACCTGGCGTGCCCTGGCCTCGACGGCCGCTGACGCCGAGGACTTCTCGTCCGTGGTCATGCGGGAGCTGGGGCGGGGAAACCGGTAACGGTCGCCGCGCTCCTCGCGGACGAGGCGACCGCCGAAGCACTCGAAACTGATCTGCTCCGGTACGGGGTCGACCTGCTCGACCTCTACCGGGGCGGCCTGTCCTACCGGCGCGTGTGTGCGCTGGTGACCCACCTTCCCGGTGACGCGGCCGTGTGGCGGGTGCTCGACCCGCGCAGCGGCTGGACCCGCGCGGATCTGCTGGCCTCGGTCACCGAACGCCGGATCACCGCCCTGTGGGCCACCGTCGCCAGCGCGCTGGGCCAGGAGATCACCGATGCTCAGCTGGCCGACCCGGTGGAGGCGTTCACCACGCCCGCCACCCCGAGGTCCGCCCGCGCTCCTGCGGCCGGCTCCGGCGAACCGGAAGTGAAAAGTCTGCGGGAGATCGCGGTATGGATGCGTAGCGGGTAACACCCCCGGCAACTGGGCGGGGGTGAGCGCCCGGTGGCGACGGTCGGTCACGCCTATTTCAAGCTCATGCCCAGCCTGCAAGGGCTCGGCCGTGAGATCCGGGACCAGGTCCGGCAGAACGAGCGCGACGCGCCCGCCGTCACACTGACCGCGCAGGTTCAGACGGCGCTGCTGCGGGAGCAGATCCGCGCTGCCGCCCGTGAGGGCAACGAGTCCGCCGTGCGGCTGCTGGCCGAACTGGACGCGGTCCCGGCCGAAACCGAGTTCCAGCGGCTCATGCGGAACCTAAGCGGTCACTCGGTCGCGATCAAGGCCGTGGCGGACAAGTCGCTCGGCGCGACCGTGCGCGGCCTCGGTGCGCTGGACGACGGCCTAAACCGCACCACCGCCGGGTTCACCCGCATGACGCTGTCGGTGGGCGCGTCGGTGCTCAAGTACGCCGCGCTGGCCGCCGCCGTCGGGCAGGCCGTGACCGTGCTGGGCGGCCTCGGCTCCGCTGCGGCTACCGCCTCGGGCGCGCTGCTGGTGGTGCCCGCGGCTGGACTGGCCGCCGCTGCGGCGATCGGCACACTCAAGCTCGGTGTCGCCGGGTTCTCCGACGCGCTCACCGAATCCGACCCGGCCAAGTACGCCGAGGCCATCAAGGGTTTCGCGCCGTCGATGGCGGCGGCCGCGAACGCAGCCCGCGCGCTGCGCCCGGAGCTGACCGGCCTGCGGCAGACCGTGCAGCAAGCTCTGTTCGCCGGGCTCGCGGGCGAGATCACCGGCCTAGCCGGTACCTACCTCCCGTTGTTGCGTGCCGAACTGGGCGGCATTGCGACCGGTTTGAACGCCGGGGCGCTCGGGTTCACCGCGTTCGCCCGCGAGGGCCGCACGGTCGGTGACGTCCGTGCGATCCTCGACAACACCTCGACGTCGCTGAGTGCTGCGGCGGCCGGTGTCCGGCCGTTGCTGCAAGCGCTGAGCGATATCGCGGCAGTCGGTTCGGAGTTCCTGCCGGGATTCGGCGCGGGACTGGCCACCGGCGCGCAGCGGTTCGCCGACTTCATCGCCGCCGCCCGCGAGTCCGGGCAGTTGCGCGGGTGGCTGTCTGCTGGGTTGTCCGCGCTTGGTGACCTGGTGACCGTCATCGGGAACCTGGCTAAGATCGCCGGAGCGGTTTTCGCTGCTGCCAACGCTTCCGGCGGCGGTTTGCTGTCCACATTGGCCGAGATCACCGGCCAGGTGCTCGCGTTCGTCCGCTCCGCCGAAGGCGCGGGCGCGCTGGCGCAGATCTTCACCGGTCTGCACGCGGTCGTGTCCGGGCTGTTGCCGGTGCTGGCGGCGATCGGTCAGGCCGTGGTGACCTCGATAGCCCCGGCGATCGCGCAACTCGGCCCGATCATCGGGCAGGCGTTCACCGCGCTCGCCCCCGCGATCGCGCCGCTGGGGCAGGCTCTCGCCGCGCTGGCTCCGGTCCTTGGCGCAGCCGCGCAAGCGCTGGCGGCCATTCTGGTGCCCGCGCTGGCCGCTCTGGCGCCGATCGTGTCGGCACTGGCTCCGGTTATCGCGCGAGTCGTGGGGCTGTTCGGTGACGCGCTGGGGTCAGCTATCGCGACGATCACACCCGCGCTCGTCCAGCTCGCGGGAGTTCTCGCGCCGCTGGTCGAGGGTTTCGGCGGGCTGCTCGTGGAAGCGCTGCGGCTCGCTGCTCCGGCGGTCGCGCAACTGGTGTCCGCGCTGGCGCCGTTCGTCGCGCAGCTCGGTGGTGCGCTGCTGCAAGTCCTCTCGGCCGTGCTGCCGGTGCTGTCCGCGCTGGGCGGGGTGGTCACTTCGGTCGTGCTGGCTGCGCTGAACGCGGTCATGCCGGTGCTTCCCGTTGTGGTGCAGACGATCCAACAACTCGCGGGTGTGGTGTCGACCGCGTTGCAGGCGGCCACTCCGGTGCTCGCGGAGGTCGGCGGTCTGCTCGGGGTGATCGCCGGTCAGATCCTCGCCGCGCTGCTGCCGGTCATTCCGCCGCTGGCGCAAGCGTTCCTCGGGATCGTGACCGCGCTGCTGCCGATCCTGCCGCCGCTGCTGCAACTGGTCTCCGCGCTGCTGCCGCCGCTGCTGGACCTGGTGACTTCGCTGCTGCCGGTCATCGTGCAAGCCGCCGACGTGTTCAGCCAATTGGCAATCGCGGTCACACCGCTGATCGTTCAGCTCAGTGAATTCCTGATGCCGATCATCCTGCAACTGTTCGACGTGGTGAAAGGAAAGTTCGCCGCGATCGTCGAGGTCATCTCCGGTGCGCTGTCCGTGATCTCCGGCGTCATCTCCGTGGTCACCGGCTTGATCTCCGGCGACTGGGAACAGGCGTGGACCGGTGTGAAGAACATCGTCTCCGGCGCCTGGCGGATGATCACCGGAACCGTTCAGCACAGCATCGGCGGGCTGCTCGATCTCGTCGCCAGCATCCCCGGCCGCATCTTGAATGCGCTCGGTGACCTGGGTTCGTTGCTGTACACCGCCGGACGCAACATCATCGCTGGTCTAGTCAACGGCCTGACGTCCGCGTTCGGGTGGGTCCAGGATCGCTTGTCGGACCTGACGGACTGGATCACGGAGTGGAAAGGCCCGCCAGCCAGGGACAAAGTCCTTCTGACGGCCAACGGGCGGCTCATCATGGGCGGCCTGCTCACCGGTCTGCGGGACGGCGAACCGCAACTTCGTAGCTACCTCACCGGCTTGACGGACTCGCTTCCGCTGAACGTGTCCGGCGAGGTGTCCGCCACCGCCGGGTCGAGCGTGGCCGGCCAGCGGGCGACCGCCGGGGCCGCGGCAAGCCTCCCCGATTCAGCCGCGTTCCTGGCGGCCGTGACCGCCGCTGTCACCGCCGGTGTGGTCGCTGCTCTGGACGGGTCGCGGATGCAGGTCGACGGTGCGGGGTTAGCGCGGCTGGTGAATCAGACCAACGCTGTGAATGCCCGCCGCTGACTGTCACTCCACATAGGACGGGGGTGGTGTGCATGGCTGACGACCCAGTGTTCTGGCTCGGGCCGCTGTCCTTGCTCCGGGCGCTGCCCTCACCCGCGCTCGGCAGCGGCCCGCACGCGACCCCGGTCCGGGTCGGTGGGACACACCGCACGCTCAACGGCACACCCACTGTCGACGTGCTGGGCCGCAAACGCACGTGGGTGCTGTCCTGGCCGTATCTGGACGCCGAGACCTTCGCGTTCCTCGATGCCATCGACGCCGGGACGCTGGCCGACACCCCGCTGTGGCTGATCGACCCTGCCCGCCCAAACCGGCTACCTGAGCAAACCGCCTCCGGTGGCTCCGCCCGGCGCAGCACTGTGAGCTTCACACCGGTCGGGAGCACCGATCTCAGCTACCTGGCGGGCACAGTCCCGACCGGGGTTGGGTTACCGCTCGGCGGCGGGCTGAGGTTCATGCGGCCGCAGAACGGCGGGCAGATCATCACCGGTGACCGGCCTCCGGTGCTCGCCGGGGAAACGGTGACCTTCTCGGCCTGGTGCCGGGGTTTGGCACCGGTCGCTGTGTTCGTGACGTTCACGTCCGCCACGGGCACAGCACTGGGCACGGTCGAGTCCCCGTCTATCTCGCTCGGTGGCCGCTGGACCCAGGTTGCCGTGACAGCGACCGCACCAGACACCAGCGGCCCGGCGGTCACGTGCGCGGTCGGAGTGAACACCACCTCCCCGCTACCCCCGTCATACGTGTTCACCACCGGATGGCAACTGGAGTCCGCGACTGAGCCCGGCCCGTTCGCCATCGGCGGCGGCGCGGCCGTGGTCGTCATCGAGTCGCTGAAGGTGTCCTACCCGCTGCCCGGCTCCTACGCCGCCGAGCTCACGTTGTTGGAGGTGTAGTTGCTCTCCACCGGTAACCCGCACACCGACGCCGCACTCGCCGACGCTGTCACCTCCCGGAACCGGCGTGTGCTCTGGTCGCTGACCGCCGACGTTGGCAGGACCGGGAAGTTCGACCACCCGTGGTCGGACCTGTCCGGGCTGGTATCGGACCTCACAATCAACCGTGCCCTGGCGGGTGATCTTCCCGCGGAAACCACCTTGGTCGAAGGGTTCGCCTCAGCGTCGCTGACCGCGACCCTGGAAGGCCGTATCGGCGCACACGATGTGATCGACCTCTTCGGCGCCTACCGGGGAAACCCGCAGTGGGCAGGCGTGGCGGTGCGGTTCGACCTTGGCCTCGACACCCGGTTCGGGCCGGTCCTGCTGCGCCAGTTCACCGGCACCGTGCGTGCGGTCACCTCCCGCACCGCCGCACGGACGGTCACCCTGACCGCCGCTGACGGTGCGGACAGCCTGCGTGCCGGGGTCACACTTCCCGTGGCGGGAGCCGATGGCATCGCTTTGGCCGCGCTCGGCGAATCCCGATACCGGCCGTGGATGAACACGCAATGGGTCATCGACACCGCGTTGCGCGCCAACGCCGTGTACAACTCACCGGCTCCGCTGCCTTCGGCGATCCTGTCCGCGACCTGTCACGGCTCACTGGCGCCGGAGATCGGGACCTACGGTTCCCCGTACTCGACAGGAACCGGCGGGTACACCGGACCACTGTGGACACCGGGAAAGTTCGGGCTGCTCGCCGCCAACGGCGGGGGTCCCATCCCACTCCACTCAGGCGCCTACATCACCACCGCACGCGTGACCTTCCAGCACGGAACCGCGCTCGGCCTGGGCGCGTTCGTCCACTGCGGAACGGAGGCGAAACTCCCGGACGGTCTCCCCTCGGCGGGGCTCATCGAAGTCAACGCCGGAATGACGCGGCTGCTGCGCCTGACCCTCAACGATACCGGCACCGTATCCCTGATCGTGCGCGACGGCGCGAAGGAATACATCTTCAACCATCCCACCGTCCTGCCGGGACAAGCCTGGCGCTACATCGGTGTTCACGTCCAGTTCGTCGGTGACGCCACCACCATCAACACGGTCGTGATGCGCTGGAACCTCGACGGCGTCATCACCAACGCCACCCTTCCCGTGTCCCTGCCCGCGAACAGCTCCACCACCTACCCGGCCGCGCTGGCCGGACTCAACGTCCTCCGCCCGATCAGCAACGTGCAGGTCTGGAACGCGACCCAGCAACCCCTGGACACCGGATGGCCGGACAAGGCCACCTCGGTGTCCGACATCGACCCCGGTCTCGGCGAACTCACCCACCTGCCGACTGTGGCGGGACAAGACTCCTGGGACCTGATCAAGGAAGTAGCCGCAGCCGAGTACGCGGTTGCCGGATTCAACGAGAACGGCCGGTTCTTCTTCCTGAACCGGGACACCCTCACCGCTCGCCGCGCCCTGCCACCCACCTCCACAGTGGACGACAACACGCTGAAAGACGTGTCCGCGACCATTAGCATGGACACCGTCCGCAACGAGATCACCGCGTCCGCAATCCCCGCCTACACCGGCGGCCAGGTCCCGGTCATCACCGCCACCGCGCTGGACGAATGGAATGTCAACCCGAGATCCACCGTCGCACGGACCGTGCCCCTGCCTGACAACACCGTCTCCGTTCTCGACGGCTTCAACACCGCGATACCCCCGATAGCCACAGCGGACTGGAACAGAGGCGCGCCCAACGGATACTGCGCCGCCCGCGCGGACGGCACCGGAACCGACGTGTCCTCGGTGTTCGTCACCGTCGCCCAGACCACTCCCACCAACGCCCTGGTGACGGTCAAGAACGACAACTTCTTCGCCATCCGGCTGTCCACCACCGGAAGCAACCCCCAGCCCGCTCTGCGGATCGCCGGACTCCGGATCACCGCCGCGCAGATCCAGACCGCTACCGTCACCGACAGCGCCTCGATCCAGACCAACCGGCGCCGATCCCTGTCGCTGCCCTCCAGCCGGTGGCGGCACCGCATCGAACCCTTGCGCGCGCTGGCTGCGAAGCTGCTCGGGGAACTCGCCAAGCCCCGTCCCGTGCTGGACGAGATCCCCGTCGTCGGCGACCCGCGCCGCACCCTGCTCGACACCGTCACCCTGTCCGATCCCACCGGACTGGGCACCACCACGGCATCCGTGGTCGCCATCACCCGGCACCTGTCGGTGACCGACGGCCTGAGCGACAGCATCACCGTCCGCCCGACCACATAAGACGGTCTCTGGTGGCTGACTGCTCAACCACCGAGACCGCACCCCGCGAATAGCCGCACATGACTGCGGTAAACCCTCGGCGCGCGAAAAGTCTGGAGGTGAACTCATCACCCCCGAATGGCTCACAGCGCTGGCCGTCTTCCTCGGGCCCGCGACCGGTGCCCTTACCGGATTGCTCGCTGCCCGCCGCGCGATCCGCACCGCCCGCACCTCGGCCGACCACCAGGCACTGGCCGCGCTGCACACCGGATATCAGGCCCTGCTCAAAGACCGCGCGACCCACACCCGCGACGTCCTGGCCGAGCTGACCGCCGTCAAGGCCGAACTGTCCGCCGTGCGGCAGGAAAACGCCCGGCTCCTGATCGAACTCGGCGCGCTCCGCGCCCAGCTCAACCGACCCATACCCACTGATTTCCCGCTACAGCAAGGAGAATGAGCCCTGACCGACTACGGTATCGACGTCTCACACTGGAATGCCGTCACCGACTGGAACGCGGTACGCGGCAACGGCATTTCGTTCTGCTCGTTCAAGCTCACCGAAGGCACCGCCTACACCGACACCACCAGCCCCGGCCGCATTCCCGCCGCCCGGGCTGCCGGGATCGCCGCAGGCGGATACCACTTCGCCCGGCCCGGCAACATCGGCGGACAGGTCGATCACTTCGCCGCGAGCCTGCGCGCGGCCGGCCTGCTCGGCGGTGGCGCGCTCGCCCCGATGCTCGACATGGAAGCCGCGGAACTGCGCGGTGGCGCGAACGGATTCGTGCGCGACTTCATCGGCCGCCTGCGCGCGGCCACCGGTATCCGCCGCGTGCTCGTGTACGCCAACCTCGACTGGTACCGCAACGTCCTGCGCCCCGGCGACTGGATCGACCCGGACGTGCTGCTGTGGATCGCCCGCTACAACGGCGACCCCGGCCGCCCCGGCTGGGCACACCCGCAGCTCGCGGTACACCAGCACACCCAACAGGGCCGCGTGCCCGGCGTCGCGGGCAACGTCGACCGCAACGCCACCGTGGGCGGCTACAGCCTCGCCAGTCTCACCCTGGACGGCTCCGCACCCACCCCGCCGACCCCGGCACCGCCGCCCCCGCCGCCTGCCGCTGGAGGCGGCACCTACACCGTGCGTTCCGGGGACACCCTCTCCGGCATCGCCGCGAAATTCGGCACGAGCGTGGCCGCCCTGGTCGCGCTGAACGCGATCAGCAACCCGAACCTGATCCATCCCGGACAGACCCTCCGCCTGCCCGGCTCCGGGGACAGCGGCGCCCGCCGCTACCAGGTCCGGCGCGGAGACACCCTCTCCGCGATCGCGGTCCGCCACGGCACCACCGTGGCCGCCCTCTGTGCCCGCAACGGCATCGCCAACCCCAACAAAATCCAGGCCGGTCAATGGCTGGCGCTGCCGTAAACGGCACCGCCACGTCCGCAGGTGCCGGCAGCGGCGGGCACCTGCTGCTGCTGGTCCTGGCGGTCTACGCCGCCTGGAAGCTCGGCCGCGCGTTCGTGGGCGCCTATGACCTGATCGACAACCTTCCGCCCCGTCCCAAACGAGAACAAGGAGAACCACACCTCATGTCCCGTTTCCCGCTGCGCGTCGCCGGTTCCATCGTCGGCGCGCTGACCGCACTGGTGTCCGGCTTGGTCGGCTCCGGGCTGTTCACCGCAGACCAGGGCAGCGCCGTGACCGGTATCATCACCGGTGTGATCACCCTGCTGGCGACCTTCGGCGTGGTCGTCTCCACCGAAAAGAAGGTCACCCCGCTGGTCGACCCGCGCGACCAGCACGGCGACCCGCTGGTGACCGCACCGGCACCCAAGCAGGGCAAGCCGCTGGACTGGGGGACCTTCGATGCCTGACACCACGAGCGGACCGGTTGCGCTGGTCCCGCATTCCGCGCTGACCCCGGCCGAACTCGCTGCCGTCCACGCTCGGGCCGCAGCCGAGGACGAGCACCCGTTCACCGACAGCCAGCGCGACCAGTTGCGCCAGATCTTCGGCCCGGCCGTCCGCCGAATCCAGACGCGCACGCCCGAGTGACCTGCTAGGTTCGATCATGCGGGTCAGGACGGACTTACACGCCGGTCCAGACCCGCACACAACCACAAAGCGGCCCCGGTACTCCACGCGAGTACCGGGGCCGCTTTCGTTGTATCCGGGTCTTCTTATGCCGCCACGGCGTCCCCCGTGTCTTCGACGTCGTCCACACCCGGAATCGGCGCGGGCCGCCCCAGCCACGACACCGTGATGTGATCGGGGTTGAACGGAGCCCGGCCACCCGCCGTGCGCAGCAGCCGGGGCCGCACCACTGCGCGCAGGACCGCCCGTTTCTGGCTGACCGACAGCGTTTCCCACACCTCGGGTGCCTGCGGGCCGACCAGTTCCGCCACGGTCGGAGATATCCCGATCTGCCGGGCGCGTTCCTCGGCCGCCTCGATCTTCGGCACGAGCTTCGCCTCGATCCTCGACAGCCGATCCGGCGACAGCTCGCCATCGGCGGCCTTATCGGTGAACCCGTCCAACCGCGCGCGCAGATCCTGTGCCGTCTTCACGGCCTCGGTCAGGTCTTTGGCCTGCCCCTCGTACTGGAAGAACTCCCGAGCCGCGTCCGAGGCCAACCGGCGCAGCACCCGTTCGACCACCACAGAGTCCGTCTTCGCCATGTTCCTGGACACATGGCCGTCCGGGCATCGGTAGGTCTTGCGCGCGTCGGACTTGCCCGTGGTCACAGGCTTCTCGCACACACCGCACAGCAGGATGCCGGAGAGTAAGTACTTCACCCGCGCTCCGTCTTTGACCCAACGCCTGCTCGGATCACCGATCTTCGCCACCACCGCGATGTGCTCATCTTCGCTGATGATCGCTTCCCACGTGCCCTTGCCGATCACCTTGCCCCGGAACACCCGCAGAGCGGCAAGCGCAGGATTCAGCCCGATATTGCGGACCTTCGCAGCGTTCCACTCACCCGGCATCGGGTGAGCCCACTGACCCTTGTTCATGTCCTTGGCCACTTGGGACGGCGACTCGGTTCGTACCCGCATCAACACCTCATACGCGGATTCGAGCTGTTCCGGCAACAGGGTGGCGGTGAACTTGGCCCAGCCTTCCGCGTCCTGCGACATGAGGTGAAGCTTGCGCACATGATCGGCCCGCCACCGAGTCGCCCGCGCACACGGCACACCGCGCCGTTGCAGATCCAGCGCGAGAGCGGTCTCGTTCCCGGTCTCGATCAAGGTGAGCACGATCTCCCGCGCGTACTCGCGTGTGGTCTCGTCAACCTCACGCCCGGCCTCCCCGGTGTCGCGGTCGTAGAAAATCCGGTAGCCGTAGGACAACGGCCCGGCCCAAAGCCCGTCCATCGCGCGAGCCTCGACACCGCGACGCACCCGCTTCCGAAGCTTCTCCGTCTCCCGCTCGGCGTCTACCGCGTCCTCGGCCGTGTCCACCCGGTCATCCGGGTCGTTCATGTCATACAGCCGATCGTCATAAGCCCAGTAACCACCAACGTCGACCAGGATCTTGCGCAGCCGCACGAACACGTCCAGCTCACGCTGAGCGCGGCTGTTTTCCCACGTCCACAAGCAGTTAGCCGCTCCGGTCGCGAGCAACCGGAGAGCTTCCTCATAGTCTCCACGGGCCTCGGTCGCGTACCGCGACGCTGACAGGTCGTTGTCCACCAGCACCGCGACGACCACGGCCCCGATCTGCTGGCACCATTTCCGGCCCTGAGCGATCTGCGAGGCAACCGAGATCTTCCGGCCCTTGCCGTCCTTCGACGCACGCGCATAGATCACTACAGCCAACCGGAGAGTGCCCCCGGTAGCCGCTTCACGCAGCCGACGATTCAGCGCTTTACTCACCGACAACCCCCAGTCACTCGACGCGGACACTCCGACACGAGCAAAAACCTGCCGTGCTGATCAAGTCTAGTCGAGAAACCGCAGGTCAGCGACCATTTTGAGGTGTGGTGGCCGCCGTGTTTCCGCGTGTCGACCGAGGTCGCGGCCCCAACCGGGGAAGATGGGGCTTGAACCCGCGTATCCGCAGGTCCAGGCCACTTCTTGGGCTCTATCAGGTTCATGGTTTAGCAACGTAAGTTGCAAGACAGCGAAGGGGGCCTTCATGTACTCCACAAGAGAAACCACGGCGGCGGCTTAGCGACACAGGGATCGTGAGTAATTTTGCGGGGTAAGGCAAAGGTGCCGTGTGGGTGGCAAGTCCGTGAAGGCCTCCTTGAGGGACCCAGGGTCCCTCAAGGAGGCCTTCACGGACTTCACGACCCGGCACCGGCGTCCCCTGTCAGCAGGGAGCACATCCGAAGGTGGCGAAGGGTTTCTTCCCTACCTTCGGAGTGGCGAAGATGCTTTCACGAACAGCAAACCGCCTACAGTGCGCAGAGCTCAAATCGGCATCGACATCAGAAAAACGTCCTTTGTGGACATGCTGAGAATGAGGCCACGACACCCTCAATAACGCGTCAGGACCTCTTCGGGTTCGTCCGAAGGGACACCACCGAAGTGGGTCGTGACCCAGCCGTCGTCGTAGATCGTGTCGAGATACCGCTCGCCCCGGTCGGGCAGGACGATCGCGCAGTTGGCGCCGCGTGGCACCAGCTCGCGGACGCTGTGCACGGCGGCGACCACCGCGCCGGACGAACCGCCCGCGAGGATCGCTTCGCGGGCGGCGAGCCGACGGCAACCGCGCACGCTGTCCACGTCGGCGACGTGCACCACCACGTCGGCCAGGTCGTCCGCGTGGTGTGCTGGGCGGACGGCCGCGCCGTGGCCAGGGATCAGCCGGGGGCCGGGAGTGTCGGCGAAGATGGCGCTGCCCGCGGCGTCGACCGCCACGATGGTCACCGGCAGGTCGTTGGCCCGCGCGTACTCGGCACAGCCACGCAGTGTCCCGCAGGAACTGGTGGCACAGAACAGGAAGTCGAGGGTACCCGGCATCTGCCCGACGATCTCGCGCATGGTGGTCCGGTGCGCCGCCGGGTTCCCGGGGTTGGCGTACTGGTTCGGCCAGTAGGCGTGCTCGAGACGTTCGGTCAGCTCGCGGATGCGGCGGAGGCGGACCGGGAGGTAGTCACCGGTGACCGGATCGGCGTCCTCGATCATCTCGATCTCCGCGCCCAGCGCGCGCATGATCGCGAGATTCTGCTTGCTGGTGCGGGGATCCACCACGCAGACGAAGCGGATCCCGTGGTACCGGCACACCTGGGCCAACCCGATTCCCAGGTTGCCCGAGCTGGATTCGACCACCACCGAACGTCCGGCGACGAGCCGTCCCGCCTGGATCTCACCGCCGAGCATGGACAGTGCGGCGCGGTCCTTGCTGCTGCCGCCGGGATTGTGCCCCTCCAGCTTGGCGAACAGCCGGAACCCCGCGGACGGGTACAGCCTGGTCAGTTCGACCAGCGGCGTCGCGCCGATCGTGGCGAGCACACCCGCCGGTTCGTCCTCGTTCAGGTCCATGGGAGTTCGCCGGCTCACCCCGTGGTCGGATCGAGTCGCCGTCGCAGGCTCAGAGGCCGCATGTCGGTCCACACCTCGCCGATGTGGGCGAGGCACTCCTCGCGGTCGCCGCGCGTCCCCTCGGCGCGCCATCCCGCCGGCAGGTCACGGTCGGACGGCCAGATCGAGTACTGCTCCTCGTGGTTGACCACGACCAGGTAAGCACGCTGGTCGGTCTGCTCCTCGCGCATGGGTGTCTCTCCTGGAAGTCACTGGCGCACCCGGCTGTCGGTTCACCGGTGGGTCGAGCCTGCCCGCGAGGGTGTGCGCGGGTGCAGAGAAGAACGCGCAGAACCTCCGGCACGGCGGTGGGGTCCGCACTACCCGTCATTCTCTTCTGGGGCACGGGCCGAGCGGACACGATGGCGGACATGACCGCTGTACCGTCCGTCTCCCCGGCAAACGACCCGTCCGGGCAGGAACGCGCGCTGCCCTTCGTGGTGACTCCCGGCCAAGGCGAGGCCAAGGACGTCGCCTCACTCCCGGCCCGCCGCACCGCGATCCGGGACCGGCTGCTCGAACACGGCGCCGTGTTGCTGCGCGGGTTCGACGTCGACGACGTCGACGGGTTCGACACCACCGTCCGCGCGCTGGCGGGCCCGCCGCTGACCTATCAGGAGCGTTCCTCGCCCCGCAGCACGATCAAGGGGCAGGTGTACACCTCGACGGACTACCCGGAAGCCGAGGAGATCTTCCTGCACAACGAGAACTCCTACCAGGCCGCCTGGCCGCTGAGCCTGTTCTTCTACTGCGTGCGGCCTCCGGACACCCTCGGCGCGACGCCGCTCGCCGACACCCGGCGGATCCTCGCGGCGATCGACCCCGCCGTACGGGCGGAGTTCGAGGCCAGGGGCTGGATGGTGACACGGAACTTCACCGACTCGTTCGGGTTGCCGTGGCAGCAGACGTTCAACACCACCGACCGCGACGAGGTCACGGCCTACTGCGCGCGCAACGGTGTCGAGACCGAGTGGCTCGACCGGAACGGGCTGCGCACCAGGGCCCGGCGCCAGGCCGTGCACCGGCACCCGGTCACGGGCGAGGCCGTGTGGTTCAACCACCTCACGTTCTTCCACGTCACCACGCTGGCCGAGGACGTCTGCGCCGGGTTGCGCGCCATGCTCGCCGAGGAAGACCTGCCGACCAACACCTACTACGGCGACGGGGGCACCATCCCCGACGAGGTCGTGGCTCACCTGCGGGACTGCTATCGGACCGCGTCCCGGCGCTTCGACTGGCAGCGCGGCGACGTGCTGATGGTCGACAACATGCTCTCCTCGCACGGCCGTGAACCGTTCACCGGTCCCCGGAAGATCGCCGTGGCCATGGCCGAACCCTCGACCGGCGAAAACGGTCGGTAGCACCGGACACGAAAGGCTGGCCATGGTGGAAAGCGGGGACGTCCACCCGTTGTCGTCGGCGCAGGAACAGCTGTGGTTCATCGATCAGCTGCGTTCCGGCGCGGCCATCGAGCATCTGCTGTCGGCGACCCTGCGGTTGCGCGGCGACCTCGACGTCGAGGCCCTGACCGCGGCGTTGACGAAGATCGCGGCACGGCACGCGGTATTACGGTCCCGGTTCGACACGGTGACCGGTACCGCGGTGCGGATCGTCAAGGATCCCGCGCCGGTCGAACCGGCCAATGTGGACCTCACGGGGCTGCCGCCCGGTGACCGGGAAGCGAGTCTGCGGGAGATCCGGCTGCGCGATCTGCGCACCCCGATCGACCTGCGCACGGAACCGCCGTGGCGGGTCACGCTGGTCCGGCTCGCCGAAGACGAGGCGGCCCTGGTGATCGCCGTGCACCACATCGCCTTCGACGGCTTGTCCTGGAGCGTGCTGGCGAGGGAGCTCGACGCGTTCTACGGAGCGGCGGAGCTGCCGGAGCCGGGCCTTCAGTATCACGAAGCCCTGCGCCGCCACGAGCGGAAGGCCACCGACGGCGGGCTCGCGTACTGGGTGGACCGGCTGGCCGGACTCGGCCCGCTCGAACTGCCCACCGACCGGCCCCGGCCCGCCCGGTGGGCGGCCGACGGCGACTGTGCCGACTTCGTCGTGCCCTCCGCCCTGGCCGCGAAGCTGCGGGAGCTCGGCCGCACCCATCGCGCGACCCCGTTCATGGTGTACCTGGCCGCCTACCAGCTCCTGCTCTCCCGCTACGCGGGCCAGGACGACATCGCCGTCGGCGTCTCGGTCTCCACCAGGCGTCCGGACGAGTTGTCCCTGATCGGGATGTTCCTCACCACACTGGTGCTGCGTGGTGATCTGTCCGGCACACCGTCCTTCGCGGAAATCCTGGGGCAGGTGAGGAAGTCCGCCCTCGAGGCGTACGCGCACCAGGACGTGCCGTTCGATCAGGTGATCACCCGGCTGGAGCCGGACCGCGACCCGTCCCGGAACCCGGTGTTCCAGGCCGGGATGGCCTGGTATGACGCCCGTCGCCGGCCCTACCGGCTGCCCGGTCTCGACGTCTCGTTGTGCCCGCCGCTGTGGGCGGCCTCGGCCTTCGACCTGTCGCTGCACCTGGCCCAGTTCGCCGACGGCTCGGTACAGGGTCAGCTCATCTTTCCGACGAGCCTGTTCGACCGTGCCAGGATCGACCGGATGGCCGCCAACTACCTGCGGCTGCTCGAAGAGATCACCGCCGCGCCGGAGGGCCCGGCACCGCTGCTCGAACTGGTCGCGGAAGCCGAACAGGACCGGTTGCGGTCCTTCGGCACGGGCACGACCGAGCCGGCCGGGCGGTCCTTGCCGGAGCTGTTCTTCGACCAGGCGGCACGATCCCCCGCATCCGTGGCTGTGCTGTCCGATGTGGACGAAGTGAGCTACGGCGAACTCGCCGCGCGCGTCGACGCCTTGGCCGGTCACCTGCGACAGCACGGCGTCGGCACGGAGACCCCCGTCGGCGTCGCGCTGGACCGCGGCACCGATCTGGTCGTCGCGTTGCTGGCGATCCTCACCGCGGGCGGCACCTATGTCCCGCTGCCACCGGACCATCCGGCCGGACGTCTTCACCAGATCGTCGCCGACACCGGTGCCACGCTGGTGCTGTCGCACTCCACTGTGGACGTCCGACTGCCGGACACCCTCACCCGGATCGATCTTGACGGGCATCGGGACACCATCGCCCGTCACACCCTCGCCGAACGCCCGGTGATCCACGGCGCGCAGATCGCCTACGTCGTACACACCTCGGGTTCGACCGGCACCCCCAAGGGTGTCGCCGTCACCCACGGCGGCATCCGCAATCGGGTCCTGTGGTCGGTCCGCACCCAGCTCACCGCCGCGGACCGTGTCCTGCAGAAGACCACGATCGGGTTCGACGCCTCGCTGTGGGAACTGCTGGCGCCGTTCGCCGCCGGTGCCACGCTGGTCATGGCGCCGCCTGGCGCCCACCGGGATCCCGCCGCGATGGCGGGGGCGATCGTCCGGCACGGCGCCACGATCCTGCAACTCGTCCCCTCGGTCCTGCGCCTGCTGCTCGACGAGCCCGGCTTCGCCGAATGCGCGTCGTTGCGCCTGGTCTGCTCGGCAGGTGAGGCACTGCCGGCTTCGCTGTGCCGTCGCCTGACCGCGCTGCTCGACGTGGAGGTGGAAAACACCTACGGCCCGACGGAATGCGCCATCGACGTCACCGCGTGGCGGTACCGGCGTGAAGGCGAGGACGGCACCGTGCCCATCGGCACGCCCTTGTCGGGAACCCGGGTGTTCGTCGTGGACGCCTCGGATCGGCTCGTGCCGATCGGGGTGCCGGGTGAGCTGTGCGTCAGCGGCGCCGGCCTCGCCCGCGGCTACGTCGATCGCCCGTCTCAGACGGCCCGCCAGTTCACCCCGCATCCCTACCCCTCGGTTCCCGGCGAACGCTGGTACCGCACCGGCGATCTGGTTCGCTGGCGACAGGACGGAGTGCTGGAGTTCGTCGGCCGCGTCGACGACCAGGTCAAGATCGGCGGCGTGCGGATCGAGCCAGCCGAGATCGAGGCCGCGCTGTGCGCGCATCCGGGTGTCGCGGCGGCCGCCGTCGTCCCCCACTGGACTCCAGCCGGGGACACCACTCTCGTCGCCTACGCGGTTCCCGCCGACGGGCCCCTGCCCGCCGACCTTCGCGAACACCTGGCCGCGCGGTTGCCCGCACCCATGCTCCCGCGGGCCGTCCACGCCCTCGACGCACTCCCACTCGGTCCGAACGGCAAACTCGACCGCGCCGCGCTGCCCGCGCCGGACAGCGCCCCCGAGTCCACTTCGGACGATCGCACGGCTCCGCACACACCGACCGAAGAGCTGGTCGCCACCGCGATGGCCGAACTGCTCGGGGTCGATCACGTCGGCGTCCGCGCCGACTTCTTCGCCCTCGGCGGCCACTCGCTGCTCGCGATCCGGCTCGTGCTGAGACTCCGGCGTGAGTTCGGTGATGAGCTGACGGTCGGCGAGCTGTTCGACGACCGGACCGTCGAACGGCTCGCCGCCCGGCTCGACGCGAGCACCACCGGCACCGCCCCCTCGGTGATCCGGCCGGTCCCGCGCGACCGGAACCTGCCGTTGTCGTTCGCCCAGCAGCGGATGTGGTTCCTCGACCAGCTCGACCCGGGCAGCGTCGAGTACCTGATCCCCTTGGCCTTGCGGCTTTCCGGCCCGCTCTCCGTCGAGACGTTCCGGGCCGCGCTGGACCGGCTCGCCGCCCGGCACGAGGTGCTGCGCACCCGTTACGCCGACCAGGACGGCGAACCCGTGCAGATCGTCGACCCGCCGGGACCGGTCGCGTTCCGTCTCGTGGACCTGACCGGCGAGCCCGCCGCGGCGCGCGAGCTGCTGGGCCGGGTTTCGGGCCGTCCGTTCGACCTCGAACGCGAGCACCCGCTGCGCGTCACCGTGATCCGGGTGGCCGAAGACGAGCATCTCGTCGCGCTGACCCTGCACCACATCGCCTTCGACGCCTGGTCGATGGCCATCCTGTTCCGGGACCTGAACGAGCCCCACGGTCAGGCGCCGCCCCTCCAGTACGCCGACTTCGCCGCCTGGCAGCGATCCGAACGGTCCCTCGAGGACATGGCGGACCAGCTCCGGTACTGGCGCGGCAGGCTCGCCGGGCTCACCCCGGTCGAACTGACCACCGACCGGCCGCGCCCGGCGCAGCGTGACCCGCGCGGGGACACCGTTTCGGTCACCGTCCCGGTGCCGGTCGCCCGTGCGGTGACCGAGCTGGCCGCCCGGCAGGGCGCGACACCGTTCATGACGATGCTGGCCGCGTTCCACGTGCTGCTCGGCCGCTACACCGGGCGCACCGACGTCTCGGTCGGCACACCGGTGGCGGGCCGCACCCGGCAAGAGACCGAGGAATTGCTGGGCCTCTTCACCAACACCTTGGTCCTGCGGGCCGACCTGTCCGGCTCGCCGACCTTCACCGAGCTGCTCGACCGGGTGCGGCGTGGCTGCACCGAAGCGTTCGCCCATCAGGACCTGCCGTTCGAGCACCTCGTCGACGCGTTGCAGCCGGACCGGGACCTGTCGCGGAACCCGCTTTTCCAGATCATGTTCGAGCTGGAAAATCTGGAGAACAGGCCGGGCACCCTGTGCGGCACCGCCGTCCGGCCGATCCCGGCGGGCGCCTCGGTGGCCAAGTTCGACCTCACCGTGTCCGTCCAGCAACGCGACGGCGGCGAGCTGCGTTGTGTCTTCGAGTACGCGACCAGCCTGTTCGACCGCGCGACCATCGAGCGGATGGCGGGGCACTACCTGCGTCTGCTGGCCGACATCGGAGCCTCCCCGGATCGCGAGCCGGCCGAGTTGGAGGTCCTCGCCGACGACGAACGCCGGCGCCTGCTGCACGACTGGTCCGACCCGGATGGCGAGCGACTGTCCACGTTGGACCCGACCGGCGAATACCCGTTGTGCGTACCCGAGTTGGTCGAGCGACAGGCGGCACGCCGTCCCGACGCCGTGGCCGTGGTCTGCGGTGGTCAGCGGCTGAGCTATGCCGAGCTGAACGCGCGCGCCAACCGGCTCGCGCGGGTGCTGCGGTCACGCGGGGCCGGACCGGAGACCGTCGTCGGGGTCTGCCTGGAGCGTTCGCTCGACGCGGTGGTGGTCCTGCTGGGCGTGCTCAAATCGGGCGGTGTGTACGCCCCGTTCGACCCGAGGCACCCCGCGGAACGGCTGGGCTTCATGCTCGCCGACGCCGGCGTACGGCTCGTGGTGACCACCCGCGAGTTCTCCGGGCGTTTCGGCGACCACGAGGAACTGGTCGTAGACGGCGTCGAGTGGTCCGACGGTGACGCCACGAACCTGGACGTCCGGCCGGATCCGCGCACGCTGGCCTACCTCATCTACACCTCCGGCTCGACCGGGCGCCCCAAGGGCGTCATGACCGAGCACCGGTCCTACGCCCACCACTGCCGCGTGATCGCGGACGCCTACACCATCGGCTCCGACGACCGGGTGGTCCTGTTGTCCGCGCTCACCTTCGACGTGTCCATGGACCAGATCGGCGCGACCCTGCTCGCCGGCGCGACGATCGTGGTGAGCGACCCGCTGTTCTGGACCCCGGCCGAACTGCCCGCCAGGCTGGCCGAGCACGGGGTGACGATCATCGACACGACGCCCGCCTACTACCGCGAGGCGATGCGTTACGGCCCGGATCTGCTGGCAGGACTGCGCTTGATGAACGTCGGCGCCGACGTGGTCACGGTGGACGACGCGCGGATGTGGGCGGAATCCGGCCTGCCGGGACGGTTCCTGTGCAGCTACGGGCCGACGGAGGCGACCATCTGCTCGGTACTGCACCCGGTGACCGGCGGCCTCGACGGCCTGCCCTCGGGCGCCGCGATGCCACTCGGCCGGCCGGTCGCGGGCACCCGCGCCTACGTCGTGGACGCCGAACTCCGCCTGGTTCCCACCGGGGTACCCGGCGAGCTGTGCCTCGGCGGGGTCCGGCTGGCCCGCGGCTACCACAACGACACCGCCCGCACCGCCGAACGGTTCGTCCCGGATCCGTTCGGCCCGCCGGGAGCGCGGCTCTACCGCACGGGTGACCTGGTGCGGCACCGTCCGGACGGGACGATCGAGTTCCTCGGGCGCATCGACCAGCAGGTCAAGATCCGCGGCCTCCGCCTCGAACTCGGAGAGGTCGAGGCGGCCCTGCTGCGGCACCCGGACGTGGACGCGGCCGTGGTGGTCACCACGGCGGACCCGGCGGGCGAGCCGCTGCTGGCCGCCTACGTGGTCGGCGAGCCCGGCGCGGAGGCGTTGCGCGAACATCTGCGCACCCTCCTGCCGGAGTACATGGTCCCGACACGCTGGGCGAAACTCCCCGCCCTGCCGCTGACGGCGAGCGGGAAGGTCGACCGGAAGGCCTTGCCCGCGGCGGAGCCGACCGCGTCCGGTACCGGCCCGGCCGAGGCGCCCCGAAACCCTGCCGAGCAGCTCATCACCGAGATCTGGTGCGAGGTGCTCGGTGTGGACCGCGTCGGGGTGACGGACGACTTCTTCGCGCTGGGCGGGCATTCGCTGCTGGCCACCCGCGTCCTCGCCCGGCTGCGGAGCGCGTTCGCCGTGGAGCTCCCGCTGCGTCGCCTGTTCGAAGCCACCACGGTCGCCGAGCTGGCCAGGGCGGTGACCCAGGCTCTCGAAGACGAGATCGCCGGGCTCTCCGACGCCGAGGTGGCGCAACTGCTGGCAGGCGAGCCGACATGAGTTTCGTCGACGACCTGTTCGCCCATCCCGCCGGGGCACCCGCGATCCGCACCCCGGACGGTCACCTGAGCTACGGGGAGCTGACCGACCGGATCCAGCGGCTCGCCCGGATCCTGGCAGGCCACGGGCTGGGACCCGAACGGGTGTGCGCCATCGCCGTCGGCCCCGGCGTGGACGCCGTGATCGCGATGGCCGCCGTGGCGCGGGCGGGCGGCGCGTTCCTCGCCCTCGACGCCGATCTCCCGCACGCACGGCTCGAAGCCATGTGCCGCACCGGCGGCGCGTGGATGCTGGTGACGACGACGGTGCTCGCCGGACGGCTCTCACTGCCCACGACCGGCCCGGTCGTGCTGATCGACCGGCTCCCATCACCGGCCGCGGCGACGCGCTCGCCCGAGGTCACGCCGCGCACGCTCGCCTACGTCAGCCACACGTCCGGGTCGACCGGTGCGCCGAACGCCGTGCTGATCGAACACGGCGGCCTGCGGTCCTATCTGCGCGCGATCGGTACGGACAACGGGCTGGGGCCGGGAACGGTCACCTTGCAGGTGGCCCCGGTCGGTTACGACGCGTCGATCCGCGACGTGTTCGCGCCGCTCGTCGCCGGGGGCTGCGTGGTGCTGGTCCCCCGCGCCAGGCTGCTGCGGCCTGCCGAGTTCGCCGATACCGTGCGCGCTTTCGGCATCACCACGCTGCTCAGCGTGACCCCGACCTTCCTCGGCTTCCTGACCGGACACGAGGCCGCCGCGGCGGCGTTGCGGACGGTCGGGCTGATCGTCTCGAGCGGGGAGTCGCTGGTGCCGTTCCTGGCCTCCGGCGGCAGGCGGCTGCTGCCGGGCGGGCTGGTCAACCAGTACGGCCCGACCGAGTGCACGATGACCTCGACCCGGTACCCCGTCCCGCGCGACCCGGTGACGACGGCCGACGTGATCGGCACGCCGATCGACGGCGTGTCGGTGTGGCTGCTCGGTCCGGATCACCGGCCGGTACCCGACGGCGCCACCGGCGAACTCCACATCGGTGGTGTCGGTGTCGCACGCGGCTACGGCGGACGTCCCGCCCTGACCGCCGAACGGTTCGTCCCGGATCCGTTCGGCCCGCCGGGAGCGCGGCTGTACCGCACGGGGGACCTGGCCCGGCGACGCTCCGACGGCACCCTGGTGTACCTGGGCCGGATGGACCGCCAGCTCAAGATCCGCGGCCACCGGGTGGATCCCGCCGAGATCGAAGGCGCACTGCTGACCCATCCGGCCGTGACCGGCGCGGTCTTGACGGCGGACAAGGACGAACGAGGCCGGATCTCCCTCAGCGCACACGTCGTAGGCGAACTGGCCGACGTCCCGGACACCGCGCTGCGCGCCCACCTGGCCGAAACCCTGCCGCCGCACATGATGCCGCGCCGCTTCGTCCGCATCGCCCGCGTACCCACCACCCACAGCGGCAAGATCGACCGAGCCGTACTGACCCGGACCGACGAGAACGGATCACCATGACCACCACCCGCGGCCTGCCCGAGCTGATCGTGTCGCTGTACCGCGATTCCCTTGGCGACGACACCTTGGACGCCGACAGCGACTTCTTCGAGTCCAACGGGGACTCACTGGCCGCTTTCCAGATCACCGCGGGCCTGCAGGACGCCCTCGGGATCGAGGTCTCGGTCGCCCTCGTCTTCGCTTATCCGTCCCCGGCGGACCTGGCGGCCGTCCTCGCTTCGGACCGGCAAGAGCTTTCCTGAGTACGTGGCGGATCGTTCGGCCCGGAGCCGATCGACCTGCCACTCACGGCACTTCCTTTCGCGCCGTCGCGAGGAGGACCGGGTCACGTTGGTCATGAATGGCGATTCGGGCTGAAGCCAATCAGGTCTCAGGTACCTACCGTCGGGCGGCACGCGTGCTCCGACGGACGACACCGGTGATTGGATGGACGACACGCGTGTCCAGCCGGACGACTCGCGGCAGGACCGGTCGCTTCGCGTGTCGCCCATCCAGTCACGCGCGTCGTCCGTCGGAGCACAGGTGTCGTCCACTCAGTCACGCGAAACCGACTCGGCTGGGTGGCGACTGGCGTTTCGGGTTCTATCGAGGGGTACGGAAAACTTGACTTCATGAAGTCGGAAGCAGGCGCGAAATCACTGAAGGGAGCTGATGCGCCTCATAGTCCACAACGGACATAACGCCTCTCTGCGCGCCGCTTCAAGGGCTTTGCCTGAGGTCGCAAGTGGTAACGATCGCCCTAACGACACTTATCCCTCACGACCCCCGTGCCCCGTAGTTCTCTCTCGCGGGGGTACATGAAGGCCCCCTTCCTTGCGCCTAGCGCAAGGAAGGGGGCCTTCATGTACCCCAAGGTCGCCCCCGGGCGCACCGGCGCAGCCGACGAAACCTCCGCGCGAGGCTACGCATGGACGGTAATGGGTCAGACCCCGGCGATAGGGCCTTCAAAGCTTTGGCGGCCTGACACGTTTGGCTTACCCCTCAATAACCCGAATCGCCACTCACGCCCCCTTGACGAGTGCGGTCCGTGCGACGCACCCAAGACCGCCCGCCGTTCGGTCCAGGTCACCGATCACCGCTGAGCCGTAGCCTGCAATGGCCGATCCGGGTCAGGTCATCGCGACCAGGGTCCGCCGCTTGCCCGTGAACGGCTCGCGTCCGTGCGCCATCAGCATGTTGTTGATCACCATGATGTCGCCCGGTTGCCACGGGAACGCGTAACCGACCTCGTCGTAGGTCGCCTTGATCGTGGCCAGGTCCGCCTGCGGGATGGGCGAGCCGTCGGCGAAGTACGCGTGGCGGGGCAGGTCCTCCTCGGGATACAGGTCCAGCAGCGCCTCGCTGACCTCCTCCCCCAGGCTCGAGACGTGGAACAGGTTGGCCTGGTTGAACCACACCGTCGCGCCGGTGTGCGGTTCCGTGACGAAGGACGGACGCACGTGCCGCGTGCGCAGCCCCTCGTCGGTCCATTCGTACGTCTGGCCGTTGCCGGTGCAGTAGTCCTCCACCGCCTGGCGGTCGTCGGTCTGGAACGCCTCCTGCCAGGTCAGCCCGAGGCCTTCACGGAACGCCCGCGCGTAGGTGACACCGCCCTCGAACCGCTCGCGCAGGTCGGACGGCAGCAGGCGGTACATCGCGCGGCTGTCGGCGATCGGCGTCGCGCCGCCGGTTTCGGCCGCCGTGTCGCACAGGAAGAACAGGCGGGCGGGCCAGTGCGCCGAGTACGAGTTCTCGTTGTGCATCGGGATCGACTCGGCCGCCGGGTACTCCGTCGAGGTGTAGATGTTGCCCGAAACCACCGACCGCGGTGTCGATCGTTCCGTGTAGGTCAACAGCGAGCCGCCGATCTCCTCGGTGACCTGGTTGAACACCGCCAGATCGGCGGGCATCCCGCGCAACAGGATCGCGCCGTGCTCGCGCAGCCGGTCCTGCAGCGCTTCGCGGTGCGCGCGCACCCAGTCCGGACCCGTGGCGGCGTACACGGTGAGCTTCGTGTGTTCGTTGCCCTCGACGTTATAGGCGCTTTGGGCGCTGCCGAGGTTCGCCGCGAGTTCGGCGGTCATGATTCCTCCAGTTCGAATCGGATCAGCTTGGCGGCCTCGGCGTGCAGGGCGGCGAGGTCTTCGGTGTCGGCGAACCCCGCGGCGAGCACGTTCACCGCGTAGATCTCCTGGTCGTCGGTGAGCAGTTGGCCGGGGCGCACGATGGTGACGACCTCCAGGACCTCGGGCAGATCGGCGACCTCGTCGGTGCCGTCGACGCGGACCAACCGCCCGGTGCCCTCGGCGTAGAAGATCAAGTAACCCACCGGCACCGGCAGGCCCGCACCTCGTGCGGGCGGTGGCGTGCCCAGCGCGAGCGACACGGCCTCGGCGATGACGTCGATGCCGGTCGCGAGCTTCAGCAGCACCGGCTGGGCGCCGCCGGCCGGGCGGCCCGCGTTCACCTCGACGATCGTCGGTCCCAGTTCGGCGTCGTCGATCAGTTCCACATGCGCGCACGTGTTGTCCAGGCCCAGCGCGAGCACGGCGGCCGTCGCCGCCGCGAACAGCCGCCGGGTGTCCTCTTCGGACAGTTCGAGCGGCGGGCAGACCATGCCCAGCTCGAACTTGCGCTCGTCGATCAGCGGCTTTTCCACCACGGCCACCGGCTCCGCGACACCGTCGCGCACCAGGACGTCGACCGCGTACTCCGGGCCGCGCAGCATGCCTTCCACGAGGAACGCCCTCACCGGGTCGATCGGCGACGGCCCACCCCCGACGAGCCGGTGGTACCGGGCGTCCTCCGACAGCGGCAACCGCTCGGCCAGCAGCCGGTACGCCGCCGCCAGTTCGTCCACGGTGGACACCGTGCGCACGAGATTGCTCGCCGCGCCGTTCACCGGTTTGACGATCGCCGGGAACCCGACCGCCGAAGCCACCGACGCCGCCTCGGACTCGGCGGAGATCAGCGCGCAGCGCGGCCCAGGCAACCCGGCCGCAGCCAGCGCCTGCCGGACCGCGAACTTGTTGTGCGTCAAGGTGAACACCGACGCCGGGCAGCGCGCGACACCGAGCAGTTCGGCCGCACGGGCGACGCTCGCGATGATCCCCTCGGCGACGGTCAGCACCCCGGCCGCACGAGTGTTCCGCGCCCGGATCGCCTCGGCCACGGCTTCGGCGTCACGGACGTCGTCGACGAAGACGAAGCCGTCCACCAGTTCCGTCAGTTGTGCCTGTTCGGCCGGTTCCAGGGGCTGGGTGACCAGCTCGACCCGCAGCCCGGTCGCGCGCACGGTGGCCATGACGTCGGCGAACCACTGCCCGGCGGTCTCCCGGACCACGAACGCGGTGCTCACACGTCCTCCAGTTCCAGCCGGACGAGCTTGCTCGCCTCCGCGTGCAGGGCGGCGAGGTCGTCGTGATCGGCGAATCCGGCCACGACGAGGTTGACCGCGTAGGTCTCTTGTTCGTCGGTGAGCACCTGCCCCGGCGAGACGGTGGTGACGACGTCGATCACCTCGGGCAGCTCGGCGATCTCGTCGAGCCCGCCGATGCCGGTCAACCGGCCCGAACCGGCCGCGTAGAGGATCAACATGCCCAGTGGGATCGGCAGTTTCGCGGGTTCCCGCACCGGCGGTGGAGCGCCCACCGCGAGCGCCGCCAGCTCGGCGAACACGTCGATGCCGGTGCGCAGCTTGGCCAGCAGCGGCATGATCGACCCGGCGGGCCTGCCCGCGTTGACCTCGACGATCGTCGGGCCGCGGCCGACGTCGTCGATCAGCTCGACATGGGCGCAGGTGTTGTCGAGCCCCAGCGCGCGGACGGCGGCGACCGCCGCCGCGGTGACCAGCCCGGCCCGGTCACCGGTGAGCCCGGCGGGCGGGCAGGACAGCGCCAGCTCGAACTTCCGCTCGTCGATCAGCGGCTTGTCGAGGATCTCGACCGGCTCGGCCACGCCATCGCGGACCAGCACGTCCACCGCGTACTCCGGGCCGGACAGCAATCCTTCGACGAGGAACGTCGTCGAGGGGTCCAGTGTCCCCAACCGGCGGTGGTAACGCGGATCCGCGGACTCGGGCAGCCGCGCGGCCAGCAGCTCGTACGCGGCCGCCAGCTCGTCCACAGTGGACACGACGCGGACGAGATTGCTGCCCGCCCCGTTGACCGGTTTGACGATCGCCGGGAGCCCGACCGCCGAAGCGACCGGAGCCGCCTCGCCGGCCGACGAGATCAAGGCGTGGGCGGGCCCGGGCAGCCCGGCCGCGGCGAGTGCCTCCCGGACGGCGAACTTGTTCGCGCACAAGGCGAACACCGACGCCGGGCAGCGCGTCACCCCCAGCAGTTCCGCGGCGCGGGCGGTGCTCGCGATGGCGCCGTCCGAGCCGGTGAAGATACCGGCCAAGGCGTCGCCGCCGATCTCCCGGACCTTCGCCGCGACGGCTTCCGGATCGTGGACGTCGTCGAGCGCGACGACGTCGTCCACCACGCCGTCCAGCGCGGCCCGCTCGTCCGCGTCCAGCGGCGGGGCGAGCAGCACCACGCGGTGCCCGGCCGCCCGCATCGCCGGCGCGACCTCGCCGACCCAGTGCCCGCGAGCCTCCCTGATCAGCACTGCCGTGCTCATGCGGCTTCCTTCCCGGCGAGCTTGCGCTCCCGTTCCTGCGCCCCCACCAGATCGTCGGGCAGCGAATCGGGCACCTCGGTGTCGAACCGCCGCAGCCGCCGCATCGAGAACCCGCCCACGTTGATCAGCAGCAGGAGCAGCGCGAAGACGACATAGGCGAGCCCGATGCCCCGGGTCTCACCGGTACCGAGCAGTGCGCCCGCCGACCCGGCCAGTGCTCCGCCCGGCGCCAGCAGCGGCGAGAACCAGCCGACGGCCAGCGGCGCCAGCACGGCGAACCCGATCGGCAGCGTCGACCACGTGATCGTCTGGTTGATCGCGAACACCCGGCCGTGGAACCGCTGCGGCACCTTGACCTGCACCAGCGTCGCGTAAATGCCTTGTGACACCGACATCGCGGCGGCCAGGAGGAACACCCCGGCCGCGACGACGATCAGCGACGGCCGCAGGCCCATCACCAGACTGCCGAGCGCGATCCCGATGTTGCCGGCGAGCACGCCGACCATCCGCCGGTGCCGCGGGCCGCCCCACAGCGCCATCCCGATCCCGCCTGCCACCGCGCCCACGGCCTCGGCCAGCGCCACCTGCGCGACGTCGGTGACCGAGCCGAACGACAGCACGAGCGGCGAGACCAGCACCAGCGCGGGGGCGAGGAAGACGTTCGCCAGCGCGAAGTACAGCAGCATCGTGCGGAAGCCGCGGTGGTTCCACGAGTACCGCAGCCCGCCCGCGATCGCGGTCAACAGCGGTTCGCGCGGGCGCCAGCCCAGCAGATCCGGGAACCGCACCAACAGCAGGCCCACGATCGCGAACGCGTAGCTCGCCATGTCCAGGATCAGGATGCCGGAGAGCTGGATCGTCGCCAGCAAACCGGCCGCGAGCACCGGCATCAGCAGCTGGGCGAACCCGGTGGACAGCTGGGCGAGGCCCATCGCGTGCCCGAGGTACTGCTTCGGCACCAGCTGCGCCACCGACGACTGATAGGCGATGCGCTGGAACGAAGCGGCCACCGACCCGAGCGGGATCAGCACGTAGAACAACCACAGCTGGACGTGCCCGGTGATCAGCAGCAACGCCAGCACCAGCTGGATCCCGCCGGCGACGCTGCTGGCCGCGATCATGATCCGCCGCCGGTCGCCGCGGTCGACCAGTGCGCCCGCCACCGGCAGGACGAGCACGCCGAACAACAGCGCGAGCGCCCACAGCAGGCCGAGGTCGGCGACCGAGCCCGTGCGGGTGTAGAGCCAGATCGGCACCGCGAACGACGTCAGCGCCGAGCCGGTCGAGGACACCAGCTGCCCGACCGTGATCGTGACGAACCGGGCCATGCTCGGCCGCACCACGGGTTCGTGGTCCATACCTGCCCGATAGGTCTCGTGCACCGCCCAGGCCGCGTCTTCACCGCGGGCCCGGACGTCGAGCTCGCCGGGATCGTCCAGCGCCGGGTGCACGCGCGTGACGATCTCCGCGAGTTCGTCGGCCCGATAGCGCAGGAAGAAGTGCCCCGCCCGGTCGAGCACCACGAGCGCGGTGGTGTCGGTGAGGAACTCCCATTCCCGGTACCGCTCGGTGTAGTAGTCGGTGACCGGGTCCTCGGAGCCGACCACCGACACGATCGGCGCGCGCAACTTGGCCACGCGGGCGTCGAGCAGGCCGCTGAAGTACTCCTCGGCGGCACGGCTGTCGGCGCGCATGTTCGTGATGATCCGGTCGGCCTGCGCCGGGTCGAGGTCGTCGGTGTCGACGCCCATGCCCTTGAGCCAGTTCGAGTAGTACCGGTTGCTGCGCAGCTTCTCCAGCCGGGTGCGCAGGGTGCCCACCGGGCCCTTCACGCGGGCGAACGGGAAGATCGCGCCGATGTAGACGACCTCCAGTTCACGTCCGCGCTCTTCGAGCAGGCGGGCGACGGCGACGGCGAGCGCGTTGCCGACACCGCAGTGGCCGTAGATGGCCAGCGGGCCGTCGACGCGATCGAGGATTTCGGTGGCCAGCCGCTCGACCAGGTCGTCGAAGGGCACGGCCTCTTCGGACAGTCCGACGTCGTGGCCGGGGATGGCGACCGAGTAGAGCGAGTAGCCCTCCGGGAGCGCGTCGGCCAGCGGCTGGTAGACGATCGCGCTGCCGCCGCCGTAGGGGAAGCAGACGTAGGTCAGCGTCCGCTGCGTCGTCGGCTTGGTCAGCTCGTAGAGCAGGTGGCGCGGCCGGTCGGCGGTGTCACCGTCCATGAAGGACGCCAGCTCGCGGATCGTGCGGTGCTGGAACAGGTCCATGACCCCGACCTGGCCTGCCCCCGCCTTGCCGATCCGCGCCACCACCTGGGTGGCCAGCATCGAGTGGCCGCCGAGATCGAAGAAGTCGTCGTCGACGCCCAGTTCGCCCACCTTGAGCACTTCCCGCCAGATTTCGGCCAGCAGGGTCTCGACCGGGGTCGACGGCGCGACCAGTTGCTTGGTCGCGTCACGGGACGCGACCGGAGCGGGCAGTGCCTTGCGGTCCAGTTTGCCGTTCGGGGTGAGCGGCAGTTCGTCGAGCGGGACGAACGACGGGGGGACCATGTAGTCCGGGAGGCTCCGCTTGAGCGCCGTCCGCAGCGCGCCGGGTTCGGCGTCGCCGACGACGTACCCGACCAGCCGCTTGTCCCCCGGCGTGTCCTCGCGGACGATCACGGCGGCGTCGCGCACACCCGGCTGGGCGCGCAAGGTCGTCTCGATCTCCCCCAGCTCGATGCGGAGGCCGCGCAGCTTGACCTGGTGGTCGATCCGGCCGAGGAAGGCGATGGTCCCGTCCGGGCGCCAGTGCGCGAGGTCACCGGTGCGGTACATCCGTCCACCGTGGAACGGGTCGGGCACGAACCGCTCGTCCGTCAGCTCCGGGCGGTTGTGGTATCCGAGGGCGAGGCCGACGCCGGCGATGTGCAGTTCGCCGGGCACGCC
Source organism: Amycolatopsis sp. QT-25 (assembly GCF_029369745.1). Taxonomy (NCBI): domain Bacteria; kingdom Bacillati; phylum Actinomycetota; class Actinomycetes; order Pseudonocardiales; family Pseudonocardiaceae; genus Amycolatopsis; species Amycolatopsis sp. QT-25. The sequence goes on from NZ_CP120210.1 coordinate 4,893,532, forward strand.
GACCGGGCACGGCCGGCCGGCACGGTCGAGCACGTAGATCCGGATGTTCTGGATCGGCGCTCCGATCGGCACCGACGCGACCTCGGCGAGCGCGGCGGGCGTGCAGTGCCAGGCGGTGACGTCGATGGCGGCCTCGGTCGGGCCGTAGAGGTTGTGCAGCTCGCAGTCCGGCAGCCGCCGGGTGAACTCGCGGGCGGTGTCGAGCGGCAGTTCCTCGCCGCTGCACACGACCCGCCGCAGCGCCGTGCAGGTCTCGACGTCCTGCTCGGCAAGGAAAAGCGTGAGCATCGACGGCACGAAGTGCGCGGTGGTGATGCCTTCGGACGCGAGCAGCTCACGCAGGTACGCGGCGTCCTTGTGGCCGCCGGGTTCGGCGAGGACGAGCCGCGCCCCGGTGATCAGCGGCCAGAAGAACTCCCAGACCGACACGTCGAAGCCCGCCGGAGTCTTCTGCAGCACCGAATCGGTGCCGTCGAGGCGGTACGCGCGCTGCATCCAGTCGAGCCGGTTGACGATGCCGCGGTGACCGTTGGGCACGCCCTTCGGCTGCCCCGTGGAGCCTGAGGTGTAGATGACGTACGCGGGATCGTCCGGACCGGCGAGCGGCTCGGGCGGCCCTGCTGTCTCGGCGAGGTCGGCAGGGTCGGCAGGGTCGTCCAAGACGACTACGGCCGCATCCCCCGGTGGCAGCGTTTCGCGCAACGCCGCCTGCGTCAGCACGACGGGCGCGGCCGCGTCCCGCAGCATGAACGCCAGCCGGTCGGCCGGGTACTCCGGGTCGAGCGGGACGTACGCGCCACCGGCTTTCAGCACCCCGAGGAGCGCGACGACCAGTTCGAACGACCGCTGCGCGAACACACCGGTGAGCACGCCCGGCCCGACGCCGAGCCCACGCAACCGGTGCGCGAGCCGGTTGGTGCGCTCGTCCAGCTCGCGGTAGGTCAGCGACGCGCCGCGGAAGGTCACCGCGGGCGCGTCCGGCGTCCGGGCGGCCTGCTCCTCGACGAGCGCGTGCAGCGTGGTCTGCGGGAACTCGGCCGTCGTGGCGTTCCAGCGCTCCAGGACGAGTTCGCGCTGCCCGGTGTCGAGGATGTCCACTTCGGACAGCCGCCGGTCCGGCCCGGCGACGATCGAGCGCAGCAGCGTGACCAGGCGCCCGGCCATCCCGGCGACCGTGTCCGCGTTGAACAGCGCGGTGTTGTACACGAGCTTGCCGATCAGCCCCCGTTCGACCTCGATCGCGTGGAACTCGAAGTCGAACCGGGTCGCCGGCAGGTCCATCGGCAGCCAGCGGAAGCCCACATCGGACGCACCGGCCGCGCCCATCCGGCCCATCTCGTAGTTCTGCAGCACGAACATCGCCTGGAACACCGGCGAGCGGCTGACATCGCGGGGCACGCCGAGCGCGTTCACCAGCCGCTCGAACGGGACGTCGGCGTGGTCGAACGCGTCCAGCACGTGCCGCCGGGTGCGTTCGAGCAGCTCCGTGAACGACGGGTCGCCCGCCAGCTGGGCACGCAGGGGCAGCATGTTGACGAACATGCCCGCCACGCCCTCCAGCTCGGGCAGGCCGCGCCCGGCCGACGACGAGCCGATCGCGAAGTCCTCCTGGCCCGAGTACCGCGCCAGCAGCACCTGATAGGCGGCCAGCAGGGTCATGAAGAGCGTGACGCCGTGCCCGCGGCTCAGCTCGCCGAGGGCACGGGCGAGGTCGCGCTCGACGAAGAACTCGTGGATCGCGCCGTCGAAGCTCTGCTTGGCGGGCCGGGGCCGGTCGGTGGGCAGCTCCAAGGGCTCGACCCCGGTGAGCTGCGCCCGCCAGTGCTCCAGTTGCCGGTCGAGTTCGCCGCCGGTGAGCGTGCGGCGCTGCCAGTGCGCGAAGTCGCCGTACCCGATGCTCAGCGCGGGCAGCTCGGCCGTACCGCCGGTGCTCAGGGCGTGGTACTGCGCGGCGAGGTCGCGCAGCAGCAGGTCGACCGACCAGCCGTCGCCCACGATGTGGTGCGTGCACAGGACCAGCAGGTGTTCCTCGTCGGACACCCTGGCCAGGGTCGCCCGCAGCAGCGGGCCCGTGGCGAGGTCGAACGTCTCGGCCGCGGCGGCGTCGACGGCGGCGCGGGCCGCTTCCTCGCTCCCGACGTCCACTATGGACAGAACCACGGTGACCGAGGGTTCGATGTGGACGGTCGGCTCCCCGTCTTCCCCGGCCGGGAACCGCATCCGCAGTGCCTCGTGCCGCGCGGGCAGGGTGTCCAAAGCGGACTGCAGTGTGGCGACGTCGAGTCTGCCGGTGAGCCGGATCGGCACCGGGATGTGGTAGGACCCGGTACCCGGTGCGAACTGCTCCATGAACCAGACGCGTTCCTGCTGATAGGACAGCGGGACGACGGCGTCGGCGGGCCGCGGCGTGATGGTCGCGGCCGTCTCCGTGCGCCGCCGCAGCCGCCGTTCGAGCAGCGCGCGGCGCGCGGCCGCGCGGCCGGTTTCGTCGATCGTGGTCATGAGAGCTCGCCTTCGGCCAGCTGGCGCTGGACTTCTTCGTCGCTGAGCTGGTCGAGGTCCTCGGCGAGCCGCCGCTCGATTTCGGCGGCGAGCCCGGCGACGGTGGTGAGGGTGAACAGCCCTCGCACCGGGATGTCGACTTCGACCTGTTTGCGGATCCGGGACATCGCGCGGATCGCCAGCAGCGAATTGCCGCCACGGGCGAAGAAGTCGTCGTGCGCGCCGAGGTCGTCGACGCCGAGCAGGTCGCCGAGCACCTCGGCGACGAGTTCTTCGGCCGCGGTGCGGGGTGCGACGTACGCCGGTGCCTCGCCGGGTTCGGAATCCGGCAGCGCGGTCCGGTCGAGCTTGCCGCTGGTCGCCATCGGCAGCGCGTCGAGCGTCACGAACCTGGTCGGCACCAGGTAGTCCGGCAACGTCTTCCGCAGGGCCTCGGCCGCCCCCTCGGCGCTGCCGACGACATAGCCGACGAGTGTCTCGCCGCGGACCGCCACGGCCGCGTCCCGTACCTCCGGCAGCTCGCGCAGCGCGGCTTCGACCTCGCCGGGCTCGATGCGGTAGCCGCGCAGCTTCACCTGCTCGTCGACCCGGCCGAGGTAGTCGAGCGTGCCGTCACGGCGCCAGCGGGCGAGGTCTCCGGTCGCGTACATCCGGCCGAAGGGACCCTCGGTGAAACTCTCGGCGGTCCGGTCCGGCGACCCGAGATAGCCGCGGGCGAGCTGCGATCCGGCGACGTACAGCTCGCCCGGGACGCCCGGCGGCACCGGTTGCCGCCGTTCGTCGAGGACGTACACGCGGGTGCCGGGCACCGGGCGGCCGATCGGGACGGCTCCGGACGGCAGCTCGTCCCCTGGTTCGATCCGGTGCACGACGCAGCCGACCGTGGCCTCGGTCGGACCGTACTCGTTGACGACGAGGGTGCCGGGATGCCGCTCACGCCACGGCTGAACGGCTTCGGCGGTCAGAGCTTCCCCGCCGAGCACCAGCTCTCCCGTCGGGAACAGCTCTTCGGCGAGAACGGCGAGGTGCGTCGGAGTCGCCTTGACGAACGTCGGGCGACCACCGTCGACCACGGCGCCCCCGGCGGTGAGGGTGCCGAGCAGCGTCGTCACGGTGAGGTCGAATGACGCCGAGGTGTGCAGCAACGCCCGGCCCGCCAGGCCGGGGTAGGCCTCCCGTGCCCAGGCCAGGTACGTGTCGAGGGCCCGGTGCTCGACCTCGACACCCTTGGGCCGCCCGGTCGAGCCCGACGTGTAGATGACATAGGCGACGTCGCCCGGCCCGGCCGCCGGCTCCGGGTCCTCGGTGGCCGCGGCGGACCACTCGGCCGGGTCGTCCAGCGCCAGCGTTTTGGTGTCCACTGCAGACTGCCCGGTGACCAGCGCGAACGGGACACCGGCGTCGGCGAGGATCAGCGTCAGCCGCGGGGCGGGGTTCGCCGGGTCGAGCGGGACGTAGGCCGCGCCGCTCTTCAGCACCCCGAGCACCCCGCTCAGCAGGTCCGCCGAGTTCGGCACACACACGCCGACGACGGTGCCGGGACCGGCGCCCAGCTCGCGCAGCCGGTGTGCGACGCGGTTGGCTCGCGCGTTCAGCTCGGTGTACGTCAGGCGCACCCCGCCGAAGTCGACGGCCGGCGCGTCCGGGGTCCGCCGCACCTGGGCCTCGAACCGTTCGGGCACGGTTTTCGGGTCCGAAGTGGACAGTTCTGCCGAGTGCCACTCGGTCAGGACCAGTTCACGCTCGGCGTCCGACAGCAGTGGCAGGTCCGCGACCGGCCGAGCCGGCTCGGCCAGCGCCGCGGTCAGCAGCCGCAGGTACCGGTCGGCCACCGCTTCGGCGGTCTCGCGGTCGAACAGATCGGTGCGGTAGACGAGCCTGCCGTCCACGGCGGTCAGGTCGATCGCGATGTCGTCCTTCGCGGTGGCCGAGCGGATCGGCTCCAGCCCCGAGTCGGGCAGGAAGTTGAACCCGAGCTGATACACCGGCTGCACGCCGGGGTCGCGCTCGGCCACGGCCGCCTCGGCGACCGCCTGGAACGGCACCTGGCTGTGGTCGATCGCCTCCAGCAGCGTGGTCCGGACCCGGCCGACCAGCTCGGTGAACGCGGGTGCGCCCGAACAGTCGACGCGCACGGCCATCTGGTTGACGAACATGCCGATCAGGTCGGCCAGCTCGGGCAGGTCGCGGCCGGCGACCGGGACGCCGACGACGATGTCGTCCACTCTGGACAGTCGGGACAGGAGGGCCGCGTAGCCGGCCAGCAGCACCATGAACGGCGACGCCGAGAGCTCCCGGCCCAACTCCCCGACCCGGTCGATCAGCCCGTCCGGGAGAACGAAGTCCACCTGACCACCGGCGAACGTCAGCTCCGACGGGCGCGGCCGGTCGGTGGGCAGGCCGTGCACCGGCGGCACCCCGGCGAGCTGCGTTCGCCAGTAGTCCAGCTGTTCGCCCGTCGTTTCGAGCTGCCCGCGCTGCCAGGCCGAGTAGTCCGGGTACTGGATGGCCAGTTCGGGCAGTTTCGGTTCGCGGCCCTCGAACACGGCTTCGCACGCCTCGCCGAGTTCGGCCCCGAGCACCAGCACCGAGGTGGCGTCGAAAACGGTGTGGTGCACGACGAACGTGAGCACCCACTCGTCGTCGGCCGTACGGCACACCTGGGCCCGCCACGGCGGCGGCGAGTCGAGCGGGATGGCCTCCCGCGAAACGGCGCCGACGAGTTCGGCGAGCCGGTCACCGCGGGCGTCGGCGGACAGCTCCCGCAGGTCGTGCACCTCCGGCTCGATCGGCACCTGGGCGTGCACCACCTGCAGGAGTGCGCCGCCGTCCATGCGGAACGACGTGCGCAGCGCCTCGTGCCGTCCGACGATGACGCCGAGGGCGGTGCGCCACTGCGCGGCGGTCAGCGGGCGGTTCAGCCGGGCCTGGCAGTGCAGGTTGTACACCGGGGACGCCGGATCGAGCTGGCCGGACAGCCAGATCCGCTCCTGCCCGAACGAGGCCGGGAACGTCCATTCCTTCGTGTCGCTCATGATTTCCTGTTCTCGGTCTCTATGGGTGGACCCGTGTCCGCGAGGAGCAAGGCAAAGGTGGCGTGGTGGGTACGGGTGGCCGTGAGTGGCGTTTCGGGTGCTGACCCGCAACGCCACTCACGACCCCCGCGACCCCCGGTTCGGATCCGCCATCAGGCTCAGCGCTCGAGCTTCGGGATGGTGGTCCGGGCGGGTTCTGCGGGCGCCTCGGCCTTGCCGGCACGCAGCTCCTCGATCCGCTCGGCCAGCGTGGCCACTGTGGAGGCTTCGAACAGCGTCTTCATCGCCAACCGCGTACCGGTGGCCTTGCGCACCTGGGCGATGAGCTGGATGGCGACCAGCGAGTTGCCGCCCAGGGCGAAGAAGTCGTCGTGCACGCCGATCTTCTCCACGCCGAGCAGCTCGGTCCACTGACGGGCGATCTCGGCCTCCAGTTCGGTGCGCGGGGCGACGTAGTCGTCCTCCGACACCTTCACCGGCACTTCGTCGGGTTCGTCCAGCTCTTCGACGCCGACCTGGTGCTCGATCAGCTCCCGCACCGGCAGGGTGCTGATCACCACCTGCCCGCCGAGGCCGGGGGCCAGCGCCCGGACGAACGCCTCGGCACCGTCCACCGGCCGGATCCCGGTCGACGCCGTCCTGGTGTCCACTGTGGACACCTCAGGCGCGGTCGACGCCGAAGTCAGACCGCCGCCGACGGCGTCCTGATCGACCTGGCGCAGCACGAAGTCCTCGATCGTGACGAGTACACGGCCGGTCTCGTCGCACAGCGACAGGTCGGCCGCCACCACCTGGTCGCCGCCGGAGTCGCGGTAGCGCAGGTGGCTGCGGAAACTCGCCGGGAGCGCGTCGTGCACGACGATCCGGCCGTAGCTCATCGGCAGGTAGGTGCCGCTCCCCCGGCCGCGGCCGAACGCGGTCGCGACGTCGAGCAGTGCCGGGTGCAGTCCCCACGCACCGGCGTCACCCGCCGCCGCCTCGGGAGCCGTGATCGTGGCCAGCTCCTCCTGGGTACCGATGCGGTGTTCGCGCAGCGCCGCCCAGCGCGGGCCGAAGGTGACCATGCTGGTGCGGCCGGCGCCGAAGCCGTGCCCGTCGTCGATCGGCTCGGTCCGCCCGGTCACCTTCTCGATGTCCACAGTGGACGTGGCCCCGGCCGCCACCCACCCGGCGGATCCGCGCACGTGGGTCCGGCTCGCGCCGGCGACATGACTGGCCACCGTGAATTCGTCGCCGTCGAACTCCACGCGGTACTCCGCGGTGGCACCGTCCGGGACACCGAACGGCTCCAGGAACACGACGTCCCGCAACTCGACGACGTGCTCGTCACCGGGCTTCGGCAGCGCCGCGGCCACCGCCGCGCGGACGGTCTCCAGGTGTCCCGTGCCCGGCACCACCGGCACCCCGGCGATCCGGTGCTCGTCGAGCAGCCAGTGCGTGGCGGCCGAGACGAGCCCGTGTGCGCCGTCCTCGGTGCGTGTGGTGAGCACGGGGTGCTCGACCGGGCCGAGTGCCCGCGATCGGGTGGTGCGGATCGTGGTCGGCGCGGCCACCTCCGCGGCCATGCCGACCTCCTCCCAGCCACCCCAGGCATGCGAGACGAGCCTCGCCCGCCAGCCGTGGACGCCCCGCGCGTAAGCGTCGAGGAAGTTGTTCGCGGCGCAGTAGTCGACCTGCCCGATCCCGCCGATCACCGCGGTGATCGACGAGCACAGCGCGACGAAGTCCATCGGCAGGTCGGCGAACGCCTCGGCCAGCGCCAGCGTCCCGGCGATCTTCGGGGCCAGCACGGCTTCGGCGGCGGCCCGCTCCTTGACCTCGGCGACGCCGCCGCCGGGCAATCCGGCGGCGTGCACGACCCCGTCGAGGCCACCGAACTCGCGTTCGGCCAGCTCACGTACCTCGCGCAGACGTGCCGCGTCGGTGACGTCGGCGGCGACGACGTGCACCGTCGCGCCCGCGGCCTCCATCCGCCGCACGGCCAGCATCGCGCGCCCGGCGCGGTCGGTGCCGCCGTGCGCGGCGAGGTGCGCGTCCCACTCCGCCCGCGGCGGCAGCCCGGTGCGGGCGAGCAGCACGAGCTTCGCCCGCACCCGGCGGGCGAGATCCTCGGCGAGCGTGATGCCGATGCCGCCGGTTCCGCCCGTGATCAGGTACCGGCCCCCGTCCCGCAGCACCGGCTCGGTGCTCGCGGGCAGTTCGAGCTGGGTGTGGTCCAGCACCCAGCGACGGCCTGCCCGCAGCACGACCTCGGCCGCCGCGTCGGCCGGGCGGAACAGCTCGGCGACGGCGTCCTGCGGGCGATCGGCATCGGCGGCGGCGACGTCGATCCACCGCACCACCGTGCCCGCGACCTCCAGCGGCACCACCCGGGCGATGCCCGCGAGGGTCGCGTGCTCGGGGCGGGTCAGCTCGGTGCCGGTGACGTCGGCGGTGCCGGTGCTCAGCACGTCGATCCGGACCGGCTCGCCCCAGGCCTGGACCAGGTTGAGCAGGCTGAAGAACCCGTGGTCCTGGGCGGCCATGCCGCGCTCGTCCCCGGTCAGCGTCCAGGCGTGCACGATCCGCTCGGGCCGGGCGGGCAACGCGGCCACGAGCGCGTCGTAGTCCTCGCACACCCCGGGCCGGACGGTGAACCCGGTCTCCGTCGCGGCGAACCCGGCACCGGGACGCACCTCGGTGACCGTCACCCCTTCGTCGCGCAGCAGGCCCGGCAGGACGTCGTCGGCGGCGAAGACGAGCGCGTTCGCGAAAGGCACGCGTCTCAGCTCCGGTTCCGCCTGCCGCCACGCCGGGACGGCGAACCATCGGGACAGGGGCAGCGGACCGCTCGGCCGCTCGGGCCGGATGGCCGTGGCCGGATCCGGGTCGACCCAGTACCGCTTGCGCGCGTACGGGTAACCGGGCAGCGGTACCCGGTGGCCGGGCGCGCCGAACGCGCGCGCCTGGAGCGAAACCCCGTTCGTCCACAAGAGACCCGCCGCGCCGTACAGGGTTTCGACGTCTCCGATGCGCTCGGTGCGGCCCGGCAGGCTCGGCTGCGGCGCGGGCAGGCCCTTCGGGACCTGGCCGCGGGCCAGTCCGGACAGCTGGTGGCCCGGGCCGCATTCGACGAGCGCCCAGTGGCCGCCACGCGCGAACAGCGCCTTGACGCAGTCGCCGAACCGGACGGCCTGACGCAGGTGGGAGGCCCAGTAGGCGGGATCGGTGGCCTGGGCGTCGGTGATCCAGTCGCCGGTGACGTTCGACAGGAACGGCAGTTGCGGCGCGGTGCGGGCGACGGCGGCGACGGCCGCGGTGAACTCGGCGAGGACCGGGTCCATCATCGGCGAATGGAACGCGTGCGAGGTCACCAGCTCGCGGCACTGCACGCCGCCGGCCTTGAGCGTCGCCGCGAAGTCCGCGACCGCCTCCGACGGTCCGGCGACGACGCACGTGCCAGGCCCGTTCACCCCGGCGACGGCGAGGGTTTCCGGGAGCCGTGCGGTGACGCTCTCCTCGTCGAGCTGGACGGCCAGCATCGCCCCGGCGGGCATCGACTGCATCAGGCGGCCTCGCGTGGCGACCAGGTCCAGCGCGTCCGGGAGGGTGAAGACCCCGGCGACGGTGGCGGCGACGTACTCGCCGACCGAGTGACCGATCATCGCCGCGGGCCGCACGCCCCAGCTCCGCCACAGCATCGCCAACGCGTACTCGACGACGAACAGCGCGGGCTGGGTCACGCGGGTTTCCCGCAGCGCCTGCTCGCCACCGGGCCGGAAGATCAGGTCCCGCAGCTCCGGCAGTTCGGGTTCGAGCAGCCGCAGGCACTCGTCGACGGCCGCGGCGTACACCGGCTCTGCCTCGTACAGCTCGGCGCCCATCCCGGCGTATTGGGCACCTTGGCCGGGGAAGAGGAACGCCACGTTCGTCTCCCCGGCCTGTGCGGACACGAGGCGGCGGGGGTCCCGCAGCCCGTCGACCGCGTCCTCCGCGTCACGGGCGACGACGACCGCGCGGTGCGCGTACTCGGTGCGCCCGGCGGCCAGGGTGTGGGCCACGTCGGCGAGGTCGAGGTCGACGTCCTCGGCCAGCCGATCGGCCAGCCGGTCGACCGCGGCCGAAAGGGCTTCCGCGGTGTTGGCCGAGACCCGCAGCAGGTGCGCCGGATGCGGCGTCCGGGACCGCTCCGGGCCCGGAGCCTCCTCCAGCACGACGTGCGCGTTGGTGCCGCCGACGCCGAACGAGCTGACACCCGCCCGCCTCGGCGCCTGGCCCGCCTCCCATTTCGTCACCTCGCGCGCCGGGTAGAACGGGCTCGCCGGGAAGTCGATACCGGGGTTGGGTTCGTGGTAGTTGATGGTCGGCGGGATCAGCCCGTGCTCCATCACGAGCACGGCCTTGATCAACGAGACCACGCCCGCCGCCTGCGACAGGTGACCGATGTTGGACTTCACCGAGCCGATCGCGCACCAGCCGGTGTCCACGGCCCCGTTCCCGTACACAGTGGACAGTGCGGTGATCTCCATCGGGTCACCCAGCGCGGTGCCGGTGCCGTGTGCCTCGACGTAGCCGATGGTGCGCGGATCGACACCGGCCATGCCGACGGCCTGCGCGACCGCTTCCGTCTGCCCGGACACGCTGGGCGCGGAGAAACCGACCTTGGTGGCGCCGTCGTTGTTGATCGCGTTGCCCAGCACGACACCCCGGATGTGGTCGCCGTCCTCGATCGCCTGCGACAGCAGCTTCACCAGCACGACCCCGGCGCCACTGCTCCAGACCGTGCCGTTGGCGCCGGCGTCGAACGCGCGCACGTGACCGTCGGGCGAGGTGAAGCCGTCGACGCCCAGGTAGCCGATGCCGTGCGGCATCTCCAGGTTGACCCCGCCTGCCAGCGCCATGTCGCACTCGCCGTTGCGCAGCGCCTCGCACGCCAGGTGCACCGCGACCAGGGACGTCGAGCAGGCGGTGAACACCGCCAGGCTCGGGCCGCGGAGGTCGAGCTTGTACGAAACCGAGGTCGTCAGGTAGCTCGGCTGGTTGCCGGTCGAGATGCCGATCCCGCCGTGCTGCGAGGCGAGGATCCGCTCGTTGCGCAACAGGTTCTCCGTCAGATAGCCGGTGCCCCCGGACCCGCCGTACACGCCGATCGCGCCGTCGAAACGGGTCGGGTCGTAGCCCGCGTCGGTCAACGCGGCGTGGCACGACTGGAGGAACAGCCGGTGTTGCGGATCGGTGATCTCGGCCTCACGGCTGGTCATGCCGAACAGCTCGGCGTCGAACTCGTCGAAGCCGTCGACGACGGCGGTCGCGTTCACCCAGCTCGGATCGTCCACGGTGTCCGGTTCGGCGCCGCGGGCGATCATCTCCTCGCGGGTGGCGGGCACGATCGACTCGACGCCGTCGACGAGGTTGCGCCAGAACTGCCGCGCGTCACGCGCGCCGGGCACGCGCACGTCCAGTCCGACGATCGCGATCGGTTCGGCTCCGGGATCCCCGGTGCCGGTCTCGGGAAGGTGGGTCACGGTGGTGCTCCTATCAGGGACCGGCCGGGCCGGCGGTGCGACGGGGTCTTCTGGTCTGGGTGCGGCCGCGGCGGGCCGCGACGCGTTCGGCGGCACGGGCCAGCTCCGGGCCGGGGGCGCCGCCGGAGTGCAGGTGCGCGGCGAGGGCGCGGACGGTGGGATGGCTGAACAGGTCGACCATCGGGATCCGGCGGGCGAGCCGGGCGGTGAGCTGGGCGTGCACCCGGGCCAGGGCGAGTGAATGTCCGCCCACGTCGAAGAAGTTGTCGGTGTGCCCGACTTCGTCGACACCGAGGACGTCGCACCAGGCGCGGGCGATCACGGCCTCGGTCACGGCGAGCGCCGCCGGGTCCGCGGTCACCGACGGCGGCCGTACCCGGGCGCGGGTCGTCGCGTTCGGCGCGGCGGTGCGGACGCCCGCCCTCGGCAGCTCCGGCACCCTCGCCCCGACCGGCTCGTCCGGCGCCGCGGCCAGCGCGCCGAGCAGGGCGACGTAGTCCTCGGCGAGCCCGGCCATCCGGGCGTGGTCGAACAGATCCGGGTTGTACAGCAGTTCGACGCCGTCGTCGTGGACGTACACCGTGAGGTCGAACGGCGACCCCGGCTTGTCGACCGGTAGCCACGCCGACCGCACGCCGGGCAGGTCCAGCCGCGGCTCGGTGAAGTTCAGGACGTTGAACATCACCTGCACGAGCGGCGCGTGCGCGGGATCACGGGGCACACCGAGCGCCTCGACGAGCCGCTCGATCGACGCGGCCGGATGCGCGGTCGCGGCGAGGAGTTCCGCGCCACCGTCGCGCACGTGCGTGGCGAAGTCGGCGGTGTCGTCGGCCCGCAGCCGCACCGGCACGATGTCCACGAAGAACCCCGCGACCTCCTGCCACTCGGCGAGTTGCCGGTCCGCGACGACCGTGGCGACCAGGTGGTCGGTCGCGCCGGTGAGCCGCCGCAGCAGCTGACCGAACGCGGCGAGCAGCACCCCGGCGCGTGTCGTGCCGGTGCGGGCGGCCAGCGCCCGGACCGACTCGGCGGCACCGTCCGGAAAGGACCGACGCAGGCTCGCGCCCCGATAGGTCTGCACGGCCGGGCGCGGCCGGTCCCGCGGAAGGTCCACTGTGGCCGGTGCGCCGGCGAGCCGTCCGGTCCACCAGGCGACGTCCACGGCCTCCCGGCGTTCGTCGCGTCCGGCCCGCCACACCGCGTAGTCCGCATACGACGCCACCGGCGGCGGCAACGGCTCGCCCCGATAGGCCGCCGACAGGTCGGCGCAAAGCAGTTCCTGCGACCAGCCGTCGAACACCGCGTGGTGCAGCGTGAAGCCGAGTACGTGCTCCGTCTCGCCGAGGCGGTGGAGCCGTACACGCCAGGGAGCTTCGCGGTCGAGGTGCACCGGCGTCGCGGCGTCGGCGGCCAATCGCGCCCGCAGGCCGTCCTCGGTCACCGGCGCCACCGGCAGCGGGACGTCCGACGGCGGCAGGCGATCCACCAGCGGAACGCCGTCGACGGCCCGGATCCGCCAGCGGAGCACGTCGTGCCGTTCGGCGACCGCGCGCAAGGCGCGGCGCACCGCGTCGACGTCCAGCGCGCCGGTCAGCCGGAACGCCATCGCGATGTTGTACGGCGCGGCGTCCGGGGCGAGCTGGTCGAGGAACCACAGCCGCCGCTGCGGCGGGGACAGCGCGGGCGCGTGCCCGGTGACCGCCCCCGGCCCGGTCAAGGGCGCCGCGGCCGCGACCCGCCGGATGAGCCCGTCGAGGGTGCCACCGGCGAAGACGTCCTCGGTGGCGACGTCCGAGGCCAGCTCCGCTCGCAGCGCCGCGACCATGCGCATCGCGGCGATCGAGTTCCCGCCCGAGGCGAGGAAGTCCGTCCCCGCGCCGTCCCCGAGCACTCGCCGCCAGACGGCCGCGACCGCGCGTGCGGCCGGGGTGCCGAGCGGGCCGAGGTCTTGTCGTCCCGCCAGCGCCGCTTCGGCGAGCTCGCGCAGCGCGGGCCGGTCGATCTTGCCGGTGACCGGGTTGACCGGCAGCCGGTCGAGCACCCGGACCGCGGCCGGGCGCATCGCCGCGGTGAGCCGGTCCCGGCCGAGTACGTCCACATCGGACGGTGCGGACGCTGGGGCGAGGAAGGCCACCAACCGGGTACCCGGCCGCCCGTGCACGGCCACCACGGCGGCGGCGTCGACGTCCGGGTGGGCCGTGAGCGCGGACTCCACCTCGCCCAGCTCGATCCGCTGGCCGCGGACCTTCACCTGCCGGTCGGCGCGACCGGCGAACTCGAGACGGCCGTCGGGCAGCTCGCGGGCCAGGTCGCCGGTGCGGTAGAGCCGTTCCCCGGGCGTGGCCGGGTCGTCGACGAACTTCGCGGCGGTCAGCTCCGGGCTGCCGAGGTAGCCGAGCGCGACACCCGGACCGCCGATCAGCAGCTCGCCGAGCTCGCCGGGCGCGACCGGCCGCAGCTCGGCGTCCACGACGTACGCCCGGTGGTTCGGCGTCGGTCGGCCGAGCGGCAGCGGGTCGGTGGGAATGCCGGTGACCTCGTCGGTGACGACCACCACGGTGGTCTCGGTCGGGCCGTAGGCGTTGAAGAACCGACGGCCCGGCAGCCAGCGCGCGGCGAGTTCCGCGGGCACCGGCTCGCCACCGCAGGCGATGACGCGCCAGCCGGGAACGGCCGCGGGATCCACCATGGACAGCAGTGTCGGCGTGACGAAGCCCCACTCGACGTCGTGCTCGACGAGGAACCGCCGCAGCCGTTCGGGGTCGGCCCGGTCGGCGGAACCGGTGAGCTGGACCGATCCGCCGTGCGCCAGCGGAACGAACACGTCCATGGTGAAGGCGTCGAAGGCGAGCGAGGAGATGCCGAGCGTCCGGGTGCCGGGCCGGATCCCGAGGGCGGCGGGGAATCCGGTGACGAACGCGACCACGTTGCGGTGACTGGTCAGCACGCCCTTGGGCCGTCCGGTGGACCCGGAGGTGTAGAGGAGATGGACGAGGTCGTCCGGGCCGGCGGGGCACTCGACAGACCCGCCAGACCCGTCTGCGGGCTGGGGCACGTCAAGGGCCTCGATGCCGTCCGTGGCACCGAATTCGGCCCGCGCGCGATCACCGACGACCAGGGAGAGCCCGGCGTCCGCGGCGATTTCGGCCAGCCGTGCCTTCGGGCCACCGGGTTCGAGCGGCACGTAGGCGGCCCCGGACAGCAGCACGCCCACGACGGTCGAGATCAGCTCCGGCCGCCGGTCGGCGCAAACGCCGACGCGGGTGCCGGGTCCCGCGCCCCGGGCCCGCAGCAACCGGGCGACGCCGGTCGCCGACGCGACCAGTTCACGGTAGGTGAGCCGGGCGTCACCCTGCCGGACGGCGACGGCGTCCGGGGTGCGCGCGGCCTGGGCGAGGATCAGCGCGGTGAGCGTGGTGTCCGGATAGGACAGTGGCGGGCCATGTCCGCCCGCGACGGGCAAGGTGTCGGTCACCGAGGGCTCCCCTGGTCGGATGGGTGATGCGGCGGGGGGTCGATCCAGTACCGCTGCCGCTGGAACGGGTAGCCCGGCAAGGGGACTCGGCCCGGCTCACCGCCGGCGGCCCACTCGATCCCGCCACCCCGGACCCAGTGGTCGGCCAGGTCCCGCTCCACCCCTGCCGGGCCCTCGACGTCGGTTCCGTCCGCCAGCAGCGCGCCGAGCGCGGCGACCGCCGACGCGACCGAGTCCGCCACCACGGCGGCCCGGCACGCGAACGCCCGCCGGACCGAAAGCGTGTACGCCACGTCCCCGAGATCCGGCGCGTCCGCGGCGAGCCGGTCGCGCAGCCGGGACACCGCCTCGCGCAACGCCTTCGCGTCACGCGCGGACACCGGCAGCACGAACGGCCCCCTCGCCGCCTGCCGAGGTGGGACGGCAGGTGCCTCCGCCACGAGCACGTGCACGTTCGTGCCGCCCATGCCGAACGAGCTGACCCCGGCCACCCGCCGCTCGCGGACGGGCCAGTCGGCGGCTTTCGCCGGGACGTACCAGGGCCCGCCCGCCAAGTCGATCTCCGGGTGCGGGGCCGTGAAGTGCAGGCTCGGCGGGATGACGCCGTGCCGCACGGCCAGCACGGCCTTGAGCAGCCCGGCGATACCTGCCGCCGCGTCGAGGTGCCCGATGTTCGTCTTCACCGAGCCCAGCGCACACGTCTCCGGCGGCGTGTCCCGGTAGACGCGATTGAGCGCGGCCACCTCGATCGCGTCACCCAGTGGGGTGCCGCTGCCGTGGGCTTCGAGCAGCGCGACCTCGTCCGGGGCGACCTCCGCGACGGCCAAGGCCTCGGCCACCGCGGCAGCCTGTCCGGCCGGTCCCGGCACGGCGTAGCCCGCGCGGTCGGGGCCGTCGTTCGTGATCGCCCAGCCGGGCAGCACGGCGTAGACGTGGTCGCGGTCGGCGAGTGCGTCCGCCAGCCGCCGCAGCACGACCACCCCAGCACCCGAGCTGAACCCGGCACCCGCCGCGGCGACGTCGAACGCGCGGCACCGGCCGTCCGGCGAGGCGAGCCCGCCGCCGCGGTACCGCGGCCACGTCACACTCGCCCCGCCCGCCAGCGCGACGTCGCACCGGTAGTCCGCGAGGTTTTGCGCGGCCAGCGCCACCGCCGCGAGCGAGCTGGAGCACGCGCTCTGCACGGCGACCGCCGGGCCCGTCAACCCCAGGCGGTAGGCGACCTGGCCGGGCAGGTGATCGGTGAGCTGACGGCCGGGCAGCCGCCCCTCCCAGTCGTCCGGGTCGACGTCGCCGGTCACCGCCGGGTTGCCGAACAGGTGGAACAGGAAGTAGCGGTTCACCGAGGTGGCCGTGAACACTCCGACCGGCCCGGTCTCGGCGGCGGGATCCCGTCCCGCGTCTTCGAGTGCCTGCCACGCCGTTTCGAGGAACAGCCGATGCTGCGGATCGGTCCGCGCGGCCTCGTCGGCGGTGAACCCGAAGAACCCGGCGTCGAACTCCTCGACCCCTTCGATCCGGCCACCCGCCCGCACGTACGCCGGGTCGGCACGCAGGCCCGGCCCGATGCCCAGCGCCGCCAGCTCGTCGTCGCCGTAGTCGTGGATCGAGTCGACGCCCGCGCAGAGGTTCCACCAGAACGAGGCGGCGTCCGGCGCGCCGGGGAACCGGCAGGCCAGCCCGACGACGGCGATGAGATCCCCGGAGGGCTCCTCCGCGGTGGCCGGCGCCGGAGTGTCCGAAGTGGACTCCGTGAGCCAGTCGGCCTGCTCGGCGATCGTCGTGTGCTCGAACAGGGCGAGCAGCGGGACATCGACCCCGAACTCGTCGGCCAGCCGCGCCTGCACCCGGCCGAGCCGCAGCGAGTCACCGCCGGCGTCGAAGAACGCCTCGGTGCGCCCGACCCGGTCACGGTCCAGCACCGCGCACCAGATCCAGTGCACGCGTTCCTCGGCCGGGGTCAGCCGCTCGGCTGGGACGGCCGCTGCCGCCCGCGGGTCCGGCAACGCCAGTTCGTCGAGTTTTCCGGTGACGGTCAGCGGAAAACCGTCCGATACCGCGACGGCCGCGGGTACCGAATAGCTGGGCAGGGCCTCCGCCAGCGCGGCGCGCAGCACCCGGCCGTCCGGACGCGGGCCGGCTGCGGTCACGTAGGCGAGCAAGTCGCCGTCGCGCACGATCGCGCGGGCTTCGGCCACCCCGGGCTGTTCGGCGAGCCGGGCCTCGATCTCGGTCAGCTCCACCCGGAAGCCGCGCACCTTGACCTGCCGATCGAGCCGGCCGAGACACACGAGGTTCCCGTCCGGCAGCAGGCTGCCGAGGTCGCCGGTCCGGTAACGACGGTCGCCGCCCGCCGTCGTCCCGAACGCCGGGCTCGGCTGGTCGAGGTAGCCGTCGACGAGGTGCCGCCCGCGCACTTCGAGCTCGCCGCTG
Source organism: Amycolatopsis sp. QT-25 (assembly GCF_029369745.1). Lineage (NCBI taxonomy): Bacteria > Bacillati > Actinomycetota > Actinomycetes > Pseudonocardiales > Pseudonocardiaceae > Amycolatopsis > Amycolatopsis sp. QT-25. The sequence continues at coordinate 4,910,481 of NZ_CP120210.1, forward strand.
TCCAGCACGGTGAGCGTGAAACCGGGCAGCGCGCGCCCGATCGGCAGCGGTCCCTCGGCGTCCGGGTCCAGCTCGGCGGCGGTCGTCCGGTAGTGCGCGGCGAAAGTCACCTCGGTGGCGCCATAGCCGTTGACGAACACGCACTCCGGCGCGAACCGGCCGCGGCGGACGTCGGCGTGGGTAGCCTGCTCGCCACCGAGCAGCACGGTCCGCACGGACGGGAGACCGGTCTCGCCGAGCACGTCGAGCAGGTGCCGGTAGACCGTGGGTGTCGAGTGGTAGACGGTCACCTCGTGCCGGGCCAGCTCGCGTGCGGCGTGGGCGAGGCCGTGCGCGCGCAGGTCGACCGGCACGAGCGCGGCGCCGGTGAGCAATGCCGGGTAAAGGTCCGGGATCGCCGCGTCGAAGCCGAACGACGCGAGCAGGCTGAGCCGGTCGGCCGCGGTGATGCCGAGCGCGGCGACCTGGTTGTCGACGACGTGCAGGAGATTGCGGTGGGTCTGGGCGACGGCCTTCGGCCGGCCGGTGGACCCGGAGGTGAACAGCACATACGCCGGGCCGTCCGGATCGGGCTCCGGCACCGGGAGTAGCGCGGTCTCCGTGCCCGAGCGCACTAGCCGCGCGGATCCCGTGCGGCACAAGGACTCCGCCAGCTCTATGTACTCCGGATCGGTGAGCACGGCGGTCACCCGCGCGGCCGCGAGCTGATACTCGAGACGCTCCCGGGGGAAGGTCGGGTCCAGCGGGACGTAAGTGCACCCCGTGGCGAGAGTGCCGAGGATCGCCGCGATCGCGTCGCTGCCGTGCCCGGTGACGAGCCCGACCCGTTCCCCCGGCCGGACACCGGCGTCGCGCAACCGCAGCGCGCGGCCGCCCGCGAGCCCGGCGAGCCGGCCGTAGGTGAGCCCGGTGCCGTGCTCGAAGACCGCGATCCGGTCGGGCGTTTGCCGGGCGTGCACGTCGAATCGGCTGACGCAGCCGGGTCGTGTCATCGGGCGTCGAGCAGTCGCTCCGAGGTTTTTCGGGCGCGCGACGACAACTGCGTGGACTTCATCTTGCTCCCCAGTGACGATTCAGGTGAAGAATCACGCAAGGTTAAGTCGACCGGCCGCGTCGAGGAATACGACTTCCGGGTATTTGGTCCGAACGATCCATCTTATTGGACCATACGTCGCAGTTTTCCGCGTCTCGCACCCGAATCGCGTCACTTCACGACCGACCTCCGGCCACCAAGGACACCCGGTCGATCACCTGCAGTGACACGTCGGATATTAACCGACACCGTGCCGACGAATACGTTCACGAGCAACCGGCGGGACAATTTCCACGACCGATTCAGAAATGTGATCCGATCGCACGGGATCCTCGCCTTCAACGCCGGGGCCGCGGCGGCGTCGGACGTTTCAGGGACCACCAGGACGGTCATGGCAGCGCGCCGGGCCGGTAACCAGCGCCCCAATACCGTGACCGCATCGTGATCCCCCGGCCTCCGTCGCCGCAATCGACAGCTGCGCGCGCCGCTCCAAAGGTGTCGGCGCCGACGACGCGAACCAGCCGATACCGAACGCGAGAAAAAACTCGCCGAAGTGAGCTTGAACGGTCATGGTGTGGTATGCAGGATGGCATTCATGGAGCCGGATGAGCCGATCACACCGCGAATGCCTGCCGGGATTCGGGCAGACAATCGACAACCTCGTATCTCTCGCCGCCGAAGAGCACGATGTCCGCGTCGGACAGGGGATCCGACAGGCGGGGTGGAGCCAATTCCCCGAGGAAAGAGTAATTGGCCGCCGATGACGCCCGAAAAGCGTCCCCGTGTACGAAAAGCTCCGTGACGTGAAATCGGCGCAGCCGCAATGCCACGCAGCTTGAGTTGATCGTGAAACGCGGCGCGACTGAGGGCGAACCTTCCCCAGATGCCCTACGGCGTGGGCGTGACGGATGCGACCGGTGTGGCGTTGGCGCAGGAAGGCAACTTGGCGTACTGGAGTCGGAGGCAGGCGCGAAACCGCCGAAGGGGCCTGGCGTGGCCTGAACAGTCCGTAAGGAGCATCTCGATCCCAGTGCCCGCCATGCCGTCGCCGTGGTCTCTCTTCCTGGGGTACATGAAGGCCCCCTTCCTTGCGCTAGGCGCAAGGAAGGGGGCCTTCATACCTGGCGCACCGGCACAGCCGACGAAACCCGACCTCACCCTGCCGAAATACGTGAAGGCCTGCGGTCAGCCCAAGCCGGAATGCAGTAGGCATCCAAGACACTGTTGACCCTGACCGTCTTCACCACTCGCCAGCCCCTGTACCGACGCCCTCGTACCCCTGGCTTCACACCGACGTCAGTCCACAGTGGATACATTGAACTGAAGTGTGCACGCTGTCGTCACCGACAAGAAACCGCAATCTGACCAAGTGCCCAACTTCAAGACGTGAAGTCGGCTCAGCTGTGCCGGAACGCTGTCGCACTGATCGAGACCGTGCTCTGCCGGGGCGGATGACCACCGTCAGGCGTCCACCTCTGCCGCGGCACGCTTCGTCTTACGGAACCGCGATGATCGCGGGTAAAAGCAGGAGCACGCGGTACCCGCGGCCGGACATGCGCGAAGCGATCACCCCAAAGTGTTCGGTCGGGACTCCCGGTATCGGTCATCGGGCCTGCAGCGCGGCGACGACGGCCTCGCCGACCGCGCGGGCACTACCCGGGTTCTGACCGGTGATCAACCGCCCGTCGTTGACGACGTGGGTGTCGAACGGTTTGTCGGCGATGCTGTACTTCGCACCTCGCTCGATCAGCTCGTCCTGCAGACTGAACGGAACGGCGTCGGCGCGCTGCGCGGCTTTCTCCTCCGCCCAGGAAAAGCCGGTCACGTTCCTGCCCTTGATCAATGCATCACCGTTGTCGAGTATGACGTCCAGCAGCCCGGCCGGGCCGTGGCAGACCGCCGAGACGATCCGGCCGCTGTCGTGGAAGCGTGCCGTCAACGCGGCGAGTTCCTTGTCGCGGAAATCGAACATCACCCCGTGGCCGCCGGTGAAGTAGATCGCGTCGTGGTCTTCGACGTTCACGTCGCCGGCCTTCTCGGTGTTCTTCAGCAGGTCCATGAACTCGCGGTCCTGGTAGCGCCTGTCGGTGCCGAGTTCGCCGAGCACGTCGTGTGCCAGACTCTCCGGGTCGATCGGGACGTAGCCGCCGGCCGGGCTGGCGATCTCCAGCTCGAACCCGTTGTCCAGAGCGTGGTCGTAGAAGTGGGTCAGCTCGCCGAGCCACAGCCCGGTCCGCATCCCCGCCGTCTCGTACTCGCGCACGTTCGTGACGATGATCAGGATCTTGCCGGTAGCCATGCGGTACCTCCGTGAAGTGCGTTCGGCATCCCTGGCCGCCGCGCCACGCGTTCCGGATCGCGGTCCGTCTCGACGGCAGGGATCGACATGCATTCCAGTGTGCTCTCAGCTCACCTCCCCGCAACTCGGCCGATCGACCCAGGAGCCCAGATGGTTGCCGCTCCGCCGGGTCCACTTCGGCGGAAGTCGAGCGGCTTGGCAGGCAATGAGATCCGCTGACCTGCCACATCCGGCGGACCCACGGCGCGGACAGGCGGTGGACCGGCTGCCCGCGGTATGCCATGCAGAACGTGGCGGACGCGGCTCTACGTCGCTGACCGATCGACCACCCCGCCCGCAGCACGAATCGGTCGTTCACCACCAAGGAAGCATTTCGGCACCACCGGGGTCAGAGGCTCCCGGCGTTCTCGAGCAACTTCCGGACGGGTTCGCTCAGCGCGGCGCCGCTCAAGTCCAGGGTCACGAGGTCCTCGTTCATCGTTCCCCGGCTCGTGACGCTGAAGATGGTCCCCTTGCCCGTGGCGGGATCGAAGTTCCGCAGCCACGGGCCGCCGCTGGAGCCGCCGGCGAGATCACAGTCGGTCTTCCACGAAACGCTGACCGAATTCACGTCGAGTGCGGCGGGCCGGGCACAGGAGAACAACGCCTCACCGCCCGCCGCCTTCGACACCGGGTAACCGAGGAGGGTCGCGTCCACAGGGGACGGGGGCGCCTCGAAGGAGACGTCCTGCGTGCCCGCGACATCGGCGACATGGCGGCCGTCGACCGGGTCCAGGGCGAGCACGGCGTCGTCGTCGATTCCACTGGACGGACCGGGATAGGTCGCCGACCAGGCGAACGCCCGCGCCGCGAACACCCCATACGGCACCTCACCGTGGTCGTAACCGGGAACGAACACGACGTTGACGATCTCGATCCGCTCGTCGTAGCGGTCGAATCCGCCGTTGACACAGTGGCCCGCCGTGAGCGCCACATCCTTGCTGGCGCTGGGAACCACCGTCGCCGTGCATGATCCGTCGACGCCCGGTTTCGCGGTGAAGAACAGCCGTCCGACCCCGGAGGGTGTCGGTCCCTCCCATTCGCGGCCGATTCTCTCGGCGGGCGGCAGTTCGTCGTCACCCACCCACTGACGCATCCGCTCGGGAGTCCAATGAGCCAACGCCGCTTCCCGATCGGCCTCACTCACCTGAGTCACCACCTGGTCGTCAGCCGCCGACGCCGGGACGGCCACGGCCGCCAACACGGCGCCGAGAGTCCCCGTCAGCACGATCATTCGGCGGAATACGAGCCTCAAGTCCATGATCAGTGGACGTGCCGACCGTCAGGAAGGTTGTTCGGCGAAGCACCCGAAGATCATCAGCGACCCGTCACGCGAGGCTCAGGACAACGTCGCCCCATCGGGTCGTGGCGGCTCCCGGAGTCCGAGTGACGTCTGTGGTGACTTGTCACTCCCTTCGGGTGGTTCAAGGGGCGGGTAACGCCGCCGTGACCGGGCGTGCGACGGACGGCGGGACCGGCCGGGCGCGGACGAGGGGAAATCAGGGGAGTCCGAGTGTGGGCTCGCGCCTGGGTGGCGGCCGGGATCACCGCGGTGGCCGTACTGGGACCGACCACGCCTGCCACGGCGGACACGAATGGTGTCACGGGGAGGAGACCGCCTGTTACGCCGGGACCACGATCTGCAACAACACCTACGGCAAAGGCGACAGCATCTCCGAAGTCGTGATTCCGGAACCTCAACACGACGGCGGAATTCGGGTTCTTCGAGCTTTTCGGCCGGGGATTTCCAAGCAGACCGGCCCGACCGACCGCGAGTCGGCTCACCCGTTCAGGATCAACGCGCGCTTTCCGAGCGGTTCGCTGATCTGCGTGAGCTTTTGGAACAGGAGCGCCCACGGTTCCTTAACCAAGGTAGGTGGCCAGAACGGTAACGCCTGCACGTCGATCCCGATCGGCTGAACCGAAGTCCGCCTGGCCGGAAGCGGGCTCGATCGTCTCCTTGCGCAGGGCAGAAGCCCCGCTCCTTGGGAGGGGCGGGGCTTCAGTCGTCCGATGGCAAGGAAAGGGCGACCTCACGGACGAGCCGAAATCTCGCCCGGCCGCTGGGTTGCCTCGATGGACGGCCAAGCCGACACGGCGGCCCGCGCCCAGGAAATCAGGAGCGGGCCGCCGTCCGGGCGATCGTCAGCCGTCGTACCAGCCGTAGTTGACGATGGTGCCGTTGCCGTGGCAATCGCCGCCCCACAGCCAGGTGCCCGGTCCCACCAACGGTCCATGGTGGTGGCTGCCGTCCGAGCACTCGGTCCACGCGCCGCTACGGCCGTAGTCGACGAACACCGTGGCGTTCCACGCGACGCCGTCGTTGTAGGTCGTGGTGAACCTCGCGACGTGGTTCGTTCCGACCTCCCCGCCGCTGACCGAGTGGTGCTTCACCTTGGTGTCGGCGGCCGCGGTGCCCACGCCCGCCAGCAGCATGCCCCCGGTCACCGCGGCGACCCCGGCCGCGGCGACGATTTTCCTGATCCCCACTTTATTCATTTTCCCTCCAGTACTGATGTTCTGTTTCCGTAGCGGAAACCGCGCTTTGGTTCATCGACGCGCGGCGTGCCGCTGCTGCCTGTCTAGCGCGTCGGGGTTGTTCTGTGCCGGGCAGTGGACAACGAACGACAAACTTCCGGATAATGAAGTCAAGCCGACACCTGGGGGGGTGGCTGATGCCACGGCGTGAGCGTCCATTTGATACGGACGAAGATTCGATGTCACAGTTCGCCGGGGATCTGCGGCGGCTGCGCGAGAAGGCCGGAAGTCCGCCGTACCGGGAATTGAGCAAGCGAGCCCACTATTCGGCGAGCACGTTGTCCGACGCCGCCGGCGGGCGCAGATTGCCGACTCTGGCCGTGACCTTGGCGTATGTCCGAGCATGCGACGGCGACGTCGCCGTCTGGGAAGAGCGCTGGCAGGAAACGGCCGCGACGAGCAAAGTGCCGTCGCCGGAAGAGACCGACGAGGAGATCCCCTATCCGGGGATCCAAGCGTTCAGCGCGCGGCAGGCCGGTTGTTTCTTCGGCCGCGAGGCCCTTGTCGACCAATTGTCGCGCGAGCTCGCCGAACGACGGCTCGTCGCGGTGACCGGCCCCTCCGGCTCGGGCAAGTCGTCCTTGCTGGAAGCCGGGTTGATCGCGGATCCCGGCCGGGCCCGGATCGTTCTACGCCTCGTCCCTGGCCCGCGCCCGCTCCGTGAATGCGCGATCCAGCTGGCCGCGGTGACCGGCGGCTCGGCGCTCCGGCTGCATCAGGAGCTGACGGCGGATCCGGCGGGGCTGCATCTGCGCGTCCGTCAATTCCTGACCGGGCGGAGCCCGGAAGCGGAACTCCTGCTCGTGGTCGACCGGTTCGAAGACATCTTCACCCGCTGCCGCGACGAAGACGAGCGAGAGTCCTTCGTAGCGGCGCTACTGCATGCCGTGCTGGAACCGGACAGCCGGCTCAGGCTCGTGCTCGGCGTGCGTTCCGACTTCACCGGTCGCTGCGGCAGGTATCCGGAGATCGCCGCGGCCGTGAGCGCCGGGCGCCGGGTCGACACCGGGCCGATGACGGCGGAGCAGCTGCGTTCGGCGCTGGTGCGCCCGGCGATCACCGCCGAACGCCGGCTGGAAGGCGCGCTGGTCGCCACGGTCATGGCCGAGGCGTCCGGCCAGCGCGGCGCTCTCCCGCTGGTCGCCCAGGCGATGCGCCGCACCTGGCAGCAAGGTCATGGTGCCACGCTCACCCTCGCCATGTATCGAGCGTCCGGTGGGATCTCGCGCGTTCTGGCGGACACCGCCGAGAAGGTCTTCAGTGAGCTCGACGAATTCCAGCGGCGCCAGGCTCGGGACGTGTTCCTCCGCCTGACCAGTCTGGGCCCGGCCGGTCACGACACCCGGCGGCGTCTCCCCGCGCATGAGCTCGACCCGGCAACCGGGGCGGTGGTCACCCGGCTGATCGACGCCCGCCTCGTGACCGCCGACATCGACGGCCTGGACCTCGCGCACGACGCGCTCATCAGAGATTGGCCGCGGCTGCGCCGTTGGCTCTCCACCGACCGAGACGGCCTGCGTCTGCACCGGCGGCTGACCGAAGCCGCGGAGTTGTGGGACGGCGCGAATCGCGACCCGGCACCGCTCTACCGCGGTAGCCAGCTCGACGAGACGACCGCGTTGGCCGGACGGATGATGCTGACCCACCGGGAACACAGTTTCCTGAACGCGAGCCTCCAAGCCCGCGAAGAGGAGGCCGCCCGGGCGCGTTCGTCCGCGCGGCGGTTCCGGCGGCTGACGGCCGCGATGGCGGTCGCGAGCGGGCTGGCCGCGGTCTCGGCCGCGCTGGCCGTGCGGGAGCGGAGACAGACCTCGGCACCATGCTGGTGAACACCTTCCAGGGAGCGTTGTCGAGGAGTGAGTGAGAAGTGGCGCGCTGGAGGCGGAGCCGGGAGCGAACTCGCCGCAGGGCGCTGATCCGTGGCTTTCGCGACCGGAGCACCGGGCACGCGCTCAGAACCTCAGGGGCGGCGCGCACCACCGAGGCTCCGGCCACGCCACGTTCGGCTCACCCTCGATTCAGGTACTGGGAGAAGACGCCCCACACGGGCTTCTTCAGTGAGACGCGCATGAGAGGCTTCAAGTTTCTCCGGCGGGGTACCCATGCGTTGCCACTCGGAACAGGAGGACACCGTGAGTGAAGTCAGTCGAGTCGTCGATGTGCCGCCGGACGCCGTTTTCGCCGTGCTCGCCGACGGCTGGTCGTATGCGGGTTGGGTCGTCGGCAGCTCCCACATCCGCGATGTCGACGAAGACTGGCCTGCTCTCGGTTCGCGGATCCACCACAGCGTCGGACCGTGGCCCTTCCACATCCAGGACGTCACCATCGTGAAGGCCGTCGAACCCGGCGTTTCCCTGTCGCTGGAGGCGAGGGGCTGGCCGCTCGGCGCGGCGGCGATCGGGCTCACCCTGCTCCCCCACGGTGAAGGCAAGACCGAGGTCCGGATGCGGGAAAGCGTGCTGCGTGGTCCCGCCAAGGTGCTGCCCGAATCGGTTCAGGCGCTCGTCGCCAAACCGCGCAACACCGAGGCCCTCGCCCGCTTGGCCGATCTGGCGACCGGGAAGTACACCAACCGCAAGGGCGCTCAGCGGTAGACCGCCCGGTTGGCCGCGGCGATCACCGCCGCGTAGCCCTTGCCGAGCATTCCCGCCCTGGCCAGCGCGGCGCGGGCCGCGTTGGCGCCAGGGCCGCCGTGGACAGCGCCTCCCGGATGGGCCGACGCGCCCGCGAGGAACAGGCGGTCCACCGGAGTGTCCGCGCGGCCGAGGCCGGGGACGGGGCGGAAGAACAACTGCTGGTGGATGGCCGTGGTCCCGCCGCTGATCGCACCTCCGACCAGCCCGGGATCGTGGGCCGCCAGTTCGAGCGGGCCTTGCACGTACCGGCCCTGGATGAGGTCGGTGAACCCCGGCGCGTTCGCCTCGACCGTCTCTTCGATCCGGGTGACCTGCCGGTCGAGCGCCTCACGGTTCTCCATCAGGCCGCGGGGGACATGGCTGTACGCCCAGGCCGATTCGGTGCCCGGCGGCGAGCGGTGCGGATCGCTCGTCGTCATCTGCCCGAACAGGAGGAACGGATTCCGCGGGCTCCGGCCGCGGACCAGGTCACCGCCGAACTCCGACAAACCGTCCAAGTCCGCGCCGAGGTGGATGGTGCCCGCGCCGCGAGCGCCTTCGGCCGTCCACGGGACGGGGCCGGAAAGCGCCCAGTCCACCTTCACCGTGGCACTGTCCCACTGGAACCGGCCGAGATCGGTGATCAGCCGCGAGGGAAGCCAATCCCGTGAGACCAGCTCGCCGTACAACGTCGGTGCCGGGACGTCCGCGAGCACCGCCTTGCGCGCCCGGATCGGGTTGCCGTCGCCGTCTCGCACGCCCATCGCCCGGCCGCCCGCTACGAGCACTTCGGTGGCGGGACAATGACACCGGACCTCACCACCGCGGGCGGCGAGCCGTCGCACCAGTGCCGCGATCAGCTCCCCGGCGCCGCCGGCCGGTACGGGGAAGCCGACGTCCTGTCCGGTCATCGCGAGCAGCCAGCCGAAGACCGCGCTGCCCGCGTTGTCGACGGAGATGTCGCTGTGCGCGGCGTTCCCGGCCAGCAGCAACCGAGCGCCCTCACCGGCGAACTGCTCCTCCCCCAACCGGCGAGCGGGCAACGTGAGCATTCGAGCCAGTCGCAGCGCCTCGGCGGTCCCCGTTCGCCGCAACAGCCGCACGGCCGGGCGCACCGGCGGGAACGGCGTGAACAACGCGTTCAGCAGCGGCTCGCGGATGTCCTGCCACTGCGCGAACAAGCTCCGCCACGCGGCGCCGTCTCCCCGCGCGAATTCGTCGGCCGACGCCGCCGTCCGCTCGATGTCCCGGGAGAGCACCACGCACCGATCGTCGGGCAGCACGTGCGCGAGCACTTCGGGAGCGTGCCGCCAGCTCAACCCGTACTCCTCGAGCCCCAGTCCCCGCATCACCGGCGATACCGCGGTGAGGGGGAAGAACGCACTGCAGAGGTCGTTCCGGAATCCGGGCGCGGTGACTTCGTCGGTCCGCACCGCGCCGCCCGGTTTTTCCGCCTGCTCCAGCACCAGTACCGACCAGCCGGCGTCGGCCAGGAGGTTCGCCGCGACCAGGCCGTTGTGGCCGGCGCCGATCACGACCGCGTCGAAGACTTCCGTGCTCATCCGAGCCTCCCGATCGTCAGGCTTGCGATTGGTGGCTGGGCTTGCCACGGGCGAGCGAGCGTAGCCGGGTCAGGAGACCGTGCCCCCGCGGCGGGGCGAGCGGCGGGCTCGCGGCGCCTTCACCCGACCGGAGTCCGGCGATCAGTTCCGCGACCACACTGGCGGCGTCGTACCGAGGGTGCCAGCCCAGCGCGGTCTCGGCGAGCGAGGTGTCCATGAGCGGCGTCCTGTCGGCGAGATCGAGCCAACCGGGATGCATCGGTAACGCGCCCGTCCGCCAGGCGGCGTGCGCGGCCACGCGGACGAGTGATCGCGGCGCCGGGACACGGATCCCTCCGAGGAGACCGGCCAGCGCGTCGGCGGTGAGCACACCGGGGGCGGCGAGATTCACCGCTCCGGTGAATCTCTGCTCGAGCACCAGCCGGATCGCTTCGGCGACGTCGGCGCTGTGCACCGCCTGAGCCCGCAGGTCCGCCCACAGCGGGAGAGGCAGCCATTGCCTGCCCACCACGCCGGCGGGAACGGCCGGGCCCAGCAGCCAGCGCTCGAACTCCCCCGCCGCTTGCCGCTGCAGGATGGCGCACGGCCGCAACCTCGCCACCCCGGTCTCCGGATGGGTCTCCTCGAACCGGTCGAGCAAGACTTCCAGCGCGGCTTTGCCCCGGCTGTACGCACTGGTCGCGATGCCGTCGCACGGCCAATCCTCGGTGACCTTCTCCCACCGTGGCGCCGGCCCGTAGGCGGCGACGGAGGACAGGACGACCAGATGCGGTACCCCGGCCGCCGCCACCGCGGCGAGCACGTTGCGGGTGCCGTGGTCGTTGGTCCGCCACATCGGCGGATCCCCGCGCTCCGGTGAAATCGCCCAAGCGAGATGGACGACCGCGTCCGCTCCCTCCACCAGCTCGGTCAGCTTCGCGCGGCCGACGTCGTCCCCCAGGTCCAGGGCCGACCAGCCCGCCGCGCGATACGGCACGGCCGTGGTGTCGGGCAGCCTTCTCGCCACGCCGATCAGGTCGTCTTCGCCGGGTTCGAGGGCGTGGAGCAACGCCGTCCCGACGTTTCCGGTCGCCCCGGTGATCACAATCCGCACAGTCTGCGCTTACCCGGCCCGGTGAGCGCGGAAACGTCTCCCGGCGAACCGGTCAGCCCGACGCGAGGTCGCTTCGCACGGTTCGGGCAGTCCGGCCGCCGGACGCCAGCGCGCCTTGCAGTGAGCTGGTGTCCCGGTGATCGCCGCAGACGTAAAGCCTTTCGCCGAAACGGATTTCGCGGCGAATCCGATGCGGCGCCGTCATGGACGGCAGCGCGTGAGGGATCTCGTAGCGACCGGCCAGCGGCCATCGGGACGCGTCGGCGCGATACATCCGGCCCAGTGCCCGCCGCACGTCCGCCTCGTCGAGCGGCGTGAGCGCCGAGGCACTGACGAGAGCGGCGCCGTCCGGGGCGTAGGTGGGACATACCTCGCTGAGCACGGCGGTGTTGAGGATCGGCCCGCCCCCGGCCGTCGATCATGATGACCGGCTCCCGCAACGGTGACCGCGGCGGCGTGAAGTACCACGTCGTGACGCTGTTCCAGCGTGGTTCCGGGACCTTTTCGACAAGCCGCGCGGCGGTGGTCCCGTCCGTGGCGACGACGACCGCTCGCGCGTTCCAGACGTCTCCGCCGGAGGTGCGGACCCGGCCGCCTTCGATCTTTTCGACCGGAGAACCGGTCCGCACGGCGGAAACGGGCAGCGTCCGTGCGAGCTGTCTCGGCAGTTCTCCCATGCCCAGCGCGGGCAGCGAAGGCGCGGACCGGAGAAAGCTTCGCCACACCAGCCGGAAGAACCGCGAAGAGGTATTCAAGCCGGCTTCCAGGAACACCCCGGACAGGAACGGGCGGAGCACGGTGTCAACGGCCCGGTCCGACAGCCCGGTCCGGCGCAGTTCGTCGGCGGTCGTGCCGTCGTCGCCCTGGACGATCGACCGAGCCGGGCCGGCGGCGACGCGGGCGCTCAGCGCGCCGAGCGCGGCCAGATCCTTGGCCGAAAGGTAGCGCCGTGCCGCGATGTCGCGCAGCGCCTTGGGCGTGTCGAGGGGATTTCCGAGCAGGCTCGTGCGCTCGTCGTCGGAAACCCGGACCGCGCGCCAGAATTTGCCCAGCCGCAGCGCGTCGACGTCGACCAGGCGCTGGATGGCGGGATAAGCGGGATTGAGGATCTGGAAGCCGCGGTCCAGCCGGAAACCGTCGACGACGTCGGTGCGCACCCTGCCGCCGACCTCGTCCCCGGCTTCGAGGAGCACGCAGGCGATCCCGGCCCGGTGAAGGTGCAGTGCCGCGGCGAGACCGGCGAGCCCCGCGCCCACGATCACGACGTCGGTCTCATGCCCGGCCATCGGCGACGTCTCCCGCTCGCAAGGCGTAGCGCCGCTCGGCGTAGGCGAGGTCGTCCCGCCAGAGACGTGTGGACGCACGGCGCATCAGAGGTCGCAAAGCGGGTGCGATCCGGGTGGCCTTGGCGAATCCGGGCCGGTCGGAGGTGGCGATCGTCGCCTCGATCACGGCGGTGCGCGGCCGTCCGTCGGGGCCGTTCCCGAGCGGGGTGGCGTGGGTCTCGACCACGCTGCCCGCGCCTTCGCCGTCGACGATGGTCATCAGCACCGTGCGGGGCTCGGGGCAGGTGAACTCGGCGATCACCGGCACCCCCAGTTTCCCGGCGAGCCGGAAGGTCACTTCGACGACGAACTTGTCCTCGGCGTCGGTGACGTCGTTCCCCTGCGGAGCCGAGAGAACCTTCAACCGGGTGAACGAGTACGGATGGAACCACGCGCCGTGCCAAGGATCGAGCCGGTTCGCGACGACGTCCACCGGTTCGCAGGTGCCGGTCAGCGTCGCGACCGCGTCGATGGCGCCGTCGCCTCGCGGCCGGACCGGCACGATCGGCCGCTCCGTGGGGCTTTCGCCACCGAAGCGGTCGAGGCGAACCCAGGCGAGCACTCCGTCGTCATAGGACGGCAGCGGTGACCAGCCCGGTCGCCCGGGCCCGATCCGCATTCCGTGCCACCGGCAGACCAACTCTCCACAATGGACACGAGCCTGTTCGAGCGGGGCACCGAGATGCGGGCAGGCACCGGGGCCGATGACCAGGTCACCGTCCGGACCATGCCAGGCCACCAGTTCCCGGCCACCGGCGCGCAGACCCCGTGGCTGATCCGCGCCGATCTCCCGACTGGCCGCGACGACGAACCAGTTGCCCGCCGGACGCGCGTCGGCGCGTTTGACCGCGGCGTCGATCAGCGCGGGGCCGCAGTCGCGGTAAGTCGGTTCCTGCCGGGCCCAAGCCGGTTCCCGGAACGGCTGGACCGGCCATTTCGCCGGCCAGCGCTCGACCACCTGCCGCCTGAGATCCACCGGAAATCCTCCTGCCGCGTGCTCCAGCCGAATCGATCCGTGCCCCGCCATCCTCAGGCACTTGAAGCGATCCCGCAACGGTTCAGGCTTTGAAGCAGGCGGCCGCGAGATCGAGCGCGGCGGTCAGCTCGTTCACCCAGGGGGCGCCGCGAACGTCGAGTCCTTCCCAGCCGGGGCCGGCGACGACGACCTCGGACCCCTGCCGTCGCAGACGCTCACCCAGCAGGACGTCGACGGTACTGGCGGACATCGACCACAGCACCACCAGGACCGGAGCCAGTTTCGACGTCAGGCCCGCCAAGGTCTCCGCGGGCACCATCTCACCGAGGTAGACGGCGGGGACACCGTTCTCCGCCAGCGCCGCGCGGAGCACCTCGACCGGCAGACCGTGCCGCTCCTCCGGGCAACAGGCGATGAGCACGCCGCGTTCGGACGGTGCGGTGGTGAATCGGGCGGCGTAGCGTTGCAGCGCCAGGGAAACCTCGGTGGTGAGCGCCCATTCCGACTCGAAGCACACCTCCCCCCGGGACCAGCGGCCCCCGAGGCCGCGCAGGATCGGGCACAACACGTCGGCCCACGTCGCCGCCGCGCCGATCGCGTCGAGGGTCTCGTCCAGCAGCGCCGCGATGGAGGTGAGCTGGAGGTCTTCCGCGGCCTGCTCGAGTTCGCCCACCAGCCTGTCGACGGGTACGTCCGGGACCGTCTCACCGGGACCGGAGAACGCCGTCGCGGCCGCCTCGCGGGCGGGGATCCCCCGGTCGATCAGCCGCTGCATGTACTGCAGCCGCCGAACATCCGCGTCCGAGTAGCGGCGATGACGCCCGCCTGCCCGGATGGTGGGGCCGACCCCGTAACGCGAATCCCACGTCCGGAGCGTGACCGGCGAGACGCCCAGCATCTCGGCGACCTTGCCGGGGGTCCACGAACCACCGGTTCGGGGGCCGCCAAGGCCGCTCATCTCGTCGACGTCCATCCGCTCCACATTTCCGGTGCCGGTGCCCGCTCGGAGGGCCATCACTGCGGGCAGCTTACGAGGTCACCGGACGTGATCAGGCGCATACCGTCACCTGAACGAAGGAACGCCCGGCGGCGCCGTGGCGGGCCCGGGAAGGGACCGGTCCACGCCAAGCGCCGCCGGGCGTCCGGAGCCGGGCGCGAGGGGCGCCGGGCTCCTGAGGGTGGCGGGGACCGGGCCACTCTCGTCTCACGAGACGGTCTTCTGCGATCCGGGTTTGAGCCGGGAAATCGCGGGAAACCCCGAGACTTCCTTGTCTCTACGACCGACACCGCTCGAGTTGCGGGCGCGCCGCCGGATCTAGTAGACAAGGTACACCAAGCGTGAAACGATTATGAAACGAAATCACCGGATCGGCGGAGGGAAGGGCGGATGGCGTCGACCATGGCGGCGGGAACGATGCCGTCGAAGGAGGCGCAGGCCGCGTGGCTGGACGCCTTGGGCGAGCGTTGTCTCGCCGAGGCCCACGGCTTCGTCGAAGCACGGGCCACCGAGCATTTCTCCGGCCGCGCCGAGGGCGAACTCGCGGAGACCGTCCTCCCGCAGTTCCTCGCCGGAGGGAAGTTCCTCCGGCCGATGTTCGCCTATGTCGGCTGGCGGTGCGGAGGCCCGGAATCGGACGCCGCCCTGCGGGCCGCCTCGAGCTTGGAACTGCTCCATTGTTTCGCGCTGGCACAGGACGACGTCATGGATGCCTCGGCGCTGCGGCGAGGCCGTCCCGCGCTGCACGTGCGATTCGCGCGGTGGCATGCCGAACAGGGGTGGGGTGGCTCCGCCGCCCGGTTCGGCGAATCCGCGGCGACCCTCGCCGGCGACCTCTTCCTGGTGTGGTCGGAGCAACTGCTCCGCGAGTCCGGCTTGGCGGCGGAAGCACTGTCGCGCGGCTGGCCGAGGTACGACGCGATGCGCGCGGAACTGGCGGTCGGGCAACTCGCCGATCTGGTGAACGACGCCCGGACGCTTCCCGGCTGGGACGCGCTGCTCGACGTACTGCGCCGGAAGTCCGGCAACTACACCGTCCGCAGGCCGCTGGAGTTCGGCGCGGCACTGGCGGGCTGCGGTCCGGACGTCATGGCCGCCCTCGCCGAGTACGGCGGCCTGATCGGTGAGGCGTTCCAGTTCCAGGACGACCTGCTCGGTGTCTTCGGTGATCCCGCGGTCACCGGCAAACCCGCCGGCCAGGACCTCCGCGACCGCAAGGCGTCCAGCGTCGTGGTGCTCGCCGTGGAGATGGCCGACCGGCGGCAGCGCGCCGACCTCGGTGAACTGCTGAACCTGACCACGGTCGACGACGACGCCGTCTCCCGCTGGCGCGAGTTGATCACCGCGGCCGGAGCACGCGAACGCCTCGGCGAACTCATCCGGGAGCGCGCCGACAAGGCGCTCGCGGTGATCGACCCTGCCGTCGTCCCGCGACAGGCCGCGGACGCGCTGGCCGTCCTCGCCACCCGGTGCACGGAGCGCGACCAGTGAAGACGGTGCCCGGCCGGACGGAGAAGGTCGTCGTCGTCGGAGCGGGGCTGTCGGGCCTGGCCGCGGCTCTGCACTTGGCGGGCCGCGGGCGCGAGGTCACCGTCCTCGAACGCGACCCGGGCCCCGGTGGCCGCGCGGGCCGCGTCGAACGTCAGGGCTACCTGCTCGACACCGGTCCGACGGTGCTGACCATGCCGTCGATCCTTCAGGACACCTTCGGCGCCGTGGGCGCCGAACTGGACAGGGAATTGCCGCTCACCCGGCTCGATCCGGCCTACCTGGCACAGTTCGCCGACGGCAGCACGCTGCCCGTGCACACCGACGCCGTGGCGATGACGGACGCGATCCGCGAATTCGCCGGGCCTGCCGAGGCCGCGGGCTACCGTCGGCTGCGCGACTGGCTGACCCGGCTCTACCGCATCGAGTTCGGGCGGTTCATCGACTCGAACATCGACTCACCGCTGGGCATGCTCAATCCGGACCTGGCCCGGCTGGTGGCACTGGGCGGATTCCGACGGCTGAACCCGAAAATCGGGTCCTTCCTGTCCGACGAGCGGCTCAAGCGGGTGTTCACCTTCCAAGCGCTCTACGCGGGCGAGTCGCCGATGCGGGCGCTGGCGTTGTACGCGATCATCTCCTACATGGACACCGTCGGCGGTGTCTACTTCCCGCCCGGCGGGGTCGCGGCGCTCCCCCGGGCACTCGCCCGGGTCGCCGCCGAGCACGGCGTCACCTTCCGTTACGGCGACGCCGTACACACGCTCGAACGCGACGGCAGCCGGATCCACGCGGTCCGCACGGCCGCCGGCGAACGCCACCCGTGCGACGCCGTCGTCCTGACCACCGAGCTGTCCGAGAGCTACCGGCTGCTCGGCCGAGCTCCGAAGCGGCCTGTTCCGCTACGTGCCGCGCCGTCGGCGCTGATCCTGCACACGGGTGGCCCCGATACCCGGCCCGACATCGGGCACCACACCATTTCCTTCGGACACGGCTGGCGCTCGACCTTCGACGAACTCATCACCGCCGGCCACCGCATGAGCGATCCGTCCCTGCTGATCACCCGGCCGACCGCGACCGACCCCGGCCTGGCACCCCCGGGCCGTCAGCTCTACTCGATCCTCGCGCCGGTCCCGAATCTCGACCGGGGCCCCGCGGATTGGGCCGCCGAAGCCGGACCGTACGCGGAGGAAATCCTGGCCGTCGCCCGGCAGCGGCTACTGCCGGATTTCGAACCCGAGTTCACCGAGATCATCAGCCCCGCCGACTGGGCCGACCGCGGGCTCGTGGCAGGCACCCCGTTCAGCTACGCCCACTCCTTCGTCCAAACCGGACCGTTCCGTCCCCGGAACCTTCCTCGCGGAACCGAAAACGTCGTCCTCGCCGGAGGCGCGACGGTGCCGGGCGTGGGCGTGCCGACCGTCTTGATCTCCGGCAGGCTGGCCGCCGACCGGATCACCGGCGGGTCCGGACGCCGCGCGCGCGTCCTCGATCTGGCCACGGAGGCGAGCCGATGACCCGACGCGAACTCGACGCCGCCGAAATCCACGATCCCGGCCTGCGAGCCGCGTACACCTGGTGCCGCGACGTCAACGCCCGGCACGGCCGGACGTACTTCCTGGCGACCCGCATGCTGACGCCCGCGCAACGGCCCGCCGTCCACGCGCTCTACGGTTTCGCGCGGTGGCTGGACGACATCGTCGACGAACCCGACGCGGACGCCACCCCGGACTCCCTGACCGCCCGGCTGTCCGAAGTGGAGGAACGCTTTCTCGCCGACCTGACCGCGGGCACGAGCGGGGATCCCCTGTTGACGGCGGTGATCGACACGGCGGCCAGGTACGAGCTGGAAGAATCGCTGTTCCGCGACTTCTTCACGTCGATGCGGATGGATCTGAGTGTCACCGACTACGCCACCAGGGGTGACCTCGACGAGTACGTGCGCGGTTCGGCGGAGGTGATCGGCCTGCAGGTGCTCCCGATCCTCGGCACGGTCGCGCCCCGCGAAGAGGCGGCACCGCGAGCCGCCGCGCTCGGCAAGGCCTTCCAGCTGACGAACTTCCTCCGTGACGTCGCCGAGGACTTCGCGCGCGGACGGGTCTACCTGCCCGCCGACGAGCTCAAGGAACACGACGTCGACCGCGAACGGCTGTCCTGGTGCGCGGAACACGGCCGATCCGACCCGCACGTTCGGGCCGCGATCAAGGAACAGATCGCGGTGACCCGGCGCATCTACGCCGAGGCGCGGCCGGGAATCGCGATGCTGCATCCGGTCTCGCGGCCCTGCGTGGCCACTGCCGCGATCCTGTACGGGGAAATCCTGGACCGGATCGAAGACGCGGACCACGACGTCTTCGCCGGGCGGGCGACGGTGTCCCGGCGGCGGCGGCTCGGGGTGGCTTGCGGCGCGCTCGCTCGTTCGCAGTGGGCTCGGACGCGGCATCCCGCCCCCGCTCCCCCGTCGGCGGTGGGCTGAGTGGGCAAGTTCGAATACCTGGTCGTACTGGCGGCCTGCGTACTGGTGACGTTGCCGGGGGAAATCGCGGGTGCCCGGGTGTACCGGCAGCCGAAACGTCTTGCCCGCGCGCTGCTCCCGGTGGCCGCGGTCTTCCTCGTCTGGGACGCGCTGGCGATCGCCGGCGAGGTCTGGACCTACGCGCCCGAATTCGTCACCGGCGTTCGTGCGCCGTTTTCCCTCCCGCTGGAAGAGATCCTGTTCTTCGTCGTGATCCCGATCTGCGGGGTGCTGACCTACGAAGCGGTCCAGCTCACCCTCACCTCGGTCCGGCACCGCGGTAAACAGCCGGTCCGGCGATGATCCCTTGGGGTTACACCGTTCCGGCCGTCGCCTCGGTGATCGTCGTCGCACTCGTCGAGCTCGTCGTGGTGAGAACCGGCCTGTTCCGCAAACCCGCCTACTGGCTCACGATGGTGATCGTCACCGGTTTCCAGATCCCCGTCGACGGCTGGCTGACGAAGCTTTCGGCGCCGATCGTCCTCTACGCGCCCGAGCACATCACCGGCTGGCGGTTCCCCTGGGACATTCCGGTCGAAGACTTCTTCTTCGGTTTCGCGCTGGTGACCGCCGTACTGCTGCTGTGGGAACGAGCCCGATCACGAGAGGAAGCGCGATGAACGCCATGGCGCGAGACGGTTTGCCGCGCGAGACCGTGCCCTCGGCCTTCGACACCGAAGCCCGGTTCTACGACCGCCTCGTCGGCGCGAATCCCGGCTACCACGAACATCTGCGCCTTTCCGCCCGGCGGCTCGCCCTTCCCGAAGAGGCGCCCGGACCGCGGGTGCTGGACGCCGGCTGCGGCACCGGCGCGTCCACCGCGGCCCTCTTGTCCGTGCTGCCGAACGCCCGGATCACCGCCTTCGACGCGTCCGGCGAAATGCTGGCGCGAGCCCGGAGCAAGACCTGGCCAGACAGTGTCGAATTCGTGCACACACCGGTCGAGGAACTGGCCGGGATCCGCGGCCCGTTCGACGGTATCCTGGCGGCGTACCTGCTGCGAAACCTCACCGACCCGGCCACCCAGCTACGACGGCTTCGCGACCTGCTCCGGCCAGGCGGCCGGATCGCCGTGCACGAGTACTCCGTCCGCGACTCCCGGCGCGCACGCTGGGTCTGGAACACCGTCTGCGCGGGCGTGATCATCCCGCTCGGGAAACTCACCACCGGCGACGCCACGCTCTACCGTCATCTTCGCCGCAGCGTCCTCGAGTTCGACGGCATCACCACACTCGCCCGGCGCCTCACCGACGCCGGCTTCACCGACGTCCACACCGCGACCGTCCCTGGCTGGCAGCGGGACATCGTCCACACCGTCGTCGGCACCGCACCGCCGGAGACGGCGTGACCCGAGCCGGGGTTTCCCCGCGTTCTTCCGCCAGTACCACAACCTGCGCGCCCAACGCCGAGCTCTCGACTCCGCGACGGCGGCCGCGCCTTCCCCGCTGTCACCGGTGACCGAAGACTGCCACACCGGCGACCGCCTGGCTCCCTCATGGACACGCTCCCGCTCCGGCAAGGTCACCGTTGGGCAACTTCGCCGACTCGCCGAAGACCCCGTCGTTACGCTCCTGCCGAACCTGGGCGAAGTGCCCGTTCCGGAAGGGAGAACCATGAGTCGCAAGTATCGCCTGACGACCATGCTGGCCGCCGGTATCGCCGTCGCGGCATCGGTGGTCGCACCCGCGACCGCCATGGCCGCGCCGAACTGCACGTCGGATCTGTGCCTGTGGTCGGGCACCAACTACACCGGCACGAAGAGCTCGGCGGGGTACTTCGACAAGAACACCCACTGTTATCCGGACAAGCACTACAACTCCGCGGTCAGCCGCACCGGGTACAGCATCCGGATGTACAACGGCTCCTCGTGCAACGGCCCGTCGTTCGTGCTCGGCCCGGGCGCGCAGGTCGCGAAGACGAAGTTCGTGGTGCACAGCTTCCGCCGCGCCTGATCGGAAGGTTGCGCGGGTCCGATCGCGCTCGCGCATGTCCACAAGGGACAAACCCGATCGGTCGACGCTCGTTTGACGGCTGTAGAACGAGTCCATTCGGGGTCGTGCCACACGTACGTCCTGCCGTCTGATCCCGGCAGTCCCGGTGTCCCCATGCCGCGAAGGGGGGACACCGGGCGCCGGACTCACCGGAAGAGCCGCTGTCGCGGAACTTCGCCTACGCGAGCAGGCCAGGCCACCCGCACGGCTCCGGTCATCGCGCGGTCCAGCGTTTCCGAAGCCAGAGGCTGACGTAGACCAGCGCGACCAGAACGGGCACCTCGATCAGCGGCCCGACCACCCCGGCGAGCGCCTGCCCCGATGTCACGCCGAAGACACCGATGGCGACGGCGATCGCGAGCTCGAAGTTGTTGCCGGCGGCGGTGAAAGCCAGCGTCGTCGTGCGCTCGTACGACAGCCCGGACGCCTTGCCCAGCAGGTAGCCGCCGATCCACATGATCGCGAAGTACACCAGCAGCGGCAGCGCGATCCGCGCGACGTCGAGCGGACGGGAAGTGATGTTGTCACCTTGCAACGCGAACAGGACCACGATGGTGAACAACAGGCCGTAGAGCGCGATCGGACCGATCTTGGGCAGGAACCTGCTCTCGTACCAGTCCCGTCCCTTGTTTCGCTCCCCGATACGGCGCGAAAGGTATCCGGCGGCGAGCGGGATACCGAGGAAGATGATCACGCTCAGCGCGATCTCCCACGGCGAGAAGTCGACGCTCGTGGTGTCGAGGCCCAGCCAGCCCGGCAGCAGATCGAGGTAGAACCAGCCGAGCACGCCGAACATGATGACCTGGAAGACCGAATTCAGCGCGACCAGCACCGCCGCGGCCTCCCGGTCGCCGCAGGCGAGGTCGTTCCAGATGATCACCATCGCGATGCAGCGGGCGAGACCGACGATGATCAGCCCGGTCCGGTACTCCGGCAGATCGGGCAGCATCAGCCAGGCGAGCGCGAACATCAGCGCCGGACCGAGAATCCAGTTCAGCACCAAGGACAGCACCATCGTGCGCTTGTCGCTGGTGACGGTGTCGAGTTTGTCGTAACGGACCTTCGCCAGCACCGGGTACATCATCAGCAACAGACCCAGCGCGATCGGCAGCGAGACCTGCCCGATCTTCACCGCGTCCAGCACTCCCTGCAGACCGGGGAGCACGCTGCCCAGCAGGAGCCCGGAGCCCATCGCGACGATGATCCAGACCGGGAGGAACCGGTCCAGAAAGGACAGTTCGTGCAGGACGCCGGTGTCGGCCTTGTCGGCGGTTCGAGTCACGAGGCTGGTCTCCAGAAGTCGGCAGTGAGGATCAGGCGTCGAGAATTTCGGCGACCAGGCCACGGACCCGCCGGTCGATCTCGTCGCGGATCGGGCGAACGGCCTCCACGCCCCGGCCTGCCGGATCCTCCAGCGGCCAGTCGAGGTACCGCTGGCCGGGGAACACCGGACAGGTGTCACCACAGCCCATCGTGATCACCACGTCGGAGGCCTCGACGTCCTGCGTGGACAGCTTGCTCGGCACCTCGGCGGTGATGTCCAGACCCCACTCGGCCAGTGCGGCGGCGGCGGCGGGGTTCACTTTCTCCGCGGGCTCGGAGCCCGCGGACCGCACGGCGATGCGGCCGAGCGAGTAATGCTGCAACAGCGCGGCGGCCATCTGCGAGCGGCCGGCGTTGTGCACGCACACGAACAGCACCTCGGGCGTGCGGGTCATACCCGTTCCTTTCGCCGGCCTTACTGAATCGAAGTATGCCGATGCAATTGAAGAGCTTGGATCGAGATTTGTCAATTCAGTGGGTATGGTGGACTTCGACGGAAGCCGGCAGCGAAGGAGGGCCCGTGGCGAGCGAGAACGGCCGTACCCGGAAACCGGTCGCGGTGACCCTGCTGATGGCCGAACCCGCCGCGGTCGTCGACCCCGGCGACGCCGAGGCGGCGGCCAAGCTCTTCAAGGCACTGTCGGACCCGGTGCGGATCCGGCTGCTGTCGCTGGTGCGGTACTCCCCCGGCGGCGAGGCGTGCTTCTGCGACCTGGCCGAAGAGTTCGACATGCCCCAGCCCTCGCTCAGCCACCACCTGCGCGTACTGGTCTCCGCCGGCATCCTCGAGCGGGAGCGGCGCGGCACGTGGAGTTGGTACACCATCGTCCCCGAACCGCTGGAAACCCTCGAGAGCCTGCTTCGCTCGGGTGGCCCACTCGCCGACCGGCCTGCCCGCCTCACCGAAGCGGAACGCGACACGAGGTGCTGACCGGACGCCGCGTCAGCGGCTGCGCGGGAACGCCGCCGGTCACGGGCGGCCGGACAACCCCGGTTTCGGACGAGGAACGCCGGTGAGGTGAACTGGACCCAGCGGCAGACGCTCATGATCGCACCCCGGAGGAGTCGAGTGTGACGGCAGGCAACACGGTCCAGGCCGGCGGGCCCGAGGTGATCGCCGAGGCGAGCCGTCGGCGGACGTTCGCCGTCATCAGCCACCCCGACGCCGGCAAGTCGACGCTGACCGAGGCGTTGGCACTCCACGCCCAGGTGATCTCGCAGGCGGGCGCGGTGCACGGCAAGGCCGGACGACGCGGGGTGACCTCGGACTGGATGGAGATGGAACGCGCACGCGGGATCTCCATCACCTCCGCCGCGCTGCAGTTCGCCTACGGCGACACCGTGATCAACCTGCTGGACACGCCGGGGCACGCGGACTTCTCCGAAGACACCTACCGGGTCCTCTCGGCCGTCGACTCCGCCGTCATGCTGCTCGACGCCGCCAAGGGCCTGGAGCCGCAGACGCTGAAACTGTTCGACGTCTGCCGTTACCGCGGGATCCCGGTGATCACCTTCATCAACAAGTGGGACCGGCCCGGCCGGGAAGCCCTGCAGCTGTGCGACGAGCTCACCGACCGGATCGGCCTGCAACCCATGCCGCTGACCTGGCCGGTCGGGACGGCCGGACATCTGCGCGGCGTCCTCGACGTCCCACGCGGGGAATTCGTCCGCTACCTGCCCACCGCGCACGGGACGACCATCGCACCGGACGAGCGTCTCGGCGCGCGGGAGGCGGAAGCCGACCTCGGTGCCGACTGGACGCAGGCTCAGGAGGAATCGGAACTCTTGCGCGCCGCCGAAGGCGAGTTCGACGCGTCCCGCTTCTCCGCCGCCACCGCGACCCCGGTGCTGTTCGGCGCGGCCGTCCGCAACTTCGGCGTCCGCCATCTGCTGGACCTGCTGGTCGAACTCGCGCCCCGGCCCGCACCGCGCGCGGACGCCGACGGCCGGATTCGCGCCTTGGACGCGCCGTTCTCGGCGTTCGTGTTCAAGGTCCAGACCGGAATGGACCGCGCGCACCGCGACCAGGTGGCCTTCGCCCGCGTGTGCTCCGGGGTGTTCGAACGCGGCATGGTCGTCACCAACGCCACCACCGGCAAACCGTTCGCCACCAAATACGTGCAACAGGTGTTCGGCCAGCAACGCTCCACAGTGGACACCGCCTATCCCGGGGACGTCATCGGGCTGGTCAACGCCACCGCACTGCGGGTCGGCGACACGCTGTACTCCGGCAAGCCCGCCGTGCGGTTCCCGGGCCTGCCCAGCTTCGCCCCCGCGCACTTCGCCGTCGCCCGGCCCACCGATCTCGGCCGCGCCAAGCAGTTCCGCAAGGGTGTCGAGCAGCTCGGCGCCGAGGGTGTCGTCCAGGTGCTGCGCTCGGACCTGCGCGGTGACGCCGCGCCGGTGTTCGCCGCCGTCGGGCCGATGCAGTTCGAGGTCGCCGCCCACCGTATGGACGCCGAATTCGGCTCACCGATCCGGCTGGAGCACCTGTCCTACCAGGTGGCCCGGCGCCTCGCCGACCCCAGCCAGCGTGCCCTCGTGGACAAGGGCCGCAACAGCGAGATCCTCACCCGCCTCGACGGCGCCGACCTGGCCCTGTTCGCCGATGAACTGGCCCTGCGGCTCATGGTGCGGGCGAATCCCGGCCTGGCGCTGGAGCCCTTGGTCGCCGAAGGCGGCTGAGCAGCGGAGCATGGGCACCGGCATGATCTTCGCTTCGTCGCGAGCTCTGCCGAGCCACGGTCACATGCGACCCCAGGGCCGAGACGTCGTCCGCGTGCCCGGAACCGCAACTCGCGTGCTTGAAGCCGTAACACGCGTGTCTGGAGCCGTATCACGTGAGTTACGCCTCCAGTCACGCGAGTTACGCCTTCCAGCACGCGAATTACGCCTTCCAGCACGCGAGTTACGCTTTCCCTGCGGAGGCGTTACGGAACTTCGGGGCCGAAACTGACCGGGAGGCCCGTGACCGGAGCGGGGTCGAGGATGCCGGTGCGGGCCGTGCAGCCACACCAGCACCGGCCTGCGTCCGTCATCGAGGCCCGGCGTGCCGATCGTGAGGTCGAGACAACCCGCGCCCTGCGGCAGGCGATCGCGCGGCGGGCCCATCACACCATTCCGCGAGAGGCCCTCCGGATGCTTGCGGGCTCGAACACGAAGTGCTAAGAGAGAATTAGCACTCTTTGGCCGAGAGTGCCAATCCTTCACGACACGGAGAGCCTGACATGACAGCTGTGATCCTCTTCAGCGCCGTGGTCGCGGCCATCGTCGCCATGGTCGCCACCGCCGCCCGCAAATACCACCTGGACGATCTTTCCCGGGACTGAAAACGGACTTCCGCCTAGCGAGCCGATGGAGCGATTCAATGGGGTTGGACAAGATCTGGATTCGCACCCTCAGTGATGGTCTTCTCCGTGCCGATCAGGTCGTCGGCCTGACCGCGCACGCCACACCGTCGATCCCCGGCAAGTCACCGCGCTGGCTGCTCGACGTCACCGTCACCGTTCCCGCGGGCAGCGGCAACACCAGCGGCTGGGACGTCGGCATCCTGCATCGCACGCTGGTCCAGACACCCGTGGAACCCGTCGAGGCGCCCGAGGTGCTCGCCCGCTTGCTGGCCCGGCTCGACGAGCCGGGCACCGCCGGGATCATCGAGCCGAAGGCCACCCGTTCGACGGCCGGCGCGGGGGCGATTCAGTTCGACTTCCGTTCCTTCGACGACCAACGCGACGTATCAAGCCTCCGATGAAGGGATACTCCGGCTGAAAGGTCGGTACAGGCTGCACGTCGGCCTTTCGCGCCAGGGTTGGCGAGTGCTGCACGGCGCCGTGCTCACCGCGGAAACGGGGAGATACGCACCGGCTCGGACGTCGTGATCACGGAGCACGCGCTGGTCCGCGGCCGCGCCCGGCATCCGGCGGTACTCGGCGACGCGCTCTTGATCGGGCCGCACTCCCACGTCGACGGCGCCACCGTCGAAGACGAGGTCTTCACGGCGACCGGCGCGTCGCTGTTCCCCGGCTCGGTCGCCGGCGCCGGTGCCGAACTGCGGACCAACAACGTGAGCAGTGAATCCTGCGCTCAGCAGGGAGGCACCGCTTAGCACTTCGCACCGGAGCGGCACACCTCGCCTGGTACCCCCTACCGGTATAGTGTTCGGGCGATCGACCGGCAGCGTCAGGAGGAGCTCGGACCGGTGAACGCGCCTGCCGAGCAGTCCACAAAGGAGAGACCCGCTCATGTCCGCTGAACACGAACACCACGGCCACGAACACCATGAGCACCACGCGGCCAAGGCATCGTGGGGAATGGCGGCGTCGGCCACCCTGCACTGCCTCACCGGTTGCGCCATCGGCGAGGTGCTCGGCATGGTGATCGGCACCGCGCTGGGCTGGGGTAACGTCACGACGATCGTGCTCGCCGTCGCGCTGGCGTTCGTCTTCGGTTACGCCCTGACCATGCGCGGTGTGCTCCGCGCGGGTGTCGGGTTCAAGCAGGCGCTCAAGGTCGCGCTCGCGGCGGACACCGTGTCGATCCTCGTCATGGAGATCATCGACAACGCGGTGATGGTCGTCGTCCCCGGCGCGATGGAAGCCGGACTCGCCAGCCGGCTGTTCTGGGGAGCGCTCGCCTTCGCGCTCGCTGTGGCGTTCGTGTTCACCACCCCGGTCAACAAGTGGCTCATCGGCCGCGGTTCCGGGCACGCGGTGGTCCACGCCTACCACCACTAGGAAGGCCCAAGGTCAGCACCGGCACACCGCCGAGGCGCTCGTGCGGCATCGACCGTGCCGCACGAGCGCCCCGAACCGGATGTCAGCCGGCTGTGCTGCGGAATCCCTTGAGCCGCAGGCTGTTCGTGACCACGAAGACCGAGCTGAACGCCATCGCGGCGCCGGCGATCATCGGGTTGAGCAGCCCCGCCGCGGCCAGTGGCAGCGCCGCGACGTTGTAGGCGAAGGCCCAGAACAAGTTGCCCTTGATGGTGCGCAGGGTCCGCCGCGAGAGCCGGATCGCGTCCACCGCCGCCCGCAGATCGCCGCGGACGAGGGTGAGATCCGACGCCTCGATGGCGACGTCCGTGCCGGTGCCCATGGCCAGCCCGAGATCGGCTTGGGCCAGCGCCGCCGCGTCGTTGACGCCGTCGCCCACCATCGCGACCACCTTGCCGTCGGCCTGGAGCCGCTTGACCACGTCGACCTTGTCCTTGGGCAGGACCTCCGCGATCACCTCGGTGAATCCGACCTCCGCCGCCACCGCGCGGGCCACGGCCTCGTTGTCGCCGGTGAGCAGGACCGGCGTCAGCCCGAGCGCCCGCAGCCGCGTGATGGCTTCGGCAGAGGTCGGCTTCACGGTGTCCGCCACCACCAGGACCGCGCGGGCCGCGCCGTCCCAGCCGACGACGATCGCGGTCCGGCCCGCCTTCTCTTCGGCGGCCTTCGCCTCGACGAGATCCTCCGGCAGGTGATGCGCCCAGTCCGCCAGCAGCGAACTGCGCCCGGCCAGCACCGCCTTGCCGTCGACGATCCCTTGCACACCAAGGCCTTCGACGTTCGTGAAGTCCTCGACGGCCGGGAGCTCACCGACCCTCTCCCGTGCGCCGGTCACGATGGCCTGGGCGATCGGGTGTTCGGAAGCGTTCTCCAGCGCACCCACGAGCCTCAGCGCCTCGTCGGCGTCGACGCCGTCGGCGACGTGGACCTCGACGAGTGCCATCCGTCCGGTGGTGACCGTGCCGGTCTTGTCCAGCACGACCGTGTCGACCGCGCGGGTGGATTCCAGCACCTCCGGACCCTTGATCAGGATCCCGAGCTGCGCGCCCCGGCCGGTGCCGACCAGCAACGCGGTCGGCGTGGCCAGGCCGAGGGCGCACGGGCAGGCGATGATCAGCACGGCGACCGCGGCGGCGAACGCGGCCGACGCCGTGCCACCCGCACCGAGCCAGAAGGCCAGGGTGCCGACGGCGAGCGCGATCACGATCGGCACGAAGACCGCCGACACGCGGTCGGCCAGCCGCTGGACCTGCGCCTTCCCGGTCTGCGCTTCCTCCACCAGTTCGGCCATCCGCGCCAGTTGCGTGTCGGCGCCGACACGGGTCGCCCGCACGACGAGCCTGCCGCCCGCGTTGACCGTCGCGCCGACCACCGCGTCACCCGGCGCGACCTCCACCGGCACGCTTTCCCCGGTCAGCATGCTCGCGTCCACCGCGGAACTGCCTTCGGTGATCACACCGTCGGTGGCGATCTTCTCCCCCGGCCGCACGACGAACAGATCACCGGCGGCCAGCCGGTCGACCGGGATTCGCTCTTCCTTGCCGTTCCGGAGCACGGCGACGTCCTTCGCGCCCAGCTCCAGCAACGCCCGCAGCGCGGCACCGGCCCGGCGCTTGGCACGCGCCTCGAAGTACCGCCCGGCGAGGATGAACGTCGTCACCCCGGCGGCGACCTCGAGATAGATGTTGCCGTCACCGGCCATCCGTTCCACGGTCAGCTCGAAGGCGTGCGTCATCCCCGGTGTTCCCGCGCTGCCGAACAACAGGGCGTACAGCGACCACAGGAACGCGGCGAGCGTGCCCATCGAGATCAGCGTGTCCATGGTGGCCGCGCCGTGGCGCAGATTCGCCGACGCCGCCTTGTGGAACGGCCACGCCGCCCACACCAGCACCGGCGCCGCGAGCGTCAGCGAAATCCACTGCCAATAGGTGAACTGCAGCACGGGCACCATCGCCAGCAGGATCACCGGCACCGACAGCACCGCGGAACCGATCAGCCGCCGCCGCAACGGTGCGCTCGGATCGGCCTCTCCGGCGGACCCGTCCCGCTGCTCCTGCTTCGGTGGCGCGGGCAGGGCGGCGGTGTATCCAGCGGCTTGCACTTGCTCGATCAGCCGCTGAGGTTCGATGTCGCCGCTGTAGGTGACCTTCGCCTTCTCCGTGGCGTAGTTGACCGTGGCGGTGACGCCGTCCAGCTTGTTCAGCTTCTTCTCGATGCGCATCGCGCACGACGCGCAGGTCATCCCGGTGATCGCGAGTTCGACCTCGGCCGTGGTGTCCTGGTCCAGATCGGAAGTCATCGTGGTCGCTCCTCTCCGGCCCGCGGTCAGCCGTGTCCGCCGTGGCCGTCGTCGGCCGCCGGTGGTGGGGTGGGGTGCTGGATGCCCGCAGTGGGAACGGTGAACTCCGCCATGCGGACCTTGCCCTGGTGCTGGAAGTCCAGGAACAGCCGGTAAGTGCCGTTCGACGGGACTTCGGCGAAGAAGGTCACCGCGGGACCGGGTTTCGTGCGGCCGTCACCGGGTTCGCCGTCCGGGTGGACGTGCAGATACGCGAGGTCGCCGCCGCGCAGCGCCACCAGATGTCCGTAAGCGCCGAGGTACGGCTCCAGATCGGTCACCTCGCGGCCGTCCTTGGTCACCGTCAGGGTGATCTTCGACGACCGGCCCGGCATCAACTCCCCGTCCAAGCGGACCTGGTAGCCGTCGACGGTCGCGACGCGTGACGGCTGGTGCTCGACGGGCGTGAACTCCCCCGCCGCGGCTATGTCGACACCCAAGGTCGTGGCGCTTGCGCCAGTCGGCTTGAAGTCCGCGAAAACGCGGTACGAACCCGCCTGCGGCAACGCGAGCGGCACGGTCCAGAGACCGCCCGCGCCCAGTTCGGGGTGGACGTGCTGGAAACCGGCCGTGTCGCGGCGGACGACGACGAGATGCATCCGCTTTTCGTGCTCGACGTCGTAGCCGGTGACCGGCGCGCCGTCGGGTCCGAGAACCTTGAAGGAGAAGTGCTGGTCGGTCCCCGGCGTGAGCGTCGTGGTGGTGGGCGTGAGGGTGTAACCGCCCCTGGACGACGCGAGCCCGCCGGGCTCGTCGGTCGGCGCCGCCTCCGCGACGGTGCCGCTGTGAGCGTCCCCCTGCCCGGCGTCCTCGCCGGCGGGCAGGCCGGCGGCGCCGGCGAAAGGACCGACAGCGGTGCCTGCGACCCAGGCGCCACCGGCGACCAAGGCAAGCGCCACACCGTAGGCGGAAAGCTTCGCAGCTGTGTTCATCTCGAGTCCTTTGTGCGGGCCGTGCCCGCGGTCAAGGAGCCGGACCGCGAATCAGGCGGTCAGCTCGTATCCGGCTTCTTCGACGGCCGCGCGCACATCCGCGGCCGCGGGCTCCGCCGCGCTGACGACGGTCACCGCGCCGGTCGGCAGGTCGACACGGACAGCCGTGACGCCGCTGATCTTCCCGACCTCTTCGGTGACCGAGCCGACGCAGTGGCCGCAGGTCATGCCGGTGACGGTGTAGGTGGTCTCGCTCATCGTGGTTCTCCTTCGGATTCGTTGTGCTGCTTCAGGAACGGACGAGGCGGGCGATGACGTCGCTCGCCTCCTGGATCTTCTCGTCGGCCTCGGCGCCGCCCTTGGCGATGGCATCGGACACGCAGTGCTTGAGGTGTTCGTCCATCAGCCCCAGCGACACCGACTGCAACGCCTTGGTGGCCGCGGACACCTGCGTCAGGATGTCGATGCAGTACTTGTCCTCCTCGACCATCCGCTGCAGGCCCCGGACCTGTCCTTCGATCCGCCGTAGCCGGGTCAGGTATTCGTCCTTGCCTTGCGTGTATCCGTGCATCTCTCGTCCTCCTGGAACCGACTCTACATACCCTAGGGGGGTACGGCAACGCAGATACCCCCGTGCCGTATGTCACCACCTGCCCGGGACAGCATCACCCGCTCATCCGACAGCGCGGGCCGCCTCCCAGCGAGCATGATCGAGGCGTGGACGGATTCCGGACTCGAGGAGTGAGCGTGATCGGTCACGGCGCCGGCACGGAAAGCCGACTCAAGCGCGTCCGGCGCATCGAGGGGCAGATTCGCGGACTGCACCAGATGGTCGAAGAGGACAAGTACTGCATCGACGTCCTCACCCAGGTCTCCGCGGTGACCCGGGCACTGGAGTCGTTCTCGCTCGAACTTCTCGAACAGCACATGACGCGCTGCGTCGTCGACGCAGTGGCGAAGGGTGACGTCGAGGCGGACCGCAAGATCCGGGAAGCCTCCGAAGCGATCGCGCGCCTGGTCGCTCTTAGCGTTCACCGCACGCGAGGGGTCGCGAGTAGCGATTCGGGTTCTATTGAGGGGTAAGGCAAACTTGGCGTACTGAAGGCGGAGGCAGCGCGAAATCGCTGAAGACTTGAACAGTACTCAAGGGATATCACGACCCCTGCGCCCGCTAGGCCGTCGCCGTGGTTCTCTCTCGTGTGAGTACATGAAGGCCCCCTTCCTTGCGCTAGACGCAAGGAAGGGGGCCTTCATGTACTCCAGACGTACCGGCACAGCCGACGAGACCAGACCCTTAACCCTGCCCGAAGTACGTGAAAGCTTCTATTCTGCCTTCAACGTAAGTATTCAAGACACTCCTGGCCCTAGCCGTCCTCACCACTCATGACCCCTGGAACCCCCAACCGGGCACCTGAGAAGCTTTGAACGTCCCTTGTGGACAGTTGAAGCGAGATCGGCCTGTCCGGCCCACGGCCCG
The DNA here is from genome assembly GCF_029369745.1 of Amycolatopsis sp. QT-25. Classification (NCBI taxonomy): domain Bacteria; kingdom Bacillati; phylum Actinomycetota; class Actinomycetes; order Pseudonocardiales; family Pseudonocardiaceae; genus Amycolatopsis; species Amycolatopsis sp. QT-25. The sequence continues at coordinate 4,941,794 of NZ_CP120210.1, forward strand.
GGATCGCAGGTCCGTGAAGGCCTCCTTGAGGGACCCTGGGTCCTTCAAGGAGGCCTTCACGGACTTCGAGACCCGGCGCGGGCGTCCCACTGGCACCAGGGAGCACATCCGAAGGTAGGCAAGGAGGCCGCGAGCGACGAAATGGGGCCGGTCGTCGAGACCGGCCCCACTTCTCATCCCACCCTGGTCAGAACGTGATAGCGAATCCGTCGATCGAACCGGTGTCGAACTGGTAGACGTCCTGGACGCTCAGCTTCCAGGCCCCGTTGGCGTTCTCGCCGGAAGCATCGACCGTGTAGGTCTCGTGCACCCCGGCCCAGCTGCCCGTGCCGCCCGCCTTCTTCAGCCGATAGGTGGTGCCGCTGGGCCCGATCAGGCTCACCGCCAGATCAGCCGAATAGGTGTGGCTGATGTCCACCTTCACCGGCAGCGTCGAGGATGCCTTCCCGTCACATCCTTCCTGTGTGATCGAGCTCGTCACCGCGGCACCGGCGTCCGGAATCGCCACCGGGGCGGTGTTCGACTTCGGGCCACACGTCGGTTCCGGGCCGCCGCCACCGATGAACGACACGTTCAGCAGTTTGTTCGGCGAGCCATTGCCGGGATTCTTGACGACCGCGTCGGAGGCGTTGCCGACCAAGGCGTCCCGCACCTGCTTCGGCGTCGCGGACGGGTTGGCCGCCAGGTAGAGCGCGGCGGCACCGACGACGTGCGGCGTCGCCATCGAGGTGCCGTTCATGACCGCCGACCCGCCGTTGCTCGGGCTCAGCGACGTGATGTCGGAGCCCGGCGCGAAGATGTCCGTGCACGAACCGTAGTTCGAGAACGACGACCGGTTGTCGCTGGAGTCCGTGGCGTTCACCGTGATGGCCTCGGGAACCCTGGCGGGACTGGTGTTGCAGGCGTCGGTCGACGCGTTGCCGGACGCGACGCCGTAGACGACACCCGACGCGATCGACTTCTTGAGCGCGTCGTCGCCCACACCGGGCGCGTCCATGGTGAGGCTCATGTTCGCCACGGCCGGCTTTTTCGCGTTGGCGGTGACCCAGTCGACGGCGTCGATGATGCCCGAGTCCGGTCCGGAGTTGTCGCAGCCGAGTACCTTCAGCCCGACGATCTTGACCTTCTTGGCGACACCGTAGGTCTTGCTGGCGATGGTGCCCGCCGTGTGGCTGCCGTGGCCGTTGCAGTCCTTGCCGTCACCGCCCATGAAGTCCTTGCCGAGACTGGCCCGGCCTTCGTACTCCGGGTTGTCGGGGTTGATGCCGCTGTCGAGGTCGTACGCGGTGACGCCCGCGCCGCTGTTGTTGTAGGTGTACTTCTTGTCCAGCGGCAGGGTCTTCTGGTCGACGCGGTCCAGGCCCCACGTCGGGTTCGTCTGCGTGTCGGCGCCGCGGGCGGTGCCGTCCTGGTAGACGGTCTTGACCGACGGATCCGCCGCGAGCCGCCGGGCCTGCTTCTCGGTCATCTTCTTGACCGAGAAGCCGTTCAGCGCAGCGGACCAGGTGGACCGCACCTCGCCGCCGAAGCGTCCGGTCAGCGACGACGCGGACGCCTGCGCGGTCGCGACGCCGTTCTTCAGCACGACGATGTATTGCTCGCCGTAGTGCTGTTTCGCTTGAACCACAACGCCTTCGGCTTCGGCCGCCACGGCGTTTCCGATGCCCAGCGCCAGTAAGGGGGTCAACGCGCCCAGGGTCAGCAGTAATTTACGCATGGTTTGCCACCTCGGTGATGAGTACGGTCACTGGACGGTGAGCGTGTACGTGGCGGTCGAGGTCTTGCCCGAGCCGTCCTTCGCCGTCACGGTGATGGGATAGGTACCCGCCTGGAACGGCGCGAAGATCTGCATCGTCGAGCTGCCACCGCTGGAGATGCTCTGCGGGTTGAAGAACGGCGCGATCGGCAGGCCCGAACCGGAGGCCGACAGGGTGATGGAGCCACTGCCGCCGGTCGCGGAGACGGTCGCGCTGACCAGCGAACCGGCGCGCGCGGTGCCCGAGGCGGGGTTGAGCGTCACCTTGAGATCGCCCGGTTCGGTGCCGCCCTTGCCGACGGTCAGCGTCAGCGTGGTCGTCGCGGTGTCGGTCGTTCCCTTGCCGGACACGGTGATCGGGTAGTTCCGTTCGGGCGTTCCCGCCGCGGTCTCGATCGTCAGCTTCGCGGTGTCACCGGACATGATGGACGACGGCTGGAAGGTCGCCTTGGCGCCGTCGGGCAGCCCGGACGCGGTCAATTCGACGTTCTCGCTGCCGTTCTTGCCCGCCTTGCTCGTGATCGACGCCGACACGTACCTGCCGGGGTCGGCCTTCACCGAACCCGGCGAGGCCGCGAGGGTGAACTTGTCGGTGCTGGGCACCTCGCCGATCTGCTGCTTGACCCAGTCGCCCATCTCGTTGTTCAGGCGGCTGTAGACGCTGTACCACTTGAAGTCGCTGCGGCTCCACGACGTGATGCCGACGACGACCCCGTCGACGATGAACGGGCCACCGCTGTCCCCGGGCAGCACGGTCTTGCGGCCGTCGGAGTACCCGGCGCAGATCATCGTCGCCGGGTCGACGCCGTTCTCCACCCCGGTGCACTGATTCGGGTCGACGATCGGCAGCGTGAGCTTCTGCAGCGTGACGTCGGCGGGGCTGTCGTTGTAGCTCTTCTTGCCGTAGCCCAGGCTGAAACCGTCCTTGCCCGGCGTCTCGAGGCCGGTGTCGGCGGAGGTGGCGACCTTCGCGTAACCGCCGGCGGGGACGGGGATGTCGGCGTCGGTGGTGATGATCGCGACGTCGTAGCCGTTCCAGGGCTGGGTGAACTTCGGGTGCAGCTGGTAGTCGACGGCCTTGAGCTGGGTACCGCCGGTGCTCACCAGATCGTCCAGTCCATAGAGGACGGACTTCTCCCCGGCCAGTTCCTTGCAGTGCGCCGCGACCATCACCTTGCGGGGCGCCACGACGGAACCACTGCAGCTCTGCCCCTTGGGACGTGAACCGCCCTCACGCAGAGCCGCGATGGCGAAGGGGTGGTCCTTCACCGAAGCGGGCACCCCGCCGATGCCCTGGGCATGGGCTCCGTCGGGAAGCCGGACGTCACCGGTGGGAGCGATCGCCGAGGCGGTCGGCTGGGGCGCCGCCCCGGCGGTTCCGCCCGCCACGGGGATCGACAACGTCGCCACACCCAGTGCCAGCAGGCCGAGGACTCTTTTTCTCTTCACGGTATTTCCTTTCAGCAGGGAGGGAAATCAGAAGGTCAGGCCGAAGCTGTCGAGCACGCCGGTGTCGAACCGGTAGACGTCCTGGACACGCAGCTTCCAGTCGCCGGAACGGTTCTCGCCCGAGGTGTCGACGGTGTAGGTCTTGGAAAGGTCGACGGTGCCTTCGCCACCCGCTTGCTCGAGGTTGACGACCTTGCCGCTCGGCGTGACGAGGTCGATCCTGAGATCGCCCGTGTACGGGTGTTTGATCGCCACGGCCACCGAAGTGCCGGAGGTCCCCTTCGCGTCGCAGGAACCGATGGTCACGGTGCTGCTCACGGCTTCACCGGCGTCCGGGACGGCCACGTCGTCGGTGCTGGTGCCGCCCGCGCAGGACGGCGGGTTCGGCGTGCCTCCACCGAGGAAACCGGTGTACAGCAGCTTGTTCGGCGATCCCTTGGCGTCGGAGATCTTGCCGGGGGTGGCGTTGTCGAGCAGTGCCTTGCTCACCTGCTCGGGGGTGGCCGACGGGTTCGCGGTCAGGTAGAGCGCGGCCGCGCCGGCGACGTGCGGGGTGGCCATCGACGTGCCGCTCATCTGCTGCGTGCCACCGCCGTTGCGGGTGGAGGTGATGTTGCTGCCCGGTCCGAACAGATCGGTGCAGGTCCCGTAGTTCGACGACTGCGAAGAGTTGAAGATCGACCGCTTGTCCTGGATGTCGCTCGCGGCGACCGTGATCGCCTCCGGCGTCCTGGCCGGCGAGACGTTGCAGGCGTCCTGCCCCTCGTTGCCCGCCGCGACCGTGACGGTGATCCCGGCCTGGACCGCGCCGCGCACCGCCTGGTCCACAGTGGACGTCACACCGCCACCGATGCTCATCGTGAGCACCGCGGGCTTCTTGGCGTTCTTGGTGACCCAGTCGATACCGGACACGATCGTCGACCACGGCGCGCTGGAATTGCAGCCGAGCACGCGGACGGCGACGAGCTTCACGCCTTTCGCGACACCGTAGGTCGTGCTGCCGACGGTGCCGGCGACGTGTGTGCCGTGGCCGTGGCAGTCCACGGCGTCGTTGTCGTTGTCGACGAAGTCGTAGCCGCTGCTCGCGCGTCCACCGAACTCGCTCTGCCGGTAGTCCGTCCCGGTGTCGAGCACGTAGACCGTGGCACCGTCGCCTTTATCGGCATAACCGTACTTCTTGTCGAGCGGCAGATCCTTCTGGTCGACGCGGTCCAGGCCCCAGGTGGGATCGTTCTGGATGTCGGTGGCGTGCGCGACGCTGTCCGGTTCGACCGAAGCGACGGCCGGATCCGCGGCCAGCCGCCGAGCCTGAGCCTCGGTCATCCGTCCCGCGAAACCGCGCAGCGCCGAATCATAGGTGCGGGTGACCTGACCACCGTATTCCGCCGCCAGTGACCGAGCCTCGGCGGCGGGCGACGGCCCGGTTTTCAAGGTGACGAGGTAGGAACCTGGAATCGCGTCCGGCGTCCACGCCTGGACGATGGCTCCGGCGGGCGAGGCGAAGGCGGGTGGTGCCGACAAACCGAAGACGAGCGCCAGGCCGGCAAGGACCACAGCCCTTCCTGGTCGAAGACTTTCACGCATCGAGTCACTCCTGAAAGTGGGGAAATCAACACCGGGAGACGGTGCAACAACAATGAGTTCTCCGAGAGACGAGAACAATAAGTATCACGCCCGGCAGGCTACTCAATTAACTGTTCGCGTCCGGATAATCAGTGCCGTAAGACCATTGAATAAGTGACCTCATCAAAGGAAAAGTACGTGTCGAGGCCACCTCGTCGCCATTCGCCGGCTCAGGAGCGTGGCATGCCGTCGAGTTCGCGCGACAGATGTTCGCCGAGCACCGCGCGGGAAGGCAGCTCGAGCTTGTTCAACGCCCGGCTGATATGGACTTCGACCGTCCGCGCGGACAGGAAGAGCCGCTCCGCGATTTCGCGGTTGCTGAGATTCTGGGCGGCCAGGCGAGCCACCTCGAGTTCGCGCGGCGACAAGGCCTGGCCATAGCCACGGCGACCACGCGACGGAGTGGTGGGATCGTGGCGCGCCAGGGTCCGACGGCATCGCTGCGCGTCGGTGACGGACTTCAGGGAACGGTAGATGGTTTCGGCCGAGGTCAACGCGCCCAGCAGTTTCCGATGGTCACCGAGTGCGGCGTAACACTCGCCGGCGAGTTCGCTCGCCCCGGCGGCGGCATGGGGGCGCGGCAAAGCCTGATAGGACAGCGCCGCCTGCCTGAAGAATTCGACCGCGTCGGCAGGGCGGGCCCTGGCGAGCAGACCCCGGCAGAAGAGAGCCGCCGCGTGGGCGAGCGGCGCGTCCCGTCCGGCGATCCCTTCCCCGTACTCGGCCACCAGCCGCTCCGCCGCGTCACTCTCCCCTCGGGCGAGGAGGACCTGGACCGCGGGCGGGAGAAGTTCCGCCCCCCAGACCCAGTTGTTCTTCCGGCGCACACTTTCGAGCCCGCTCTCCACGAGCCGCGCGGCGACGGCAAGTTCCTTGGCCGCCAGGAGAACGGCCACCCTCCCCGCGAACGCCGACGCCCGCTGTGGCACGTTCCCGGCCGCGAGGGTGAAGGCGGCGTCGAAGTTCCGTGACGCCTCTTTGCGACGTCCGTTGCCCAGTTGGTACCAAGCCAGCGCGAGCAACGGTTCCGCGGCGAGCGAACTGTCCCGGCCGACGCGGCCCACCAGTCCGAGGACTTCGGTCTCCACCTCGGGCCAGATACCCGTGGCGACGTCGAGCCGGAGAGCCGTCCCGGCCGCGAGCGCTTCCAGGTAGGGTTGCTCCTCGTCGTGGACCAGCCGCCGGGCGGTGGCGAGATAGGTCCTCGCCACCGGGTAGTACCCGTTCCAGGCGGCCGCGTCGGCGAGGTTGACGTAGGTCCGGCTGACCTGCCTGCGCACCTCGGCGGACCGGGGCGAGGCCGGAAGCGTGCCGACGTCCTGCCAGACGCCGGGGTCGGCCACCTGCATCCGGCCGGACACCCGGTTCGCGGTCACCGCGGCGAGCAATTCGACGTCGCCGGTGCCCTTGCTGGCCCGTTCGGCCTGATCCAGCCGGCGCAGGTTCTCCTCGACCGGCACCGGCCCGATGTGCGGAAGCGCCAAGGTGATCAGTCCACGGGCGAGAAGCGCCTGCCGTCCGTCCAGATCCGCGATGGCCAGCTCGATCTCGGAACGGCCCGCGTCGACCTGCCCGACCTGATTGATCAGGACCCGGCCGAGGTTGATCCGGATCTCGCCGCGAGCGGCGTCGCTCAGCGGCCAGTCGTGCGCCGCCGTACGCAGCAGCCGCAACGTGGACTCGCCGATCAGACCGTACGCGGTCTGCCGGCTGAGACGAACGGCGAAGTTCTCCTTGCGCGCCCGGGAGAGCGCGGGGTCCCTAAGCGCGGCCTCGAGCAGCCGTACCGCTTCACCCGGCCGGCCCTCGGCCGCCGCCTGGTCCACGGATTCCGAGACGTACCGTGCCCATTCGTCGAGCTCACCGGCCTCCCGATGGTGGTACGCGACCCTCCGCGGTTGCGGCTCGTCCGCACAGGCGAGCAGCCGCGCGGCGCCCGAGTGCAGCTGCGACCGCCGCGGGCCCGGGATGGCGGCGTCGACCGCGTCGGCGACCAGCGGACTGCGCACCGCGTAGCGATCGTTGCCCAAATCGCGCAGGAACCCCGCCGCCATCGCCTGGAGCAGGTCGTCGACCATGCCGGTGGCGTCCGAGCCCGCCACGGCGGCGAGCGCCTCGCCGCCCGCCGGCCTGCCGAGGGTCACCGCGGCGGAAACGATCGCCGCGGCGCCGTGCTCCAGCACGGCGAACCGCGCGGCGAGTTCTGCCGCCCAAGCGGCGGGGACGACCTTCTCCACAAGCTTCATGGCCGCCGGCACGTCGAGTCCGGAGATCGCTTCCAAGACCGCGGTGACCGCCGCGGCCACCCCGCCGGTTCGGCGATGGACCCGCTGGGCGAGCTCACACGAACCGGTCTTCTCCACGACGTCCGCGATCCGCAACGGCTTCAGGACGTGGCGAGCCGTCACCCCGGACCGGGGAGGCCACCAAGCATCGCGAAGGGTCCGTTGCTGCAACCGGAGCGCGGAACCGGTCACGACGGCCAGCCGTTCGGACGGCCGGGCCGCCAGCAGGCGGAGGAAGTCCTGGGTCTCCTCGTCGGCCTGGTCCGCGTCGTCGACGATCAGGAGGGCCCGCTCCGGCAAGGTCAGCAGTTCGCGGAGCGCACGGTGCACCAGATGGCGATCGGAGCCGAGCGGCTCGGGCAGGACGGCGCTGAATTCGGGGAGCAAGGGGCGCAGTACCCCGGCGAGCGGCGACAGGCGACCGGCCGGCCCCGTCCACCTGTCCGCGGCGGCACCCAGCGCGTCGAGCAGGGGCGCGAGCGGCACCGGATCGCGCTCTCGTACGCAGCGGAACTCGAGCACGGTCCGCTCCTGAGCCGCGGACCGCGCCACCCGGCGGAGGAGGTCCGTCTTACCGGATCCGGGTTCGCCTTCGACCACGATGAAGGCGAACGGCTTGGCGATCTCCCGTTCCACCCAGGACAACTCCACCACGGCGCCCCTTACGTCAGCGTGAACGACCCCGGCTCGGCAAGCATCACCCCGGACCACAGCGGTCGCCAGCTTGTGGGCAATAAGTCGGGGCACGTAGTGAATGCGTCCGGTCCGCATATCCGAGGGCGGACGTACCCCGGCACCGCTGCCCCTAGAATGGGTGCGGAGAAGTCGGCGACACGGTCAGTGGGAGCTGGATTTGGACATGCCGGTGAGACCGGGAACGGGATGAGCGCGCTGTGCGTCAACCGCGCGAACGCGGGTATCCGGTCACGGTGAAGGCGACCAAGACGGCGACGGGCACCGACCCGTTCGTCCACCCGGCGCTGTTCTACCGGGGACCGGACGACTATCTGGCGGGCACTGTTCCGTTCATCTTGCGGGGCTTGGAGAGCAGCGAACCGGTCGCGGTCTCGGTGCCCGGCCCCAACCTCGAACTGCTGCGGGCCGCCTTGGGCCCGGACGCCGAGCGGGTCCTGCTGCTGGACATGACGGAGGAAGGCCGCAACCCCGGCCGGATCATCCCCGGTGTCCTCCGGGCCTTCGCCGACGAGCACACCACTCGGCGGGTCCGCATCATCGGTGAGCCCATCTGGGCGGAACGGTCCGAGCTGGAATATCCGGCGTGTGCCCAGCACGAGGCCCTGATCAACCACGCGTTCACCGGCCGCGAAGTCACCATTCTCTGCCCCTACGACGTCACCCGCCTGGACGCCCGCGCCCTCTCCGACGCCAAAGCCACCCATCCGGTCTTGATCGACTCCACCGGAGAGCGAGCCAGCACCGGCTACGACCCCGACCGCATCATCACTGGGTACAACACCCCGCTGCCCGAACCGCTCCCGATCGAGCCTGCCGGGTACAGCGTCATCGACGCCGTCACCGGCGAGGCGGCTTCCCTGGCTCAAGCCCGCGCCGTTGCCCGTGCGCAGGCGCGGCGTGCCGGCCTCACCGACGATCAGGTGGCGGACGTCCAGCTCGCGGTCGCCGAACTCCTGGCCAACAGCGTGGATCACGGTGGCGGACGAGGACGGCTCAGCATCTGGTCCGAGGCGGGCGGGCTCGTCTGCGAGGTCCACGACACCGGCCACCTGACCGATCCGCTGGCCGGACGGCGGCCCGCCTCCCCCGAGCAGCGACGCGGCCGCGGGCTCCTGCTGGTCAACCACCTGGCCGACCTCGTACGCGTCCACACCGGCCCACAGGGCACCACGATCCGCGTCTGCTTCACCACCAAGCGTCACTGAGCCCCGACACGGTTCGCGCGTGCAGCCGTTTCGAGTGGGGCGGGAGGGTTGTGACCTCGGAGGTGGGTGAGCGGGGCCGAGAGTGCCGGTCGGGCTTCGTCGGCTGCGCCGGTGCGCCGGGAGTACATGAAGGCCCCCTTCCTTGCGCTAGGCCTAGCGCAAGGAAGGGGGCCTTCATGTACTCCCGGCGACAGAGAACCACGGCGGCGACGTAGCGGGCACTGGGGTCGTGATGTCCCTTGTGGACTGTTGAAGCGACGCCGTGCGAACGGACAGCGTTCCTTGCCCGAAAGGGCACCGGTCCTTTGTGGATGCGGCGCGGCTCAGAGTGGCTCCAGATAAGACCTGTCGGACCAATCGTCGTCCTCATCGTCACGAGGCGGCCGGCTGGGGGCCGGCGTGTCCCGCGCCACCGCGGAAAGCTCTTCGAGTTCGGCGACGGCGGCGTCGACGTCCATCGTCGCCAGTTCGCCGACCTGCCGTTCCAAGGACGTCCAGGCTTCCGCGGTCAGGCGTCGCCGTTCCTCGGCGGGCAGCGCGTCGATGACCTGCCACCAGCCTCGCGCCTCCTCGACGAACTCGTCCAGCACCGGGCCGTGCGCCAGCAGCTCGCAGGGTCGCCGTCGCCCGGCGACGACTTCGCCCGCGAAGTCCCCGGCGGCGCCGCCGGTCGCCGCCAGCAGCCGCATGACCGTCTGCCGCGCCCGGTCCCCTTCGGCGGAGTCGAACGGATCGTGGATCGCGTGCCCGCCCGTCACAGCAGCACCCGCTTGCGCTTGGCCGGGCACTCGGCGTCCCGGTGCTCGTAGCCCTCCGGCCACTGCGGCGGGTCACCCATCGCGATGGTGGTTTCCAGCACCTCGTCGAGGGCCTTCTCCCCCGCGAACATGTGCGCCAGCCCGTACGCGGCGCTGATCAGCGTCTGAATGATCCCGACGATCTCGTTGAAGGACAGCACGAGGTGGATGATGTCCAGCAGCTCGCCTTCCTTCACGACTTCGACGAGCTTGCCGCGACGGCCGAGCTGGGACAGCGCTTCGCTGATCACGTCCACGACGCGCATCCCTTTTTCCAGGCCGAGTTTCTTGCCCTTGGTGAGGATCAGCAGCGCGATGTCGATCGCCGAGCTGTAGCCGTGCCGGATCTCCTGCATCAGGTGGTAGGCGAGCTTCGCCAGCGCTTGGATCGCCAGGCTCGCGCCACGGAAGTACTGAGCCAGCCGCAGCAGACTCGACCGATAGGTGGCCAGCCAGTTCTTCGCCCGATCGGCGCCCTCCCCTTCCCAGGCCCCCTGGATCCCGAACCGGCCCTGGTCGATGTTGGCCGCGGTGTTCTCCAGCCCCAGCGCGGCGTCGTCGTAGAGCACCGCCTGCCGCTGCAGCACGGTCCAGTCGCCGACGAGCAGGTCGGCGATCATGGTGATGAAGTCCTTGTCGGAACCGGTGAGCATCTTGATCACCTCGGCGACGTCGCCGAGGGAACCGCCCAGATCGAGCAGCTTCTCGCGCTCCGCTTCAGCTTTCACCGGCCACCAGGTCGGGTCGGCCACGGACGCGGGATCGGGTCCGCCGTAGCCCACCGGGACGGCGTCGCGGAACGACGCGGCACCGGCCGGATCGCGCACTTCGTCCACCGGGACCCGTGCGGCGTCCGGCTCCGGATCGAGCCGGTCCAGCACTTCCGCCGCCCGCGCGTTCACCACGCCGTACCAGTGCGCCACACAGCGCAGTTCGTGTCCGCCGCCCGCGGCGAGGTCGGCCGCGAACCGCGTCTGGCTCAGCGCCGTGCGCTGCCACTCGTCCAGTTTCGGCCAGGCGGCGGCGAAGAAACCCTCACCGCTCTCGGTGTCGAATCCGGCTCCGGCGCCGACCAAGCGGTCGAACCACTGCCGATAGGTGTCGACGCCCGCGCCCGCCCGCAGGACGAGGTCGCCGAGAGCGCGCACCGCGGCCGGTTCGACCGAGAACCCCTGCCCCATTCATCCCCCTGTTGCTCCGAAGTATCCCTTCGACGTAACTGGAGTTTGACAGGTTGCCATCAAATGTCACATCACTGAAATGGAGTACCCGTGGTCCGGTCAGGGGTCCGGCCCCGCCGCGAGACGCGACGGGGCCGGATCAGGGTTTCCGCGGGGTCAGCCGACCGGACGCGGCTTGAGGTTCACCTCCACCGTGTTGCCGGCACCCGAGGCGACACCGCTCACGATGTCGTTCAGGAACCCGCAGCCCTGCAACGGCGGCAGGGTGTAGGAACCGGTGAGCTTGCCACCGGCCAACGGATCGAAACCGGCCTTCGACTGGAGCGGGATCTGGACGGGCGTCTTCGTCCGGCAGGCCGGGCTCGCCGACACCGGGAAGCCGAAGACGCTGATCCGCGGCAGCTTGACCGTCACCGCCGACGTCGACTTGAGCACCCCGGCCGCCAGCGTGCCGGTGGTCTTGCCCGCCGACGCGAACTCGATCTTCGCGTTGACCGGGACGAAGCCCCAGAGCGTGAGCTTCGCGCTCGTCGGGTTCAGCGTGAGGTCGGCGTCGAAGGTCCCGTTCGCCAGCGTGATCGCGGCGTTGATACCGCCACGCAGGTCGATCGGGCCGGCGAGCTTCTTCAGCTGCGTCTTGCCTGCCAGGTCGTAGCTGTACTTGACGACCGGGGAGGTGTTCGGCCGGGTCTTCGCCGTGACCGGCGAGGACGCGGCCGACTTGTTCCCCGCGGCGTCCTTGGCGACGACGGTGAAGGTGTACTCCGTGTCGGAGGTGAGGCCGTCCACGGTCGCGGAAACCCCCGTCACGGATTTCACCAAGGCGCTGCCGTTGTAGACGTCGTAACCGGTGACGCCGACGTTGTCGCTCGCGGCATCCCAGGCGAGACTCACGCTGGTCTGCGTGGTCCCGGTGGAACGCGGGTTGGCAGGCGCACCGGGCGCTTCCGTGTCGGGCGCGGCCTGCGTCCGGACGGTGATGGCGGTGCTCGGGGTCGACAGGTTGCCCGCCGCGTCCTTCGCGACCACGGTGAACGAATACTCCGTATCCGCGGCGAGCCCGTCCACCGTCACGGAAGTACCGGTCACGGACTTCACCAAGGTGGCGCCGTTGTAGACGTCGTAACCGGTGACGCCCACGTTGTCCGTCGACGCGGTCCACTCGAGGCTCACGCTGGTCCGCGTGGTGCCGGTGGCACGGGGAGCACCCGGCGCGACGGGAGCCTGCGTGTCGGGCGCGGCCTGCGTCTTCGCCGTGACCGCGGCACTGGGAGCCGACGCGTTGCCCGCGGCGTCCTTCGCGACCACGGTGAAGGAATACTCCGTGCCCGGCGCCAGACCGTCCACGGTCGCGGCGGTCCCGGCCACCGTCTTGACCAAGGTGGTCCCGTTGTAGACGTCGTAGCCGACGACACCGACGTTGTCGCTCGACGCGTTCCAGGACAGCGCGACGCTGGACTGGGTGACATCGGCCGCGGCGAGACCCGCCGGGACACCGGGTGCTTCGGTGTCCGGGACCGTGGCCGTCCGAGCGGTCACCGGCGCGCTGGGCTCCGACCTGTTCCCGGCCGCGTCCTTGGCGACGACGGTGAAGCTGTACTCGGTGTCGGCGGTGAGACCGTCGACCGTGGCGTTGGCCTCCGTCACCGACTTCACCACCGTGCCGCCGTGGTAGACGTCGTAGCCGACGACACCGACGTTGTCACTCGACGCGTCCCACGCCAGGCCGACGCTGGAGGCCGAGGTACCGGTCGTGTGCAGGTTGCCCGGCACAGCGGGCGCCTGCGTGTCGGGCGCGGCCTGCGTCTTCGCCGTGACCGCGGCGCTGGGAGCCGACGCGTTGCCCGCGGCGTCCTTCGCGACCACCGTGAAGGAATATTCGGTACCGGCCGTCAGCCCGTCGATCGTGGCCTGGGGTTCCGTGACCGACTTGAGGACTTCGGCACCCTTCAGAACGTCGTAGCCGGTGACACCGACGTTGTCGCTCGACGCGTCCCAGGCCAGCGTCACACTGGTTTGGGTCGTTCCGGTCGAGTGCACGTTCGCGGGTGTCGTCGGCGCCTGCGTGTCAGGAGCCTTCGCGGTCTTGGCGGTGGCGGGCGCGGTGGCGGGCGAGACGTTGCCCGCCGCGTCCTTGGCCTTGACGGTGAAGGAGTACTCCGTGTCCGGGGTCAATCCGTCGACCGTGGCCGACGTGCCGGTCACGGACTTCACGAGATCGGCGCCCGCGTAGACGTCGTAGCCCGCGACGCCGACGTTGTCGGTGGCGGCGCCCCAGGACAACGCGACGCTGTTCTGAGTCACTTCACCGACCGTCACGGCGCCGGGAGCCGAAGGCGCCGTCGTGTCGGCGGCGGGAGTGACGGTGAAGGTGTGCAGGACGTTGGCCTGACCGTTCGCCGGGGTGCAGTCCGCGACGAACGTGCCGAGGCCGGTCTCCGCACCGGAAGCCGTCAACGGCGTCATGGTCAGCACCAGATCGTGCACCGAAAGCGTCGCCGTTCCCGGCTGGTCGAATCGCAACGCCGGCGCGGAACCACTCGCGTTGACGATCAGGTCGTTGCCCTTCGGCGGAATCGGCTGTCGCGGGATGGCCGTCGGCACGCCGACCGCGAGGTGTCCCTGCGGACTGGAGACCAGCGAGGTGGCCAGCGCGGAACCCTTGAGGGATTCGGCGCCGACGAGCCGCAGCCCTTCGGTCGCGGTCTTGCCCGCGTTGGAGACGGCCGTGATGTCGATCCTCGGGGTGAACTGGCCCACCGGGATCGTGTCGGGCAGCGTGGCGTTGATGTCGACCGTGACGTCCTGGTTGCCGATCAACGGGAACGGGCAGCTGTAGAGCTGCCGCAGTGGCGGGTGATCACCCGTGCCGACAACGGCTTCCGGGGCGACCGGCGAACCGGTCACGGTGTAGGTCTGGAGGACGGTCCCCTGCCCCGGCGCGAGAACGCAGTCCGAGGTGAAGGTGCCGAGACCCGTCGGGGTTCCGTCGGCCTTGAGCGGGGTCATAACCAGCTGGAGACCGGTCACGGCGAGCGACGCGGTGCCCGGCTGGTCGAACCTCAACGCGGGAGCGCTGCCCGTGGCGTTGACGACGAGGTCGTTGCCCACCGGCGGAATGGGCTGGTTCGGCACGTCGGCGTCGACCTTCACCGTCATCGTGCCCTGGCTGCCGGGCATCGTCACGGTCGAGGTCGCCTTCGCGGTGCCCTTGATTGTTTCGGCACCGACAAGACGAAGGCCCTCGGTCGCCGTTTTGCCCGCGTTGGACACGGCGGTGATCTCGATGACGGGCGTCAATTTCCCGGCTTCGATCGTCGAAGGCTGAGTGGTCTTGATGGTGACCGAAACTTTCTGGTCGCCGATCAACGGAAATGGACACGAGTAATTCTGGGTGAGCTCACCCGGAGCCGCGGCACTGGTGCCCGAACCCACCGCTATACCCAGCGCCACCAGTGCGGCCGTGCTCACGACGGCGATGCCCCCAGTGACCAGTCTTCGACTACGTCTTCCGTGTTTCACAGGTCCCTCTCCAACACATAGACCACGCTCGCCGAAAACACCGAAAACGAATGACACCCGCTTTCGCGGGGTTCCTCTTCAGCGGGCGCGTGTGCACGTTCACGGTTATGCCACAGGGAATTAACACACCCACCGGGTACGCCAGGCAAGCAAAATCACAGAGCCCGTGAGACCATTCGATGTCTTTGTCACCCGCGATCGATTCACCCTTCGCGAATCTGTCAGCCGCGCCTTCAAAACGTCCGCCAGCACGTCATCGAAGGTGGTTAATCGCCAACAGGAGCGCGATCAGGTCGGCACGCGCGGGGATATCGGTGCGCCTGCTCGCGGAGGAAGCGAACCGGGCGACCGTCTCCCTCAACGACCGGCCGAGTACTCCGAGAGGATCTCGCCCAGCACACGCCGCGCGTCCGCGGCTTCTTCGTCGACACGACCTCTTGTCCGCGCGCAGGTGTCCAGGGTCTTCCACAGGGCCCAGCCCCGTCCTCGCGCCCACGCCGCGTCGCCGACCGATAGCCGGTCGCGGAACGCCTGCCTGCCGTCGGCGCTCAGCAACGTCCAGGCAATGGCCGTGTCGCAGGACGGATCGCCGACACCGCAGGTTCCGAAATCGATGACAGCCGCCAGTTCTCCGCCCTTGAGGAGCAGGTTCCCCGGTGCGATGTCACCGTGGAACCAGGAGTCCACTCCGTCCCAAGGAGCGTCCAGCGCCGTCTGCCAGATCTCGCGGGCCGAGTCGACGTCGACATCGCCGTCCAGCACCGAGAGTGCGCGCTCGGCCGGCGCGTCATAGGTGCGCAGAGTGGCGCCACGGAACCAGTTGTGCTTACCCGGCCGCGGGCCGTCCGCGGCGTCGACCTTTCGCAACGCCGCCAGGAAACCCGCCAGGTCCGAAGCGAACCGAACAGGATCCGGGATTCGGTCCGCTCTCGCGGGTTCGCCGTCGAGCCACCGGTAGACCGACCACGGGAAGGGATAGTCCGCGCCGGGCCGTCCCTTCGCCAGCGGCACGGGGATGGGCAGTGGCAGCCGGGGCGCGAGCGCCGGAAGCCAGTGCTGTTCCTTGTCCACCGCCAGCGCGTACTCGGCCGCACTCGGCAGGCGCGCCACCATTTCCTCGCCGAGCCGGAACGTGACGTTGTCCCAACCGGATTCGGCCACGGGCCGGATCGGAAGCCCGGCCCACCGCGGGAACTGCTCGGCGACCAATCCGCGCACCTGCGCCGGGTCGACGGCGACTCGCCGCGGCATCGGACCGAGATCCGGTGTACTGCTCACCACGACATCCTCGTTCGACGGGGTCCAGACGGTCGCGCCGGCCGAGACACGGCTCGGCCGGTGTCGCCGAGACGCTAGTCGAGTGTCCAGTGGACCGCAGGGGATTTTCCGGCGGCGGTGGCGGCGACACCGACGACGCGGCCGTTGTCGCTGATCCGGTAAGCCTGGCCGCGGGTACCGCCGGGCAGCTTGCCGAGCTGCCGGCATTCCCCGTTCCGGAACCAGACCGTCGCCTGACTTCGGAAAGTGCCCGCTGCCGGTCTGGCGCAGGGCTTCCCGCGGCGTCACCGTACGGTGACGCAGTCCGCGATTTCCTCGATCTCCGCCGGAGCGGGCGATCGCCTGGGATCACCCGGCCGGTGCGCCCGGCCCGTCCGTCACGCGGGAACGGCACGGGCTGGGCTCGCGTCAGCCGCTCACCCCGAGCGGGTCCCCCGGCACGAGTTCGGCGACGAGCGCGGACTGTTCCCGGCGGTAGGCTTCGACGTTCGCCAGTTTGACGTCCTCGTAACCGCGGATCAGATCGGGCAGCTCGGCCAGCGCCAGGAGCCTGCCGCGATCGGCGTCCTCGGTGCCGAACGCGGCGAGGATCGTTTCCCGGTACTGCACGACGAGTTCTCGCTCCACCTTCCGGACGTGTGCCTTGCCGAACGGGTCCCATCGCGTGCCGCGCAGTTTCCGCGCGGCACGCAGCGCGACGAACACCGGGCGGAACTTCGGGCCCAGCGCGACCTTCCGCTTCATGCCCAGCGCGCGGAGCACGGGCGGGTGCAGACGGTAGGCATAGCGGCTGCCCACCCCGAACTCCGCCTCGATCCCGGCGAGCACGGCGGGATCGAGCGACAGCCGCGCGACCTCGTACTCGTCCTTGTAGGCCATCAGTTTGTGCAGGTTGCGGGCCACCGCTTCGGTGACGACGGTCGAATCGCCTTCGAGGATCCGGACGCGCTCGACGAACTCGGCGTACTCCCGCGCGTAGCGAGCGTCCTGGTACCGGACGAGTTCGGCCACGCGGATGTCCAGCAGGCGCGCGAGTTCCGAACCCGGCTCCGCGTGCACGAGCGCGCGGGCACGCAGGGTGGCCGCCGACGGGGCCGGGGTCGCGGCGACGGCCGGAGGGGCGACAGCGGCGTGCAGTCCGCCAGGATCGGCGACGAGCTGTCTGCCGCGGCGGAACGCCTGGAGGTTGCCCGCGACGGCCACGCCGTTGAGTTCGATCGCGCGTTCCAGGCTGGCCGCGTCCAGCGGGATGGCGCCGGTCTGGTGCGCCGCGCCGAGCTGGAGGATGTTGGCGAACTGGTCGTCGTCGAACAGGGTTTCCGCGAGCGCCCGCGCGTCGAGCGCCACGGTGCGCGCCGCGCTCTCCGAGATCGCGCCCCGCACGGCCGCCGCGTCGGGGAAGGACACGGTGGTGTCGACGACCATCCGGCCGGTCGGCACCTCGGTCGTGGAGATCACGGCGGTGGTCCGGCCGGGGTCCGTCACCGTCAGATTCGCGGGATCCGCACCGACGAGGACGTCACAGGACAGGTACAGATCGCATTCTCCGGCCGCGAGTTTCGGGGCCTGCGGTGTCGGCTCGGCGGTGATCTTCAGATCCGAGACGACGGCGCCGCCCTTCTGCGCGAGCCCCGTCTGGTCCAAGGTCCGGACCTGCCTGCCCTCGAGCACGGCGGCCGTGGCGAGGATCTGCGCGACGGTGACCACGCCGGTCCCGCCGACACCGGTGATCCGCACGGTGAAGTCGGTCCCGGTGGTCTGGGGCTCCGGCAGTTCGGCCGCGGTGATCTCCGCGAGCCGCGCCCGGTGTTTGCGCCCGGTGGGCAGCACCGTCATGAACGACGGGCAATCCCCCGCCAGGCACGAATAGTCCACATTGCACGACGACTGGTGGATCGCGGTCTTGCGGCCGAACTCGGTGCCGACCGGCTGCACGGACAGGCAGTTCGACTTCTCGCCACAGTCGCCGCACCCTTCGCACACCCGCTCGTTGATCACCACCTTGGCGGCCGGGGTCTCCAGCTTGCCGCGACGGCGTTTGCGACGCTTCTCCGCGGCGCACTCCTGGTCGTGGATCAGCACGGTCACCCCGGGAACACGCGCGAGTTCCTCTTGCGTGCTCAGCAGCTCGTCGCGGTGCCGGACCTCGACGCCGTCGGGCAGCCGGACACCGCGGAACCGCTTCGGCTCGTCACTGGTGACGACCACCTTGGCGACGCCTTCGACCAGGAGCAGCGACGCGAGCCGCTCCACCGGCAGCCCGCCGACGGCGTCCTGTCCACCGGTCATCGCGACGGTCGCGTTGTAGAGGATCTTGTACGTGATGTTCACCCCGGCCGCCACCGCGGCCCGCACCGCCAGGCTGCCGGAATGGGTGAACGTGCCGTCGCCGATGTTCTGCACGAAATGCGTGGCGTCGACGAACGGCTCCATCCCGAGCCACTGCGCGCCCTCGCCGCCCATCTGGGTCAGGCCGACCACGTCGCCGACCTGTTCCGGTTCCATGAACAACGCCATGGCGTGGCAGCCGATGCCGCCGCCCACCACCGTGCCCTCGGGCACCTTGGTCGAGGAGTTGTGCGGGCAGCCGGAACAGAAGTACGGCGTCCTGGTCAGCAACGGCACCGAAATGCGCTCCCGGCGTCGTCGCTGCCGCCACGCGGTCACCGACGGGATGTCGTGGTGCTCACTCAGCCGCGCGGCCAGGACCCTGGCGATGGCGTCCGGATCGAGTTCACCGAGTTCGGTGCACAGGGTGCGGCCGTCCGGACCGGTCTTGCCGTGCACGGCAGGCGCTCCGGCGGTGCCGTAAAGCACCTCCTTGATCGCCGATTCGACGAAGGAACGCTTCTCCTCCACCACGACGATCTCGCTCAGGCCGTCGGCGAACCGGCGGACGATCGACGGTTCAAGCGGATGGACGACGCCGAGTTTGAGGATCCGGATCCCGTGCCGGGACAACGCGTCGGCGTCCAGGCCGAGCAGCCGCAGCGCCTGCATCAGGTCCAGATAGGACTTTCCGGCGGTGACGATGCCGACACGGTCCGCCGGCCCTTCGTGGACGATCCGGTTGACCCCGCTCGCGCGCACGTACTCGACGGCCAGCGGCAGACGTTCGGTGTACAGGCTGCGTTCGAGCGCCATCAGCGTGGTGCCGAGCAGCCGGGAGCTGGGCTTGTGCCGGTACGCGGGCAAGGCCAGCTCCGGCGCCGTCCACCGTGGCCGGACGTGCGCGGTGCCCGCGGCGTCGGCCACGTTCGCCACGAGTTTCATCGACGACCACAACCCGCTCGCCCTGGACAGCTCGACGGCGTGCAGGCCGAAGTCCAGCACGTCCTGCGAGTCGGCGGGAAAGAACACCGGCATGGCCAAATCGGCCAGCGCGAGCTCGGAGGCGCAGGGCACCGAGGAGGACTTGGCGTTCGGGTCGTCGCCGACCAGCGCCACCGCGCCGCCCGCCGGATCGGTGCCCGCGAGATTGGCGTGCCGCAGGGCGTCGGTCGCCCGGTCCAGTCCGGGTGCCTTGCCGTACCAGAACCCGGTGACCCCGCCGCGCGACGAGCCGACCGACGCGGTGAGCTGACTGCCCATCACCGCCGTCGCGGCGAGTTCCTCGTTCAGGCCGGGGCGGTGCACGACGTCGTGCTTTTCGAGCAGGACGGAGCGGCGGCCGAGTTCGAGGTCGTACCCCGCCAGCGGAGAGCCTTCATAGCCGGAGACGAACACCGCGGGCGAGGCCCCGGCGGCGCGGTCGTGCCGCACCCGGTCGAACAGCATCCGGACCAGGGCCTGGACCCCGCTGAGGTAGACGGTGCCGTCCTCCCGCAGATACCGGTCCTCCAACGTGAACTGCTCCACCAGACCTGCCTCCTTCGGCACCCCCGTGCGATGTCACGACAGGAGACCCGACCACGCGGGCCGTCGCAACAAGCGGCAGTCTATTGACCGCCAGCACGCAAAAAATCCGGCCCATCCCCGCCGGTGGCCGAGATCCGTTGCGTCTGCGTACCATCCTCGCTCATGGCCGACCAGCTCATCGACGAGACCGATCGCGAAATCCTCGAACTGCTTCGGGAGGACGCCCGGCGCACTCTCGGCGACATCGGAGCCCGCGTCACGCTCTCGACCGCGGCGGTCAAACGCCGCATCGACCGCATGCAGGAGGCCGGCGTCATCGTCGGCTACACCGTCCAGATCGACCACGCCAAACTCGGCTGGGCCATCGAGGCGTTCACCGAACTGCGGTTCACCGGGACCACCAAGGTCGGCGAGATCGTCCGCACCACCACCCGGATGCCGGAAGCCCAGGCGGTGTTCACCATCGCGGGCGACCCCGACGCGCTCGTCTGGCTGCGGGTGCGGGACATGGGCCACCTGCAGCACACCATCGACGAGATCCGGCGGCACCACCAGGTGACGGGCACGAAGACCCTGATGGTGCTGGACTCCTGGACGCGCGGGCAGCAGTGGCCCCACCCCGGCGACACCTGACCGCCGTGTTCGCCCTTCAAGCACGCGAGTTACGTCTCCAAGCACGCGTGTTCGCCCTTCGATCACGCGTGATCGCCGTGGGGTCCCTTGCTCCCGCGCATCAGCCGTCCCCCGATCCGCGCGAGGTACTCGCCGAACTCCGCCGGTTCCTCCACCGTGAACGAGAGGTCGGCGAGGACGAGGACAACGGCCAGCCACTCGAAGGAATCGACGTACGCGACATAGCGGCAGCGATGGTCACCGAGGGCTTCGAAACTCCCGTCGATCCGGTGAAGGCGGGCCGCGGCCTCCTCCGCGCCGACGCCCAAGGTCAGCGTGATCCGGAGCGACTTCGGACTGTGGAAGCGTTCTTGCAGATGAGCCGCGACGTCGTCGACGGGGAGGGCGCGGGGCTCGAAAGCCACGTCGGTCGTCTTCGGCTCGGTGATCCGGTCGAGGCGGAAGCTCCGCCAATCCCGTCTGCCGAGGTCCCAGGCGTAGAGATACCACCGCCTGCCGAGCTGGACGAGGCGCATCGGCTCGACGGTCCGTGACGACAGGCCGTCTTTCGCCGTGTACGCGAACTCGACGCACCGGCGAGCCGCGATCGCCGCGGCGAGGACGGTCAAGACGTCCGGAGTGACGCGCGGTGGTTCACCGATCCCGAACTCGACCGCGGCGAGCATTTCGTCGGTCCGTTTCCGCAGCGCCGCGGGCAGGACACGCCGGAGTTTCGCGGCGGCGCGGTCCGCCGACTCGGCGGTCAGGTCGACGCCGGTCCCGCCCGCCGCGGCGAGCCGCAACCCGAGCACGGTGGCGATGGCCTCGTCGTGTTCCAGCATGAGCGGCGGCAGGGCGGCCCCCGCGACGAGACGGTAGTTCCCGCCCGGACCGCGGCTGCTCTCCACGGGATACCCCAGGCCGCGAAGGTGGTCGATGTCGCGGCGAAGCGTGCGGGGCGGGACTTCCATGGCCGTCGCGAGGTCGGCGGCGGGCCAATGGCGGCCGGACTGCAGGAGCGACAGCAGCCGCAACATCCGTTCCCGTGGTGCCGTCATGACGCCTCCCGTTAATTGTGGCCGAAAACCGGCCACATCTCATCGTAGCCTGGCTTCATGGCGAAATTTCAAGATGAGCGTGGCCGGTGGATCACGGTGGAAGGAGCCCGGACGAACAACCTCCGCGACGTGTCGGTGCGGGTGCCGAAACACCGGTTGACGGTGTTCACCGGCGTGTCGGGGTCGGGCAAGTCGTCACTGGCGTTCGACACGATCGCGGCCGAAGCCGAGCGTCTGGTCACCGGGACCTATCCCGCCTTCGTGCGGAACCGGCTCCCCCAGCATCCGCCCGCCGAGGTCGACCGGATCGACGGTCTGGTCTTCACCACGATCGTCGATCAACGGCGGTTCACCGGGAACGCGCGGTCCACCGTGGGCACCGCGAGCGACATCGCGCCGCTGCTGCGGCTGCTGTTCTCCCGCCTCGGCAAGCCGGGTGCCGGGTTCACCCCCGCCTACTCGTTCAACAGTCCCGAGGGCATGTGCCCGCGCTGTGAAGGACTCGGCGTGATCGACGACATCGACCTCGACCGGCTGCTCGACCGCTCGCGAAGCCTGCGTGATGGCGCCGTGCGCTTCCCGACCTTCGCCCCCGGCACCTACCGGTGGAAACGGCTCGTCGACTCCGGACTCGTCGATCCCGATGTCCCGCTGGGACGGTTACCGGCGGGGAAGGTCGAGACCCTGCTACACGCCGAAGGACTACGCCTCGACGATCCGGGCTCCGGCTATCCCAAGCACGGCGTCTTCGACGGCGTCGTCCCCCGGCTGCGGGACTCCTACCTGCGCAAGACGCCGTCGCGCCTCACCGCCGAGGAACAGGAGGGGCTCGACGGGGTCGTCAGCCGCGGCGTCTGCCCGGAGTGCGCGGGGACCCGCCTCTCCGAAGCGGCGCGCGGCAGCCTGATCGACGGGCGGTCCATCGCGGACTGGTCCGCGATGCCGGTCGGCGATCTGCGTGACGTCGTCGCGGCGGTGCGCGATCCGTCGGTGGCACCACTGGTACAGGCGATCCGGGAACACCTCGACGCGCTGGATTCGGTCGGCCTCGGCTACCTCAGCCTCTCCCGGGAGTCGAGGACGCTTTCCGGCGGCGAAGCCCAGCGCGTCAAGATCGTCCGCCACCTCGGCAGCGCGCTCAGCGACGTCTGCTACGTGTTCGACGAGCCCAGCACCGGCCTGCATCCGCACGACGTGCACCGGTTGCTCGAACTGCTGACCAAGCTCCGCGACGCGCACAACACGATCCTCGTGGTCGAACACCATCCCGCGGTCATCGCGGCGGCCGACCACGTCGTCGATCTCGGACCGTCCGGCGGCGAGGGCGGCGGACGCGTCCAGTTCGAAGGTGCCCCCCGCGATCTCGTCGCGGCCGGCACCGAAACCGGACGGGTTCTCGCTGCCCCGCTGCATTTCCGCGAGCGGCCCCGTGCCGCCCGAGGGACCGTGACGATCGCCGGCGCCCGCAGCCACAACCTGCGTGACGTCACCGTCGACATCCCGCTCGGCGTCCTGACCGTCGTCTCGGGTGTCGCCGGTTCCGGGAAGAGCACCCTGATCACAGGCGAACTTCCCCGGCGGCACCCCGATTTCGTCGTCGTCGAACAGGCTCCGCTGCGCGGTGGCATCCGCTCCACCCCCGCCACGGTGCTCGGTGTCGCCGAACCCATTCGCGAAGCCTTCGGCAAAGCCACGGGGAAACATCCGTCGTGGTTCAGCGCCAACGGCCGGGGAGCCTGCCCGGTCTGCAAGGGGAAGGGCGTCATCATCACCGATCTGGCGTTCCTCGACGACGTCCAGACCGGCTGCGACGCCTGCGGCGGCACCCGGTTCAACCCGGCCTCGCTCGACGCGCGCCTGAACGGCCGGACCATCGCCGACATCCTGGCGATGAACCCCGCGGACGCCGCCGCCCTGTTCGACGAGAGCGCGCCCATCGCGCGGCGGTTGCGCTGGCTGGACCGGGTCGGGCTCGGCTACCTGACGATCGGGCAGGGCCTCGACACCTTGTCCGGCGGCGAACGTCAGCGGCTGCTGCTCGCCCGTCACCTCGCCGACGCGGGTCCCGCGGACGAAGTGCGCCTGATCCTCGACGAACCCACCGCCGGACTGCACGGCAGCGACGTCGACCGGTTGCTCGCCCTCTGTGACGAGCTCGTCGACGGCGGCGCGACCCTCGTCCTGGTCGAACACGACCAGCGGGTGATCGCGCACGCCGATCACGTCATCGACATCGGGCCGGGCGCGGGCGCCGACGGCGGGACGGTCGTGTTCGAGGGGACGCCGTCGGCTCTGGCCGAAGACTCCGCGTCGCTCACCGGCCGTCACCTGCGAACGCGTTCCCGGCGCCGGACGGCGCCGGGAACACCCACCCGCCCGGGAACAGTTCCCGGGCGAGCGAGATGATTCCCGACGCGGCTTTGCCCGACACGCCGGTACCGAACAGTTCATCGGCCGACTTTCCGTGAGCTAGCCGACAAGCTCGCACGCTTTGTCGGCCTTCATCGCCGAATCGAGGCCGGGAACCTCACCGGTCTCGACGACGGACCTGTGCGACACCAAGTCGATCCCGATCACGTGGAGGGACGCTTGGGCGTATTCCACGCCGCCCTTCGGAAGCAGCGCCAGCGACTCGGTGACCTGTTTGCGCAGCTTCCGGTAGAAGGCCAGCTCTCCGGCGGAGAGCGTGTTGGCCTCCTGCGCCGGCGGCGCGGCCGGTGGCAGCTTCTCCAGTCCGCCGATCGCCGCCGCCAGCGCGGAGTCCAGCTTGGTCAGCGAAGCCGCCGCTTTCGGCAGATCCGCGCGGCTCTTGATTTCGTATCCCTTGGCCAGGCTGTAGACGATCACTCTCATGTCCTTGACCGCGCCGCAGTACTTTCCCGCCCAGGAGACGAGCGCGGGATCCGGACCGGTCGGCGACGGCGCCACCGTCGACGGTGCGGGCGCCTGCTCCGGTGGGTTCGCACCGCACCCCGCGAGCAGGCAGCCGGCGGCGAGCGCCACGGTCACTCGAACGCGCGCCGCCGTCTGGAGCTTCATCAGGCCGAGGGTAGACCGGTCCCGCGGGACCGGTCCCCCGCTACTCGACCGCGGCCCGCCGTCCGGTCTCCTCTTCCCTGTCGACGACCTTGGTGAGGAAATGCTGCTGCCCCAGCGTCCACACGTTGGTGGCCAGGAAGTACAGCAGCACGCCGATCGGCACCGGGAAGAACGCTCCCGAGACCAGCATGCCGACCGGCGCCAGGTACATCATCAGCTTGGTGATCCCCGCCGCCTCCGGGGCGGTCGCGGTCTGCCGAGTGAGCCCCGAACGCAGCGAGAAGAACGTGGCCAGGCTCGCGATCAGCATCAGCGGCACCCCGACCGCGATCATGTGGACGTGATCGGTGCCGAACGCGGCCAGCTCCGCCGCCGATTGCGAAAGCCAGTTGCCGAGCTTCGCGCCGAACAGGTCGGCGTTCAAGAAGGACTCCACCCCGGCCCGGTCGAAGACGTGGTTCGACGCGGCTCCCGGGGTGAAGCGCGCAGAACCCAGTACAGGGAAAGGAACACCGGCAGCTGGATCAACGCCGGAAGGCAGCCGCCCAGCGGGCTCACCCCGGTCTCGGCGTGCAGTTTCTGGATCTCTTTCGCCATCCGCTGGCGATCCTTGCCGTATTTCTGCTTGAGCTGCCGCATCCGCGGAGCGAGCGCCTGCATACGGCGGCCCGCCCGCAGCGCGCTGAGAGCGGGTTTGACCAGCAGGAGGCGGAGGGTGAAGACGAGGAACACGATGGACAGCACCCAGGCGACGCCCGAGTCCGGGCTCGAAACGGCGCCGAAAACCTTGTGCCAGAACCAGAGAATGGCGGAAACGGGGTACAGGAAGACATCGAACACGACCAGGTCACTCCGTCGATTGAAGGTGTGTGGGCAGGAGTGACTGCCTCACCTTCGGACGAGGAGAGATCAGGCAGCCACGATGCCCGCTGACGGAGCCCGGGGCCGGACGCGGCCACGCGCGTCGGGGTCGCGCAGGCTCAAGTACAGCCGCGCGCGTTCGCGCAGGCTGATGGCGCGCACCTGCATCGCGGCGGCCGCCGGTTCCAGGCCGAAGTGCGCCGCGAGCGCGAGCAGGACGACGGCGAGGGACGCGGTCAGGGCGGCGGCCAGCCCGAGCGGGTTCGCCAGCGCCACCGACGCCGTCAGCGCGGCGGCCAGGCTCAGCGGGTTTTCCCCACCGACGACCGGGAACATGACGAACAACTCGGGCAGGAACAACGCAAGCATCAGCTTGAGCCGCACGCCGAAGTAGGTTCGCTCCACGTCACCGACACTACCGGAGATATTGCGTTGCGTGACGCCCGCGTCCGCGGGCAGGCTGACGGAATGGGTCACGTCGAAGTCGCACACGTCGAGTACCACCTACCCGACGGGCGGCTGCTCCTCGACGACGTCTCGTTCCGGGTCGGGGAAGGCAGCGTCTGCGCGCTCGTGGGCGCCAACGGTGCGGGCAAGACCACTTTGCTGCGGCTGATCTCGGGCGAACTCACGCCCGACGGCGGCTCGGTGACCATCAGTGGCGGACTCGGCGTGATGCCCCAGTTCGTCGGATCGGTGCGCGACGAACGCACCGTCCGGGACCTGCTCGTGTCCGTTTCGTCGGAAGCGCTTCGCGCCGCCGCCCGCGCCGTCGACGAGACCGAACTCGCCTTACTGGAACGCGACGACGAAGCGAACCAGATGGCGTATGCCCGGGCGCTCGGCGATTGGGGTGACGCGCGCGGCTACGAAGCCGAAGTCGTGTGGGACAAGTGCACGACGGCGGCGCTCAACCTGCCGTACGAGAAGGCACGCCGGCGTGAGGTGCGCACCCTGTCCGGCGGTGAACAGAAACGGCTGGTGCTGGAGGCGTTGCTGCTCGGTGGTTCCGGCGTCCTCCTGCTCGACGAACCGGACAACTACCTCGACGTCCCCGGCAAGCAGTGGCTGGAAGAGCGGCTGCGTGAGACCCAGAAGACCGTGCTGTTCGTTTCGCACGACCGGGAACTCCTCGCGCGGGCGGCGAAGAAGATCATCAGCGTCGAACCCGGTCCCGCCGGCGGCGACGTCTGGGTGCACGGCGGTGGCTTCGACACCTACCACCAGGCACGCGCGGAACGGTTCGAACGCTTCGAGGAACTCCGCCGCCGGTGGGACGAGAAGCATACCCAGTTCAAGAAACTCGTCGCCGACCTGCGTCAGTACGCCGCGCGCAGCGACGAAATGGCTTCGCGCTACCACGCCGCGCAGACCCGTTTGCGCAAATTCCAGGAGGCCGGAGCGCCTGCCGCCCCCCCGCGGGAACAGAAGATCACCATGCGCCTGCGCGGCGGCCGGACCGGTGTCCGCGCCGTCACCTGCGAAGGGCTCGAACTCCGCGGTTTGATGAAACCCTTCGACCTGGAGGTCTTCTACGGCGAACGGGTCGCGGTGCTCGGCTCGAACGGCTCCGGCAAATCGCATTTCCTGCGACTGCTGGCGGGCGAGGACGTCGCGCACGACGGACGGTGGAAACTCGGCGCCCGCGTCGTCCCCGGCCATTTCGCGCAGACACACGCCCATCCCGAACTGCTCGGGCACACGCTCGTCGACATCCTCTGGACCGGCTACGCGCGAAGCCGCGGGCCCGCGATGAACATCCTGCGCCGCTACGAACTCGACGGCCAGGGCGACCAGCGGTTCGAGAAGCTGTCCGGCGGGCAGCAGGCGCGGTTCCAGATCCTGCTGCTGGAGATCGGCGGCGCCACCATCCTGCTGCTGGACGAGCCGACCGACAACCTCGACCTCGCCTCGGCGGAAGCACTGCAACAGGCGCTGGAAGCCTACGAAGGCACCACCGTCGCGGTGACGCATGACCGGTGGTTCGCGCGCTCGTTCGACCGGTTCCTCGTGTTCGGCTCGGATGGGCGGGTCCGGGAAACGCCGGAACCGGTATGGGACGAGCGGCCGGTGCAGCGGGTGCGATAACAAGCCTGCCGGACAAGGAAAGGCGACACCCACCGACGGCACCACCGGTGTCCCCGTCGTATGGTTCACTGCCGCCGCATCGTCCGAAGGCTGGAGATCTCGTGAGGGCCGCCGCAATTCCCTTCGCCATCGCGGCCTTGTGCTGCGCGGCTTTCCTGATGAGCTTCCTTCGCGACCGGCGACGGCTGCGGAACGGCTTCTACCTTTTCTTCGCGCTTCTGTTCCTCGGCGTGACCTTCATCGCGTTGCTCGCCTCGGTGTCGCCGGAGGCCGCGGGCTTCGTCGCGGTCGGTGTGCTCCTGCTGATCGTCCCGACGGCCCTCGCGCTCACGGTCTTCCTGATCTGCAACGGGATCACCATGCTCCGCCGCGAAGGACGCAGGCTGTCCAACGTGCTGTCGCTGTTGACCGGGGTCGGTATCTGCGTGCTGATCGTGTTCAACGCGACGGTCACGCAGCTGGCATGGGAGCCTCTCGACATCCTTCGCGGCAGCCTCAATGGAATCGTCGTCTACGTTTCGTTCCTCTTCGTCTGCTTTCTCCTGTACTCGATCGTCTATGGCCGGATCCGCACCGAGAAGGGCGTGGATTTCGTCGTGGTACTGGGCTCGGGACTGCTGGACGGTCACCAGGTGCCGCCGCTGCTGGCCAGTCGCCTGAAGCGGGCCGAACGCGTCGTGGCCGCGGAGGCCCGCCGCGGCCGGGAACCGATGGTGGTCACGTCGGGCGGGCAAGGGCCCGACGAGGCCTTGCCCGAGTCTCACGCCATGGCCGACTATCTGGCCGAAAACGGGCTCGCGCGGGAGCGGATCCTCCTGGAGGACCGGTCGCGGACGACCTTCGAGAACCTCACCTTCAGCGCCGAGATCATGGAGCAGCGCAAGCCGGATTACCGGTGCACGGTGGTGACGAACAATTTCCACGTGCTCCGCGCCGCCCTCATCGCCCGCCGCGCGAAGGTGAGCGGCCAGGTCATCGGATCGCCGACGGCGTGGTACTTCTGGCCGAGCGCCACCATCCGCGAGTTCGTGGCCATCCTGGTCGACCACAAGTACAAGAACCTGGTCTTCTGCGGGCTCATCGTTCTCTCGCAGGTGTCGCGCGCCTTTTGAGCCGAGTACGTGAAGCCCAGGATTCGGCGCGGTCGCGTGACCGCTGGTCGGTGCGTGATTCGGATCTCGGCGGCGGGACGGACTCGTCACACCCGATTGGGCGTTTCGCAAGAAGGTCGTAAGTGGCGCTCCGGGTTCTGCGAAGGGAACCGGGCCGGTATTTGCTCACCTACACCTGACCAGGCAGGTCTCGGGTCGACCCCATTCCTCCATCGTCTTCCTCCATCGTCGAGGGGGCGTGCCGGTCGGTCGAAGCCCGGAACCCCTCCCCGCCCACACCACCCGGCACGAACCCCGACCATCGGATACGAAAGTGGCGTTCGCGACACGCGGGCCGGATGCCTCCACAGCCCGGCCGAAGAATGGACACCCCGGAACGAATCCCCGGCACCACCGCCCACAGCGACATGACAAATCCCGGCATCCGGTTGACAACGCGGTTTTCGCCGGGTCATCGTCCTGCGCATGAGCGCTTACACGCGGCAGGCGATGGCGCGGCTGTTCGACCGGACGGCGGAGACCTACGACGCTCTCGGCGTCGACTTCTTCGGCGTGTTCGCCGCGGAGCTGCTCGACCGGGTCGGGCTCGTCCCCGGCGAGCGGGTGCTGGACGTCGGCTGCGGACGTGGCGCGGTGCTGTTCCCGGCGGCCGGACGGGTCGGCGCGAGCGGATCGGTGCTGGGTATCGACCTTTCCGCGGGAATGATCGGCCGCACCGCGAAGGACATCGAAGACCGCGGGCTCACCAACGCCTCGGTTTCCCTGATGGACGCCCAAGAACCGACACTGGACGAGGCCGCGTTCGACGTGCTCCTCGCGTCGTTCGTGGTGTTCTTCCTACCGGACCCGGTCGCCGGTCTGCGATCCTGGCATCGGCTGCTCGCGCCGGGCGGCAGGCTGGGCGTGACCACGTTCGGCGCCGACGATCCCCGGTGGGCGGCCGTTCGCGAGGTGTTCAAACCGTTCGTACCGCCGGAGCTGGCCTGGACCCTGGCCGTCAGGTCCGGCCTGTTCGCCACCGTCGAGGGTTTCGGCCAGGCCGTGGAGTCGGCGGGCTTCACCGGTGTCACGTCCGTGGAACATGTCTATCCGGTGAAGTTCGCCGACCCCGGGCACTGGATCACCTGGTCCTGGTCGCACGGCCAGCGGATGTTCTGGGAGCTGATCCCGGAAGACCGCCTCGACGCCGTGCGCCGGGCCGTGCTCGCGGAACTCGAGCCGCTGCGCGAACCCGACGGGAGCGTGGTGCTGGCGCAGACCGTGCGCTACACCGTCGCCCACCGTGGTTGACGGCTCATAGCGCGAGCCTCGGCCAGTTCTCCGTGTCCCGCGACAGCTGCCTGTCGTGCGTGACGATCACCACCGCGGCAGGAGTCACCTCGAGTGCGGCGGTCAGCTCGTCGACGAGCGTGGCGGACAGGTGGTTGGTCGGCTCGTCCAGCAGCACCACGTGCGGACGGCGGGCCAGCACCAGTACCAGGTCCAGCCGCCGCCGGGCACCGACCGACAGCTCGGCCGCCGGACGGCGCCGGTCGTGACCACCGAGCAGACCCAGCTCGCCCAGCCCCGGAGTGCCCGCCCTGGCGAGCTGCTCGTCGGCGGTCAGGTCACCGGCGAGCACCCGGAGCAGGGTCGTCTTGCCGCGACCGTTCTCCCCGACGATGGCGACGCGCTCGCCGGCGGCGGCGGCGAGCGCGACCCCGGAGAGCACGGGCCGTTCCCCGAAGGAGAAGTGGACGCCGGACAGGCGGACGTGCGCCGCGGGCGAAAGAGGGGATGACATGAAGGGACTCCTCCGGTGAAAAGGTGATGAGCAGGAAGAACGAACTCCGGTAGCGCGCTCGCGCGGTGCCGGTGGAGGCGTCGTTCCTCAGAGGAACAGCAGTTGCTGCATCACGAGCACCAGGGTAGGGCAGGCGCGGACACCCCGCAGCCGAATTCTCGACGCGACAGATCCACACCTTCGCACCAATCCAGACTCCGCGATCACAGCCCGCAGACCCTCTTTCACCTGCGAGAACACGGCGGACATAGCCCGTCGGAGCGCCTTCAAACCATCACTTTCAGGGGTCACCCACAGTTACCCCACGGCGGTTGCCATGATCACCGGCCCGGCTGACGGTGGGCTTCTCAGCAGCATCGTTCGAGAGGAGCAGGCAAATGGCGAAGACCATGCAGCCGCAGGAACTCATCGACAGCGCCGTGGTCGACCCGACGGGGAACAAACTCGGGAAGGTCGGCAACGTCTATCTCGCCGACGCGACCCGCCAGCCGGAATGGATCACCGTCAAGACGGGGCTGTTCGGTACCAAAGAAAGTTTCGTCCCGCTCTCGGGCGCCCATGCGGACCGCGACGGCGTGCACGTCCGCGTCGACAAGGAGGCCGTCACCGACGCGCCCCGGATCGAAGCAGACGGGCACCTGTCCGCGGAGGAGAGCGCGCGGCTCTACAAGCACTACGGGCTGCCGATGCCGCGGACGTCGCCGGACGGCCGGATGGACGAGCGGGCGCAGGGGCGACCGGGCGGAACCGATCGCGACAAGGCCGCGATGGACGCGGGCGCCGGCATGAAGGATCGGGACACCGAGTCCACCATGACGCGCTCCGAAGAGCGGTTGAACGTCGGCACCGAGCGGGTCGAGACGGGTCATGTCCGGCTGCGCAAGTACGTCGTCACCGAGGAGCAGCAGATCACCGTTCCGGTCAGCCACGAAGAAGTGCGGATCGAACGGGAACCGATCACGAAGCCCGGCGGCGAGCGGGTGGAGATCGGCGAGGACGAGCAGGAAGTCGTGCTGCACGCCGAAAAACCGGTGGTGAACAAGGAAACCGTCGCGGTCGAACGGGCGCGGCTCAAGACCGAGACCGTCACCGAGGACCAGACGGTCTCCGGCAAGATCCGCAAGGAGCAGTTCGAGGTCACGGACGACGAAGGCAAGCACCGCAAGTCGTGACCCGGAGCGGGGGCGGCCGCCGACGGCCGCCCCCGGGGTTCAGCGCGAGCGCCGGGCGCGACCTGGCCCTCGACCGCCCGAGTGCGCAGCCCGGCGACAGGCTGTCCGCGACGGGCAAGGGCTGCCGCCCGGCGAGCGCGTCACTCCGGTTCCCCTGACCCTCAGCGCGGTGGCCGCATCGCCGCGAAGACCAGCAGCAACGCGGCGAAGAAGAGGGCGGCGACCGCCACGTCGAGCAGAAGGCCGACGACGAGTCCGGTGATCATCGCTCACTCCTGCGCCGTCCGGGTGGCTTCGCGACGCCGTGCGTACACGCTGGTGAACGAGACCGTGACGAGGACGGCGACGATCACGCCCAGCGAGACCGGGGTCGGGACCTGCGGCACGGCAGGCCAGATCCCGTGTGCCCAGTGCAGGACCAGCTTCACCCCGATGAAGGCGAGGATGATCGCGAGGCCGTGGTTCAGGTGGACCAGCTTCGCGAGCGCGGAATGGAGCACGAAGTACAGGGCGCGCAGCCCCATCAGGGCGAAGGCGTTGGTGGCGAACACGAGGTACGGGTCTTCGGTGATGCCGTAGACGGCGGGCACCGAGTCGACCGCGAACACCACGTCGGTGGCGAAGACCGCGACGACCACGACAGCCAGCGGGGTGAGCGCGCGGCGCCCGTGCTCACGCACGGTCAGGCGGGTGCCGCGGTAGTCGTCGGTGACCGGCATCAGCCTGCGCAGCAACCGGACCGACCGCAGCTGCGAGAGATCCTTTTCGCTCGGGCCGTCGGACATCGCCTCGCGCAGGATCTTGATCGCCGAGACCAGCAGGATCACGCCGAAAACCAGGAACGCCCAGGTGCCGGCCGACAGCATCGCGGCACCGGCCGCGATGAACACGCCGCGGAGCACCAGCGCGCCCACGATGCCGTACAGCAGCACACGTTGCTGTACGGCAGGCGGGACCGCGAAGGCGGCGAGCAGGAGCATGAAGACGAACAGGTTGTCCACCGACAAGGACTTCTCGACGACGAACCCCGTCATGAACTCGAGCGCCTGACCGCCACCGAATTCGAGCCAGAGCCAGAGCCCGAACACGACCGGGAGCGCGAGGTAGAAGACCGACCAGCCGGCGGCCTCCCGTATCGACACCTCGTGCGGGCGACGAGTGACGGCGAAGTCGGCGACGAGCAGCCCCAGCAGGACGGCGATGCTGATCGCCCACAACCCCGGCGATCCCACGGTTGCCACGGACTCGGGCATGAAGCCTCCTCGAAGTCCGAGGTCTCCTTCACCCGATGGGCGGCCTCCCGGGGACACAGCGGAGTGTCCGTATTGACCGGGCAGACTCTTGGGAAGTACTCCCCTCGCCGGTCCAGTATCGCACTTGGTAAAGAGTTGTTAAAGACCGGGTCAAGCGGAGCACTTCCGCAGCACGCCACGCGCCGCGTCGACGGACAGGGTCATCCCACGGAAATTCGGCCGGCCACCAGGTCGCCCGCCGCGGCGGGCTCCTACACGGAACACACGTGTCTCCAGGCGTAACTCGCGTGCTTGGCGGCGTAACTCGCGTGATTCGGGGCGTAAGACTCGCGCGATCCGGCCTCGCGTGAGTTACGCCGTCAAGCACGCGAGTCACGGGTCTGGACACGCGAGTTACGCCTTCCGGCGCAGAAGGGGGGAACCTTCCCGCAGCACCTCCCGGGCTCGCGCCACCCCGTCCTCCTCGCGCAACCGGGCGGCGACGTACTGCGCGCCGCGGCGGAACAGGAGGTTGCCGGACAGTTCCAGCAGCCGCGCGGTCAAGGAGTCCTCGGTGAGTTCCCGTAGCGGGAGCGGAATCGGCCCGGCGCCGAGCCGGGAAACCCGGCCGCCCCAGTAGGGCTGGTCGGAGAAGACCGGGCAGACCAGCGACGGGACGCCCGCGCGCAACGCCGCCGCGGTCGTACCCGCTCCGCCGTGATGGACGACCGCCGCGGTGCGCGGGAAGAGCCACGCGTGCGGTACGTCCCCGACCGTCAGCAGATCGTCGTCTTCGGCCACGAGGTCGGTGCCGAGCAGGCCGCGCAGCCCCACGCGGCGCAACGCCGCGCGGACGGCGGCGAACGTCCGTTCCGCCTCCGACGGCCGCATGCTGCCGAAACCGACGTACACCGGAGGCGGCCCGGAGGCGAGGAAGTTCCGCAAACGCGGGTCCGGGCGCCACTCGGCCGGGGTTTCGAGGAACCAGTACCCGGTGACGTGGACCCTGGCGGGCCAGTCCTTCGGCCGGGGCACCACGGCGTCGGAGAATCCGCACAGCACCGGGGTTTCCCTCCGCCGGGGCCCGCGTACGCCCGCCCTGGACAGGCCGAGTGAGCGCTCCCGCCACCGGTCCACCTCGGGGCGCAGCACCTGCCACGCGACGGCATCGACGGCACGGAAGCTCAGCTGACGACCACAAGGCCCGGTCCTTGCGGCCCACGGCAGCAGCGGATGCGCGAACGCCCGTGTCGGCACGCTGGGCTGATAGTGCAGTTCGACGTCGGGAACGCCGAGCGAGGCGCCCAGATGCGCGCCGAGGAAGCCCAGTGTCGGGGCGAGTACGAGGTCCGCCCCCTCCGCTCCTCGGTGGACGTCGGCCAGCAGGCGCTCCAGCACCGGGGCCAGCGCACCCCGTAGTCCGCGCAGGAAGGTCGCGGGATCGCGGCCGCCCTCGGTCCATTCGCGTCCCCCGGCCGAACCGAGGACCTCACCGGGATCGGCCGAGAGCGGCGCGAAGTCCAGGCCGTGCCCGGTCACCAGCGTCCGGAACCGCTCGGCCGCCAGCACCCGGACCCGATCACCGTCGAGACCACGTCCCAAGGCGATACACGGCTGGACGTCGCCCCGCGAACCGGGAGCGACGATCACGACGAGCCGGGTCACCGCTTCGCCGCCGTCAACCGGTAGCGCAGGCGGAACGGCAGGTTCGCCAACGCCGCCGCGACATGCGCGTCGCGGCCGACCAGGTAGCGCGGCGCGGGACGGCGAGCGGTGAGCGCGTGGACCACGACCCGCGCCGCCCGCTCGGGCGGCACACCGTTCCGGGCGGACCGTTCCGCGCTGCGTTCGGCTTCTTCCAGCTGCGCGCCATACCTTTCCCGCGCCGCCTCCGGCAGGGCGGCGCGTATCGCCTCGGCGGCCGCGCGAGCGCGTGGCCAGATCGAGGTGGCGACCGCGCCGGGCTCGACGAGGACGACGCCGATCCCGGAGGGGGCCAATTCGGCGCGCAGGCTGTCGGTCAAGCCGACCAGGGCGAACTTCGACGTGTGATACGGCCCGACCATCGGCCCGGCGATCCGCCCGCCCATCGATCCGACGGTCACCACCCTGGCGGCGGACGCGGCGCGCAGTGCGGGCAGCATCGCCTGCGTGACGGCGAGCTGACCGGTGACGTTGACCTCCAGCTGCTGCCGGAAATCCTCGAGCGGGACGTGTTCCAGCGGTCCGGGCCGGGCCATCCCGGCGTTGTTCACCAGTCCTCGCAGCGGTCCCGCCGCCGCGACCTTCTCGCCGCAGGCCGCGATCGACGCCGCGTCCCGCAGATCCATTCGCAGCACGGTGACCGCTTCGCCGTACGTGCCGTCGAGTTCCGTTTCGTCCGCGTCGGTGCGCACACTGGCCCAGACGTGGGCGCCTCTCCGGACGAGTTCGGTCACGCAGGCCCGGCCGATCCCGCTCGACGCCCCGGTGACCACGAAGGACGGACGAGTCATGACGCCTCCCCCGCCTTCACCGGCGCCGAGAGCGCGCTCAGCATCCGCGGCCAGGTCTTGTGCAGCTGGTCCTGCCAGTACGCCCAGTGATGCGTGCCCGGCCCGTAGAAATCCGTCTCGACCGGGACGCCGAGACGGTTCAGCCGGGCCGCCATCGCGGTGGTCTGGCCGGCACAGAGGAATTCGAGCAGCATCGCGCCGGGCAGTACGTCGACCGGGAGCTTTCCGTCGTACGGTCCGGGCAGGCCGTTGCCCGTCGACAGGTACAACTCGGTGCCGCGCAGGCGATCCGCGTTCACCAGCGGATCGTGCGCGTCCCAGCGGGACGCCTGGCGCCGCCGGTCGCCCCAGAGCGCTTCGGGATCCTGCCGGGCCGAGGCGACGATCGCGCTGGTCAGCAGCTCGCCGTACGGGCCGGTGGGGTTGAGGTTGCCGCTGAACGACCCGGCGAAGCGGAACACCCCCGGTCTCCGGGCGGCCAGTTCCACCGCGCCGTACCCGCCGAGGGAGAGCCCTGCCGCGACCCGCCGCCCGTCTCCGCGATAGCCGCGGTCGATCAGTTGCGGGATCTCGACCGCGGTGAACGTCTCCCACTGGTTGAGCACGACGTCCTTGCCGTAATTCCACCAGTCGGAAAAGAACCCCGCGGAACCGGAACCCGGCATCACCACCAGCGCGCCGGAGTCGTCGGCGAGTTCCCGGATGTCGGTGTTGGCCGTCCAGCCGCGATAGTCCTGCAGCCGCGTCTCCCCGGCGAGCAGGTACACGGCGGGCCACTCGCGGTCCGGTTCGGCGGCCCACCGCGACGGCAGGATCAGCCGGACCATCGCGTAACTCCCCACGCCGACCGAGCGCACGGTGAGATCCAGCATTCGCGGGTCACCGTCCACTGTGGTCTGGGCGACGACGTGCGAGCCGTCGTCGGCGCGGACGTCCGGGACCCCGCTCTCGGCCCGCGCCGGGGCCGCGACCAGCCACGGCAGCAAACACGCCACGGCCGCCAGCGACGCGACGGTCCGCGGCCGCCTCGAAGTAATGCGCATAGGTCAATCCTTTGTCCCGGTCGTTCGATCGAATCCGAAAATGTGACGGCGATTACTCGGAAAAGAAATCCGGTGGTGCGGCCACATTAAGCGGACGACCCCCTTGCGGGCAATTGTCCTGCCCACAATCCGGGAGGACAATATGAATGCCAGGGAAACAAGAAATGCGCCCACCTCCCCCATCAGGGTGACCCCACCACTCACGGACAGTGAGCGACTGTGGCACGGCGGTACCAAATTGGCTCGAACACCAGCGAAACTCTTGGAAGTCGCAGGTCACCGCCTGTACACGAAGGACATTTACGTTCTCTTGACGCCTTCCGGTATTCGATTTCCCGTCGTAGCCTTCGTCCTGCCGCCCCGGTCGGCGTCCACTGACGTGACCCGGCGCCTGCGTCCCACCGAAGGGACCACGACTCCATCAGGAACCCTTCCGAAAGGGCTATTCATGGCTGCCCGAATTCGCGCGCTCGTCGTCGCCACCGCCGCAGTGGTGACCATTTCCGGAGCACCGGGAGAATCGACACCGGCGGCCGCGGCGCCGCCTGCCCCCGCCGTTCCGCCCGCCGCCCTCCTTCCGCCGGAAACCGTCCCGCACGCGTCCGGGCGCGACGGCTTCGACCTCCGCGCGGCACTATCCACTTCGGACACGGGAAATCGGCGGCAGAGCCGGGTCGACGTCGACGGCTGTGCGGACGTCGTCCACGGCAGGCTGGTCGGCACCGACGCCACCGGCCGGGGTTTTCAGTCCGCCGTGCCCGGCGGGCAGGTCTCCGAACTCGTCGCGCGCACGACGAACCCACCGGATCTGACGGCATGGGCCGCTCAGGCCGGGCGGTGTTCGAAGGTGACGGTCGACGACGCGGCCGGAACCGCGGTGTCGGCCGTCACCGTCCACCCCGCTCCCGTCGTTCCGGGCGCCGGAACCCTTTCCTATCAGCAGCTCCTGACGCTCCCCGGACAGCCCCCCGAGCTGCCGGGACTGCGTCTGCGCACCGTCGCCATCGCCGCCGACGACGTACTGGTCGTGCTTCGGGACGCCGGGACCACCGGCCTCGATCTCGACGCCCTCGCCGTCGCCGCCTGGCGGCACGCCGCCGGACCACTCGGCCGCTGAAATCCCCGCACCCCGAGCCCGCCTGCCGAAGGCCCCGCTATCGCGGTGGCAGGGCGCCTTTGGCCGCCACCGTGACGTAGCCGGCCGAACAGCGCCCTGCCGACGTCGATCGCGTCCGCGGGTTCACCACCAGACACTGAGGAGACGTCATGTCCCTGGCCCCCGAAAACCTGCCCGAACCGGCCGGCCCCACCCTCCCCGCCTGCCTCCGGCAGTGGGCGGGCACCGAGGGCGACCGGCCCGCGGTGACCTTCACCGACTTCGCGACCGATCGCGCCGGGCGGCGACGGACCCTGACCTGGAAGCAGCTCCAGGAGCGCGTCGACGCCGTCGCGGGAGCGCTGCCCGTCCGGCCCGGTGACCGGGTGGCGGTGCTGTGCCCGCAGAGCGCCGAGTACGTCGTCGCGTTCCTCGGCGCGATCGCCGCGGGCGCGATCGCCGTTCCGCTGTTCGACCCCGGGCTGCCCGGGCACGCCGGACGGCTCGCCGCGGTGCTGACCGACTGCTCCCCCACCGCGGTGATCACCACCAGCGCCGCCGAGGACTCGGTCCGCGAGTTCCTGGCCGGACTGCCCGGCGGCGACCGGGTCACCGTCGTCGCGGCCGACAAGCCCGTCGCGGGCCCGGTCCGCGCCTGGCCCGCCCCGTCCCCGGCGCCGGACGACGTGGCGTACCTGCAGTACACCTCCGGTTCCACTCGCAGCCCGGCGGGAGTGGTGCTCACCCACGCCAACGTGCTGGCCAACGTCAGCCAGGCGGTGCACGGGCTCGGCATGGACCCGGCGGGGACCACGGTGTCGTGGCTGCCGCTGTTCCACGACATGGGTCTCGTGCTCGGCCTGATCACGCCGCTGGCGTTGGGCATGCGTTCGGTGCTGATGGATCCGCTGGCCTTCATCGAGCGCCCGGTGCGCTGGCTGGAGTTGCTCGGCGACCACAACGGGAGCTGGAGCGCCGCCCCGAACTTCGCGTTCCACTACGCCGCGAGCCGCGTGCGCGAGGAAGACCGCGCCAAGCTCCGCCTCGACCGGGTCGCCGCCATCGTCAACGGCGCGGAACCGATCAATCCCGACGTCCTCGACCGGTTTCACGCCGCCTTCGCCGGCTCCGGTTACCGGCCGGAGAAGACGCGTCCCGCGTACGGGCTGGCCGAGGCGACGGTCTTCGTCACCACCGGCCCCGCGACTCCGCCGCGGGTCACCACGTTCGACCGCGCCGCCCTGGGCGCGGGGACGGCGCGACAGGCGGACACCGGTCTCCGGCTGGTCGCCTGCGGCGTCCCGGTGGGGCAGCGGGTCGCGCTGGTCGACCCGGATACCGGGGTCGCGCTGGACGACGGCTCGGTCGGCGAAATCTGGGTCCACGGGCCCAACGTCGGCACGGGCTACTGGCAGAAGCCGTTGGAGAGCACCGAAACCTTCGGGGCCCGGCTGACCGGTGACCACGGTGGACTGCCTGCCGGACCGTGGCTGCGCACCGGCGACCTCGGCGTCCGGTACGACGGCGAGGTCTACATCGCGGGCCGGATCAAGGACCTGCTCATCGTCGACGGCCGCAACCACTACCCGCAGGACGTCGAAGCGACGGCGGCCTCGGCCGATCGCGACATCCGTCCCGGCAGTGTCGCCGCGTTCGCCGTCGAAGGCACCGACACCGAAGCCGCGGTCGTCGTCGCCGAACACCGCGGCCACAGCGCACTGACCCCCGAGGACGAGCGGGCGCTCGCCGTGGTGATCCGGCGGCTCGTCTCCGACGCGCACGGCCTCGCGCTGCGCGACGTCGTGCTCGTCCCCGCGGGACTGGTCCCGCGGACCTCCAGCGGCAAGATCGCGCGCGCCGCCTGCCGCGACCGTTACCTCGCAGGCGACTACGGAAAGGCCTTGGTGCGATGAGAAACCCCTCGCTCGACACCCCCACACTGCGCCGCTGGCTGCTGGACACCGTCGCCGAACACCTCGGCGTCGACCCGGCCCGGCTCGAAGCCGATCGTCCGCTCAGCGACTACGGCCTGTCCTCCCGTCAGGCCGTCGGTATCGCCGGCGATCTCGAAAACCTGCTCGGCACCCCGCTCCCGGCGACCCTGCTGTGGGAAAGCCCGACCCTCGACCACCTGGCCCGCTCCCTGACCGGTGGTGCCGAACCGGAACCGGAACCTTCGGGCACGGACCGACGCCGGACCGACCCGATCGCCGTCGTCGGCCTCGGCTGCCGTTGGCCGGGGGCGGACGGCCTCGACGAGTTCTGGGACCTGCTACGCAGCGGACGGGACGCCGTCCGGACCGCGCCGCCGGGCCGCTGGAGCGCCGACGCGGCGCCGATCGTCGGCGGCTTCCTGGACGACGTGGCCGGGTTCGACGCCGAGCACTTCGGCATCACCCCGCGTGAAGCGGCCACGATGGACCCGCAACAACGGATGCTGCTGGAGGTCGCCTGGGCGGCGCTGGAACACGCCGGGATCGCCCCGGCCTCCCTGCGCGGCAGCCGGACCGGCGTGTTCACCGGGATCTCCACCCACGACTACGGGCACCTCACGATGGCGGGCGGCGGAGTCGACCTGTGGACGGCGACCGGTGCCGCCGGCAGCATCTCCGCCAACCGGCTCTCCTACGTCTACGACCTGCGCGGGCCGAGTATGGCGGTGGACACCGCCTGTTCCTCGTCGCTGGTCGCGGTGCACCACGCGGTGCGCGCGCTGCGCGACGGCGAGGCGGAGCTGGCGTTGGCGGGCGGGGTGAACCTCATGCTGCTGCCCGGGCCGACGGCCGCGTTCGCCGCCGCCGGACTGCTCGCCGGGGACGGCCGGTGCAAGACCTTCGCCGCGGGCGCCGACGGCATCGCGCGTGCCGAAGGCTGCGGCGTCGTCGTGCTCAAGCGGCTGGCGGACGCCGAGTACGACGGCGACCGGGTGCTGGCGGTGATCCGCTCGACCGCGGTCAACTCCGACGGCCGGTCCCAGGGCATGGCGGCGCCGAACCCCGTCGCGCAGCAGGACATGCTGCGCACGGCGTACCACGGCGCCCGGCTCGACCCGTCCACTGTGGACTACGTCGAGGCGCACGGGACCGGGACGCTGCTGGGTGACCCGATCGAGGCACGCTCCCTCGGCGCCGTTCTCGGCAAGGACCGCCCGGCCGACGCCCCGCTGCTGATCGGTTCGGTGAAGACGAACATCGCGCACGCGGAGGCGGCGGCGGGGATCGCGGGGCTGATCAAGGTCGTGCTCGCGATGACCCACGGCGAGCTGCCGCCCCAGCTGCACTTCACCGCTCCCAACCCGCACATCCCGTTCGACGACCTGCGCCTGAAGGTGGTGACCGAACCGACGCCGTGGCCACGCCGGTCCGGCCGCGCCACGGCGGGCGTGTCGGCGTTCGGGTTCGGCGGGACCAACGCGCACGTCGTCCTCGAGCAGGCTCCCGCCGCGGAACCGGCCCCGGACCGCGAGGACGTCCGGATCGGGCTGCTGTCCGCCCGCACCCGCGACCGGCTGACCGAACGCGCGACCCAGCTGGCGAACTGGCTGGAGTCCCCGGCCGCGTCGTCGCTTTCCCTCGCCGACGTGACCCACACGCTGTTCCGGCGCGACAACGGCGGACCGCATCGCGCCGCCGTCGTCGCCGGGGACACCGCCGAGCTCGCGGTACTGCTGCGCGCCGTCGGCACCGGCGCCGATCCGCTGCCCGCCGGCGCCGCCGCCGGCACCACGCGGAGCGGTGACGGCCCGGTGTTCGTGTTCTCCGGTCACGGCTCCCAGTGGGCGGGGATGGGACGCGGGCTGCTGGCCGCCGAGCCCGCCTTCGCCGCCCAGGTCGACAAGCTCCACGACCTGTTCACCGAGCACACCGGCCGATCACTGCGCGCCCTGCTCACCAGCACCGAATCCCTGTCCCTGCCCGGAACCCAGGCCGCCATCTTCGGCACGCAGATCGCGCTGGCCGCCCAGTGGGAGGCGCTCGGGGTCCGGCCCGCGGCCGTCGTCGGGCACTCGCTCGGCTCCGCGGCGGCCGCCGTGGTGAGCGGCGTGCTCACCCCCGACGAGGCCGTCCACCTGGTCGCGACCCGCGCCCGGCTCCTGGGCACCGTCGGGCCGGGAGGGGCGATGGCAGCGGTGGAACTGGCGCCGGAGGAACTCGAGCTGTACCCGGACATCGAACTCGCCGTCGAATCGGCGCCGGGCCGGCTGACCGTCGCCGGGGACGCGACCGTGCTCAAGCTGCTCGTCGCGGAACTCGAAGCCGCCGGGCAGACGGCGCGGCTGCTGCCGGTGGAGGTCGCCGGGCACTCCGCCCGCGTCGACCCCATTCTGCCCGCGCTCCGGGAAGCGCTCGACGAACTGGGGGGCCGCCGTCCGGCGGTGCCTTGGTACGACACGGTTCTCGCCGATCCACGGGAGCTGCCGGACTTCGACGCCGGGTACTGGGCCGCGCATCTGCGCCGTCCGGTGCGGTTCCGGCAGGCCGTGGCGGCCGCCGCCGCGGACGGGCACCGCGTCTTCCTCGAGGTGTCGCCGCATCCGATCCTGCGGGGATCGGTGGCGAGGACGCTGGAAGCCGAGGGGATCCACGACGCCGTCGTCACCGGAACGCTGCGCCGGGGCCAGGACGAGGTCCGCGCGCTGGGCGCCGCGGCGGCCGAACTGTACTGCGCGGGTACCCGGATCACCCCCGCCGATCCGGACGACGGCGCCCGCCTGGTCGACGTCCCGCCGATGCCGTGGCGGCACGAACGGCACTGGTACACCGACGCCGAGGAAGCGCCTTCGTTCGCGGCCCGTACGCCGGAGCCCGAACCCGTGCGGAGCGGCGGAGGTGACCGGCTGACCGAGATCGTCGCCGCCGTCATGGGGCTGCGGCCCGACCGGATCGACGCCGACGTCCCGCTGGTGGAACTCGGACTGGACTCCTTGATGGCGAACCGGATCCGGGAGGCCGTCCGCCGGGAGTTCGGCACCGAACCCGACGCCGTCAGCGTGCTCCGCGGTGCCACCCTCGCCGATCTCGGCCGCGATCTCACGCCACGCGAGGACGAAGAACCGCTCGCTGCCCGCGGGCGGGCCTGGGACGCGGCCGACCGCCTGGTCCTGCGCCTGTGGCAGGAGCACACCGGGACCGACGCGGGCGGCACGCAGGTCCGGCTGACCGAGACCGGCACCCCGGACCGGCTGGCCGAACTGCTCGCCGAGGGGCTCAGCGCCGAACTCGACACGCCTGTCGACGCCGCCGAACTCCGGCGGCACGACTCCCTCGCGGCCATCGCCGAGGTCGCTCGCGCCGTTCTCGACACGAGGGAGGAGCGGGGACCGGTGCACGTGCTCGCCGCCGGTGAAACCGGGGTCGCGCCGCTGCTGCTGTTCCACCCCGGCGGCAGCACCTGCACCGTGTACCGGCCGCTGCTGGACCGGCTGCCCACGTCAGTGCCGTGCGTCGGGTTCGAACGCGTTCCCGGTGTCGGCATCGAGGAGCGCGTCGAACAGCTCCTGCCGCTGGTCAGGGAACAGGGTCGCGGCCGGCCGTACCGGCTGGCGGGCTGGTCGTTCGGTGGCGCGCTGGCCTACGGCGTGGCCTCGCGCCTCGCCGAGGAAGGCGAAGAGGTCGAATTCGTCGCGCTGATCGACACCATGCTCCCGCTGCCGGAACCGGATCTCGATCCGCGCGCGTCGTCCGCCCGGCGGTTCCTGCGGTTCACCGGCTACGTCGAAGGGACCTACGGCCGCGAAGTGCGACTCGGGCACGAGGAACTGGCACCGCTGCCCGAGGAGGAACAGATCGAGCTGACCATGCGGCGGGTCGCCGAAGCGGGCCTGCTCAGCCCCGGCGTGCTCCGGCACCAGCGGCAGTCCTTTTTGGACACACTGGCGGCCGAACGCGGCACTCCCCGCCGTTACGACGGCCGTGTCGTGCTCTACCGGGCGACCGAGCAGTACGCGGCCGGACTGGCGATGGAACCGCGGTACTCGCGCACGGATCTCGCGGCGGGCTGGGCGGAACTGTGCCCAGGGCTGGAGATCGTGCCGGTCGAGGCGCATCACCTGTCGGTGGTCGACCCGCCCCACGTCGACGTCGTCGCGAGGCATTTGACGGGGCTTCTGTGACCACGGCCCGGGCCGAGCGAGCGGTCATCCGCGCCTGGCCGCTGCTGGCGGTACTCGGCGCCGGGCTCTTCCTCGTCGCGGTGGACGCGACCGTGCTGCACGTCGCGTTGCCCGACCTCGTCCGGCAGTTGCGGCCCGGCGCGGCGGCGCAGGTGTGGATCGTGGCGATCTACCCGCTGACCGCCGCGCCGCTGCTGCTGCCGTTCGGCACCCTCGGCGACCGGTACGGGCGACGGCGTGTGCTGGTCTCCGGGTACGTCGTGTTCGGTGTCGCGTCGCTCGGCTGCGCGTTCGCGCCGAACGTCCCGGTCCTGCTGGGTTTCCGCGCCCTGCTCGGCTGTGGCGGCGCGATGATCATGCCGGTGACGATGTCGCTGCTCCGCGAGCTTTTCCCGGAGCAGCGGCATCGCCGCACGGCGATCGCGGTGTGCAGCGGGATCGCGGGCACCGGGTCGGTGTTCGGGCCGATCCTCGGCGGGGTGCTCGTCGAGGCATGGGGCTGGCGGGCCACGTTCCTGCTGAACCCGCCGGTGATCCTGGCGGCGGTGGTACTGGCGCTGCGGTGGCTCCCCCGTAATCCGCCGGGCCGGCGGCCGTGGGACGCGCTCGGCGCCGCCCTCGCGGCGGGCGGTGTCCTGGGGATCGCGTTCGCCGCCGGGCAGCCCGGTTCCTGGATGACGGCCGCCGTTTCGGGGGTGACCGGCAGTGTCCTCATCGGACTGTTCCTGCGCCGCCAGCGCCGGACCGATCCGCCGCTGCTGGACCTCACCCTGTTCCGTCTGCCGGGAGTGCGAGCCGCGGTGGGCGGGGTGCTGCTGGTGATGAGCACACTGGTCGGCCTTGGCCTGCTGTTCGCCCAGTACCTCCAGGTGGTGCTCGGCCTCTCGCCCACGGCGGCGGCGTCCCGGCTGCTCCTGGTGCTGGGTGCTTCGGCCGTCGGCAGTGTCGTGGCCCCTTCGCTGCTGGGACGGTTCGGCAACGCGCGGGTCCGCACGGCCGGGTTCGCGGTGACGGCGGTGTCGTTGCTGGTCCCGGCGGCGGGTCCGGCCGCGCTGACCTCACCGGTGCTGCTCGCTGCCGGAATGACGGGACTGGGGCTGGGTATGGCGCTCGCACTCACTTCGAGCACCGACACCCTCCTCTCGGCGACCTCGGAAGACCAAGCGGGCGGCGCCGCCGCGGTGGAGAAGACGGGCTACGAACTCGGCGCCGGTTTCGGGACGACGGTGTTCGGCTCCCTGGCGGCCGCGGTGTACGCGGGGCACTTGTCCGTTCCGGCCGGGCTACCCGAACCGGCGCGGCTGCTCGCCTTGTCGGGACCCGCTCAAGCCGAAGCGGCTGCCTCGGGTCTTGAGCCGCGTTTGGCCGGTGAAGTGCTGGAAGCCGCGAAAGCCGCCTGCACCACAGGACTACAGGTGTCGGCGGCCGTCGCTGGTGGACTGTTTCTGGTGGCCGTTCTCGTCAGCGCGGGCGTGCCTCGTCGGTGAACCCCCCGCTCGGCACCGATGTTCTACGCCCGTAACGCGAAAGGGCCCACCCTGACCGGG
Source organism: Amycolatopsis sp. QT-25 (assembly GCF_029369745.1). Taxonomy (NCBI): domain Bacteria; kingdom Bacillati; phylum Actinomycetota; class Actinomycetes; order Pseudonocardiales; family Pseudonocardiaceae; genus Amycolatopsis; species Amycolatopsis sp. QT-25. The sequence continues at coordinate 4,986,694 of NZ_CP120210.1, forward strand.
TGGGCCCTTCACTGCGGTGGGCGATACTGGGATCGAACCAGTGACCTCTTCGGTGTGAACGAAGCGCTCTCCCCCTGAGCTAATCGCCCGCGGTACGAACTCCGGTTCACCGGGGAAGTGAACCTGGTGCGCGATACTGGGATTGAACCAGTGACCTCTTCCGTGTCAGGGAAGCGCTCTCCCGCTGAGCTAAACGCGCGTGGTGAAGTCGTTCGTACCGGAGTCAGTTTAGCGGACCCGTTTCCGGGTTCGCACAGGGGTTCCCCATCGCGATCGACACCCGGCCGGCTCAGGGTTTCGGCAGCTTGGCGGCGACCGAGACCGCGACCTCCTTCGCCCGATCGCAGGCGCGTCCGTCCTCGCGCGCGAGCAGCCGGACGGCGACGTGTTCGGCCTCGCGGTCCGACAGCGGACGATGCTGCCACGTCACGGCACAGTTCGAGCCACCGAACTCCCTGAGGTCGCCGGTGACTCCGCTGCCGAGATCCACCGGCGAACCCTCGGGTGCGTACGAACCCCGCTGGAATTCGACGGTCAGCGTGTCGCCGCCGCCCTCCCACTGGCAGATCCGCAACGTCCGCGGGGCCGCCTGCCCGCCTGCCACGTTCTTGGCGAGCACCGCCGGATCGGCGGCCGCGCACGGGTCGAGCGGAAGGATGCTCGCCGGGTCGCCGTCACGGTCGACCTCGTGGGTGCGCAGCCGGGTGAGGGCGGCGGCGAGCATGTCGTCGGCGGCCTTGCAGGGATCTCCGTTCCGGCCAGGATGGGAGACGACGACACCGAGCCGCCGGTCCGCCGGCAGCTGCGCGACCGAATCACAGCCACCGCTGATCGTGCTGCGCAGCAACGGAAGTCCTTCGGCGGTGCGTCCGGTCCGCTCGAGGCTGCCGGCGGACACGCCTTCGCCGAGCCGCAGCTCGAAGTCGACGCCCTTGAGGCCGGTGTACTTGCAGCGGGCCGGAAAGGTCAGGACCGTGTCCGGTTTCACGGTGCCGAACTCCGGCACGAACCGGCCGGCGAGCACCTTGCACGGGTCCACCAGCCGCAGGCGTTCCGGGCCGAGCGCGTCGGTCGCCGACAGCGAAGTCGTTCCGGGGTTCTCCGGCTTGGCGTAGTCGGCGATGGCGAGACCGAGCGCGACCATCCCCGACACCACGAGCAGGACGACCGCGGCGAGCGCGCCGAACAGGATCTTCTTCGTCTTCGGTGCCATCTTCTTCGGCGGTGGCCGCCAGATCGGCAGCGGCAGTGCCAGCACGGAGCGCACCTCGGCGTCCTGCCGCTGGATCCGGACGTGCACGGCGGGTGGCCAGGGCGCCGCGCCGGGCGGGACCGGGCCGAGGAAGTCCAGGATCTGTTCCGGTGTCGGCCGTCGCGCCGGATCCTTGGCCAGACAGGGTTCGGCGAGCCGCCGGATCTCCTCCGGAACCACGCTGAAATCCGCCGTGCCGTGAACGACGTTATACAGCGTCTGGGGTGCGGTCGGGCCGGTGAACGGGCCGCGTCCGGTCGACGCCATGATCAGGATCGCGCCGAGGGAGAACACGTCGCTCGCACCGGTGACCTGTCCGCTGCCCGCCTGCTCCGGTGACATGAAGGCGGGCGAACCGATGATCGCGCCCGTCCCGGTGAGCTCCTGTGCGTCCTCCGCCACCCGCGCGATGCCGAAGTCGATCACCCTGGGCCCGTCATTCGTCAGGATGATGTTACCGGGCTTGAGGTCCCGGTGGATCAACCCGACGCGGTGGATCTCCGTCAACGCCGCGGCGAGGCCGGACGCCAGCAGCCGGACCGACTCGGCGGGCAGTGGGCCGGCGGCGTCCACGGCCTCCTTCAGCGACGGACCGGTGACGAAGACCGAGGCGAGCCACGGGGTTTCCGCTTCCGCGTCGGCGTCCATGACGGCCGCGGTGTACGCGCCGGAAACCAGCCGCGACGTGGCGACCTCGCGCCGGAACCGCTCACGGAAGCGCGGATCGTGCGCGAACCGGGCGTGCAGCTGTTTGACCGCGACGAGCCTGCCGTCCGGGGCCAGGCCGAGTACGACGCGCCCCATGCCGCCTTCACCGATCTCGGCGATGATCCGGTACGGGCCGATCTGCCGGGGTTCCCCGGGGTTCAACGGTTTCACTGGTCAGCCCTAGGGTTTCGGAAGTTTCGGCAGCAGCGCCCCGGCGAATCCCTTCGCCTTCTCGCAGGCTTCGTCGGCCGACATCTTGGTACCACTGGTCCCGACGGTCAGCTCGACGTTCTCCCCGTCGCGCTCACTGACGGATCGGTGTTGCCAGGTCAGCGAGCAGAGGGAACGGGCGACGCCGTCGTCCTTCTTCGCCAGGTATACCTTGGCTCCGCCGAGATCCAGGGTGGCGGTCTCGGTGTAGTACGAATCCTTCGGTTGCACCGGCGGATACGCCCGTACGAAGCTCACCCGGACACTGCCCGCCGCGTCGTACCGGCATTGGTGCAGATGTTCGCGGAACGTTTCGACGACCGGGCCGATCAGCCGGTCCGTGGTCGCGGGGCCGAGCAGCGCGCACGGGTCCAGCGGAGCCAGTGTGCCCGCCGGAAGCGCGCGCTCGTGGCCTCCGGCGCGGATCCGCTCGACCGCGTCGGTGAGCGCGGCCTTCACCACCGAACACGCCTCGTCCTTCGTGGACATCGAATCGACGCGGGCGGCGAGTTTGGTGTTCGGCAGGCCACTGACCGGGACGGCGACCGCGCACGCGTCGCCGGAGCCCTTGATGCGCAGCGGAAGCCCTTCCAGGTCACCGCCGGCTTGGCCGTCGACCAGGTCGCCGCCGATACCCAGCTCCAGCCATTCGCCCGTGGGCGAGGAATACGTGCACGAGTCGAAATGGATGTCGATCTCCGTGCTCAGCTTGCCGAACCCGGGCACCTCCCGGCCCGCGAGCACCTTGCACAGGTCGACTCGGCGCAGGCTGTCCGGGCCGAGCGGATCCTGGTTGACCGGGGTGGCGATCGGTTCGTCCGGCTGCAGTGACGAACTCGGCGCGATGGCGGCCGGGGGCGCGTCTTCCCCGGACAGCGAAACCGCCGCGACGGCGCCACCGGCCAGCAGCACCACGGTGGCCGCGGCCAGTCCCGCGTACAGACCGCGCCGGGATCGCTTCGGCGGAGGCGGGTTCAGCAGCCGCCGGATCTCCGCCTGCTGGGTCTCGATGAGCTGCGACACCATCGGCGGCCACGGGCTGGTCATCGGCGGGATCGGGCCGAGCCGCTCCAGCACCCAGGCCGGGGACGGCCGGGCCGCCGGGTCCTTCGCCAGGCACGGCTCGACGATCTGCCGCAGCTCCGGCGCCAGACACCGCAGATCGGGCTGGACGTGCACGACGTTGTACAGGGTGTGCGGAGTGGACGTGCCGGTGAAGGGGCTCCTCCCGGTCGCGGCCATCACCAGCAGCGCGCCGAAGGAGAACATGTCGCCGGCCGCGGTCAGCGGCTTGCCCTCGGCCTGCTCCGGCGACATGAACCCGGGCGAGCCGATGACAGCGCCGGTGTGGGTGAGGTCGGAGTCGCCCTCGACGGCGCGGGCGATCCCGAAGTCGATCACGCGGGGGCCGTCACCGGCGAGGATGACGTTGCTCGGTTTCAGGTCCCGGTGGATCAGCCCGGCGCGGTGGATGTCGCCCAGCGCCAGCGCGAGCCCCGCGGCGAGCTGCCGCAGCGCCATCGGCGGCAGTGGCCCGCCCACGGAGACCGCCTCGGACAGGGCAGGCCCTGGCACGAACACCGACGCCAGCCACGGTGTCGGCGCGTGCGGATCGGCGTCCATGACCGGGGCGGTGTACGCGCCGGACACGAGCCGGGAGGTCTCGACCTCCCGGCGGAACCGCTCGCGGAAGCCGGGGTCGTGCGCGAAACCCGGGTGGACCTGCTTGATCGCGACCAAGCGCCCATCGGAGGAGACCCCGAGCAGCACCCGGCCCATCCCGCCCTCACCGAGCGCGGCGAACACCCGGTAACGTCCCACGCCGGTGGGTTCGCCGGTGTTCAACGGCTTCACGAAGGCCCCCTTGTCCGGGGCGATGGTACAAAACCACCCGGAAGTGTCACGCAGCGCGTCGGTCCGCACGGCCGCGGTCCTCGAGCCGGCGGCTGTGGGACACGACGAGCACGGAAGACAGCGGCATCGTGGCTCCGGCGATCAGCGGGTTCGGCAGGCCGAGTGCGGCCGGCGGGATCGCGGCGACGTGGTAGCCGAACGCCCGGACCAGGTTGCCCCGGATGATCCGCGGTGTCCGGTCGGCGAGCCGGATGGCGTCGGGGACCACGCGCACGGCGGCTTCGTGACTGGATGGACGACACGCGGCGGTCACGCGATACCGCCAGCCATCACCGCGGCGCGCGAAGGCTCCTTCCCCGGTACATGAGGGCCCCCTTGCTTGCGCCTAGGTACAGGAAGGGGGCCTTCATGTACCTCGACACGACCCGCACGAGCGCGGGGAGCTAGCGCGGGGTCAGCGTGAGCTCGAAGGTGTTCCCGTCGCCCTGGACGAGCGAGCTCACGTACGGCGTGAACGCGCCGCAGCCGGTCAGCGGTGCCAGTGAATAGGTTCCGGTGAGCGTGCCGCCCGCCGCCATGGTGAAGCCGTCGCCGGTGCGCAGTTCCGCCGTCGACGGGGCCGATGTCCGGCACCCCGCCCCGCTGCTGACCGGCATGCCGACGAGCGTGACGAGCGGGAAAACGGCGGTGAACCGGGAACGCGCGACGAAACCGGTCCCGGTGAGATCGCCGCCCTGCGGTCCGTCGGCGACGAACTCCAGATCCGCCGAACCCGGCAGGAAGCCGAACAGCCGGAAGTCGGCGTGCGCCTTGTCGAACACCGGGCCGCCGCTGAACACCGTGGCCGCGGTGGGGTTCAGGTCGAACGAGCCGGTCAGCGGCGCGGCGGCACCGAGTGCTTTGAGGCCGGTCTTTCCGGCGACCGTGTACCGGTGCCCCGCGGGCTTGCCGCCGAGTTCGAACGAGAGCAGCACCGGGTCCTGGCCGGGGTCGAGCGCGCAGTCCGAGGTGAACGAGCCGATCCCGGTGAACGAGCCGTCGGCCTTCTTCGGGGTGAGGCGGGTGGTGAAGTCGCCGATGGTCAGGGTGGTCTTGCCCGGTTTCGCCAGCGTGATCGTGGGCACGGAACCCGTCGCCACCGTGTCGAACACGCCGGACGGCGGGAGGTCGGTCTTGGCGACGTTCAGCGGGAGGCGCACCGGGAGCGGGTTCGCGTCACCGTTGACCAGCGTCACGCCCGCGGCCGCGGTGCCCTCGATGGTGGCGGCGCCGACGAGGTTCAGCCCGCGCGCGGCCTTGTCCGGCACGGTCACGGTGATGGTGAGCCCGGAGGTGGTGAGCGTGCCGCCGGGCACCGTCGGGACCTCGAAGTCGGCTTTGATGTTCACGTCGAGCTTCTGCAGCCCGATCAGCGGGAACGGACAGGTGAACGACAGTTTCTTGGCCACGGGGGTGCCCGCCGCCGCGCTCCGGGCGGCGACGAACAGCAGGCTGCCGGCGGTGAGCAGGACGATGAGGCCCGCCGCGAGGAGCATCCGGACGTTGATGCGAAGGGGCATGGTCGCCTTCCTGGACGGCACAGAAACGGCACCGGTCCCCGTCACGGAACGCGACGGGGACCGGCTGCCTGACTTACTTCTTGGTGAGGTTCAGATCGAGCGTGTTGCCGTCGCTCTTGGCGAACATGCTGATGATGTCGTTGAACGAACCACAGTTCTGCAGGGCCGACAGCGAGTAGGTACCGGTGAGCTTCCCGCCCTTGAGCAGGTCGAAGTCCGCACCGGTGGTCATTTCGCTGGTGGACGGGCTGACCGTGCCGCACTTCGGGTCGCTGCTGAGAGGGATCCCGAAGATCTGCACGCTCGGCAGGAACACGTTGAACTTGATGTGCGCCTTGAACCCGGTGCCGACGAGCTCACCGGACTGCTTGCCGACCTGCTCGACCTTGACCTCGGAACGTCCGTCGACGAACCCGAACAGCTTGAACTGGGTCGACGTCGGTTCGAGCTTCAGGTCACCGGTGAACGTCTTCGACGCGAGGTCCACGTCCGCGTCGAAACCACCGTTGATGGCCGCCGTGCTGCCGAGCGACTTCAGCGCGGTCTGTCCCTTGATGTTGAACGCGTACTTGATCCCGCCGCCACCGGGCGTGGTGGTGGTCGGGGTCGTCGGCGTGGTCGGCGTCGTGGGGGTGGTGGGAGTGGTCGGGGTGGTGGGCGTGGTCGGGGTGGTGGGCGTGGTCGTGCCGCCACCGCCGTCACCGATCTTGATCGTGGCCAGGGTGTTGTTCTGGCCGGGATCCTGCTTGCACGGCGCGTCGATCGTGCCGTCCGGCGTGATGCCGGTGACCGAACCGTCGGCCTTGCGCGGGGTGACCTTCAACCGCAGGTCGCCCACGGTGATCTTCGCTTCGCCGGGCTGGTTGAAGGTCAGCGAAGGCGTCTTGCCCACCGCGTTGACCGTCATCTCGCCCGAGGTGGGGATGTTCTGCTTGGCGATGTCGTTCGGGACGCTGACCGGGAGGTTGAGCCCCGGCGCCGCCACGGTCGCCGCCGCGATGGCCTGTCCTTCCAGCGTGGTCGCACCGATCAGGTTGAGCCCGCTGACCGTGTCCGCGTTGATCGTGGAGACGGCCTTGATGTCGAACGTGCCGGTCGGCTGACCGGTCTTGACCGACAGCGGAAGATCGGTGTTGATCACCACCTTCAGCGACTGTGACCCCACGAGCGGCAGGTCGCAGTGGTAGTTCAGGGGCAGCGAGATCGGATCGGCGACACTGGACTGCGCCCCGACCACGAGTACCGCGGTGGCAAGCCCCACGGCCCCGGCAGCGGCGGCGGCGACCGCCTTCTTGGTTCCTCTACGGTGACTCACGATCGTCCTTCCGTGGTATCAACGATGATACGAAACGGCGTACAATTCCCCAGAGCAATTAATATCGGCCCGAGGAAATTCTCCGGGTAGCGACGATGTCTGACGGATCGCAACCGAACAGTAAACTAACGACGCGGGAGTACTGCTATCAAGTGGTTCACGGGAAAAGTTGACGCGTCGCCGGTAAATTGTCACGCTGGCACGGTACCTCCGGCCGGTTCCTAGTAACGGCACATGGGTTTTCCCAGCACAGAGCCGCAGCACGCCTTCCGATGAACCGCTGACGAGAGTGACAATCGTGCGGCGGGAAACTATCTCGCGCGTGCCAACCATCCTTTCTCGGCCGCCGCCCGCCTTGCCTGCCGGAATCTTTCGTGAGTAACCTCGCTTTTCAGCAAGCCGGTCACCGCCGACCTTCGCGGAATCCCGCTCGTCGTGCCACGGCCGGCCCTCTTTCGCCGATTTCGACGGGGAAACCATGAAAAGAATGCGCCGCACGGCAGCGCGAATCGCGTTCGCCACCGTCTCCGCGACCGCCACGGCGGTCCTGCTGAGCGCCTGCGGGTCCGACAAGCCCGCCGACACCGGCAGGCACGCCGACCCGGCCGCGCTCGCCTGGGTGGACAAGGTGTGCTCCGGAGTCGCCACCGGCTCGGCGAAGCTGACCCAGCCGCCGGCGTTCGACCCCAACAACCCCCAAGGTGCGAAGAGTGCCATGGTGGGCTTCCTGAATTCGCTCACGGTGGCGCTCGACGACATGGCGGGCGGGATTCGCAACGCCGGGGTGCCGCCGGTCCCGGATGGACAGTCCGCGGTGGACAAGGCCACCACCACACTCGACGAGACCAAGTCGAAGGTGTCCGCCACCCTGGCGAAGATGCAGGACGCGAAGGTCACCGACCAGGCAAGCCTGCAGAAGGTGGTCGCCGACGCCGACGGTTCGATGAGCGGGTTGAGCGAGCCGGAAGGCCCGATCAAGCATCTGCGCGCCAACCCGGAACTGGATCTCGCCTTCGCCGAGTCCCCGACCTGCCGCCAGGTCTACGGCGGCAGCGCCTGAGTGAGCCACTTTCGGGACACCTGATGTCACGGTCGGCCAGTTCGTGGCAGGAGCGGGTTCGCGGTACCGGACGTTTCGCGTGCCTAGACGACTGTCGCTCGCGGCCGGATTCCGCGCGCGATCACGCGAGTTCGCCGTCTGGACACCCGTGATCGCCGTCCAGACACGCGTGCCGTCCACGAACACGTGACCCCCGGCAGCGCCTCGCGTGGCCACGAGTTCGCCGACACCGACACCGACGCCCCGAAAGTGGCCTTCGCGACACTCCACCCCACCAGCCCATCCGCTCTGGAGGCCCGGCCGTGCCGACCCCGTTCCCCCGCCCGTCCCGCCGGATACTCGCCGCCGCGCTGGCGATCGTCCTGTCCGCCGGTCTCTTGACCGTGCTGAGCGGGAGCCCGGCGAGTTCCGCCGTCGCGGCGCCGTCCGACGACTCGTTCTACACCCCGCCGTCCCCGCTCCCGGCGGGCAAGCCGGGCGACATCATCCGCTCGCGGATCTCGAAAGCCGGTCCGCGCAAGGATTCCGTCGACGCGTGGCAGGTCATGTACCTGTCGACGGACGCCCTCGGGCGGCCGGACGCGGTGACCGGGACCGTGCTGGTGCCGAAGAACGTCGACCCGGCGAAGGCGCCGATCGTCTCGTTCGCCGCCGGTACGCACGGTCCGGCGTTCGACTGCACGCCGTCGAAGATGATCGACATCGGCGCGTTCTACGAGCAGTCGGGCCTCGACGACGCGCTCGACGCCGGGTACGCCGTCGCGCTCACCGACTACGAGGGCTACCGCCGGGATCCGAAGACGACGTACGTGGTCGGACGTTCGGAGGGACCGGCGGTCATCGACGCGGTCCGGGCCGCGCAACGTCTGCCGGAGGCGAAACTGTCCACCGACGCCAAGGTGCTCTTCCGCGGGTACTCCCAGGGCGGCGGGGCGGCGGCCTGGGCCGGTGAACTGCAACCGGCCTACGCACCGGAGATGAACCTCGTCGGCGTCGCCGCCGGCGGGGTGCCCGCCGACCTCGTGCAGGTCACCCTGCAGCTCGACGGGAAGTCCGGCTTCGGCGTCTTCGCCTATGCCTTGGTCGGCCTGGACAACGCCTATCCCGAACTGAAGCTGGACTCGTTCCTCAGCGACAACGGTCGCGTGAAGCTGGCGGAAATGCAGAAGAGCGCTTGCACGTTCGAACTGCTCACCACCTACGCGAACCAGAAGATCGCCGACTACACGACCAGCGCCGGCTACGTGCGGCCGGAATGGGTGAAGCGGCTCAACGAGAACAAGCTCGGCGGCACACCGCCGAAGGTTCCGGTGCTCCTGTACCACGCCACCCAGGACCAGCTCGTGCAGTTCGCCCAGGCCGACGCGTTGCACAAGACCTACTGCACCGCCGGGGTCAAGACGACCTGGAAGACCTTCGACACCGACCACATCACGGCGGTCTACACCGGCAACGCCGACGTGCTCGCCTTCCTCGAAGATCGGGTCGCGGGCGTCCCGGCGACGTCGAACTGCTGAGCCCATCGTGCTCAGAACCGCGCCTTCGTCCTTTGTAGACGGTGTGGCCACCGGCGGTGCGCGGACCGGGAAGCGGCGTGAGCTGCTCCGGTTCGCCACCGTCGGCCTCGCCGCGTTCGGCCTCACCCTCGGCGTCAACTACGGGCTGAAACTGACCGTCCTGCAGGAGAAACCGGTCACGGCGCTGGCCATCGCCACCGTCATGGCGACGGCGTTCGCGTACCTGCTCTCCCGGCGCTGGTCGTTTCCCACCCGCGGCGGCAGGCGGCGGCTCCCCGAGGCGGCGTTGTTCTTCGTGGTCAACGCCATCGCCGTGACCATCACCCTGTGCCCGCCACTGATCTCGCGCTACGTCCTGCGGCTCGAAGCCTCCGAAATCGGCTTCCTCGCCCAGGAGATCGCCGACTTCGTCAGCGGCATGCTGCTCGGCACCGCGGCGGGTTCGGCGTTCCGCTGGTGGGGCTACCGTCGCTGGGTGTTCCCCGTCGCCGACGCCCGTCAGGCTTCGGCGGGCCGCAGCCGTTCGGCGCGCAGCGCCAGCTCGATCCGCAGCCGCTGATCCGGATCGTCCAGCCGTTCGCCGAACAACTCCGTGAGCCGCCGCAGCCGGGCCCGCACCGTCTGCGGGTGCACGGCGAGCTGCCGGGCGATCTCTGGCGCGCTCCCCCGCGTCTGCACCTGCGTGAGCAGGGTCGCCGACAGCTCGTCGTGCTGGCGCGGTGCCAGCCCCGACAAGGGCTCCAGCGCCTCGACGGCCAGCCGGTCGAGCAGGAACTCGTCGGCGAGCAACAGCAGGGTGGTGAGGTGCTCCTCGCACCACAGCACCGGCCCGACCGCGGTGAGCATCCCCCGCTGGGCCAGTTCGGACGCGCGGCGCGCGATCCGGAACGATTCGGCGGCCTTCGTCGTCGGGACGGCCACCCCGACCGTCGCCGACCAGCCGGAAGGCAGTTCCCGCAGGCCGCCGAGGTCGGCTTCGGGACACGCGACGAGTGCGCCGGGCGCGTCGGAGACGAGGTCCACGGGAATCGCCGAGGGCAGCAAGCCGGCGGGGAACGCGGGCGCGCCGGGCGCCGCGGTGAAGACGACGGCGGTGATCCGGTCCGGGATCCGCCAGCCGATGGCGACGGCGAGCGCGCCGGCGTCGGCCTGGCTGTATCCGGCACCACCGGTCAGCAGCCGGAACAACCGCGCCCGCTGCTCCGCCGGACCCGTCGCCTCGGCTCGGGCGGCGTTGTACCCGTCGGTCAGCGCCATCGTCACCTCGACGACGTCGCCGAACAGGCACTCCGCCGCGCCGTAGAGCACGTCGCCCGGCAGCCGGAGCCGTCGACCCGCCGCGGCGATCGAACGCCACAGCACCCGGCTCGAGACCCTGAACGCCGCCTGCGCGGCCTCACGGCTGAGTCCCTGGTGGAACGCCATCCGGCCCTGCGTGCGGAAATCCGCCAGCAGGTCGTCCTGCAGCAGTTCGGGAACGCCGATCCGGTCTATCGCGCGTTCGATACCGCGCCTGGCCAGCTCGACGGCGGCGGCACGGGCCTCACTGTCGCCGAACACTTCGGCACATTCACCGATCTCGGACACCACGGCTTCGACGCACTGCCGGGCGATCGCCGGGATCCGCGGGCGGACGGCGTCGCCGAGTTCCCTCGGCAGGCTTGCCCACAAGGCGCCGACGGGCTGCCAGCTCACGTGCGTGTTCCCCCGTTGTGCAGTAGGTGCGGTAAGTGCAGTAGGCCGACGATTCCGGGCACCCATTCCCTTTCGTCCGCGCGCCACCGGCGCACTCGAATGCTCGGAGCGTAGAACCGTCGCCACATCCGTGTCAAAAGCCGCCCATCGGCGACTTTTCGTCGTCCATTCCACGTCACATTCGCGGTACACGCCGTCGGCCGATCCAGTAGAAACACTGCGGCACCCGTTCCCGTCGATCCGACGCGGTTGTGCAAAGGGATTCACGTTTCCTGTTCCGGTTCGAAGAAAATCAAAGGTGGTCTCGGTGGTCCGGTATCGCGGTTTCGACATGCTGGCGACGTTGCCGCGTTCGCTCGGCGAAGAACTGCGTCCGTACACCGGGCACGCCGCGGCGGCCATGGTCAACCAGGTGCAACGGTCCGTCACCGCGTATTCCCAGCCGCTGCGCGGTGTCTTCGGCCGCGTCCTGGTCGTTTCGTGCGATCGGGCGGTGCGGCATTACGTCGACTGCATCGGCGATCCGGACGTGCCCCACGACCGCTGGATCGACTTCTACCGCATGCGCGGGCGGGTCGAGTTCACCGAGGGCCGGAACCTGGAACCGTTGCACGACAGCGCGACGGTCGGCGCACGGGCGGCTTGGCGGGCGATGCGGCCCATCGTGCGCGGGCTCGGCGTCGGGCTCGACGTCATCGCGCTCGCGGCCGAGTCCGTCTTCGTCTACGTCGACGAACTGTGCGCCACGACCATCGAGGGCTACCAGGAGGCGGAGGCCAGGGCGGCGGGCGCGATCCCGCTCCGGCGCCGCCGTCTGCTCGAACTGATCGCCCAGGCGCCGGAAGGGTCCGCGTGCAGCATCGCCAGCCTGGCCGACGGCGCCGGCTGGCGGGTTCCGGGGACGGCCGCCATGGTCGCGCTCCAGCGCGCTCCGGGCGCGCCCGCGTTCCCCGTCCATCTGCTGGACGACACCGTGCTGGCCGACCTCGACACCGCCGAGCCGTACCTGCTCACCGCCGATCCCGACACCGACCTCGCGCCACTGAAGGACGCGCTCGACGGCTGGCGCGCGGCGGTGTCCCCCGTCGTGCCGCTCGTCGACGCCCCGGCCGCCCTCCGCACCGCCCGCCGCGCCCTGCTGCTGAACAGCGAAGACGCGCCCGGCCCGGTGATCTGGTGCCGGGACCACCTCGCCACGCTGTGGTTGCTCGCCGAGGACTTCCTCGGTGCCGAACTCGCCAAACAGAGCCTCGACCCCTTCACCTCGCTGAGCGAGAAACAGCAGGAGCGGCTCAGCGAAACCTTGCTGGCGTGGCTGGAAGCCCGCGGCGGGGCACCGGAGATCGCCCAGCGGCTCGGCGTGCACCCGCAGACCGTGCGCAACCGTCTCCGGCAACTGGAGGATCTGTTCGGCGACCGGCTCAGGGACGCCGACGACCGGCTGAACATGCAACTGGCGCTGCGCGCGCGGCTGCTTATGCGCGCCCACCGCCGCGACGAAGAGCCGCCAGGGAACTGACGCGCCGGACCCGCCGTTCCGGTGGCGGCACGGTGGGAAGCACCCAGCGGAGGCCGCGGCGGGCGCGCTTCGCCCTCGGCTGATCGACGTGGAAGTCCGCCCGGCAGGCCATCGCTTTCCTCCCCGTGGTGACGGGTGTTTACCGACGCTTTCCTGAATACAGGGAGGGTGGGAGAATGTCGATGTGCGATTGCCCGGCCGTCCCGGTTTTGGCATCCGCCTCGGAACAGGCCCCGGAATTCTTGTCACCCCGGTCGCAAATACCGGACGTGTCCCGCGACACGCTGACAGAGCGGGTGTTCTTCACGTTATTTTGACGCCTGACAAGCGAAAGGCGGGCCATGGTCCTCGAAGCGCGCATACTTACCCTGCACGGGCGGGAAATCCGGCTACGGGAATATCTTCCGTCCACAAAGGACGCAGCGGGCGAGCCGCTCGTGCTGCTGCACGGGATCTCGGGCAGCGGTGAGACCTGGGCGCCGTTGCTCGGCCATTTCGAGCGGACGGGGTTCGGGCGCCGTGTTCTCGTACCCGACCTCCCCGGCCACGGCGATTCGGCCGCCCCCAGAGCCGATTACGGCCTCGGCGCGATGGCCAGCGTGGTCCGTGACGTCCTCGCGCTCACCCGGAACCGGCACGCGACCATCGTCGGGCATTCCCTCGGCGGCGGGATCGCGATGCAGTTCGCCTACCAGTTCCCGGAGATGTGTGCCCGGCTGGTACTGGTGGGCAGTGCCGGACTCGGGCCGCAGGTGACCTCGGTGCTGCGGGCGACCGCACTGCCGGGTGCCAACGCGACACTCACCCTCGCGGTCAACCCGGTCACCGTCGCGATCGCACGCGGGCTCGCCGCGGTCGGCCGCTCGCTCGGCGGAAAGCTCTCCGCCGAGTCCCGCGAGCTGACTCGTCACTTTGCGTCACTGGCCGATCCCGCCCGGCGGCGGGCGTTCCTGTTCATCGCGCGCAGCCTGATCGACCTCCGCGGGCAGCGCGCGAGCGCGATCGACAAGCTCTATCTCGCCCGCGAAGTGCCCACTCTCGTCATCTGGGGCGCGCACGATCCGCTCATCCCGGTCGACCACGGCCGCAAGACCGCCGAATTGCTGCCGGACAGCCGCTTGACGGTGTTCGAAAATGCGAAACACTTTCCACATGTGGCCGACCCGGCCCGGTTCGGCGGCGAACTCGAACGCTTCCTCGCCGACACCGCGCCCGCCCGGTTGACCCTGGACGAAGTCGTCGAGGTGCTCATCCGCGCCAGCGAGGCGGCGGAAGAGCTCGAAAACGTCCCGGAAAAGTTGTCATCCGGACGCCATCTCAGGCCCGCCTAAATGTCACGCGCCGCCGGAATGGACCACCCGTTCGGGTGTAGTCCATCCAGGTGGCCGATCAAGGTCCCGCCAGCCGTTGACAGTCCTCTCGGCCGGATTTTATGTTGCGTGAGCCACAAAATCTGGATCGGCTTCACCGTTGAAGAGGCTGATTTTGTTGCCAGCAAGGATAAAAAACATGACCGACTTGGATACCGGATTCTCGCGGCACGATCTGCGGACCGCACGGCCAGACCCGGACGTGCGTCACCCCGCCACCCCGCACCGCCAGCCACCGGGTCCGGTCCACCGACCGCGCGCCTTCACGCCGGCACCGAGAACCCCAGTGGAGAACCGACCTGTGCGCAGCACCGGTGCGAATGGACTGTGGGCGTCACTGCCCAGAGACCTGGGCGAGCGGTTCCGGCCGCGGGCCGACCCCTTGGCACGAGCCATCCTTCAGGAGGTGCAACGAGCCGTTCCCGAGTACGCGCAGCCATTGGAAGGCGCGTTCGGACAGATCATCACGCAGGGTATCCGGCAGGCGATCCTGCACTGCCTCGACACCATCGGACAGGGGACGACGGCGCTCGACAAGTGGTCGGCGGTGTTCCGCAACCTGGGCAAGGTCGAGTTCAACGAAGGCCGCAGCCTCGATTGCCTGCAGACGGCCTACCGCGTCGGCGGGCGCGTCGCCTGGCGGCACGTTTCGGAATTCGGGCAGGCGATCGGAGCGGACGCCGATCTCCTGTGCACCGCGGCCGAAGCGATATTCGCTTACGTGGACGAGATTTCCGCGCTGTCGATCGAGGGCTACACGGCCGCGCAGGAGCGGGCCGCGGGCACCAGGGCGAGGCGCAGGCGAAGGCTGCTCGAACTGATGCTCTCCGATCCGCCGTCCTCACCGCAGTCGATCGCGTCCCACGCCGCCAACGCCCAGTGGGCGCTGCCCACCGAGATCACGGTCGTCGCGCTGGAGCGACGGCTCGGCCCACTGGACCCCGACAGCGCCGACCTGGACTCCGACGTCCTCGTCGACTTCGAGGGTCCCAAGCCCTGCCTGGTCACCGGCGACCCCGAAAAGCACCTGAAGGACCTCGCCGAACGGCTTCCCGGCTGGCGCGCGGTGATCGGCCCGGCCGTGCGGCTCACCGAAGCGCCGCGCTCCCTGTTGTGGGCTCGCCGCACGCTGCGGCTGGTCCAGCGCGGGATCCTGCCGGACAACCCGGTCACGCGGTACAGCGATCACCTGTCCACCCTGTGGCTGCTGGCCGACGAGTTCCTGGTCCGTGAGCTGTGCACGCGCAGCCTCGCCCCGTTCGACGACCTCACGCCCAAACAGCGGGCGCGGCTCGGGGAGACGCTGCTGATCTGGCTCCAGTCGCGGGGCAGCGCTCCGGAGATCGCGAAGAAACTCAAGGTCCACCCGCAGACCGTCCGGTACCGCATGCACCAGCTCATCGATCTCTTCGGCGACCGGTTGAACAACGCCGACGACCGGCTCGACATGGAGATCGCGCTGCGCGCGGAGGCGTTGCTCGCGGAGGACTGACAGATCAGCGTTCCCCACTCACAACGAGGTGACGAGGTGACCCGACCGCAGGATGCCCGCCGCGGGGTCGAGGCGACGTACGGCCCGCTCCTCACGCCCGCTCGGCCGGGCGGGTCGAGCGGGCGCCCCGTCCAGCTCTGGGCGCTGCTGCCGAGAGAGCTGGCGACCGTGTTCCGGCCGGTGCTGGCCGACGTGGCCGGGGAGGTGGTCCGCGAGATCCAGCGGACCATCCCCGACTACGCGCGGCCACTGGACGGAGCCTTCGGGAAGGCGCTCAAGACCGGCGTCCAGATGGCGTTCCTGCAGTTCGTGGAACGGATCGGGAATCCGGAGGCGCCGTCGGAAGACCGCCGGAGCGTGTTCCTGAGCCTGGGTGTCCAGGAATTCCAGCAGGGCCGCAACGTCGACGTCCTCCAAGCGGCGTACCGCGTCGGCGCCAGGGTGACCTGGCGCCGCGTGGCCGAGGCCGGCCGCCGCGCGGGGGTGCCTTCCGCGACGTTGTGCCTGCTCGCCGAGGCCATTTTCGCCTACATCGACGAGCTTTCGGCGCTGTCGGTCGAGGGCCACGCGGAGGCGCGGGAAAAGGCCGCCGGCGCACTCGAACGCCGTCGGCACCGGCTGATGGAACTGTTGCTCGCCGAGCCGCCTTCACCGCCCGAAGTCATCAACCACGCCGCCGACCTCGCCCGCTGGCGACTCCCCGACCGGCTCGTCGCCGTCGCGCTCGACCAGTCGCCGGACGAGCCCCCGGCGATCGCCTCGACCGCGCTGGCCGACTTCGAGAGCACCTCTCCTTGCCTGCTGCTTCCCGCGCCGGAACCGGACGACCGGGAGCGCTTCGCCGAAGAACTGGCGGGACGGCGGGCCGCGATCGGCCCCGCCGTCCCACCCGCCTTCGCGGCGCGTTCCTTGCGAGCCGCCCGAGAGGCCCTGCGGCTCGTCGACTCCGGGGCGCTTCTCGACGAACCCGTGACGTGGTGCGTCGACCATCTTTCGCGCCTGTGGCTGCTCAAGGAACCGTTCCTCGCCGCGGAACTCGTCCGAGAACGGCTCGGGCCACTGACCGGGTTGACCGGCAAACAGCATTCGCGGCTGGCCGGGACGCTGCTGGCGTGGCTGGAAACCTGCGGGAACGTCCGCGAAGTGGCGGAACGGCTCGCCGTGCACCCGCAGACGGTGCGATCGCGCGCCCAGGAACTCGAGGCGCTGTTCTCGGACGGGCTGCGGGACCCTGAACGGCGGTTCGAGATGATCCTGGCCCTGCGGGCCGCCCCTTCGTGACGCTTCGCGCGCTACGGGATCCGGGAAGACTTTCGCGACTCCATCCAGTGGTCCATGAAGGCCCCCTTCCTTGCGCCTGGCGCAAGGAAGGGGGCCTTCATGGACCGAGGAGGGGTCGCAGGCCGACCGGGCGGACCGTTGGACGTCAGGCCGCGGCCAGGGTGGTGACCCGCCACTTTCCCTCGGAGCGTTCCGCGCTGACGCTCAGCTGAGCCGCACCCGTACTGCGCTGCCCGTCCCCGCGGACGCCGGTCTGGTCCAGGAACACCAGCAGCGACGCCCGGTCCCCGTCGAGGACCTTGACCCCCGCGACCACCGGGGTCGAGGTGACGACCAGCTTCTGCTCCGCCGCCAGCCCTCTGACCTGCGCGAAAAGCTGGTCGTACTGTCCCAGCGCCGGTCCGGTGAGTACCTCTTTCGCGGCCTGTTCGCTCTTGGCGGGGTCGTCGTAACGGTACGAGAACACGGTGCCGAGCGCCTTGCCGATCTGGTCGCCGACCTCCGCGGTGGTGGCGACGTCGGTCAGCGCGGTGTTGTGCGCCAGCACCGCCGTGGTGTCCCGCGCCTCGATGGCGAACCATCCCGCGAGGCCGGACATCACCAGCGCGACGGCGCCGAACACCAGGGCGCCCCGCCGCCGCACGGGAACAGCGACCGGCGTCTCTTCAGCGACAGTCCCTCCTGGGTCAGCCTCTCCTGGGTCAGCCTCTCCTGGGTCAGTCTCTCCTGCGACCGCCTCTTCAGCGACCGCCTTTTCGGCAACCTCATCGTCGGGCGCTTCGAGAACCCGGGTGCTCCCGCCCATCTTCCCGGCCACCTTCACGGTGCGCCGCGCCGGTTTGACGGCTCGTTTCGTGGTCATCCCGTCCTCCGTCAGGGCTTTCCGGTGTCGGTCACCGGCACCTGGCCGAGCGACGTGACGCGCCACCCGTCCGGCGTGCGGTTCAGGCCGGCGCGGAACCGGTTGTGCTTGGTGACGGCTTCCCCGCCTTCGGGCCGGACTTCGAGTTCGACCGAGGCGATCACCTCGGCGGTCCCGCCGCCACTGTCCACTTCGGTCACCGCGGCGTCGACGACCCGCCCGGTGGTGACGGTCTTCGCCTGATCGATCCGGCCGAGTCCGCCTTCCCGGTCCCGCGCCAGCTCCTCGTGCAACGCGCCACCGGACAGGTTCAGCCAGTTCTGGTAGCCCTGCTCCGCCTGCCGGTAGTCCAAGGTGGTCAGTGCGGTGACCGCCTGCCTGCCCACCTGCAACGCCTCCTCGCGGACCGTGGCCCGCGCGACGCCTTCGTCCCGGCCGGCGTCCCACCAGGAGTAGCCGAACCAGGCCGCCAGCGCGGTGGCGACCGCCGCGAGGAATGCGGTGATTCGAGTCATGGCCTTCACCTTCCCGGCACGTTCTGCGAACCGCGCACGTTCGTCGGGTTGCCCTTGGGCAGGGCACAGCGCGCCGCGGTGTTCAACGGCCGCGGCGACGTGTCGAGTCCGTCGCGGTAGGCGGTTCCGTAGCCGGTGACGCACGGCGGCGGATCGAAGAACGTCAGCGACAGGCCCACACGCGCGCCGTCCGGCCCCATGATCGCGTGCCCCGCGGCGACTGCTTTCGGTGCGGTGACCAGCAGTTGCTCGAGGCCGTCCTGTCGCGTCTCCAGTACGTCCGCGGTGGTCAGCAGGTTCGCCAGCAGGACGCCGAGGTTCGGTCCGGTCTCCCGCAGGAGTGTGCTGACCTCGTTCGCGGCCGCCGGGACGGCCGGGATCAGCCGGCGAAGATCACCGTCGGAGTTCTTCAGCGTCGCGGCGAGCAGTTTCGCGTTGGCCCCGAACGAGCGGATCGCGTCCGCCTGCGAGATCTGCGTGTCGAGCACGGTCTGCGCGTCGGTCACGAGCCTGGTCACCGGCCCGACGTGCGCACTGGCTTCCCGCACGAACTCGATCCCCCGCCCGACGAGCTGGTCCAGTGCCGGACCCGCGTCGGAGGTGGCGTTGTACAGCTCGTCGACCACGGTGCGCAGGGCCGGTTTCGGCACCGAGTTGGCGAAGGAGTCCACACTGGACAGCACGACGTCCACCGGCAGCGGGATCTTCGTATCCGCCTCGCTGATCACCGAACCGTCCCGCAGCATGCTGCCGTCACCACGCCGCGGCCGCAGGTCGACATACTGCTCGCCGACGGCGGACCGGTTGGCGACGACGGCTTCGGTGTCCGCCGGCACTTCCGGGGCACCCGGCTCGATTTCGAGATCCACCTCCATCCCGGAGGTGGTCAGCCGCAGTTCGCCGACCCGGCCGATCGGCACTCCCCGATAGGTGACCTCGGCGTTGCCGAAGATCCCGCCACCGGTGGCGAGCCGCACTTTGACGGTGTACCCGCGGTCCAGCACCATTTTGTCCAGTCCCGCGTACGTCGCGCCGACATACGCGACGCCGAGGACCGCGATGACCACGAAGACCACCAGCTGGGCGCGGACGAATCTGGTCAGCATCAGCGGCCACCACTGTTCTTGAAGGTGAGGAACGTGTTCAGGTAGTCACCGCGGATGGCCTCGAGCGCGGCGTCGGGGAACGGGAAGGTGAAGATCATCTCCATCGCCTTCGGCAGCTTGTCCCCCGAGTCGGCCAGTTTCCGCAGCAGCGGTTCGAGTGCCTTCAGATCCGCGACGAGGTCGTCCTTGCTGCGGTTCACCGTGTCGACCGCGACCGAAGTGAGCCCGTCCAGCGACTTCAGCATCCCGACCAGCGCCTGACGCTGCTGGTTCAGCACCTCGATCCCCGGCGTGAGCCCGTTCAGTGTCGCCTTGATCTCCTCGGTGTTCGCGTTCAGGGTCACCGCGAGCTTGTTGACGCTCTCGATGGCGCGGGTGATCTCGGCCTTGTGTTCGTCGAGCCCGCGGACGAAGGTGTCCAGATTGG
Source organism: Amycolatopsis sp. QT-25 (assembly GCF_029369745.1). Classification (NCBI taxonomy): domain Bacteria; kingdom Bacillati; phylum Actinomycetota; class Actinomycetes; order Pseudonocardiales; family Pseudonocardiaceae; genus Amycolatopsis; species Amycolatopsis sp. QT-25. The sequence continues at coordinate 5,006,436 of NZ_CP120210.1, forward strand.
CCAGCAGACTGCGGGCCGCGCTTTCCTTGCCGCCGAGCGCGTCGTTGAGTTCGCGGGTGATGTTCTGCACCTGCGCGACGCCTCCACCATTGAGCAGCAGGGAAAGCGCGCCGAAGACCTCTTCGATCTCCGGGGTCAGCGACGATCGCGCCAGCGGGATCACCGCGCCGTCGGCCAGCCGCCCGCTCGGGGTGCCGTCGTCCGGCGGCGCGAGCTCGACGAACTTCTCGCCGAGGATGCTCGCCTGCCGCAGCCGCGCGACGGCGTTGGCAGGCAGGTTCACGTCCCCGTTGAGCAGCAGTCCGACCACCGCGCTGCGGCCGTCCGGCGCCAGTTCGACGGTCCGCACCTGGCCGACCGGGACGTCGTTGACCTTCACCCCGGACTGCGGCACCAGATCCAGCACGTTGCTGAAACTGGCCGTGACGTGGATCGGCCGCTCGCCCAGCGCGGCACCGCCCGGCAAGGGGATGTCGTAGACGTCGACACCACCGCCGCACCCGGTGGCGGCCAGCACGAGGACCAGGACGGCAGCGAGCCGGGTTTTCATTTCGCCCCCGAGAATTCGGTGATGTTCCCTCGGCCGTCCAGTGTTCCGGCGCCCTGGTTGTACGCGCCGAGGACGTTCGCCAGCGCGTTCGGCGCCGCGTCGAGCGCCTCGCTCAGTGACGCCTTCTGCCGGCTGAGCACCTTGGTGATCTCGGCGAGTTTGTCCACATCGGACTTCACCTTTCCGCGATTGTCCTTGATGAAGCCCTGAACCACGCTGAGCGCCTCGGTGAGTTCGGTCATCGCGCCGGAGAACTGGTCCCGCTGATCGGCCAGGATCCTGCTGATCGAGGAGATCTGCTGGATCGCCTGTTTCACCTGGCCGTCGTTCGCGGCGAGCATCGCGGTGAACTTGCTGATGTTGTCGACGGAGTCGAACAGGTCGTCCTTCGAATCGCTCGCCGTCCGGGCGAACTCGCCGAGGTTCTTGATCGCCTCGCCGAGTTTGCCGCCGTTGCCGTCGAGATAGGCCGCGGCCTTGGTCAGGACGTCACTGACCGCGCCGTCCCGGTTGGCGCCTTTCGGCCCCAGCGCGGTCATCAACTGGTTGAGGCTGCCCAGGAGTTCGTCGACCTCGACCGGGGTCACGGTGCGCTCGGGCGGGATGCGGGCGTCATCGCCCAGTTCCGGCCCGCCCAGGTACACGGGGGTGAGCTGGACGTACCGGTCGGCGACCAGGCTCGGGGTAATCACGACGGCGCCGACGTCGGCCGGCAGTTTCACGTCCGGCCGGACCGTCATGGTCACCTCGACGTTCGTACCCCGCGGCTCGACCTTGGTCACCGAACCGATCGGGACCCCGAGCACACGCACCTCGGTGTTCGGGTACACCCCGACGGTCGCGGTGAAGAACCCGGTCACGACGCGGTCGGCCTGCCGGGTCAGCAGCGGCCAGGCCGCCGTGACGAGCAGCCCCACGACGACGGCGAGCGCGATTCGCCGCATCCAGGACCGGCGCCGGGCCTGTCCACCGAGATCGGCCAACGTGAAGTGGCGCCCCATCAGCGTCCCCCGTTCCTTGACGGCATGCAGCTGCCCGGTGTGCCACCGGTCGGGACGAGCCCGCAGAGGTAGGTGTCGATCCAGCGGCCGTTGCCGACCGCGTTGCCGAGCAACCGGTAGAAGGGGCCGGCCAGCCGCAGGCTCTCGTCGAGTTTGTCCTGGTTGCGCTGCAGCACGGTGGCCACGCGATCGAGCTGGTCCAGCGCGGGTCCGAGCGTCTTCTGGTTGTCCGCCACCAGCCCCTTGAGCTGCACCGACAAGTTCTTCACGCCGCTGAACAGTTTCGCGATGGCGTCCTTGCGCGCGTTCAGTTCCGTGAGCAGCGTGTTGCCGTCACGGATCAGCGCCTCGATCTGCTGCGACCGCTCGCCGAGGGTCTGGGACACCTTGTTGGTGTTCTGGAACAGCTTCACCAGCTCCTCGTCGCGCGAAGCGAGCGTCTTGGACAGCGCGGTGATGCCGTCGAAGGCCGTCCGGACCTCCTGAGGCGTGGAGGCGCCGAGCGTTTCCGACATCGTGCCGAACGCCTTGGCCAGCTGATCGGTGTCGATCGCGCCGACCGTGTTCGCGAGGTCGTTGAACACCGTGGTGACGTCGTAGGGCGAACTGGTGCGCTGCACCGGGATCGGCTCGTCCGGGTCGAGTTCCCCACTGCCGACCGGGTCGAGGACCAGGTTCTTCTGCCCCAGCAAGGTCTTGATCTTGATGGCGGCGGTGGTGCGGTTGCCGATCCAGGTGTCCTTGACCCGGAACAGGACCTTGACGTGGCCACCGTCCAGCAGGACGTCGGACACCTCGCCGACCTTCACCCCGGCGACCCGGACCTCGTCGTTGCGTTTGAGCCCGGCGGCTTCGGTGAACTCGGCCGCGTAGGTGGTGCCACCGCCGATCAGCGGCAGGTCGTCGGAGAAGAAGACGGCCGAGCCCGCCGCGGCCATCAGCACCGCCGTGACGGTGCCGACGACGATCGGGTTGCGGGCCCGGAAGGGTTTGATCCTCGGCGCTTTCACCGGCACCGTCCCTGGGTCACCGGGATGCCGACCGGCGGGCCGCCCGGTGCCGGTGGCGCGTCCGATTCGACCGAGCACAGGTAGAAGTTGAACCACGAGCCGTAGGAGACCATCGCGCCGATGCGGTCCAGCTTCTTCGGGAGGTTCGTCAGGAACTGCTCGAACACCGGGGTGTTGTCGGCGAGGTTCTTCGACAGGTCGCCGAGGGCGTCGATGCTGTCCTTCAACGGCGCGCGGCCGTCCTGGAGCAGGTCCGCGGTGGCCGTGGTGAGCTCGCCGAGCCCGCCGATCGCCTGTCCGATGGGTTTCGCGTCACCGGCGAGCCCGGAGACCAGCTGCGCGGTCACGTCCACGAGTTCGTCGAACTGATCGCCTTGCGAGTTCAGCGTGTCGAGCACCGTGTTGAGGTTCCCGACCACCTGGCCGATCACCTCGTCCTTGCCCGCCAGGGTGCTCGTGAGCGACGCGGTGTGTTCGAGCAGGCTGTCGACGGTGCTCCCCTCGCCCTGCAGCACCTGGACGATCTCGAACGACAACTGGTTGACGTCGTTCGGCGACAGCGCCTGGAACAGCGGTTTGAACCCGTTGAACAACGCGGTGAGATCCAGTGCCGGACGCGTCCGCTCCGGCGGGATCAGCGTGCCCTCGTCCAGTACCGCCGGACCGTCCGGGCCGGGATCGATCGAGAGATACCGCTGGCCGACGAGGTTGCGGTACCTGATCGTGACCGTGGCTCCGGAAGTGAGCCGTCGCTTGTTCTCGATGGAGAACCGCACGTCCGCCAGCCGTCGCTCGACCACCCCGATCGAATCCACCTGTCCGATGCGGACACCGGACATGCGGACCTCGTCGCCGGGGTTGACCGACGTGGCGTCGGTGAACCTGGCGGTGTAGCCGACCGTCGTACCGACCCCGGAGTTGGCGATGGTGACGGCCAGGATCCCGGTCGCCACCACCGTGATCACGAAGAAGATCAGGCCTTTGATCGCCGGCCCCGCGATACCCCTCATCGGACGGTCACCTCCGTACCACGCAAGGCCGGGCCCACGAGCACGCTGCTCCAGTCCGGGACCTCGGCCGGCTTCATCCCGAGCGACGGCGCCAGCAACTCGGCGACCAGCCCTCGCTCCCCCTTCGAATTGGCCGGTCCGAGGTCCCCATCGGCGGCGAACGCCACCGCCGCCGAAGTCCCGCCGCCGCCGTAGCACCGCGGGCCGCCCTTCTGGTCGAACCGCGGATCGTCCCGGCCGGGCACGTACTTGTCGCGCGGGTCGTGGACGGACAGCGTCACGTGCAGCCCCGGCTCGCCGGTGCCCTTGCCCAGGGCCTTCTCCATCACCGGTTTGAGCCGGTTCACCGCGTCGAACAGACAGGGGAATTCCGGGGAATACCGGGAAAGCAGCTCCAGGGTCGGCCTGCTCTTCACACTGACGCCGATGATGTTGTCCTTGTTCTGCACCAGGAACTTGTTCAGGTCGCCGCTCGCGGTAGTGACACTGCCGTACAGTTTGTCGAGATCCGCCCGAGTGTCCACGATGGTCTTCGCCGTCGTCGAGAGATCCGAAAGGGCCTTGAGGATGTCCGGCGCCGCCCCGGTGTAGAGGTCCGCCACGTCGGCGAGGCCGCTGATGTCGGCCTTGAACCGCGGCATCAGCGGGTTCACCTGACCGAGCAGGTCGTCGAGCTGGACGATGCTGTCCCCCAAGGACTTCCCGCGATTGTCGAGCGCGAGCGAGATCGCGCCGAGGGAACTGTTCAGCTTCTGCGGCTGCACCGCCCGCAGCAGCGGCAGCAGATCACCGAGGACGCGTTCCAGTTCGATCGCGTTGGCCGACCGGTCCTGGCCGATGACGTCGCCGTCCTGCAACGCGCCACCTTCCGGCCGGTCCGGGAGCACGAGATTGACGTACCGCTCACCGAAGACCGTCTTCGGCAACAGCCGGGCCGAGACGTTGCGCGGCAGCTGATCGATCTTCGCCGGGTCGATGGCGAGGTCGATCTCCGCGCCGTCCGCACTGCCCCGGACGGCCCTGACCTCGCCGAACGGAACCCCTCGGACCTTGACCTCGGCGGGCGGGGCGAGCTGGTTGCCGACCCGGTCGGTCTTCAGGGTGACCAGTTCGGCGCGGTCGAAGTCCTTGTTGAAGATCGCGACGGAGAGCCAGCCGAGCAGCACCAGGATGACGAGGAAGATCACCCCGGCCGCCTGCGTCCGTGCCCGCGCGCTCATCCGGAGACCTTCACCGTCGTGGTGGCGCCCCAGATCGCCAGGCTGAGGAACAGATCGAGCACGCTGATCAGCACGATCGACGTCCGCACCGCGCGGCCGACCGCGACCCCGACGCCCGCCGGGCCGCCCGCGGCGCGATAGCCGTAGAAGCAGTGCGTGAGGATGACGCCGACGCTGAACACGAGCACCTTGGCGAACGACCACAGGACGTCTTCAGGCGGGAGGAACAGGGAGAAGTAGTGGTCGTAGGTTCCGCCGGACTGTCCGAAGAAGACGACCGTGGTCACCCGCGAACCGAGGTAGGAGATCAGCAGGCCGATCACGTAGAGCGGGATGATCGCGATGAACCCGGCCACGATCCGGGTGGTGACGAGGTACGGCATGCTGCGCACGGCCATCACCTCCAGCGCGTCGATCTCCTCGGAGATCCGCATGGCGCCCAGCTGCGCGGTGAACCCGGCGCCGACCGTCGCGGACAACGCGAGCCCCGCCGAGAGCGGCGCGATCTCACGCGTGTTGAAGTACGCGGTGAGGAAGCCGGTCATCGCGGAGATGTTGATCTGGTTCAGCGCGCTGAACCCTTGCAGCCCCACCGTGATCCCGGTGAACACGCACAGGCCGACCATCACGCCGACGGTGCCGCCGATCACCGCCAGTGCCCCGCTGCCGAAGGTCACCTCGGCGAGCAGGCGTACCACTTCGCGGAAGTAGCGGGTGACGGCCATCGGGATCGCCGCGAGCGCGCGGATGTAGAACAGCAACTGGTCGCCCAGCTCGAAGAGACTGTTGCCGGGGCGTTTGAACGCTTCCTTGGCCCGTTCGGGGACGCTGGTCACGGGATCAGGTTCCCTTCGCCGGGACGAGCTGCAGGTACAGCGCGGTCAGGATGGTGTTGACGAAGAACAGGAGCAGGAACGTGATCACCACCGACTGGTTCACGACGTCACCGACGCCTTTGGGGCCACCCCTGGGATTCAGCCCCCGATAGGCCGCGACGACACCGGCGAGGAAGCCGAAGATGAACGCCTTGATCGAGCTGACCACCAGGTCGGGCAGCTGGGCCAGCGCGTTGAAGCTCGCGAGATACGCGCCCGGAGTGCCGCCCTGCACGATGACGTTGAAGAAGTAGCCGCCGAGCACACCGACGACACTGACCAAACCGTTCAGCAGCACCGAAACGCCGATGGCCGCCTGCACACGGGGCACGATCAGCCGGTGGATCGGCGAGACGCCGAGCACCTCCATCGCGTCGATCTCCTCGCGGATGGAGCGGGCACCCAGGTCCGCGCAGATCGCCGAACCGCCCGCGCCCGCGATGATCAGCGTGGTCACGATCGGGCTGGCCTGTTGCACCACGGCGAGGACACTCGCGGCACCGTTGAACTGCTGTGCGCCGATCTGACTCGTGAGCGAACCGAGTTGCAGCGAGATGACCGCGCCGAACGGGATCGACACGAGGATCGCCGGCGTGATCGACACACTGGCGATGAACCAGAACTGCTGGATGAACTCCCGCACCTGCACCGGGCGGCGGAACATCGCGAGGACGACGTCGATCCCCATGGCGCACATGCGGCCGAATTCGCGCAGTCCCGCGGCGGCCTTCTCCGGCGCGCGGGCGAGCAGGGCGACAGGATTGGCCATCGTCAGGCTCCGCATCCGTTGGGGGGCGGGCCCGAGCCGACGCACCGCAGCATGAGGTGGGTGACCAGGGTGTTGCCGGGGCCGGAAACCAGGCCGGTGAGCAACGGGCTCAGGTCTTCGCGCACGCCGCACCCGGTGAACCCGGGTGTGGCGAAGGTGCTGGTGACCTTCACCGGCGAAGCGGGGAACGCGAGGGGCACCAGGGCCTTGATGTTCACCACCGCCGGCTGCGCGGTCCGGCAGTTCGGCCCGACGTCGAGCACCTTGCCGTCCACTTTGACGTTCGAGAGCTTGATGAACACCTTGTTGGTGACGTCGGTGTCCGCGCAGATCGAGGTGCCGACCGCTTTGCAATCGCCGGTGGGGCCGGTCTTCACGAGCACGGTCCCGGTGGCGTCGCCGTCCGGGACGAGTTCGACGTCGCCGGTGGCCGGCATGAACCGGAACGACACGAAATAGCTCGACGTCGGCGGGATGGCGAGCTTGCCGGTGATCGGCACCCTGCCGGTGAAGCCGAGGATCGCGCCGTCGAACAGGCCCTGCGGGAACGTGATGTCCGAGCCGAGTTTCGCGACGTGGCTCGTGGTGGGCTGCTTATCGTCACCGACGTAGAAGCTGAACTTCAGCCCGGCTTGCGCGGCGGCGGGCGGGTTTTCGGGTGGGGCCTGCTGGATCCGCGCGGGCTCGGCGGAGGCGGATGCCAAGGAAAGCGCCCCCAGCCCCAGCATCACCGGGAGCAGGAAGGCGCGCGGAACGCGCCCGGTCAGCACTGACATTCGGGCTTCCTCACTTCTGCTTTCTCCGGCCGAACGGCCAACTCGTGCAGCACGCTACTGGCGGAAGATCAGCGACACAAGCAATGCGGGAATGGCGGGGCGGAACCGCGGAAATATTGTAATGGCCGTAACTGTTCTGCGTCGGGTCCCGTGAGTGGCGATGACGGTTCTCCCCTCATCACCACTCACGGGACGGGGACCTAGTTCTTCTTCAAGGTGATCTCCAGGCTGTTCCCGTCGCCGGAGGCCATCGCGCTGATCATCGGGGTCAGCAGGCCACAGCCGCGGAACTGCGGCAGCTTGTATTCAGCGGTCAGCTTGCCGCCCTTCATCGGGTCGAAGCCGTGCGACGAAACCAGTGGGATGTCGGCAGGCCGGGCGGTCTTGCACGTCGAACTCGCCATGATCGGGAACCCGAACAGCCGCACCGTGAGCAGCTTGACGTCGACCTTCGCGTCGGCCTTCACCGCGCCGGCGTCGACGGTGCCCGTCACCGCACCGACCTGGTTGATCTTCACCGTCGCCGAAGCCGGGAAGAAACCGAGGAAACGGAACTGCACGTTCGACGGCGGCAGCGACAACTGGCCGGTGAACCTGCCCGACTGCGCGTTCAGCTTCGCGCTGAACTCACCGGGACCGAGCGGGAGCCTCGCGTTCAGCCCGGCGATCGTGGTCTTGCCCTTGACGCCGTAGATGATCCGGGTTTCACCCGGCGGCTGCGTCGTGGTGGTCGTCGTGGTCGGGCTCGTCGGCTTCGTCGTCGGCGTCGGCTCCGTGGTGGGCGTCGGCTGGGTGCTCGACGTGGGGGTGGGCTCGGTCGTCGGCGTCGGCTCCGTGGTGGGCGTCGGCTCCGTGGTGGGCGTCGGTGGCGTGGTCGGGCTCGTCGGCTGGGTCGTGGTCGGCGTGGGTTCCGTCGTCGGCGTCGGTTGCGTGGTCGACGTCGGCTGAGTCGGGGTCGGCTCCGTGGTCGGCGTGGGTTCCGTGGTGGGAGTCGGCTGGGTCGTGGGAGTCGGCTGCGTGGTCGACGTCGGCTGAGTCGGCGTCGGCTCTGTCGTCGGCGTCGGCTGCGTGGTCGACGTCGGCTGAGTCGGCGTCGGCTCCGTGGTCGGCGTGGGTTCCGTCGTGGGCGTCGGCTGCGTGGTGGGCGTGGTGGGCGTGGTCGGCGTCGTGGTGCCACCACCCGCGGGTTTGATCTCGAACGTCCCCAGCTGCTGGTTCTGTCCCGGCTGGACGACACAGTCCGAGGTGAAGGTGCCGAGGTCGGTCGGCTGCCCCTGCGCGTTCTTCGGCGTCATGGTGGTGCTGAAGTTCCCGACCGTCACCGAAGCGGTGCCCGGGCTGGGGAACGTGACCGCGGGCGCTTTTCCGCTCGTCTTGACGTGGAATTCGCCCGATTCCGGCACCGGCGTGACCGGGATGGCCAGCGGCAGGCCGAGGTTCAGCGTCTTGTCGACCGGATACTTCAGCACCGCGGCGGCCTTCGCGCTGCCTTCGACGGTGGTGGCACCCACGAGCGTGAGTCCCGCTGTCGCGTCCGCCGGGACGGTGACGTCGACGTCGAACGTGATCGGGGTGGAGGTCTTCCCGGCCACGGCGTCGTCCGGCAGGACGGTGTCGATCTTCACGACCAGGGTCTGGGCGCCGATCAACGGGAACGGGCAGGTGTACTTCAGCGTCAGCGACGCCGGCGCCGCCTCACTCAAGCCGGAACCGACGACGGCCAGGGTGGCCGCGACGGCGGCCACCGTACCGGCGGCCAAGGCCGGCACGGATCTTTTCGACTTCGGTGGGAACTTCACAGCGGTCACTCCCGGGGAATCGGAGAATTGCGTGTTCCGGCCGAACCGGCGTGGACACGAAATCGACAAATTACCTGCGCGCTCCCGCACCGGCAAGAAAACCGAAATCGTCGCTTTTTCTTTGTCATACGCATGCGGTCGGCCGGTTGATTCACTGGCATCGGCTTCTTCGCGAAATCGCTTTTGTCACCTCCGTCAGCGGCCGTGAGCGAGGAACTGTCACACGCACCAGGAGTCCGCTCGCGTTCATTGCGGCCGTGTCGGAACAGCCGCTACGTTCGGCGAATGGAGCAGGCTGCCATCGAGGTGACCGGCCTCGCCAAGCACTACGGTGAAGTGACGGCCCTCGCCGGCGTCAGCCTTCGCGTCGGCCGCGGCACCGTGCTCGCGGTACTCGGCCACAACGGCGCCGGCAAGACGACGCTGATCGACATCCTCAGCACCCGCGTCAAGCCGAGCGGCGGCAGCGCCAAGGTCTGCGGTTTCGACGTCGTGCGCGCCGGGCAGCACGTCCGGCGGCGGATCGGGGTCACCGGCCAGTTCGCGGCGGTCGACGACGCGCTCTCCGGCCGCGGCAACCTCGAACTCGTCGCCAGGCTGCTGGGCGCGAACCGGCGCCAGGCCAGGGCCCGCGCGGCCGAACTGCTCGCCATGTTCGGCCTCGACGACGCCTCGGACCGTCCCGCGCGAACGTACTCCGGCGGTATGCGCCGGCGGCTCGATCTCGCCGCCGGGCTCGTCGGTTCCCCCGAAGTCCTTTTCCTCGACGAACCGACGACCGGCCTCGACCCGCTCAGCCGGGCCGGGCTCTGGGACGGCGTCGAACGGCTCGCCGCGCGCGGCACCACCGTCGTGCTCACCACGCAGTACCTCGAGGAGGCGGACAGACTGGCGGATCAGGTCATCGTGCTGGGGCTGGGGCACGTCACGGTTTCCGGGCGGCCGTCGGAACTGAAGGCCCGGCTGGGGGAACGGACCGCGACCCTGACCTTCGGCACCGACCTCGCCGCCCGCCGGGCGCTGGCCGCGCTGCACCGGCTCGGCATGGGCTGCACGACGTCGGCCTCCGGGCTGGTGATCGGTGTCGCGCTTTCCGGGCCCGCCGACATCACCGTGCTGGTCCGCGCGCTCGACGCGGCGGGCGCGCCGATGAAGGACCTCACCGTCGCCGAGCCGACGCTCGACGACGTCTACCTTTCCCTGCACCGGAATCCGGTGGTCGCGACATGACCGAAGCCCGCCACCGCGCGCCGACCCCGTCCGTGCTGACCGATCCGGCGGCCTGGCCGCCGAGCACCTTCGTCACCCAGGTCCGGGTGCTCGCCGCCCGGTCGCTGAAGACCGCGTTCGGCGACCGGCGCCTGGTGTTCTTCGGTCTGCTGCAGCCGATCGTGCTGCTGCTGCTGTTCAGCCAGGTCTTCACCGGGGTCAGCACGCTTCCCGGGGTCGCGGCCTATCAGGGGTACGTGAACTTCCTCGTCCCGGCGACGCTGGTGAACATCGCGATGACCACGGCGATGAGTTCGGGCGCCGGCCTGCTCGCGGAGATCTACAGTGGCTTCACCGGACGTCTCCGGTGCATGCCCATCAGTCTTTCCGCCGTCCTGGTGGCGCGCACCATCTCCGACTCCGCCAGACTCGGCGTGCAACTGCTGGTGACCGCGCTCGCCAGCGTGGTGCTGCTGGGCTTCCGGCCGACCGGCGGCGTTCTCGGTGTCACCGCGGCACTTCTGCTCACCCTCGTCGTCGGCTGGTGTCTGAGCTGGATCTTCGTCGCCATCACGACCTGGCTGCGCAAGGCCGAAACCCTGCAAATGGCTTCCTTCGTGGTGATGTTCCCGCTGATGTTCTCGTCCAGCGCGTACATGCCGCTCGAGACGATGCCCGCCTGGCTGCGGGTGGTTTCGGCGCTCAACCCCCTGACTTACGCGATCGACGCGACGAGAGCGCTCGCGCTGGGCAGGCCTTCGGGCTGGTCGATCCCGGTCTCGCTCGCGATCGCGGCCGTGGCCGCGTCGGCGGGCGGATGGATCGCGGCGCGGACGTTCCGGACCCCGCGAGACGTCACCCCGATGGCCTGAACCCCGGAACTCACGTGCTTGGAGACGTAACTCGCGTGCTTAAGGACGTAACTCGCGTGCTTGAAGACGTAACTCTCGCACCGCGTGAGTTACGGCCTTGGACACGCGTGATGCGCCTCCAGACACGCGTGTTACGCCTTCGCACACGCCTGACCGTCAGCGCGGCAGGGCCTCCAGGTGGTCCGCTGCCGCCACGACTCCCCCGGCCGCCGCGAACGAGGCCCGCACCCGCGCGGCCGCCGCGGCGTAGGCGGGCTCGGTCAGCACTTCGGTGACCGTGCGGCGGATGCCGGAGGCCTTCACGCGGTCGAAGCGCAGCCGCAGCCCGGCGCCGGCGGTCTCGACCTGCTGAGCGAGCATCGACTGGTCGTCCCGGATCGGCGCGATCACCAGCGGCAGCCCGGAAGCGAGGGTCTCGCTGACGGTGTTGTGCCCGCCGTGGCAGATCACCGCCGCCGCCTTCCGCACCAGCTCCGCCTGCGGAATCCGGTTGGCCAACAGCACTTCGTCGCTGATCAGCTCACCGGTGGGATCGACGACCAGACCTTGGACGGCCGGCATCCCGGCGAGGGCGTCGACGCATTCGGACAGGAAGCGGCGGCCGAGGGCGGCGTTGGCGGTGCCGAGGGTGGCGAGGACGAGCGGACGGCCGTCGAGCAGGTCCCACGAGAACCTCACCGGGGGCGCCGGGGCCAGCGCGGGGCCGACGAACCGGACCGCGCCCGCGTCGGCGACCGGCCCCGTCAGGGACACGGTCGTGAAGGCCAACACGAGGTCCGGGGAGAAACGCAAGTCTCCGCAGGACACCTTGTGCCGCTCACGGAGACCGTCTTGCAGCCTGCCGACCCAAGCGGCGATCTTCGGCATGGCGCCCAGCGGATCGCCGAGTTCGGTCGACGTCGACGCCGACGTCACCCACCGCACGGCGCGGCGGCTCGCCACGAGGGCGCCCGCGAAGGCCTGCTGATCGGCGATCACGACGTCGGGACGGAAGGCGGCGGCCGCCTTCTCGACGCCGGGCACCATCGCGTCCGCGAGCGGGACGAGGTACTGCTCCCACAGGAACTTCAGCGCCGCGAAGCCGCGCAGGCCTTCGGGACGGCGCTCCACGGCGAACTCCAGCGCGTCACCCGCCGCGTACACCCGGCCCGCGCGCGTCAGCTCGGACGTCGTCGGTTCCGGGCCGCACCAGGCGACGTCGTGGCCGCGCCCCACCAGTTCGGCGGCCACCGCGCGCAACGGCGCCACGTGCCCGGTGAGCGGCGGGACGACCAGCAGGAACCGGCTCATCCGCGTGGCCTCCCGTGCCGGGAGATCCAGTCCAGCAGCAGCTCACGGACTTCCCGGTGCTGCTCGACGAGCACCGAATGCCCTTGGCCTTCGAACACGTGCAACTCCCCGCGGGGCAGCAAGGACGTCAGCGCGGTGAGGTCGTCGGCCTGATAGCCGTGACTGCCCAGAATGGACAGTACGGGACAGCCGATGCTCGCCACCTGATCCTCGGTCAGCAACGGGCCGAGCGGGACCTCCTCGGCCATCGACGTCGCCATGATCCGCTCCGCCGCCATGCGCGCCAGCCGCCGATGATGGGCGCTGTAGTTGGCCTCGATCCAGTCGAAACTCTCCTCGACCTTCAGGAACCGCACGGTGTGCTCGAGGATCTGCGCCATCTTGCCGGCCCACAGCTCGGTGGCGGGCTCCGATTCGATGCACACGATGCTGCGCACGCGGTCCGGTTTCGCCACGGCGTAGCTGTAGGCGAGGGTGCCGCCGAAACTGTTGCCCACCAGGTGGACCGGCCGGTCGAGGTCGAGCTGGTCGAGCAGGTCGTCGAGGTCGGCGACGAAGTCCGCGATCGTGTACCCGCGCTCGGGGCGTTCGGTCTTTCCGTGCCCGCGCAGGTCGTAGCTGATCACGTCCACACCCGCGGCGGCGACCGGCGGGGCCAGCGTGAGGTAGAAGCTCGCGAGACTGTCGGTGCCCATCCCGTGCAGGAACACCACGGTCTCCGTGCCCCCGCCGGGCACGAGCTGCACGTTCGTGCGCAGCCCGTTGACGGTCATCGTCGGCACCGCCTCACCCCCGTTCGCCGAGGCGGGCGGCCACGTAGTCCGCGATGTCGCCGACCCGGAGCCCGATCACGTCGTCCAGGTCCTTCTCCGCCAGGAACTCCGCGAGGTTCACGTCCGCGCCGAAGAACTCGGCGAGGATGCTCGCGAAGGTGACCAGGTCGATGCTCTCCAGCTGGAGATCCTCGTGGAAGGTGGTCTGCGGGGTGATCTCGATGCCGAGGACGTCGGTGTCCCCGACCAGTTCCCTCAGCAACTCGGCCACGGTCCCGAAGACCGACACCGGGCTCTGCTGTTCGATCGTCATGCTCTGCTCCTGTTCCTACCCGCGGTTCCAGGCCACGACGTGCCCGGGTATCCCGGCGTACTCCACTCCGGTGCCGATCTCCTCGGCCTGCGCCGGCGACTCCCCCTCGGCCCGGACGGCGATCCAGGGTGGTGTCGCGGTCGGGTCGCGGACGAGGGCGACCGCGACCTCTCCCGTCGACGCGACGGCCACCGCCAGCGGCGGCACCGTCCGGCCGTGGAGGCCGGTCACCCTGGTCCCGTCGGCACTCACGCGGAGCTCCGCCGGGTACACGCCGTCCAAGCCGAGTTTCGCGCGGACGGCGTCCTTGACCGCGATCCGTTCCAGCAGCCAGCCGCGCTGCCGCCGCGGCGCGCAGGCGGCGAATTCGGCGCGTTCCCCCGCGCCGAGGTAGACACCGGCGTAGATGTCGCGCGCGGCGGGACTCGGCCAGCGGTCGGTGACCAGTGTCCAGCCGCCGTGGTGCTCCTCCGACAGCCGGTGCCGGTCCGGGAAGGCGTAGACCCGGTGGGCGGGCCGGTCACACGGGAACCGGATGTCCCGCCACTGTTCGATCCTGGCCAGCACGGCGCCGTCGCGCACGAGTTCGGCGTCCATCTCCAGCACGTCCGGCCGCGGCAGCCGCACCCGGACCACGCACCGCAACCGGGTGCCCGGCGCCGGTTCCGGCCCGTACCAGGTGATCCGGCCCATCGACGTCGGGAAGGCCAGCAGCGCGTCCGCCTTGGTGGCCATCAGCCAGCAGCCGAGCAGCTGGCCGACGTTGTCCAGCAGCGCGCCGGGCGCCGACGGCACGACGAGATCGCCGCGGATGTGCCGTTCGCCCAGCCCGATGAGCTTGGCGAGCCCTTGGTAGGCGGGACCGTGGAACATCTCGCGGCGGGTGTAGATCTCGGCGGCGGTCAGCGGCGGCGCGGTCTCCGGCCCCGGGAGCGGGGACGGCCGGGGTGCCGCGGGATATCGCCGCGCCAGGTGGACGTCCATACTGGCGTGCGGTCCGATCTGGACGCTGATCCGGTCGCCCTCGCGGGTCATCGAAAGCGGTACGCGCACCGCCGGGGCGGCGATCAGCCATCGGGAGAACGCGGCGTTGCTCACGCCGGTCGCGACCGATCCCGGCCAAGCCCGTTCCGCTTCCCGGCAGGCCAGGTCGACCAGTGTCGTGGCCGGGACGGTGGGGCGGAAGTCGGCCTCGTCCGGCCAGTCCTCGCGTTGACGGAAGAACCGGTGATCCACCAGGTACGGCATCGTGGCGAGCGAGACGTCCACAGTGGACTCGAAGGTCCGCCGGGCCGCCGCGTTGACGACACTCGCCGCGGCCTGGCGGGTCTCGGCGAGCAGCGCGGTGAATTCCGCGACGATCGCGTCGGGGATCCCGTCGGCCAGTTCGGGCTCCGCACCGGTGCCCGCGAACATGCCCTTGACCTCGCCGTCGACCGCGAGCAGCGTGCCCGCCGTGTCGATCCGGGTCCGGCGCGGCTCCAGCGCGTCGAACGCGGGCCGTCCGCCCTCCACCCAGACCGCGGTGGCCACCCGGCGCAGTTGGGCGAGCCCTGGCCTCGTGCCGGAGGACGCCGGGACGACCAGATGCGGCCGCGAACCGAGCGTGTCCGTCACGAACGAACCGAGCTGACCGGCACCCGCCTGCACGAAGACACGGGCGCCGTCGGTGTAGAGGGCCTCGACGAGTTCCCGGAACCGGACCTTGCGCACCAGATGGGCCAGGTACAGCTCGCGGACCTCCACCGGATCCGCGGGGTACGGCCGCGCCGTGGTCGCCGACCAGACCGGGACCCGCGGCGGCTTCAGGTCCAGTTCCGCGGCGAGCCGGGTGAACGGGCCGAGCCGGGAGCGCATCAGCGGGGTGTGGAACCCGGACCGGAACGGCAGTGTCCTCGCGACGACGCCGTGCTGGGTGCACAGCTTGGCGAGCCGGGCCGCCGCCGCCGGATCCCCGCACACGATCGTCTGCCGCGGCGCGTTCTCGTGGGAGATCATCAGCTCCGGTTCGGCGGCGAGCAGCGCCTCCGCCCGTTCGGCGGAACAGCCGAGAACGAGGAATTCGGCATCGGGCAGAGTGAATCCCCGCGGCCAGTACTGGTCCAGCATGTCCTCCGTGGACTGCCGCGGGTACATCCCCGCCGCCTGCATCGCGGTCCATTCGCCGACGCTGTGCCCGGCGAGCAGATCCGGGGTGATGGCGAGCCGCCGCAGCGCGGTGTCGAGCAGCAACCCGACCTGGGACACGCTGGAAGCGCGCGCGAGCACGCTCGCGGTCGACCACTCGGGCCGCTCCAGGCCGAAGTGCCGGGCGACGTCGGCGCAGCGCGGTTCCGCGTCGGCCTCCAGGCCCGGGTAGACGAACGCGGTCTTCGCCCCCGCCTGCGCCAGCAAGGGAGCCGTACCGCACCAGATGTCGTTGGGCCCGTGCCAGGACCTGCCCTCGGCCGTGACCTTCGCGAGCACCCGCCGCGCGACTTCCAGCCGCTTGCCGGTCGGCCCGACGATCCCGATCCGGCACGGGCCGTGTCCGCCGGATTCCGGATGCGGGCGGTCGAGCAGCACGCGCAGTTCGTCCGGCGTGGCCGCCGCGAGCCGCAGGACCTGCTCGGGCTCCCCGATGACCTCGGCCCGCCGCGGTCGCGCGGGCGCCGGGTCGGCTTCCTCCAGCACCACGTGCGCGTTGACACCGCCGAAGCCGAAGGCGTTGACCGCCGCCCGGCGGGGGACGTCGCCCGCCTGCCACCGCTCGGCGGCGGACAACGGGCGGAACCGGGTCTTGTCCAGCAGCGGACTGGGATCGACGCAGTTCAGGGTGGGCGGCAGGACGGCGTGGTGCAGCGCGAGTGCCGCCTTGATCAGGCCGGCGGCCCCGGCGGTCGGCATGGTGTGCCCGATCATCGCCTTGACCGCCCCGATCGCGGCACGCGGTCCGTCCGGCGGGCCGAACACCTCGGCGAGGGTGGCCAGTTCTGCCGCGTCCCCGGTCGGTGTCGCGGTCCCGTGCGCCTCCAGCAGGCCGAGCGCGCCGGGCGCGGTGGGATCGAGACCCGCCGACGCCCACGCGCGGCGCAGCGCGAGGGTCTGACCCGCCACGGCCGGACTGAGCAGGCTCGCGCCCTTGCCGTCGCTCGACGTCCCGGAGCCGCGCAGTACCGCGTAGACGCGATCGCCGTCGCGGCGTGCGTCGTAGAACCTCTTCAGCACCACGATCGCGGTGCCCTCGCCGATCAGCAGGCCGTCCGCGTCGCGGGAGAACGGGCTGATCCGCTGGCTCGGTGACAGGGCACCGAGCTGGGTGAACATCGACCAGAGTGTGTCGTCGTGGCAGTGGTGCACGCCGCCGGCCAGCACGACGTCGCAGCGACGACGGGCCAGTTCGCCGATCGCCTGGTCCACGGCGAGCAGCGACGACGCGCAGGCGGCGTCCACCGTGTACGCCGGGCCGCCGAGATCCAGGCGGTTGGCGACCCGCGACGCGGCGAGGTTCGGCACCAGGCCGATCGCGCTGTCCGGCCGGAACTCGCCGAGCGGTTCCAGCAACGCTTCACGGAGCCTGTCCAGCATCTCCGGACGCGCCGAGGGAAGCAGGTCCCGGACGGCGCCGGTGATCTGGCGGACCGACCGGACACGCTGGTCGAACCGCTGGAGCCCGGGCGAGAGGTAGCCACCCCTGCCGAGGATCACGCCCACGCGTTCGAGGTCGCCCAGCCGCCGCGGACCACCGGCGTCGTCGACCGCGGAAGCGGCCACGGCCAGCGCCACCAGCTGGTCGGGCTCCATCCCGGCGACGGAACTGGGGGCGATGCCGATCGCCGTCGCGTCGAAGTCCAGGCTGTCGGCGACGAACCCGCCGCGCCGCCCGTAGGTGCGGTCGGGGGTGTGACCGTCGCGAGCGTGGAAACTCGGATCCCGGCGATGCGGCGGGATGTCGGTGATCGCGTCGGTGCCGGAAACGATGTTCTGCCAGTATTCGTCCACAGTGGACGAACCGGGAAGGAAGACACCCATCCCGACGATCGCGACCGGCTCCTGGGTCACTGGGGCCTGGTTCACCACAGTGACGCCGTGTACAGCACGGAGCGGACGTCGGCCGGGCCGAAAGCGAGCTCACGCAAGAGTGCGGTGGTGCCTTCGTCGGGGTCGATGAGCGCCACCTCGCGGCGTTCGTACTCGCGCGCCAGTTCCGGCGACACCATGCCCGCGTGGTCGTCCGAGGGCGCCCACGGTCCCCAGTGGACGGTCAGCGCCCGGCAGCCGGTGCGCTCGGCCCACTGTTCGCCCAGGGTCTCCAGTGCGTCGTTCGCCGCCGCGTAGTCGGTCTGGCCCCGGTTTCCCAGCACCGCGGCGATGCTGCCGAAGAACGTCACGAACGCGGGCCGTACACCGAAATGCTCCAGAGCGTCGAGCACCGCGCGGGCACCGTCCACTTTGGTCCCGTAGACCGTGCGGAACGAGTGCTCGTCCTTGTCGGCCATCAGTTTGTCGTCGATCACCCCGGCGGCGTGGACGACACCGTCGATCCGGCCGTAGCGGGTGTGCAGATCCTTCACCACTTGCCGGACGGCGGCGGCGTCGCGCACGTCGAGCGACCGGTAGGCCGCGACACCGCCCGCCGCGGCGATCTGGTCGAGTGTTCTCGCGATCTCACGCTGGGCCAGCACGGTACGCACCCGGCGTTCGATGTCCGCCAGCGAACCACCCCGCGCGGCCAAGGCCGAGCGCATCCCCGGCGCGTCACCGGGCAGGTCTTCGTCGCCGGGTTCGGCAGGCCACGGGGTGCGCCCGGCGAGTTCGATCCGGCATCCGCTCGCCGCCAGCGCGACCGCCGCCCGCGCGGTGATCCCCCGTGCGCCGCCGATCAGCAGCAGCACCGAATCCTGGTCGAGGCCGAGTGCCTTGACCTCTCCGCCGCCGGGGCCGGCGCCCGCGTACGCGATCGAACCGAGAGAGCCCGCGGAGGGTTCGAAGGCCGCGCGCCCCGCGGTGTCGTAACGGACGGCCGCCGGTCCGTCGGCGATCGCCTCTTCCAGCACTATCCGTGCCAGGTCCACCGTCGACTCCAGCTCCACCAGCCTGGTCGGCTCGGTCCGCTCCCGCGCCGCGGCACGGACGAGACCGCGCAGTCCGGCGGTGTGCCCGGCGCCCGCCCTCGCCACCACGACCACCGCGCCCTTGGCCGCTTTGAGCAGGCCGAAGACCTGGGCGGCGACCGGTTCTTCGGTGTCCGACAACGGATTCAGCACGAGGACGAAGTCGGCCTCTGCCCGCTCCTCCGGCACGGCGCCCGCGTCGAGGAACATCCCGCGGACCGACTCGGCCAAGTCCTCCTGGCCGGGCTCGAAGCTCACCGAGACCGTCTTGCCGGTCACCCTGGCGAAATCGGGTGTCGGGAGCGGCGCGGACACGCGGCCGAGCAGATACCGGCCGGGCGAGGTGCCCGCCGGGGCCGCGGCGACCGGGGCGGCCGGTTCGAGCCATTTCCGCAGCCGCGCGGCCAGCGCGCTCGCCGTCCGGTCGCGGCTGAGCTGATCCTGGGCGTCGTCGGGCACCCGTGCGGTGAGGCCGAGCTTCGCGAGCAGCGCGCCCGCGATTTCGGTGCGTTTGATCGAGTCGATGGAAAGGTCCGCTTCCAGGTCGAGATCGGCGTCGATCATCTCGGCCGGATAGCCGGTGCGTTCGCTGATCGCGCCGACCACGGTGGCCAGGACGTCGGTGATCGGGGCTGATGCCGGCATCGCGGCGGCCGGTTCCGGCTCGACGGCGGACCGGGGCGCGGCGACCGGGGCCTCGACGGGCGGCAATACCGACGGCACGACCGGGACCTGCACCGGGGCCGGGGCGAGCGGCGCGGTGCCGAGGTAGCCCAGCATCACGTCCCGTTGCGCCGCCAGCATTTCGCGGCTGGTGCGGAGGAATTCGACGACGGCCTGGTCACGACCGGGCGCGGGCTGGTTCATGGTCGTCCTCGGGATTCGTCGGGCGGGCACGAGCCCATGAGCGGGGACCTCGCCGCCGGGCGCGCGGACGGTCTGGCCGTCCACGGTCCAGGCGGGTGCGGGAAGCGGGCCGACGCGGACACGGCCGTGGAAGAGCCGTTCGGTGCGCACGTCGACACCCATGAGCGCCAGGCGCGCGAGCGTGGTGAGGAACCCTCGCAGCCCCGGCCCACCGGGGTCGCAAGCGAGCACGGTATGCGGCCGGTCACCGAGGATTTCCTTGGTCAGCCGGGAAAGCACCTGCCCGGGGCCCGCCTCGACGAACGTGCGCGCACCCGCCGCGTACATGTCCTCGACCAGCTCGACGAAGCGCACCGGCGATCCGATCTGCGCGGCGAGTCCGGCGCGTACGGCACCGGCGTCGTACGGCCGGGCGGTATGATTCGACCACACCGGCGCGCCCGGCTCACCGATCTCGGCGTTGTCGAGATCGACGGCGAACACCTCACTCGCCCCGGCCACCAGCGGACTGTGGAAGGCACAGGCGACGGGGATCCGTTTGGCCGCGATCCCCTGGTCCCGCAGCATCCGGACGGTCTCCTCCACGGCGGCCGTCGGTCCGGAAAGGACGGTCTGGTCCGGCGCGTTGTGGTTGGCCAGTACGACGTCCGGGTGCTCGAGCGCGGTGGCCAGTTCCTCGCGGGACGCCTTCACCGCGGCCATCGCGCCCGGGTCGGTGCCCGCGACTTCGGCGATCGAACGAGCCCTGGCCCGGCTGAGCGCCACCAAGGTCGGGGTGTCGAAGGCGCCCGCGACCGACAGCGCGGTCAGCTCGCCGAAGCTGTGCCCCGCCAGCAGGTCCGGCCGGACACCGAGATCGGCCAGCAACCGGCACACGGCCGACTCGACGAGCCCGAGCGCGGGCTGCGCGACCCGCGTGTCCTTGAGTGCCTCGTCCTGGGCGGCCCGTGCCTCTTCGGTGAACGCACGCGGCGGGAAGGCGGTCGCGGCGACGTCGGGAGCGAGCCTCAGCACGTCGGCCAGTTCGGGGAAGTGCACGAACAACTCCGCCAGCATTCCCGTGCGCTGGCTGCCCTGGCCGGGGAACAGGAACGCGACGGCACCGGTTTCGACGTGCTCGGCGGTGAGCCCTCCGCCGTTCTCGGCGGCCTCACGCAGCTCCGCGAGGTCACTCGCGACGACCGCGAGCCGCACCGGTTCGGCTCCGCCGCGTTCGGCGGCGAGCGCGGCGATCTCCCGCAGCGGACGGCCTTCGTTCGCCGCGAGCAGGTCACGCAACGCGGCCCTGGCACCGTCCACATCGGACCCTCGGAGCAGCACCAGCTCCGCGTCCCAGTCACGCGGGCCGTGCCGCCGTCCCGGCGGGACTCCCGGGGCGGCGAGCACCGCGTGGAAGTTGGTCCCACCGAACCCGAACGCGCTCACTCCGGCGAACTCCCGGCCGCGGGGAACCGGCGCCGGCCGGGCCCCGGTGGAGAAGGTGAAGGGACTGCGCTCGGCGTCCCAGGCGGGGTTCGGCGTGCGCAGGTGCAGCGTGGGCGGTACGACCTCGTGCCACAACGCCAGCGCCGCCTTCATCAGGCCTGCCAGCCCCGCGGCGCATTTGGTGTGCCCGATCTGGCTCTTCACCGAGCCCAGTGCGCATCGGCCCGGTTCGGCTCCCGCGTCGAGGAAGAACTCGGTGAGCGTGGTCAGTTCGGTGGCGTCGCCGACGACCGTGCCGGTGCCGTGCGCCTCCACCAGCGAGACGTCCGCGGGAGAGACCCCCGCGTCGCGGTAGGCACGGGCGAGGGCCCGTCGCTGCCCCTCGGGACGCGGCGCGGTCAGGCCGAGCGCCTTGCCGTCACTGGCGGCGCCGACGCCCTTGACCACGGCGTAGACACGGTCGCCGTCGCGTTCGGCGTCGGCCCGGCGCTTGAGCACGAGGCACGCGACGCCCTCGCCGAGCGCGATCCCGTCCGCCCCCGCGTCGAACGGGCGGCACCGGCCGGTCGGCGACAGGGCCCCCGCGGAGGTGAACATGAGGTAGTCGTTGACGCCGTTGTGCAGGTCGACGGCGCCGCACAGGACCATCGAGCTCGTACCCGACCGCAGTTCCTTCACCGCGAGGTCCAGCGCCGCCAGCGACGAGCCGCAGGCGGCGTCCACGGTGTAGTTGGCGCCGCCGAGGTCGAGCCGGTTGGCGATCCGGCCGGAGATGACGTTGGCGAGCGTGCCGGGGAACGAGTCTTCGGTCAGCTCCGGCAAGCGCGCGAGGAGTTCCTCCGGGACGTCTTCGAGATAGCTGGGCAGCAGCGCGCGCAGCACACCGGCGTTCGCCAGATCGCCGCCGGCCTCGGCACCGAAGATGACGCTGGTGCGCTCGCGGTCGAAACCGCCGTCGCCGTAGCCCGCGTCTTCGAGGGCTCGGCGTGCCGTCTGCAGGGACACCAGCTGGGCCGGGTCGATGCTGCCCATCGACTTCGGCGGGATGCCGTACGCGAGCGGGTCGAACTCCACGGACGGCAGGAAACCACCCCATTCGGACGTCGACTGGTCCGCGTACACCTCCTTGTCCCAGCGTCGATCCGGCACCTCGGTGACGGCGTCCGCGCCGCGCAAGACGTTGGACCAGAAGGCAGGCAGGTCGGGCGCGCCGGGGAACACGCACGCCATGCCGACGATGGCGACGTCACCGTCCACAACGGACTCCACCACGGACTCCACGGCCGGCGCGCGGCCGGCGAGCAGTTTCGCCGCGCCCTCGGTGACTTCCCGGTGCAGGGCGGCGATGTCGGTGCGCTGCTCGCGCAGCACCGTCACCTGGCCCGCCAGGTACATTCCCTCGGCGAGCTGGCCGAGCGCGTCGACCTCGACCAGGGCGTCGCCTTCCCGCCGGATGCCCTTGCTCGCGATCCGCAGCCGTCCGGTGTTCAGCTCCTCCAGCCGTTGCCAGCTCTCCTGCGGCGGGACGCCGTCCGCCCGGAGCCCGGCCTTCACCGCGGCGAACTCGTCGGTGTACGGGCTGGGCAGGCAGCGGGTCAGATGCCCGGGCGCGGTCTCCAGGGTGACCGTGGACCGGGCGTCGAGCACACGGTCCTGGAAGACCTCGGTGATGGCGCCGTGGGTCACGGCTTCCTCGGTGAACAGGTACGCGGTGCCCATCAGGACACCGATTCCGGTCAGCGGTCCCGCCATCGCCGAGACCATGGCGGCGGACCGGGCGTCGTGGATCCCGCCCGCGAACAGCACCTCGACGTCCTCGGCACCGTGTTCGCGGAGGATGTCCAACTGCTGTTCCCACAGCACGAAACTGGACCGCGGGCCGATGTGCCCGCCGCATTCGGCGCCTTCGAAGACGAACCGGCGGATCCCGGCGTCGAGGAACTGCCGCAGGAGGATCGGGGACGGCACGTGGAGGAAGGTCGCGATCCCGTCGGCCTCCAGCGCCTTGGCCTGCGCGGGTTTCCCGCCGGCGATCAGCACACAGCGCGGACGCGCCGCCCGGATCGCCGCGAGTTGTCCGGCACGCAACGCCTCCGGGACGAAGCCGAGAATGCCCGCGCCCCAGGGCCGCTCGCCGAGCGCTTCGGCGGTGCGGCCGAGCAGTTCGGCGGTCTTGGCACCGTTCGCCGTCGCCACCGCGACGAACGGGAAGCCGTCGTGCGCGGCGACGGCGGCGGCGAAACCGGGCTGATCGCTCACCCGTGTCATCGGCCCCTGCACGACCGGCAGGCGGGTCCCCAACGTGCGGCACAGCCGTACGCCTTGGCCCGAGGGGCTCGCCGAGACCGGCACGGAGAGGGAACGCACGACCGTCCGGACAGCGCTTTCCGCATCCTCGAAGCGGTTCACGAACAACGCGGAGAGCCCGTCATCGGCCCTGGCCAGCTCGGCCCGCGCGATCGCGGGCACGTCGGCCTCCGGGAACAGGCCGAGCCCGTCGAGCACCACCCCCGCCGCGCCGCCGGCGATCGCGGCCACCGCCGTCCGCGGCCCGATGCCCCCGTACGCCCACACCGGGACGTCGTCGCCGAACCGCTTCAGCAACCGCTGCAGCAGAACGAACGTGGTGAGGTCCGAGCCGCCCGATTCGGCTCCCTTCGCCACCAGACCGGAGGCGCCCGCGTCGAGCATCCGGACGGCCTGCTCGACACCGGTCACCTCGGCCAGTACGGGAAGATCGGCCCCGCCCCGCCAAACCGCCCCCTCGGCCAGGAGGACGAGCCCCGCACCGCTCTCCCGCACCTCTTCGTCCCGCAGGTGCCGGCCCGCCGGGACGCGGACGCCGAACGGAGACCTGCCGTCCGACAGGGACGAGACGGACACGGTGGACCCGATGTCCACGATCCCGAGGCCGCCACCCCTGGCGACGGCGACCGCCAGCCCCGGATCCGGACGTCCGAGCGGGTTGACGCCGAGTACCCGCGTGCGCGCCGTCGCATGACTCACCGGCGGACCTCCTGTTCGGCTGGGGCTGGTCGAACCTCGCCGGGTTCGGCGATCTTTCAGCGGGATTCCCAAGAAATAACCTACTTGCCGCAGAGAGCGCAATACTCCCGTACCAAACCTCGGAAAACAAGGGATCACATGCTAAAGTCCGGCGCCGGAAACAAATATGTCGACACTGTCGGAACATGCTCTTGACCTGCACTTTTATCATCGTCGTCGCAGTTTCGAACAACGCGTTGCTCACCGGCATCACAAAACAGAAGAATTGTCATCGAAAGCAGGATCGATAACCATGGAGCGCATGTGGAAGTGACAGGACGAGTCGTCGTGCTGACCGGCGCGGCACACGGTATCGGCGCCGCGATGGCCCGGCGGTTCGCCGCCGAGGGCGCCGCCGGGGTGGTGGTCTCGGATCTCGATCTCGAGGCCGCCGAGCAGGTCGTCGCCGGGATCACCGCCTCCGGTGGCGCCGCGATCGCGCGACACGCCGACGCGTCGTCCAAAGAGGACCTGAAGATGCTGGTGGCCGAGGCCCGCACGGAGTTCGGGCCGGTGGACCTGTTCTGTTCCAACGCCGGTGCCGCGTTCGGGACGGGCGTGCACGCCGCGGACGAACAGTGGACGCGCTCGTGGGCGATCAACGTCATGCAGCATGTGCACGCCGCCCAGGTCGCACTCCCCGCGATGTTGAGCCGGCGCACCGGATATCTGCTGATCACGGCCTCGGGAGCGGGCCTGCTGGGCACGCCCGGCGACGCGCCGTACTCGGTGACGAAACACGCGGCCGTCGGCCTCGCCGAATGGCTGGCCATCACCTACCGGCCGCGCGGGGTGCGGGTCAGCGCGCTGTGCCCGCTCGGCGTGCGGACCGCGCTGCTGGAACCGGGCATCGCCGCCGGGCATCCCGCCGCGCTCGCCATCGCCGCCGCCGCGCCGTTGCTGGAGCCGGAGGAAGTCGCGGAGTCCGTCGTGCGAGGCCTGGCGTCGGAGGAGTTCCTGATCCTGCCGCACGAATCGGTACGGGAGACCTACGCCCGCAAGGCGGCCGGTCTCGACGAATGGATCGACCGCACCATCCTCGAAACCGGCGCGCGGAAGAGGTGACCATGGAATACCGCAGGCTCGGCGCGAGCGGGCTCTCCGTCAGCGAAATCTCCTATGGCAACTGGCTCACGCACCGCGACGGCGCGGAATGCGTCCCGGCCGCGCTCGACGCGGGCATCACGACCTTCCACACCGCCGCGGCCTGGGGCGGCGGCGCCGCCGAAGAAAGCCTCGCCGCGGCACTGAGCCCCGCGCGCCGCGACGATCTCGTCCTCTGCACCGGTGTCTTCTGGCCGGAAGGCCCGGGTGTCAACGACGCCGGCCTCAGCCGCAAACACCTGACCACGTCCCTGCACGGATCGCTGCGGCGGCTGCGCACCGACTACATCGACGTCTACCAGTTGCTGCGGTTCGACTACCGCACACCGCTGGAGGAAACGTTCCTCGCGCTGTCGGATCTGGTGCGGCAGGGAAAGATCCTCTACGCGGGCACCGCGGAATGGACGGCGGAACAGCTGCTCGAGGCACGGCCGATCGCCGAACGGCACGGCGTCCCGCTCATCGCCAACCAACCGCACTACTCCATGCTCTGGCGGGTCGCCGAAGCGCAGGTGATGCCGGTCTGCGAACGCGCCGGGATCGGCCAGTTCGCCTCGATCCCCCTCGCGCAAGGCGTCCTGACCGGCAAGTACCGGCCGGGGGTGCTCCCACCGGACTCCCGGGCCGCCAAGTCCGCCGAAGCGCGGCCGCTGCTCCTGCCGGACCTCCTCGAACGCGTCGGCATGCTGCGCGGCGTCGCCGACGAGGCCGGGCTGACCATGGCCCAGCTGGCACTCGCCTGGACGTTGCAGCACGACACCGTCGCCTCGGTGGTGACCGGCGTGAGCAGCGCCGCCCAGGTGACCGAGAACGCGAAGGCGGCCGGGGTGGTGCTGGACCTCGACACGCTGACCCGGATCGACCA
This sequence comes from Amycolatopsis sp. QT-25, assembly GCF_029369745.1. NCBI lineage: Bacteria > Bacillati > Actinomycetota > Actinomycetes > Pseudonocardiales > Pseudonocardiaceae > Amycolatopsis > Amycolatopsis sp. QT-25. Next base: position 5,032,302 of record NZ_CP120210.1, read on the forward strand.
GCTGCTGGGCAGTTTCGTGCAGACGGATCCGCGGCTGACCTGGTCGCCGCCCGCGATCATCTGAGCCAGGGTCTGAGTGGCGATGGGGTTCCATCCGGCTGGACACGCGTGTCGTCCCTCCAGTCACCGATGTCGTCCGTCGAAACACACGTGCTGCCCGCAGGTAGCTATCCCAGGCCCGAATCGCCACGCACGACCACCTGGGCCTGCCGCGCACCTTCACCTCCTCCGGGGTTGGGGAAGCCCCTTTCACACCGCGCTCGCCCCCACTCACGACGCCAAGGCGGTCCGCAAGATGGCCTCGAACCGTTCCGCCGTCGGCGGTTCGTCGCGCAGCAAACCCTGCAGCAGCAACCCGTCCACCAGTCCGACCAGCATCTCGACCCGCACCGGATCGTCGGTGTGGCGGCGGGCGAAGTCCGCCAAGGCGGCCATCCAGCGATCGGTCGCTTCGCGGAGCTTCGGCTCGCGCGCCGCCAGGAGATACAGCTCGTACTCCGCCAGCAGATGTCCGGGCTTGGCGACGACTTCGGCCATCAAGGCGGCGAATCTCCGCAGCGCGTCCATGCCGCCGTCGGCCTCGGCGGCGAGGACGCGCATCCGCTCGGCGTCTTCGTCCATGCACTGGGTGAGCGCGGCCGTCAGCAGGGCTTCGATCCCCCGGAAGTGGTACGCGGCCGCTGTCGCGGGCAGCCCCGCCTCACGGGCGACGGTGCGATGACTGACCCCCGAAACCCCGTCCCGCGCGACGATGCGCAAGGTGGCCTCGATCAGTTCCCGTTTGCGGTGCTCGCCCTTGGCGAGACGGCCATCGGCGCTCGGCGCGTTCACCGTGCCGCCTCCTCACTGATCGTGGTCTTCCTGCTCAGCAGAGGATAGGAGAGCAAGGCGATCAAGATGATCAAGCCACCGGCGGCCACCGCGACGGCGAACCCGCCATCCGGCCCGAAGCGGTCGACGATCTCGCCCGACACCGCGGCGCCGAGCGCGACCCCGATGCTGAGACCGGTGATCGCCCACGTCATCCCCTCGGTCAGCTTCTCCGCCGGAACGATCTTCTCGATCATCCCCATGACGACGATCATCGTGGGAGAGAAGAAAAATCCGGCGACGAACACCACCGCGCACAGGCTCACGACACCGTCCACGACCAGCAACGGCATCACGCTCGCGGCCGTGCCCGCGGTGCCGATCAGCAGCAGCCGAGGCGGTGTCACGGCAAGCTTGAGCGTTCCGAAGACCAGTCCCGAGATCGCGGAACCCACCGCGTAGACCGAAACGACGATGCCCGCGGCCGACGGCGACCCGGCCTGCCGGGCGAACGCCACGCTGACGACGTCGACCGTGCCGACGATGACGCCGCCCGCCACCAGCGTCAGGACCAGCACCCGCACCGCACCCAACCGGATCGCCGAACTCCCGGAAGTTCCACTCGGCGGCAGCACGGGCGGCTCCGTCTCGCGTTGCGCGACGAACAACAGCACTCCGGCGACGAGGAACACCACGGCGACCAGCGGCCCCGCTTCCGGGAACACGGTGGTGCACAACGCGACCGAGAGAGCGGGACCGATGACGAAGGTCAGTTCGTCGACCACCGATTCCAGCGCGAAGGCCGTGTGCAGCCGAGGCGAGCCGCGGTACAGCCGCGACCACCGGGCCCGGACCATCGCCGCCATGCTGGGCATGAAGCCGGCGAGGACCGCGGACACGTACAGCGTCCAGACCGGCGCCCCGGACCGCGCGCAGAGCAGGAGCGCGCCGAGCGCCAGCACACTGATCCCGGTGACGGGCACCAGGATCCGGCTCTGCCCCCGGCGGTCCACCAGCCTCGAGACCTGCGGCCCGAGCAGCGCCGTGGACAGCGTGAACGCCGCCGAGACCAGTCCGGCGAGCCCGTAGTCCCCCCGTGTCTGCGCCAGCATCGTGATGATCCCGATCCCCATCATGGGGACCGGGATCCGCGCGACCAGCCCGGCGGCGGAGAAGGCGAGAGAGCCCTTGGCGGAAAACAGCTCTCGATATCGGCCCGGCACGGCACACCCCACAACTCGAACGATCGTTACATTTTGAACAATCGTTTCACTTTATACCCTCATGGCGCCCGTCCCGCAACGAGCGCGAGCGCTTCGGCCAGCCCTGCCGTCTCGCCGTCCTGCGCGGCCCAGGCGACGTAGCCGTCCGGCCGCATCAGAAAGGCCTGATCGGATTCGGCCTCGACGAACCGCACGCGGCCGTTCGCAACGGCACGGCACTCGTCCGCACGGGCCACCAGGAGCGCGCATCCGTCCTCCGACACCAGCGGCCGCGGGGCGAACCGGCCGACCAGCGGATGCGTGGCGTCCGGCGCGTAGTCGATGTCGTCCCCGTTGCTCATCGCGATGAAGTGCCGTTTGGCCGCCGGGATCGCCAGGGTCTCCGCCATCACCTCTCGGAGCGCGGCGACCTGCGGGCCGGGACGCAGCAACGCGACCTGTGCCCGAGTGTTGCGCAGGACGCGTTCCCCGACCGGATGCCGTTCCGCGGTGTAGGTGTCCAGCAAGGACTCCGGCGCCAGTCCGCGGACGACCAGGCCCAGTTTCCAGCCGAGGTTCATCGCGTCCTGCAACCCCAGGTTCAGCCCCTGTCCACCGATCGGCGAATGCACGTGGGCGGCATCGCCCGCCAGGAGGACACGGCCCCGCCGGTAGGTCGCGGCCTGACGCGTGTTGTCGCTGAAGCGGATCCCACCGTCGAACCGGACGAGTTCGACATCGACCCCCGCGACACGGCTGATGCTCGCCCGCATCTCGCCGGCTGTCAGCGGCGCGTTGCGGTCACCCGGTCCGCCGTCGAACTCCATGGTGGAGATCTCGCCCGGCACCAGTGACGTGTGCACCATCCCGCCGGGTCCGTGCATGGCCGAGTGCACCGCGCCGGGATCGGCCAGCTCCGCCGCGGCGACCCGGCCGGTCATCGTCGCGTCCGTGCCAGGGAACGCGAACCCGGTCCGTTTCCGCACGACACTGCGGCCTCCGTCGCAGCCCACCAGATAGGCGGCCCGCTCGGACCGGCCGTCGGCAAGCACGGCACGGACCCCCGAATGCTCCTGAACGAGGTCGACCACTTCGCGGCCTGTCCGGATCCGAACGCCGAGCTCGGTGGCCCATTCGGCGAGGATCCGTTCCAGGACGTGTTGGTTGAGCACGAACCCGCCAGCCGCTCCCGGAGGGACCTCGTCCTCGACGAGGGGCAAGCCGGCGAAATGCCCCCTAGCGCGGTTCCCTTTCAGCAGCCGGGAAAAGCCGGACGTCTCCTTCTGCGCCTTCGAGAACGCCTCGGTCAGGCCACGCAGCCGCAAGGACTGCGAAGTGCGGCCGTTGATCCCGCGCAGCCCGAAGCTCCGATTCCGGTGGGCCGCCCCGTCTGCCGCCTCCAGGACGAGCGGATCGGCTCCGGCCAGCCGGAGCTCGCCGGCCAGCAGCAGGCCGACCGGTCCCCCGCCCACGATGATCACGTCGTGCACAGCACCCCCTATTTACAGCGTATATTTACGCTGTAAATATGATAGATACACCGTAAACCTGTCAAGCGAAGGGAGCGAGATGACGCGGAGAGAACCGTTGAACCGAGAGAAGGTCTTGGACGCGGCCCTCGCCTTGGCCGGCGAGGAAGGCCTCAAGGGGCTGTCGATGCGCAAGCTCGCCAAGACGCTCGGCGTCGAAGCGATGGCGCTGTACAACCACGTTCGGAACAAGACCGACATCCTCGACGGCATCGCGGAGCGCGTCTACAGCGGAATCGAATCGGCCGACCCCGGCACGCCGTGGCCGGAACGGGTGCGGGTCACCGTGCTCAACCTCTACCGCGCGCTCGCCCGGCATCCGGTCGTGCCGATGGCATTGGCCACCGACGAGGCCAATCCGAATTCGCTGCGAGCCCTGCGGCCGGTCGAGGACCTCGTCGGCGCGCTCTACGAAGCCGGGTTCGAGGACGACGGCGTCCGTCAGACGCTGGGCGCTTTGAACAGCCTCGTCTTCGGCTCACTGCTGCTGACGACCGCCGGTTTCACCACGGCGCGCCGTGGTGAAACCGGGCAAGATCCTTACCTGCGGCGGATCGATCCGGTGGCACTGCCGAACTTCAGCCGCGCCTTACCGGCGCTGGCGGCCGTGGACCCCGAGCGGGACTTCACGCGGGCGCTGGACCTGCTGATCAGCGGCCTCGTCGCGGCCGCGCCGCAGAACGGGTCGTGAGTGGCGATTCAGGTTGGAACGCGATGCCATGCAGCTTGCGTCGATCATGAAGCCCTGTGTTTCACATAGTCTCGCGCGAGGATCGTGAGTGGCGAAGAGGGGTAATGAGAGGTAAGTCGCACCCGTCGTGCTTCAGGGCGTGTGGTCGCTCTCTGTAGGCGGTTTGCTGTTCGTGAAAGCCTCCGTGCCTGCTCTGCAGGCACGGAGGGAGATTCGCCCCCTTAAGATGTGTTCCCCGTTGACAGTGGGACGGCTGTGACGCCGGCGCCGGGTCGTGAAGTCCGCTTGCTCACGAGTGGCGGCGACGCCGGTGATCCCGCGGGCACTTCTCGCGCCTCGAGGCACGCGGCGTGCCGGGCGCGACCACCCGGGCCGATTCCTTCAGCTACCCCTCGGCGGCCTTGAACCACGCGCCGATTCCGGCGAGCGCGCCTGGACCGTAGTCACCCCTGACGTCGTCGGCCAGATTCGCGATGGAGACCGCGCGCAACGCCGCCCGCCACTGGGCTTCGGCGTTCGCCATCGCGCGGCTGATCGCGCACGGCGCGGCGCACACCTCGGGCGGGGTCGCCATCGGGCCGCGCTGCCGGATCTCCGTGCAGACGAAGGCGGGGCCGGGCCCGTCGATGGCCTCCACGACGTCGAGCACCGTGATCTCCGACGGGGGCCGGGTGAGGACGTATCCCCCGGCCTTTCCTTGCACCGAACGGATGAGATCGGCCCGCGAAAGCGCCTGAAGTTGCTTCGCGAGGTAGCTCGGGGAGACGTCGTGCAGCTGCGCCAGGCGCGCGGCGGGCGCGGGTTCGTCGACCGAGGTCAGGACGACGCAGCAGTGCAGGGCCCACTCGACCCCACCGGACATCTTCACCCGGATGACTCTAACCCGTCTCTTGACTCGGACACAATGTATCCGAGTATTATCTCGGACATGAGATGTCCGATTTAGCGGGCACCTACCGAGAAAGGGCGTTGGCTCATGAAATTCGCGATCATCGGCGGGACCGGACTGATCGGTTCGCAGGTCGTACGGAAGCTGAACGAGGCCGGGCACGAGGCGGTGCCGCATTCGCCGTCCACCGGCGTCGATCTCCTCACCGGCCAGGGGCTGGACTCCGCGCTCGACGGCGCCGACGTGGTCGTCAACCTCACGAACTCGCCGACCTTCGACGACGCCTCCCCCGCGTTCTTCCGGACGTCGATGGACAACCTCGTCGCCGCCGCGAAGAAGGCGGGCACCGGGCACTTCGTGATCCTGTCGATCGTCGGCGTCGACCAGGTGCCCGAACTCGACTACTACCAGGCAAAGACCCTGCAGGAAGACATCCTCGAGAACAGCGGCGTCCCCTACTCGATCGTCCGCGCCACCCAGTTCATGGAATTCGTCGACGCGGTGCTGTCCTGGACCGCCGACGAGACCACGGTCCGCCTGCCCAGTACGCCGATCCAGCCGATCGCCGCGGCGGACGTCGCCGCCGCGGTCTCCGAGATCTCGGCCGGGAAGCCGCTGAACGGGATCCTCGACGTGGGCGGCCCGGACGTGTACCCGCTGGCCGAACTGGGCCGGATCACCCTGGCCGCCAAGAAAGACACGCGTTCGGTGACCGCCGACGAGACAGCGGGCATGTTCGCCGCCGTCCAGGGGGACGTGCTCACCACCAAGGACGGTGCCCGCATCGCCGAGACCCGCTATCTCGACTGGCTGGAGTAGAGACAGGCAAGCCAATCTGTGAGGGCCCGTCCGCCGCGGTCCGAGGTCTCCGATGCCGCATCGGAGACCTCGCCCGCTCACGACCGCAGGAGCTCAGCTCGGCAGCAGCGCCGGAGCGGCGAGACGGCGGGCGTTCGCCGCTTCGTCGTCCGGCTGGGTCTGGGCGGAACGTTCCGCTTCGACCCGCGCGAGGTAGTGGGCGACCTCGCGGTCCCGTTCGTGCGAGTCCCAGCCCAGCAGCGGCGCCATCAGCTCCGCCACCACCGGCGCCGCCGTCACGCCGCGGTCACGCTCCTCGATGGAGATCCGCGTGCGCCGCGTCAGGACGTCCTCCAGGTGCAGCGCGCCCTCGTGCGAGACGGCGTAGACGACCTCCGCCTTCAGGTAGTCCGCCGTTCCCGGGATCGGCTCGCCCAGTCCGGGACGCTCCGAGATCGACTCCAGGATGTCCTCGATCGCGGTGCCGTAGCGCTGGAGCAGGTGCTCGATCCGGCCGATCGGCAGCCCCGCGCGCTGGGCGAGCGAATGCCGCGCACCCCACAGCTCGTGATAGCCCGTCGCGCCCACGATCGGCAGCCGCTCGGTCCACGAAGACGGCGCCGGGCGGCCGAGGTCGTCCACCGCGACGTCGACCGCGTCGGCGGCCATCACGCGGTACGTCGTGTACTTGCCACCGGCCACGATCACCAGACCGGGCACCGGATGCGCGACAGCGTGCTCCCGCGACAGTTTCGTCGTCGAGGTCGCCTTCGCCGCCAGGAGCGGCCGAAGCCCGGCGTACACGCCTTCGATGTCTTCGGCGGTGATCGGCGTGCGCAGGACCGCGTTGAGATGATCGAGCACGTAGTCGACGTCCGCCTGGCTGGCCGCCGGGTGTTCGCGGTCGAGGTCCCATTCGGTGTCGGTGGTGCCGACGATCCAGTGCCGTCCCCACGGGATGACGAACAGGACGCTCTTCTCGGTGCGCAGGATCAGCCCGGTGTCCAGGTCGATCTTCTCGCGCGGCACCACCAGGTGGACACCCTTCGACGCGCGCACGGTGAACGGCGCGGGGATGCCCGCCGCTTCGGCCATGTCGTCGCTCCACACGCCGGTGGCCGCGACGACCGTCTTCGCCCGGACCTCGATCTCCGCGCCGCTCTCGCGGTCGACGACCTTGGCGCCGACGACGCGTTCGCCGTCACGGATCAGCGACGTCACCCGAGCGCGGGTGAGGACGGAAGCGCCCTGCTCGGCCGCTGTCCGCGCGATCGTCATCGTGTGGCGGGCGTCGTCGACCTGGGCGTCGTAGTACTGGATGGCGCCGATCAGGGCGTCGTCCGCGAGGCCGGGAGCGACCCTGCCCGCGCCGCGTTTGGACAGATGCCGGTGCCGCGGCAGGGCACGCGCTCCACCGAGGGTGTCGTAGAGCGTGACACCCGCGCCGATGTAGCCGCGCTCCCAGACGCGGTGCTTGAGCGGCACCAGGAACTTCACCGGCCGGACCAGATGCGGCGCGAGAGTCTGCAGCAGCAGGCCCCGTTCCTTCAGCGCCTCACGGACCAGCTTGAAGTCCAGGTTCTCCAGGTAGCGCAGCCCGCCGTGGATCAGCTTCGAAGACCGGCTCGACGTTCCTGCGGCGAAGTCGCGGGCCTCGACGAGCGCGACGGAGAGCCCGCGCGAAGCCGCGTCGAGCGCGACGCCGGCACCGGTCACTCCCCCGCCGACGACGAGGACTTCGACCTCTTCACGAGCCAGCTTGCGCAGCGTCTCGGCACGGTAGACCGGGGAAAGCGGTACGGGTGTCACTGTGTTCCTCCTGTTCGTCGGGCTCACTCGACCTCGACCCAGTCCAGCGTGCGGCCGACGGCCTTCTGCCAGCCCGCGTAGCCCTCGGCACGCTGTTCGTCCGTCCACGACGGCTCCCAGCGCTTGTCCTCGTTCCAGTTCTGTTCCAGCTCGTCGGTGGATTTCCAGAACCCGACCGCCAGGCCCGCCGCGTAGGCGGCGCCGAGCGCGGTGGTCTCGGCGACCACCGGCTTCGACACCGGCACACCGAGGATGTCCGCCTGCAACTGCATGCACAGTTCGTTCGCGGTCACGCCACCGTCCACCCGCACCACGTCGAGCGTCACGCCCGAGTCGTTCTGCATGGCCTCGACGACGTCGCGGGTCTGGTAGCAGATCGCTTCGAGCGTCGCCCGCGCCAGATGCGCGTTGGTGGTCGCCCTGGTGAGCCCGACGATCGCGCCGCGCGCGTCCGAACGCCAGTACGGCGCGAACAGGCCCGAGAACGCGGGGACGAAATAGACGCCGCCGTTGTCCTCGACCTGACGGGCGAGGCTTTCACTCTGCGACGCCCCGCTGATGATGCCGAGCTGGTCGCGCAGCCACTGCACGGCCGAACCGGTGACGGCGATCGAACCTTCCAGCGCGTACACCGGTTTCTCGTCGCCGAACTGGTAAGCCAGCGTCGTGAGCAGACCGTGCTTCGAGCGCACGACCTCGTGGCCGGTGTTGAGGAGGAGGAAGTTGCCGGTGCCGTAGGTGTTCTTGGCTTCACCGGGCCGGAAGCACACCTGGCCGACGGTCGCCGCCTGCTGGTCGCCGAGCACACCGGTGATGGCGACCTCGCCGCCGAGTGGGCCATTCGCGCGGGTGACGCCGAAACGGCCGTCGTTCGACGACGGGGCGATCGACGGCAGCATCTGCTTGGGGATGTCGAAGAACGACAGCAGTTCGTCGTCCCACTCAAGGGTTTCGAGGTTCATCAGCATCGTGCGCGACGCGTTGGTCGGGTCGGTCACGTGCACACCGCCGTCGGGGCCGCCGGTGAGGTTCCAGATGAGCCAGGAGTCGGTGGTGCCGAAGAGCGCGTCGCCCTTTTCGGCGTCCTCGCGGACACCGTCGACGTTCTCCAGGATCCACTGCAGCTTGCCACCGGAGAAGTAGGTCGCGGGCGGCAGCCCGGCCTTCTGCCGGATGACGTCGCCCTTGCCCGCGCGCTCCAGCGCCGAGGCGATCCGGTCGGTGCGGGTGTCCTGCCACACGATGGCGTTGTGGTACGGGCGGCCGGTGCGGCGGTTCCACACGACGGTGGTCTCGCGCTGATTGGTGATGCCGAGCGAAGCGAGGTCGGCGGCGGTGAGCTTCGCCTTGTTGAGCGCGGTCGCGATGACCGAACGGGTCCGCTCCCAGATCTCGGTGGCGTCGTGCTCGACCCAGCCCGGTCTGGGCAGGATCTGCTCGTGCTCGAGCTGGTGGCGGGCGATCTCGCCGCCGCCGTGGTCGAAGATCATGAAGCGCGTGCTGGTGGTGCCCTGGTCGACGGCGCCGATGTAGTCAGGCATGGTTTCTTCCCTTCAGGAAACGCGCTCGACGTCTTGGGCGGGCAGGTGACGCTCGATGAAGAACTTGTAGATCGCGCCGCCGACGACCGCACCGATGACCGGGGCCACGATCGGAATCCACCAGTACGGATAGCCGTATTGATCGGTGAACGCGGTGTCGTAACCGGTGAGCCAGGACATCAGCCGCGGGCCGAAGTCGCGGGCGGGGTTGATCGCGTAGCCGGCGTTGGTGCCCCAGGCCATGCCGATCGCGACCACCAGGAAGCCGACGACGACCGGGGCGAGGTTCGCGGCGGGCGCGGTGTTGCGGAGGTCGGTGATGGCGAAGATCACCAGCGCGAGGATCGCGGTCCCGATGATCTGGTCACGGAAGGCACCCCAGTCACTTACCGGAAGGGTTCCGTTACCCGGAAGGGTGGAGAAGACACCTTGGGTCTTGATCGTCAGTCCGGGGTCGGCGGCGTTCAATACCTCGGTGTAGTTCCAGCGCACCAGCAACGCGGCGACGAACGCCCCGGCGGTCTGCGCCAAGGCGTACGGGGCGACCTTGCGCCACGAGAAGCCTTTGAACACCGCGAGCGCCACCGTGACGGCGGGGTTCAGATGCGCGCCGCTGATCCGTGAAGCCACGTAGATACCGAGCGTGACACCGATTCCCCAAGCCCACGCGATGCTGTCGTGGTCCCCGATGCCCGCGGCGGCGACTTGAGCCACCACCCCGCAGCCGAACAGGATGAGGATCATCGTCCCGACGAACTCCGCCGCCAGTTCGCCCGCCGGCCCGCGAGCTCTGAGGTTTCGCACCATTGCTTCCTCCACAAAGGACACCGTTGCCCTGTTGAGGCCGAAGTTAAGTTCGCGGGAACGCGGGGTCAACGGACGCCGGTCGGCATTGTCGAACGCGCGGAGACGACGTTCGACATTGTCGAATCAGGGCCGGTCGGGCTACGGTGGGGCCGTGCCCGGTCCGATCCAGTCCATCGAGCGCGCCGCCGCGATCCTGCGGTTGCTGGCGCGCGGTTCGGGACGTCTCGGGGTCGGTGAGATCGCCGATTCCCTCGAGCTCGCCAAGGGAACGGCGCACGGGATCCTGCGCACCCTGCAAGGGGTCGGCTTCGTCGAACAGGACCGTGACACCGGGAAATACCAACTGGGTGCGGCACTGCTGCACCTCGGCACCAGCTACCTCGACGTCAACGAACTCCGGTCCCGCGCGATCAACTGGGCCGACGCCCTGGCCGCGCGCAGCGGTGAGGCCGTCCGGATCGGCGCGCCGCTGGAAGGCCGGGTCCTAGTGGTGCACCACGTGTTCCGGCCCGACGACAGTCTGCAGACCCTGGACGTCGGCACGCTTCTGCCGTTGCACGCGACGGCGCTCGGAAAAGTACTCCTGGCCTACGACACCGGTCTCGTGGCATCGTTGCGCAGCGGCGGGCCGGAGGCCTACACCCGCCGGACCCTGGTCACCCAGACGGCGATCAAACGCGCCTGCGGCAAGGTGCGCGAGGCGGGCTGGGCGAGCGAGAACGGCGAGATGATCACCGGGGAGGCCGGGCTGGCGGCGCCGATCCGCGGTCAAGGCGGCATCGTGGTCGGCGCGATCGGGGTGTCCGGCGCGGCGGACCGGATCTGTGAAGCCGACGGCAGCCCGATCCCGCGGCTGCTCGGCCACGTACGCGACGCGGCACGGGCGGTCTCCCGCGATCTCGGCGCGTCCCGATGGTGATGGAGGTGCGCGCGTGGTCCAGCGCTACGTGATGTCGATCGACCAGGGCACCACCTCGACACGGTGCATCCTGTTCGACGCGCGCGGCAGGCTGGTCTCGGTCGCGCAGCGCGAGCACCAGCAGCACTTCCCCCGGCCGGGCTGGGTCGAGCACGACGCGACGGAGATCTGGCGCAACGTCGGCCGGATCGTGCCGCAGGCGCTGGCCGACGCCGGCGTCGAACCGGCGCAGGTGGTCGGCCTCGGCATCGCCAACCAGCGCGAGACGACGGTGCTGTGGGACCGGCACACCGGCAACCCGGTCGGCCGCGCGATCGTCTGGCAGGACACCCGCACCGACGCGATGCTCGAACACCTCGCCCGCGAGCCGGGCGCCGACCGTGTCCGGCGCCTGTGCGGGCTGCCGCTGGCCACGTACTTCTCCGCACCGCGTATCCGGTGGATGCTGGAAAGGACCCCCGGCCTGCGGGAACGCGCCGAACGCGGCGACGTGCTGTTCGGGACGGTCGAGAGCTGGCTGATCTGGAATCTGACCGGCGGCCCCGAGGACGGCGTCCACATCACCGACGTCACCAACGCCTCGCGCACCCTGTTGATGAACCTGCGGACGCTGTCCTGGGACGACGAGCTGCTGGAGTTCTTCGACGTCCCGCGCGCGATGCTGCCGGAGATCCGCCCGTCGGCCGAGGTGTACGGGACGACGTCACGGGTGGTGCCGGGGATTCGGATCGCGGCGGCGCTCGGTGACCAGCAGGCGGCCTTGTTCGGTCAGACCTGCTTCGCGCCCGGCGAGGCGAAGTGCACGTACGGCACGGGAAGCTTCCTGTTGCTGAACACCGGCCCGACGCCGGTGCTCTCGGCGCACGGCATGCTGACCACCGTCGGGTTCAAGATCGGCGACGAGCCCGCCGTGTACGCCCTCGAAGGATCGATCGCGGTCACCGGATCGCTGGTGCAGTGGTTCCGGGACGGGCTGGAGCTGATCGGCAGCGCGCCCGAGATCGAGACGCTGGCGCGCACGGTCGAGGACAACGGCGGCTGCTACATCGTGCCCGCCTTCTCCGGTTTGTTCGCACCGCACTGGCACAGCGAGGCGCGCGGCGTGATCGCCGGGCTGACCTCGTACATCACCAAGGGGCATCTCGCGAGGGCCGTCCTGGAGGCGACGGGCTGGCAGACCCGCGAGGTCGTCGACGCGATGAACGCCGATTCCGGGCTCGCGCTGTCGACGCTCAAAGTGGACGGTGGGATGACCGCCGACAACCTGCTGATGCAGTTCGTCGCCGACGTCCTCGACGTGCCCGTGGTCCGCCCGATGGTCGCCGAGACGGTGTCATTGGGCGCGGCGTACGCGGCCGGATTGTCGGTCGGGTACTGGCCGGATCTGGAGGGGCTGCGCCGGAACTGGCACCGCGCCGGCCAGTGGCTGCCGACGATGGACCCGGCCCGCCGCGACAGCGAATACGGGCACTGGCGGCAGGCCGTGGAACTGACCTTCGGGTGGACGCGCCCGGGTCCGGCGGCCGCTCCCCCCGGCTCCGACCTGGTCGAGGTCGTCCTGGCCGAGCACCGCCGGATCGAGCAACTCTTTCGCGACCTCCGCAACGACGAGGCCGACCGTCCGGCGCTGATCGCGGAACTCTGCGCGGCGCTGGTCGCCCATGCCACCGCGACGGAGCGGATAGTCCGTCCCGATGTGACCGAGAGCGGGCTGGCCGCCGAACTGCTGGCCGTGCTGGATTCCACCGACTCCGAGAAAGCATTGGCGGCACTGGAGAATTCGGTGGACGCGCATATCCGCGCGGAGGAACGCGGCCTGCTGAACGAACTCCGGCGCACACTGTCCACTTCGGACCGTACCGGCCTCGGCCGGGCGTTCGTGGCCGAACGGCAGCGGCAGCTGGATCTCGGCTGCGGCTCGGCCGCGCACATCCGCGAGCAGGGCTCCCGGTTGCGGCTCTCGTGACTGGCGGGTAGGTCGTGCTAGCCTGACGCCGTGCGCCGCTGGACTCGACTGGTAGTCAAGCGCGCCGGCTGAAACCAGGTCGCCGGCGCGCATTCCGGCGACCCCTCGGCACGGGGCATCTCCCGGGACCTGGCCCGCCACGGCCTGCACGTTTCCCGCCCTTGGAGCCCACGATGTCCGCTATCGCGGTTCAGCTTCCCGCACCTCGTACGTCCATGCTGGTCCGCCGCCGGATCGCGACCTACTTCGTCGGCGGCGTCGACCAGATCCCCGGCCTGGTCGAAGCGCTCGGCTGCCTGGTCCACGACCTGTCCGTCGACGTGCGCGACGGAGTCCGCGAAAGCACCATGACCTGCGCCGTGCTGATCGACGCCGCCGAGGTCGAGCCGCTGCTGGAGCGGCTGCGCGGGCTGCCCTCGGTCGTCTCTTCGGAGCTGGTCTGACGCCGGATGCGCGTGGCGATTCGGGTCTGGTGAGGGCAGGACACCTGTGACGTGACCCGCAACGTCGACGACCAGCCCGCCTGGCTCGACGACCGCACCGTCGCCCACACCGAATCACCCGCCGCGCTGCCCTAGGCTGCCGGACATGAAGGCCGCGCTGCTGATCGTCGACCTGCAGGACATGCTCGTTCCCCTGGTGTGGCGCGGCGAGGAACTGGCGGCCCGGATCGCCGCGCTGGCGCGCCGGGCCCGGGCGGCAGGCGTTCCGGTGATCGCCCTGCGGCAGATCGGCGCCCCCGGCACCGACTTCGATCCCGCGTCACCGGCCACCCGGGTCAGCGCGCTGCTCGGTCTCGAACCGGTCGACCTGGTGGTCGACAAGACGGCCACGGATTCGTTCTACCGCACCGGGCTGGCGGGGCTGCTCGCCGACCGGGGCGTCGACACCGTGGTGCTGACCGGGCTGGCCACCGACTACTGCGTCGACGCGACCGCCCGGTCCGCGCAGAGCCACGGTCTGGACGTCGTGCTGGTCGGCGACGGCCACGCGCCGTCCGCCGACGGCGATCCCATCACCGGCCTGACCGCCGAGCAGGTCGTCGCCCGGCACAACCTGCTCCTGAGCACCGCGATCCACCCGGGTGGCAGGCTGCGCGTGGTGCCCTCGGCGGAGGTCGAGTTCACCGGCTGAGTGAGCCCGCTCGTACGATCGGCTCGCCATGATCACGAACTTCCTGCTCGACCACTCCGCCCTCGTGCCGGCGGCGATCGCCCTGGTCGCGCTCGTCTGTGCCGTCCTGGGTCACCTGTTCGCGGGCAGGCGGCGGATCCTGTGGGCCCTCACCGGCGTGTCCTTGGTGCCGGTCTTCGCGCTGACGCTGGTGCCCACCGCGCGCACGATCGACGGGACTTCGTGCACCGTCCAGTTCTCGCTGCCCACGCTCGGTGCGGTGGAACTGCTGGCCAACGTCGCCCTGTTCCTCCCACCGGTGTATTTCGCCACGCTGGCGGCGAAGCGGCCGCTGACCCTGCTCGCGGCGGGCTCGGGACTGTCCGCGGTGATCGAGACACTTCAGGCGTTCGTCCCCGCCGTCGGCCGCGCCTGTGACACCAACGACTGGCTGATGAACACCGTCGGCGCGGTGCTCGGCATGCTCCTCGCGCTCGGCACCGCGTGGCTGGTGAAGCGCCGCGTTCAGTCCGGCAGCTCGATGGGCGCGATGTCGTCGTAGACGTCGCCCGGGCCCGGGTTCGCCGGATCCGTCGTGCCGCCGAAGTGGTGCAGCACGCCCCACACCGCGTTGAGCGCCGTCTGGACGGCGCCTTCGGCCCAGCCCGCCGTCCACGAGACGTCGTCGCCGGCCAGGAAGAGACCGCGGTGGCGCTGCTCGAGCCCGTCCTGCTTGAAGTGGGTGAACAGCCGGTGCTGGTAGCGGTAGTGGCCGGGCAGGTTGGCCTTGAACGCGCCCATGAAATGCGGTTCGGCCTCCCAGGACACGGTCACCGGGTCGCCGATGACGTGCCGGCGGACGTCGACGCCGGGGTAAATCTCCTTCAGCGACTGCAACATCACCTCGACCCGCTCGGAGACCGAAAGCGGCAGCCATTTCAGCGAGTCGTCGGCCCAGGTGTAGGACAGGCAGATCACCGCGGGCGCGTCCGGGTCGTCACCGAGCAGGTAGGCGCCGCGCGGCATGCGGTCGGTCAGCGTCATGCTCATCGTGTCGCGGCCGGTCGCCGGGTCCTTGTCCAGCCAGAAGGGCCGGTCCACCGGGACGAAGACCTTCGAGGACTCCATGTAGTGCGTGCGCTCGATCGCCGTCCAGTGGTCGATCGGGAACAGCGCCTCGTCGCATTCGATCTTCGACAGCAGCATCCAGCTCTGCGCGGTGAACACCGCCGCCGGGTACGTGCGGATGCGGCCTTCGGTGTCGGTCACGGTGATGTTGTCCGGCGCGGTGGGGTGCAGGCGGGCGACGCCGGGGTTCGGGCTTCCGCCGTGCAGTGAGCTCAAACTCGTTCCCGCGGGCCAGAACGCGATGTCGTCGGGCGCGTGTTCCCACAGCCGCAACGGAAGCCGCCTGCTCCCGCCGACGATGCTGCGGTGCTCGTCGTCGGCACCGGTGTAGACCACCCGCAGGATCTCCAGGATCGAGTTCGGGAAGTCGGTGTCCCAGCCGCCGGTGCCGAAGCCGACCTGCCCGAAGATCTCGCGGTCGCGGAACGAGGCGAACGCGGGCGAAGCGCAGAGGAAGCCGTAGAAGGTCTGGTCGTCCAGCCTCGGTACGAGTTCGTTCCACAGCCGCTTGATCGTCTTCACGTCGCGCTCGCGGATCGCCTTCTGCATCTCGGTGAACGCGGCCTGCTCGGACAACGTGCTGTCCCAGGCGGCGGCGACCTTGCCGAAGACGGCGGGCAGTTCGCCGGCTGTCCGCGCGTAGTGACTTTCCCCCTTGAGGTCGACGACGGTGCTCGGCGTTCCCGGCGCCAGCGGGTTCGGGAACGGTGTCGTCTCCAGGCCGACCTTGTCGATGTAGTGGAAGAGCGCGGTGGACGCCGGCGGGAACCGCATCGCGCCCATCTCCGCGACGACGTCGTCCGGGCAGCCGGGAAAGTTCACCGTGCGCAGGCGGCCGCCGATCTCGGCGATCTCGTACACGACCGGGCGCAGGCCGAGTTTCATCAGCTCGTACGCGGTGACGATGCCCGAGAGGCCGCCGCCGATCACCGCCACCTCGATGCCGTGGCGCTCGGCGGGGACCGAGCCGAGTCCGGCGGGGTGGGCGAGGAAATCGTCGTAGGCGAACGGGAAATCGGGGCCGAACATGGTGATCGGGCGGCCGGCGGTTTCGTCGTGGTGGATCGCGGTCGGAAGGGCGGAGGTCATGCGGGAAGTCCTCGGTACAGCTCGGGCCGCCGGTCGGCGAGGTGGGTGTTCTCCAGGCGCGAAGCGACGAGCGCGTCACGGGTGACTTCGGCACTGATCAGCTCGGGACCGGAGCCGGCACGGGCGAGCACTTCGCCGGTCGGGGCGACGACGCAGGACCGGCCGCAGTAGGTCAGTTCCTGTTCGGTGTCGCAGCGATTCGCGTAGGCGACGAACAGCTGGCTTTCGTAGGCGCGGGCGGGCACCACCGTGTCCGCGACCAGTTCGTACGGGCTCATCAGCGCGGTGGGCACCACGAGCAGTTCGGTCCCCGCCAGCGCGTGCGCCCGGACCAGTTCGGGGAACTCGACGTCGTAGCAGATCAGCAGGCCGATCCGGAGACCGTCGAGCTCGGCCTGCACGATCGCCTCGGCGCCCGGCTCGAACCGGTCGCGGTCGAGGTCGCCGAACAGATGGGTCTTGCGGTAATTCGCCAGCCGCTGTCCGCCGGGGCCGATCAGCTGGACGCTGTTGTGGACGTGGGCACCGTCGGACTCGGGGTATCCGTAGGCCAGCGCGACACCGGTTTCCCTTGCCAGCGCGGACATCCGCGCCGCCGTCGGCCCGTCGGCCGGTTCGGCGAGCTCGCGGGAGCGGGCACCGACGTGGTAGCCGGTGGTGATCATCTCGGCGGCGAGCACGAGATCGGCACCCGACGCCGCGACGACGGACGGCAGCTCGGCGTACGAGCCCTGATGGACGGCGATCTTCATGCCGCCGACGATATCCGCCGTTTCGATGCACCGATAAGCGCAATATGTTGCACAGAACACTGGCAGATCGTCGAATCAGTGCAGTGAAATCCAAATTCACGGTGATTTGTTGTCTGGATCACCTCTCCTCAACGTGATCGTCGGCTCACGCCTTCTCTGGAGGGCCGAAGGCTGTGAAGGCCTCCTTGAGGGATTCTGGGTCCCTCAAGGAGGCCTTCACAGCCCATGCGTCCCGGTTCCGGCGGGGGCGCGGGGTCAGGTCGACTTCTGACCGTCGATGCTCTCGCGCAGGATGTCGGCGTGGCCGGCGTGCTGCGCGGTCTCCGCGATGACGTGCGTCAGCACCCGGCGCACACTGCGCACCGCGCCCGGCGGGTTCCAGGGCGCCTCCGGCAGGGGATGCGTGGCGGACAGGTCGGGAATCGTCGAGACGATCTCTTTCGTTCGCGCGGCCACCCGCTCGTAGCGCGCGAGGACGCCCGCGAGGGTGTCTCCGGGCAGCATCCTGAAGTTGTTCTGATGGTCGATCGCCCACTGCGGGAACTCGCGGGCGGTCCCGGCGCCGATGTCGGCCCAGGTGACGCCTTCCGGCAGGTCGTAGCTGATCGCGGACGGGCCCTCGACCACGAAGCGCAGCCACATCTCCTCGATCGCGGCGACGTGCTTGATCAGACCGCCGAGGCTCAGTTCACTGACCGTCGGATGCTCGTCGAGTTGCTCGTCCGTGAGCCCCTGGACGGTGGCGGTCAGCGCGGCGCGGATGGTGTCGAGGGCTTCGAGCAGGTCGGCGCGTTCGGCGTCGAGGATGGTGGTGGTCATCGGGCCCTCCGTGTTGTCGTTCTCTGGCACACGACGACTCTCGCAGGAGTAGAGGACAGGTTGTGGCCTCTACCCGCGGCATCATGGAGACCATGCCGAAGACCTCCGCACGTCTGCTGTCGATGCTCTCTTTGCTGCAGGCCCGCCGCGACTGGCCGGGAGCGCTGCTGGCCGAGCGGCTAAACGTCAGCCCGCGCACCGTGCGCCGCGACGTCGACAGGCTCCGCGAGCTCGGCTACCCCATCGCGACGATCAAAGGCCCCGACGGCGGGTACCGGCTCGACGCCGGATCCGAGCTGCCGCCACTGCTGTTCGACGACGACCAGGCGGTCGCGTTGGCCGTCGCGCTCCAGATCGCCACCACCAGCGGCGCGGGGATCGAAGAGGCGGCGATGCGGGCACTGCACACCGTCCGGCAGGTGCTGCCCTCGCGGTTGCGGCGCCGGATCGACACGCTGCGGGTCACCGCCGTCGAATCACCCGCGAGCCGGGCGGATCCCCGCGTGGACGGCGAAGCCCTGCTCGCGCTCGGCGCGGCGGTGCACGCCCGCGAAATTCTGCGGTTCGACTACGCGGACGCGCCGCGCCGAGCGGAACCGCATCATCTCGTCACCTGGCACGGCCGCTGGTATCTCGTCGCCTGGGATCTCGATCGCGCGGACTGGCGCACCTTCCGGGCCGACCGGATCACCCCGCGCACCCCGAACGGCCCGCGCTTCACGCCACGTGAGCTGCCGGCCCCGGACGTCGCCGCCTTCGTCGCGAGCCGGTTCCGGGGCTCTTCCGAATCCGGTGACTGGCCGTGCCGCGGCGAAGTCGTCCTCGGCCTTCCCGCGGTCACCGTTTCCCACTACGTCCGCGACGGTGTGGTGGAAGGACTCGGGCCGGATCGGTGCCGTCTGGTGCTGGGGTCGTGGTCATGGGCCGGGCTCGCGGCGAGCATCGGCCGCTTCGACGCCGACATCGAAGTGGTCGGGCCTCCCGAACTGCGAGCGGCTTTCGCCGTCTTGGCCCGCCGTTACGCGCAGGCGGCCCGCTGAACACGGATCCGACGCCGGGAACCGTCCGGGGTCCGGGGAACGGTGCCCGGCGTCGTCGACCGCCCGGGGTCCGGAGGCGGTGCCCCTCCGGTGCCGGGACCGCCAGGGTCCGGCACCGAAGCTCGGTGCTCCTCACGCCTTGTGGTTACTTCACCCGCGTCGAGGACCGTTGCATCCTGGTGACGTCGGCGGCGAGGGCCGAGTCGAATCGGCTCAGCCGGGCATCGACCCGAGCCTGCGGCGAGCCCGTCGCCTCGATCCGGCCCACCGTCCGTGTCATGGCCACTCCCCGGCTTCGGCGTCCGGCTGTCTCCCCGATCACACGCCGCGGACGACCGCGACGGCAAGGGTTGCAGCGTGTTGCAGCCGGCTCCTTGGCGCACCTCTACGGCGGACCTATGCTGGTCAGTCGACGCGATGGCGCGGAGGTGACCTGTGGGCGTGCACAGTTCGGTCCCGCCCGGCGTCGACCTGCCGATGCACGCCCGCGACCTGATCCGCATGCACGAAGCCGTGCTCGGCGGCGGCCGTCCACGCGTCCGGCCGAGGCCGCTGGTTTCGCGGTCGTGGTCACGGATGCTGAGCCTCGGGCTCGCCGCCGACGAGCTGAACACCCGGGATTCGGTGCCGCTGGACGAGGTCGCCCGCCGTCGCCGCACCTCTCCGCTGCGGCGGGTGATCGAGGACCTCGGGCAGGTCGTCGAGGCGACGGCCGACACCGCGAACATGTTGCTGGTGGTGACCGACGCCGAGGGCGTCATCCTCTGGCGGATGGGTTCGCCCGCCGTGCGGCGCCGGGCCGACACGCTGGGCTTCGCCGAAGGCGCCGACTGGACCGAAACCAGGGTCGGCACCAACGCGATCGGCACCGCGCTCGCCGAGGCCGCGCCGGTGGAGCTGCTCGCGGGCGAACACTTCGAACAGGGCCAGCATCCTTGGTACTGCACGGCCTCGCCGGTACACGATCCGCGCACCGGCGAACTGCTCGGGGTGATCGACGTCAGCGGTCCCGCGCTGACCCTGCATCCGGCGATCGGCGCGCTCGTGGAGACCGGGCGACGGCTGGTCGAATCCGAACTCTGGCGCCACCACCGACAGGGACTCGACCGGTTACGACGGACCGCCGAACCGGTGGTGACCGGCGTGGGCGGCCCGGTGCTGCTGGTGGACGACGACGGCTGGGTGGCCCACTCCGCCGGGATCGCCTCCGGCACGCGGATCGCCGCGCCGGCGGAAGGGCGGCTCCTCGCCGTTCCCGGACTGGGCTCCTGCCTGCCGGAACGGCTCTCGGAAGGCTGGCTGGTGCGCCCGGCGGACACCGCGCGCCAGGTCCGGCTGGCTCTCGAACTCGGCCACGCGCCGATGCTGCGGGTGACTTCGGGTGACTTCGGCTGGGTCCGCACCGTGACGCCGCGGCACGCGGAGATCCTCGTGCACCTGGACACGGCGGGCCCGTCCGGGCTCTCGGCCGAGGCGCTGAGCCGGGCGCTCTACGGTGACGCGGAACACCTCGTCACCGTCCGCGCCGAGGTTTCCCGGCTGCGACGGCTGCTCGGCGTCATTGTGGACACCCGGCCGTACCGGCTGGCCGCGAGCGTCGGCCTGACAATCCACAAAGGACTCGAATTCGGCGGTTGAACCGTCCCCGGTTGCCGGAGCAGTGAGCCGGGTACTCCGCGCGCATGGAGATACTCCTCGCCGGGGCGGGCGTTCTGGCGCTGTGCGCCGCAGTGCTGCCGAACCTGTTGCACGAACGACCGCTGTCGATGCCGCTGGTCCTGCTGATGGGCGGGCTGCTTTTCGGGCTGCTGCCCTTCGGCCACCCCTATGGCCAGGGCGTACTGGACCCGCGGTCGCATGTGGGAGTCGTCGAAGTGGTCACCGAACTCGGTGTGCTCGTGTCGCTGGTGGGCGCGGGACTGAAATCCGACCGGTTGATCGGCTGGCGGTCGTGGAATTCGACGTGGCGGCTGCTGGCGATCACACTGCCGCTGTCGGTCTGCGCGGTCGCCCTGCTCGGCTGGTGGGCGCTCGCCCTGTCCCCCGCCGCCGCGCTGCTGCTGGGGGCCGTGCTGTCCCCGACCGATCCGGTGCTGGCGAGCGATGTCCAGGTGCCCGCGCCGCATACCGAGGACGGCCGGGGCTCGGACAACGAGATCAGGTTCACACTGACGTCGGAGGCCGGGCTCAACGACGGATTGGCGATGCCGTTCGTGATGCTCGCCCTCGTCCTGGCCGGAACGGCGAGCACGTCGCCCGTGCCGTGGTTGCTGACCGAGGTCCTCGTTCCACTCGCGGTCGCCGTACTGGTCGGGCTCGCCTGTGGCCGGCTGATGGCCTGGCTGATGTTCCGGGTGCGGCACGAGCGGCTGCGCCTCGGCGAATACTCCGACGGACTGGTGGTGCTGGCCATCGCCTTCCTCCCGTTCGCGCTGTGCGAATGGCTGGGCGGCATCGGCTTCGTCGCGGTGTTCACCACCGCCGCGACCATCCGCGCGAGCGAACGGTCGCACGAGTACCACGAGGTGCTGCACACATTCGGCGATCAGCTGGAACGGCTCTTCGTCGCGCTGGCCTTGCTCGGGCTGGGCGTGGTGCTGGGCGACGGGCTCCTTTCCGGGGTGACACTCGCCGAAGTCCTGGTGGCCGTCGTGGCGGTGATGATCGTGCGCCCGCTGTTCGGCGGGCTGGCCTTGCTCGGTAGCGCCACCACACGTCCGGCGGCGACGGCGATCGCGTTCTTCGGCATCCGCGGGATCGGCAGCCTCTATTACCTGTCCTACGCGCTGGGGCACGGCGATTTCCCGATGGCCGACTCGCTGTGGCGGGTCACGGCGCTCACGATCGCGGTGTCGGTCCTCGTGCACGGTCTGCTGTCCGGCCCGGTGATGCGCAAACTGGAGGACCGGGGGATGCAGAACTTCGGGACCGGCTGAGGCTCGATCCCGCCCCGGCTCAGCGACGCCACTCCCGGCCTTCGAGCCGGGCTTTCACCCGTTCCAACGTCGTGGCGATGTTGGCCCGGTTGGTCCCGGCTCGATCCGGCTCGCCGGTGATGAGGATGGCGATCGGGACGAACCACGGCGGCACCCGCAGCCAGTTCGTGACGGTGAGGCGGCTGCCGTCGCCGTCGGGCGCGATGTCGTACTCCCATCGGGAGATCGGCACGAAGAACGGCGTGCGCACCCGGTAGGCGAACCGGCGGCCGGGTTCGGCCTCGGTGATCTGGGCTTGGGTCACCCAGCGCCGCCATCCGTTGCGGTTGCTGCCGGCGAACCAGTTCCCGACGCGTGCCTCGGTCGCACCGCGGAGCCAGCGTGCCTTGCGGAGTTCTTCGGTGCACTCGGCCATCGAGACCGGATCGCAGACGAGCCGGTACACCTTCTCGGGGGCGACGTCGATCATGACCTCGCCGGTCGCGATCGGCTCGCTGTAGGTCAGGCTTTCCCTCGGCTTCGTCACCATCGCGCCTCCAGTCGACTTCGTCACCCCACCAGTACGAGGTCTTCCGGTCAAGAGCGGCGCGGTCAGCTCAGCACGGACGCGGGGATTCGCCGTGCGGCGATGAGTGCCTGCGGAGCACTTTGCTTCATCCGCGTACGGAACCAGGTCAGTTGTCGTGAGGTCTTCTGTCGGAGAGGGGTGCGGCAGCCCCGAGATGGGCGCGAGGTGCGGGACCGGGTGTCCCGATAGCCGTAGTGGAAGGTCGAGGCGTCCTCCGTGAGGACGAGGAGGACGAGGAGGTCAAGTGGCCGGTTCCGCCGGGAAGGTGACTTGGAAGCCCAGCCCCCGCAGCAGCTGCGTGAGCATCGCCTTCGTGTTGGCCTTGGCGCGCTCGATCAGACCGGAGTGTTGTGCGGCTTCACCGATGCGTTTCTCCGCGGCGAGGTAGAACGGCCGCTGGTCCTGAACGGACACCAGTCCGCCGAGCCGGTCGATCAGGCCGCGCTCCTGGCCGAAGACGTAGCTGCGTGCGTTGTCCAAATTGGGTTTCGCCAGTTTGGGTTCGGGCAGCCGCACCTCGACCGAGCGCCGGTCTTCGGACACGGTCAGCGAATTCTCCACCAGCGGGCCGAAATCGACGTACGCGTCGACAGAGCCAGCCGCGACGAACAGGGTGCGCTCCCCTGCGATGCTCGCGGGCACCCATTTGACGTCCTTTTCGATGTCGACGACGACCTGGTAGTCACCGACCGCCGCGTGATACTCGCTCAGGTCCCGGACCGCCTGGAGCACCGCGGGCTGCGAGCGGTCCACAGTGGACGTTCCGAACGGGTCGAGCTTCGGCAGCACGCCGGTGATCTGCAGTGCCGCCGCGACGATCAGGAGCCCGACCAGGCCGAACGCCCCGAGACGCAACCAGCGTTTCTTCACACCCACCACCGCCTTTCCAGCGCGGGGGTACCCGGCGAAAGCGGTCCCGAAGCGTCGCGGCCGGGATCCCGTACGTTCGGCGGAACCGGCTTCCGCACTTGGAGTAGCTTGGCCGCATGCAGAACGTCTTGCCCGCGCCGGAGAAAACCGGGCTGACCAGCTCGGCGTTGCACTGGGCGGGGTTTCTCGGCATCGCCGTGCTGGTGCTGGTCACGTCCGGGATCGGCCTGCCCCCGGTGCTGGTGGTGGCACTGGGCGTCACCGGGATGGCCACCCTGGTGCTGTGCTGGCTGGGCATCGGACGGCTCGCCGCCGGGGTGCCCGAGCGGCGGCTGTACTGGATCGCGGTCTCCTGGTCCGCGCCGCTGCTGGTCGCGCGTCCGCTGTTCAGCGGCGACATCAACAGCTACCTCGCGCAGGGCCTGATCGCGGCCAAGGGGTTCGACACCTATCTCGTGGGACCGGCCGAGGCGCTCGGCGCCGATTCGCCGGTGACGCTCGCGGTCAGCCACTACTGGCGGGACACGCCCGCGCCGTACGGTCCGGCGTTCGTCGCGCTGGCCCGCGCGATCGCCCATCTCGCCGGGGAGGCCTTCGTCCCGACAGTGCTCCTGCACCGGTTGCTGGGACTGATCGGGGTCGTGCTGATGGCGTGGGCGCTCCCCCGGCTCGCCCGGCGCGTCGGGGTTTCGCCGTCGATCGCGCTGTGGCTGGCCCTGCTCAACCCGCTGGTGCTGTGGCACGTGGTGGCGGGCGTGCACAACGACGGGCTCATGGTCGGGCTGATGGTCGCCGGGCTGGAACTCGTCCTCATGGGCGCGGCGAAGACCGGTGCGGCCCGGCCGGCGCTGATCGCGGCAGGCGTGTTCGCGGTGAGCGCCGCCGCGAACATCAAGATCGTGGCCATCGCGGGTCTGTTGTTCGCCGGCGTCGACCTGTTCCGCCGGGCGACGCCCGCGGGCCGGGCGGCGGTGGCACTCGGCCTGCCCGCCGGATTCACCGCCGTCACGGTGGCGATCTCACTCGGCAGTGGGCTCGGCTTCGGCTGGATCCGGGTGCTTTCCGGGGTTTCCGGTCAGGTCCACAGCTGGATGGCGCCCACCAACGAACTCGGTTTCCTCGTCGGCGGGGTGGGCAAGCTCTTCGGGGCGGACCTGACCGACGGCGCGATCAAAGTGTTCTCACTCGCCGGGGCGATCCTCGGTCTCGCCGTCGGTGCCAGGCTCTTGTGGCTCACCTACCGGGAAAAACTGCACCCGCTCCACGGCGCGGGCCTGACCTTCGCCGCGATGCTGGTGCTCGGCCCGGTCGTGCAGCCGTGGTATCTCCTGTGGACGGTCGCGCTGCTGGCCGTCAGCCTCACGGCCGACCGGGGGCGCTGGATCCTCGCCCTCGTCAGCGCGGTGTTCGGTGTTCTGCTCCCGCCCGCGAACGGCGGTGCCGTGTCGTTGGCCCTGGGTTACCTGATCGCCGTCGTGCTCATCGGCGGCACTTTGTTCGCGCTCGGGCGCAAGGGCCTCCTGCCGGAGATCAGGTTCCGCAGGAACCGGACGTAAGGGCTCCATCGCGCGGGCGTCTCGACCGTGCCGGTGAGTTCGCGCTCGGCCCGGTCGAGACAGTCTTCCAGCAGCGCGTCGTGCAGTGGCCGCCACAGCAGCGGATAGGTGAACCACGCCGGATACCGAAGCCGCAGCACCATGAGGTGCGCGAGTTCGGTCTCGCCCTTCTCCGTCACCCGCCAGGTGAATTCGTGGAACCCGTCGAAACCGCGGGGCGCGGTGAACCTGAACCGCACGGACCTTCCGGGTTCGTAGGACTCCACGTGGTACCGCACCGGGCCGTGCCCGCCGTCGGCCCCCACGCCGAGGGGCCGGTCGAACCGCAACGGCGGCCAAGCGCCGACGGGCCAGAGCTTGTCGCCGTCCGCGGACAGAGTGTCGATCAGCGCGCCGACACGCTCCTGCGCCACGTCGACGATCCGGTGATGCCTGTTCCACACGCGCATCGCATCTCCCAGTTCCAGAGACCTTCCCCTGAAACCATAATAGAGGATAGTCTCTGAAAATGGGACGGCCACCGCGGCACACCGCCGACGACTTCCTCGACGCCGCCGTGCGGATCTTCGCCGCCGAAGGGGTCTCCGGGGTGACCATGTCGGCCGTCGCCCGCGAGGTCGGCGCGCCGAGCGGGTCGATCTACCATCGCTTCCCCGGACGTCCGGCGCTGCTCGCCGCCGTCTGGCTCCGCACGGTGACCCGCTTCCAGGAGAGCTATCTCGAAGCCCTCGAACAGGAACCGGTCACCGAAGCCGCCGTCGAAGCCGCGGCGCAGGTCGTCCGCTGGTGCCGCGTCCATCCCGCCGAGGCGAAACTGCTTTACGGGGGCGACAGCGCGCTCCGCGTCGGCGACTGGAGCGCCGAGGATCGCGCCCGCGTCGAAGTCGCCGACCGCCGCCTCGAAACGGCGATCACCAAGGTCGTGCGACGGCTGCGGCCGCTGACCGGCCGGAGCACGGACGAACTGATGCTGGCCCTCGTGGACCTCCCGTACGCGGCGGTGCGGAGACATCTCGACCGCGGCGAGGCACCGCCACCGCGCATCGTGGATCTGGTGGCCAAGACGACCCGGATTCTGCTGACCGGCTGAACTCAGGTTCTGACGGGGAGCACGAGGGAGAACTCCCCTTCGTCGATCAGGTCGATCAGCAGCCGGGCCGCCCGGCCAGGCGCCCGTCCTCCTCGTCGGCGTCGCGCTGATCTGGCTGCCGAGCGCGTGGGCGCTGATCGGCTTTTCGGTGTTCGAACTGGGTTTGCTCGCCTGGTCGGCGCCCAAGATGCCGGCCTGACCGTCCGTGGTGGTGACCCTCGTCAAACCCGCGGGCGCCCGCACGGGCGGTGTGCCATCCTGGCCGTGGAACCTCGTGATCGAGGTCCCCGGACGAGTGGGTGCCGTACCCGGCCAGCGACAAGACGGCGCTCCGGGAGCGCGTCATGTCGTGGCTTGTCCTGCTCGTTTCGGGTGTGCTGGAGGCCGTGTGGGCCACCGCCCTCGGCAAATCCGAAGGGTTGTCCCGGCCGGTACCGTCGGTGGTCTTCGGCGTCGCGCTGGTGGCGAGCATGGTGGGGCTCGCCTACGCGATGAAAGATCTCCCCGTCGGTACCGCCTACGCGGTCTGGGTCGGGATCGGGGCTTCGCTCACCGTCGCCTACGGCATGTGGTCGGGCGCGGAAACCGTTTCGGTGGCCCGGATTCTGCTCATCGTGGGGATCGTGGCCTGTGTGGTGGGCCTGAAAGTCCTGCACTGAGCCGGTCCTGATCCCGGTACCTGAAGGCCCCCTTCCTGTACTCAGGCGCAAGGAAGGGGGCCTTCAGGTACTTCCGGCCGGGCGAAAGGGACCGCCCCCGACGCACGGACGACGTCGGGGGCGGTCGGGTCCGGGCGCACCCCTGCGTGTGGCCCGGACGGCTAGGCGGTCAGGCGCGCGCCCAAAGCGCCGGGACGTTCGGCGGCTCCCAACCTGCCTGTGCGGTGTGCGCCTGAAGGGCCCGGTACGACGCGCCGCCGTAGGTCACCGTCGCGCCGGCGGCGTAGGTGGTGCCTGCCGCCCAGGTGCCACCGGGCGGGTTGTTCGACGTCGTGGTGGTCGGCGTCGTCGTGCTGGACGGCGGGTTCGAGCCCGAGGTCACCAGGCGCAGGTTGTAGACGCTCAGGATCTCCGCGATCGGCTGGAAGTAGAACGTGCCGCCCGAGCTGCAGTTGCCGGAACCACCGGAGGTGACCCCCTGCGCCTGGTCACCCGCGAGCCACGAGCCGCCGGAGTCGCCCGGCTCGGCGCACGCGTTGGTCCGGGTGAGGCCGGAAACGGTGCCCTGCGGGTAGTTCACCGAGGCGTTCTTCTGCTGGATGGTGCCGCAGTGCCAGCCCGTGGTGGACCCGGAACGGCAGACGGACGCACCGATCGCGGCCTCCTGCGAGCCCGCCACCGGCACGGTGCCCGGGTAGCGGTTCACCAGCGGACGCGGGGTGTTGCCCGCGTCCACGCGGACCCATCCGTAGTCGTTGCCGGGGAAGCTGGAGCCCGCGACGCTCCCGCTCGGGTTCGAGGTGCGGGTGCCGGTGGTGCCGCAGTGCCCCGCGGTCACGAAACCGCCCTCGACCGAGAACCCGATCGAACACCGGCCCGAGCCGAAGGTGTAGGCGTTGCCGCCGATGACGTCGATCAGCGGAACCGGGGTTTCGGTGCTGGTCTCGACCCGCACCGCGTCGGCACGCACGCCGGACGCGGTCGCCCACGACTTCGCGGTGGCTTCGGCGCCCGCGTTGGCCAGGACGACGATCGAGTTCGTGGTGGCGTCGACGTACCAGCCGGGCACGTTCTTCGGCGCGCTGGTTCCTCTGGCGTCCAACGACAGCTTCGCCGCGTCGAGCTGGGCGGCACTCCGTGTGACGGTCTTCGGGGTCGCGCCCGCGGCACGCACGGTGCCCTCCAGCGCCGCGTCGGTGACCGCGACGGTCAGCGTGGTCCCGGTCGCGTCCAGCCACGATCCGCCGTAGGAGGAGCCGAGCCGGGTCTTGAGGTCACTGTCGGCGCGGGCCGCCTTCTGCTCGCCGTCGAGCCGGGTCCTCGCCTGATCCGGGCTGATCTTCAGGTCGCGCGACAGGGCGGCGACGATCTCCGACTGGACCTGGTCGGCCGCGGAAACGGCCTGGCCGGCGCTGGCGCTGGGGGTCAGCGCGACGGCCGTGACCAGCCCCGCGCCGGTAAGGGCAGCCGCGGCGGCCGCTACGATCTTTCGGTTCATTTCAGGCGTTTCCTCACCGACGTTCCGGAAGAAGATCTCGTCCAGACCGTACGAGGCACCTGCCGCAAAAGGTACATACCATTTAGGTCATATCCACTTCAGTGGACTGGACCTTTCACCAACTCCGGCGCAGGTCAGCGCACTCCTGCGTCCGTGTAGTCGACGCCATAACCCGGGTTCAACTCCAGATACTTCGAGTAGGTCGGCCGCCGGTCGATCAGCTCGCCGTACACCGCGCGGGACAGCGCGATCATCTCCGCGGCGAAGGGGCCCATCTCCCCTCGCTCCGACCAACCGACGAAATTCCGCCAGCTCAGCGGGTTCCCCGCGATCGGGACCGCGACGATTCCCGGGATCTCGTGGAACAGCGGCTGACACAACACCACCGCGTGTCCCGACTCGACCATCTCGATACAGGTCAGCACATCGGTCTCGTACAACGAACGCGGCGTGAACCCCGACCGCGCGCACGCGGAAGCGAAACAGTCGCCGAAGCAGCCGTCGCCCGGCGTCGCGCACCACCGTTCGTCCGCGAGCGCGCCGAGTTCGACCTCGTTCTGCTGCGCGCGCTCGTCCCGCGCCGACATCAGCACGAACACCGGATGGTGCGCGAGCGTCCGCCAGCGGAGACCGGTTTCCGGTGGCGGCGCGGCGTCCCCGCAGACGCCGACGAAGGCGAAGTCCAGCGCGCCCTCCGCGGTCATGTCCGCGAGTTTGTTGGACGACCACGACGTATGCGTGGCGACATGGATGTCGGGATGGGTGGTGCCGAGACGCTGCAGGAGCGCCCCCAGCATCGGCCCCGTCGCCGAGCCGAGCCGCAGGGTCACCGGCTCACCGGTCCCGGTGTGCTGGGCGAGACGCGCGGCCTCGTCGTGCAAGGACGACACGGCGGGGAGCACCATTTTGGCCCGCTCGAGGACCAGAAGCCCGAGCGCGGTCGGCCGGGTACCCGTGTGATCGCGCAGGAAGAGCTTCCCGCCGAGGGTCCGTTCGATGCGCTTCAGTTGTGCTGTCAGTGCAGGCTGCGCCATTCCGAGCGTGTTCGCCGCCTTGGTGATACTCCCGAGTTCGGCGATCGCGCACATGATACGCAGGTGGCGCAGTTCCAGCTCCATCCCTCTACGTTAGTAGACATAACTGGACTGGACCAGACGAACAAGTGGGCCAAATGGCTTCGTATCGGTTGGTTCGCGGGATGCCATCGATGTCAGCAATCCCGGACAGGGCGGGCAGCGGACCGGTCTCGACGCCGCGGAACGACGACGAAGGGGCTTTCGCCCGTGGTGACGGCCTTCGACATCTGCTCATCGGCCCTTCGATGACCAGGACGGCGCCGGGATCGATCCTCGAAACGGGCGGCAGCGGATCCGCACGACCCCGGACGACCTGACCTCCTCGAAGATCGACTGGAGATCCGGGTGCAACGGACTTCACCTGTCTCGACGTCCCCGGTGAACCGACCGATCTGCGTCCGGCACACGAATACCGCCGTCCGGCGAAGCCTCGCCGGTGCACAGTGGAACCGAGGGACCGGCCGGGGGCGATAACGGTTCGGGAACAGCGCTCGTCGGACTCATTCCTCTCTCATAGAGTGCCTTTTTCGCGCCCAGGGGAGGGTTCGTGCACATCCACGCCAGACGCCGAAGCATCAGTTTCAGCGGCCGGACGGTCACGATCAAAGCCGCCGTCAAAGGACTCGACTACAAGAAGCACTCGTTCACCGTCGAGAAGATCAAAGGCATCAGGAACATCCCGCCGACGGCGTTCAAGCCGGGCAGACTCGTCTTCGAGGTGACCGGTGCCTCCAAGGCCATCGTCGAGGACGTTCCACTGTACGCCGACAAGGTCGACATGAACACCTTCACCTACGGTGGCATGAATTCCAAGCACGTGAAGGAACTCGAAGCGGCGGTCAGGAAGGCGATGAGCGGCTGAGCATTCACGGACCGCCCGCCCTACGACCTCTTCGACTTGCGGTTCAGGAACGCCGAAGCCCCGACACCGTGCGCCGCGACGCTCGCCAGCACCGTCACCGCCATGACGCTCAAAGCGATGTCCGCCGCGTCCCCGTCGAGCGAGTTGAAGGCCAGCAGACCGAACACGATCGACGCCGCGCCGCGCGGGGCCAGCAGGCCGATGGTCATCCGGTCCCGCCACCGGAAGTCCGTCCGCAGCAAGGTGATCAGCACCGGGACCAGCCGGGCGACGGTCAGCGCGACGACGCTGACGAGCACCACCCCCCAGGTGAGGCCGAAGGACAGCACCAGCACCGCCGTACTGCCGAAGACGAACCACATCAGCAGCCCGCACAGCGAACTGACGTCCTCGGCCAGCCCGAGTTCGTCTTCGCTCGGGTGCCGGGCGGTCTTGTAGGCGATCCCGCAGATGAACGCGGCGACGAAGCCGTTGCCGCCGATCGCGACGGCGGCCGTGTAGGTCAGCAGCGGCAGCGCGACGGCCGCGACCCGCGCGGAATGCCGCGTCGACCAGCCGTGCCTGCCGGTCACGTTCATCGCCACCGCGGCCGCCGCACCGATGACGGAGCCCACCAGCACGGCCAGCAGCGCCGCCGGAATCGCGGTTTGCAACGCCTCGCCGGGGGTGTTCGCCTGGTGATGGCTCCCCGCCAGGGTGAGCGCGAAGATGAACACCGGGGCGACGACGCCGTCGTTGTAGCCGCTTTCGACGTTCAGCAGATGCCGTACGCGTTCGGGCACCCGGACGTCGTGCACCACCGAGGTCGCGGGCGCGAAATCCGTGGGGGCGATGATGCAGGCGATCAGCAGCACCACCGTCCAGCCGACGCCCGGCAGCACCAGCAGGCCGACGCCCATGACGATCAGGATCGTCAGCGGGAGCGCGATCAGCAGCAGCCGCACCGCGGTCTTGGCGTCATGACCGAGATAGCCGCCCTTGACCGCGGTGGCGTCCACGAACAGCAGCAGGGCGAGGATCAGTTCCGCCGCGTTGAGCGCGATCTCGGTGTTGAGCCCGGTGCCGAGATCGTTGCGGGTGCTGAACCCGATCGCCAGCCCGGCCGCGACCATCGCCATCGGCGCGGTGATCTGCCACCGCTCCAGCCGGGCCGCGGTCATCGTCCAGGCCAGCACGACGACCGCGCCGACGAGCACGCTCTGGATCATCCACCCACCCTCGTTCCCGGTGGACTCCCCTGCCACCGGGAACGAGCATAGAGGCCGGGCGCGGCGCGGCGGTCCACAAAGGAACGTCGATCACACCACCGCGCCGTTGTCTTCGCGCGACCGTGTCCGCGGCGTCTTCCTGAGGGGACGTCCGGCCCCGGGCCACCGCTTGTCGAGCAGGATCGTGACGGGACCGGCGGTGGCCACTGTGGACACTGTGCCCGCGACGAGACCGAGCAGGAGCGCGAGGGCGAAGTCCGCCAGCGACCCGTCCCCGAGGAACAGCAGCGCCCCGAGGACGAACAGCACCCCGATCCCGGTGTTGATCGTCCGGGGCAGCGTCTGGAGCACCGCCGTGCCGACGACGCGGGCGAACGGCTCTTCGCGGCGTTGCCCGCGCACTTCGCGGACCCGGTCGAAGACCACCACCGAGTCGTTGACCGAGTATCCGATCACCGTCAGCAACGCGGCGAGGAAGACGCCGTCCATGGATCTGCCCAGCCAGGCGAAGATCCCCAGGATGAGCAGGACGTCCTGGGCGAGCGCGGCCACCGTGGCCACCCCGAGCCGCCAATCGAACCGCACCGCCAGATAGATCAGCTGCGCCAGCACCGCGAGACAGAGCGCGATGACCGCCTTGGCGCGCAGTTCGGCGCCGAGGCTCGGGCCGATCCGCTCGTCGCGGATCTCGGTGGCGTCACCCGCGATCGACGCGACGGCGGTTCTGATCCGTTCGGTGGCGCCGTCGTCGATCGGTTCGGTGCGGACCGAGATGTCCTTCTCTCCGGACGTCTGCACGACGGCGCGAGGGAATCCGGCGTCGGAGACGGCCTCCCGCACCCGCTCGACGTCGGCGGGCGCCGAAGTGCTGTATTCGACGACCCTGCCGCCGGTGAACTCGACGCCGAGGTTCGGCCCGGCCACGAACAGCCCGGCGATCGCGGCGATGACGACCGCTCCCGCCACCATCAGCCAGCGCCGCGGCCTGGCGAGGAACCCGGGGTCGCGGCGGTTCACCCACTGGCGGATCCGGCCCTCGTGGGTGAGCCCGGAAAGCCGCGGTCTGCGCGCGACCAAGCCCCGCATCGTCAGGTGCAGCAGCAAGCGGGTGAACACGAGCGAAATGAACAACGCGACGACGACACCGATCGACAACGTCACCCCGAATCCGCGCACCGGGCCGGACGCCAGCCAGAACAGCAGTCCCGCGGCGAGCAGTGTCGTCACGTTCGAATCGACGATCGCCGACAACGCGCCGCTGAACCCGCGACTGACCGACCGCGGCAGTGCACCTCCCCGATCGACCGAGTGTTCCTCTCTCGCCCTTTCGAAGACGAGCACGGTGGCGTCGACGGCCATGCCGATCGCCAGGACGAATCCGGCGAGCCCCGGCAAGGTGAGCGTCGCGCCGGCGGCGAGCAGCGCGGCGTAGGAGACGGCGGCGTAGGTCACCAGCGCGCCCACGGCGATGAGCCCGGCCAGTCGGTACACCGCGAGCAGGAACAGCGCGGTCAGCGTCAGGCCGATCACGGCGGCACGCGCGCTCGCGTCGATGGCGGCGGCACCGAGCGTGGGTCCGACGGTGCGCTGCTCGATGATCTCGACCGGCGTCGGCAGCGCGCCGGCGTTGATCAGCAGCGCCAGATCCTTCGCCTCGGCCGGGGAGAACTGCCCGGTGATCTGCGTGCTCCCGCCGACGATCCCGACCCCGCAGGCGATCTGCGGGCTCACCTGCGGCGACGAGATCACCTTGTCGTCGAGCGCGATCGCCACCCGGCGGGCCGGGTCGCCGGGTGGCGAACAGGCGGCCTGCCCGGTCAGCCGCTCCCAGGCCCGGCCGGCCTCCCCCTTGAACGCGACGGAAACGAGCCAGCCGCCACCTTGGGAATCGATCGACGAAAGTGCTTCGTCGACACCTTCACCGGTCAGCGCGGCGGGTCCGAGCGTGATCGGACGGCCGCTCTCGTCGGGAAGGACCCGGGAGTCACCGGAGGCGGCACCGGTGCCGAGCACGGGGTGGAAGGACAGTTGCGCGGTGCGGCCGATCACTTCGACGGCTTCGCGCGGATCCCGTACTCCGGGCAGTTCGACGATGATCCGGTCGTCCCCCGAGCGGGCCAGCATGGGCTCGGCGACGCCCAGCGCGTCGACCCGGCGGCGCAGCACCTCGAGCGTCCGGTCGGTGGTTTCCGCGTCGGCGGTGACGGTGGGCGAATCCTTGGTCTCCAGCACGATCTGCGTCCCACCACGCAGATCGAGCCCCAGCCGAGGGGCGGTGGTCAGCAACAGGTACCCGGTCGCGGCGAGGACGACCAGCGAGACGACGGCTCGCCCGGTCATGCCTCGCCGCGCGGTTTCGCGCGGCACGAAGGTTTCTCCTCGATGAGTTCCCGGTTCGGGCACGCGGAAGACGCGCCCGTGTGCTTCAGACGGCTACCGGGACCGGAGGAGCGCGTTCCCCTGGCGCGAGGCGATCCGCTGTGCGCGGGGAACGGAGGACGTCGTCGTCGAGTCCGCCGAGGCGGAGCAACGTCGTCGACGCAGGACCGTGCGGGACGGTCCCGAAGAGCGGCAGGTCACCGTGACCGTGCACACCCAGCAGTGAAGGTTCGGCGGCGAGCCTGCCCGCGGCACGCACCGGCGCCACGGCCTTGGAGACCGAGGAGTCGACCGCCGCGTTCGCACGGCGCGACTCGTCCGCCGAAGCGGAATCGGCCGACTGGAGCGCGAGGAACAGCCCGAGCGCGGTCAGCACGGCGGCGAGCAGCGCCGGCACGGCCTGCCTGGCCGTCCGGTCCCTCCTGCTCTCCAGCCCCTGCGCTGTCATCGACACGCTCCCTGGTCCTCGCCGACACCCTACTGCTCGAACGCGCCCACCCCCACGCGCGTCTTCGACCTGAGTTCGTCGTCGGGGGTTCCTTCCGGTCGTGCCCGGCCGCTGGGGTCGGGCCGGGCACCGCGGCTCGGTCCGGACTCCCCGGCGCCGGCGGTGTCGCCTGGATGGACCTGTCGAGTGGCCCCGAAATCTCCGGACGGTGATGATTCGCGGGCCACCGTCCACAACGGACGAAAACGAAGAGGCTGGCGTTTTCACGCGAAAACTGCCATCGTCGAACACGTGATCGATCTTCCTTACCGTGGCTCCGGCCCTTATTGCTACGCCCACTCCCTCGCGATGATGCTGGGCTCCGACGCGCCGGAAATCGACGTGCTCGAAACCGTCACCGGCAGCCCGTTCGGCATGCAGCTGATCGGCGGATCGCTGCCGTTCTTCGACGCCTTCGGCTGGGATCCCGACCTCGGCATCGGTGAGGCTCTCGACGCCCTCGGCTGGAGCGCGGAAACAGTCAGCGAACCGGATCCGGACACCGCCTTCGCCCGGCTCGTCGAAAGCCTCGCCGCCGGCCCGGTCCTGATCGGACCGGTCGAGATGGGGCATCTGCGTCACCAGCCGGGGATGACCGGCCCGATCGGCGCCGACCACTTCCTGGTCGCGCTCGCCGTGGACGACGAGTCCGTCATCGCCCACGACCCGCAGGGATATCCGTACGCGCGAATCCCCCAGCGGGAGTTCGCCGCCGCTTGGCTGGCCGAAACCGTCGCCTACGGGAAACCGCATACGATGCGCACGAATTTCGTCCGGCACACCGTCGTCGACGACGAAGCCGCGATCGTCGCGTCGCTTCCCCGTGCCATCGGGCGGCTCGGTGGCGAAACCGCCGGTGGTCTGCCGCCCGGCAGTCTCGGCAACGGCGAAGCGGCACTCGCACTGGCCACCCGGATCGAGGCCGGTCGCGACCCGGACCTGCGCGGACCCCTCGTGCACTTCGCGATCCGCGTCGGCGCGCGGAGGCAGGCCGACGCGGCGGCGTGCCTGCGCCGGATCGGCCGCGAAGACGCCGCAGCCGTCCTCACCGCGCAGTCGCGAATGGTCGGTTCGCTGCAGTACGACCTCGTCACCGAAGACGACACGCGTGCCGCCGAGACACTTCGGAAGCTCGCCCCGACCTATGAAGAACTCAGGCGGACGCTGACGTCGTCCTGACGATCTCGCGGACGATCACCTCGGGTTCGGTCTTCGGGACGACGATCGAACAAGGACCGAGACCGGCGTGCCTGAGCGACGATGGGGGAACCGGGACACTCAACGTCCCGTATCCTTCACCGTCAGTCCTTCGAGCCGCTCCTCGGTCAGGACGGTCCGCGACGGCAGCCCCAGTTTGCGCAGCGCCCGTCCGATGTGGATTTCGACCGTCCGCGGCGAGAGGAACAGCCGCTCGCCGATCTCCCGGTTCGTGAGGGTCCGGGCGGCGAGCCGGGCGACCTCGAGTTCCCTCGGCGACAACGCTTCGCCGTAACCCTTGCGGCCGCGCCGGGGCATCTCCGGATCACAGCGGCGCAGGGACCGGCGGCAGCGGAGCGCGTCCACGGCGGCGCCGAGGCTCGCGTACGCCGTTTCCGCGGTGGTGAAGGAAGCGACGGCCCGCACCAGGTCTCCAGCTTCGGCGAAACATCCGGCAGCGAGTTCGTCGGCGTAGGCGGCGAAATACGGGAGGGGCAGCGCGTGATACGCCTGCGCGGCACCGAGCAGCAGCTCACCGGCGGGCAGCGTCTCGCCCCGCGCCCGGGTGAGCAGCCCCCGGCACAGCAGCGCGGACGCGTTCGCGACCGGGGCGTCCTTGCCGTCGATGCCTTGCCGGTATTCGCCGAGCAGCTCTCGCGCCTCGACGTGCTGCCCCAGCCCGAGCATGGTGCGCACGGCGAACGGCATCAGTTCGGCCGCCCACACCCAATTGTTCTTGCGGCGCACGGTTTCCAGCCCGTACTCGGCCAGCCGTAGCGCCGCATGGAGATCTTTGCCCGCCTGATGGACCGCGACGCGACCCGCGTAGGCCGACGCCTGCACCGGAACGCTGCCGGCGGATAGCGCGAACGCCGCGTCGAAGCTGCGCAGTGCCGCCGCCGGCCGGTGCTGCCCGTACTCGTACCAGCCGAGCACGAGCAGCGGCTCGGCCGCCAGCGAACTGTCCTTGTCGACCCGGGTCAGCATCGCCCGTGCCTTCTCCGCGACGCTCGCCCACTGCCCCATCGCGAGGTCCAGACGCAGTTCCGTGCCGTCGGCCAGCGCGTCGAGATAGGGCTGGTGATCGTCGCGGATCAGCCGTCGCGCGGTCGCGAGGTACGCCCGCGCGACCGGGTGATACCCGTTCCACGCCACCGCGTCGGCCAGGTTGATGTAGGTGCGGGCCACCTGGCGGCAGACCTCGGCCGACTCCGGCACGGGTGGCAGGTCGGCGATGTCCTGCCACACCCCGGGGTCGGCGATCTGCATCCGCGCGGAAAGCCGGTTGGCGGCGATCGCGGCGAGCACTCCCGCGTCGTGTTCCCCCTTGCTCACCTGCTCGGCCTCGGCGAGCCAGCGGAGGTTCTCCTCCACCGGCACGGTCCCGATATGCGGTAGCGCCAGGGTGACCAATCCCCTGGCGAGCAGCGCCTGCCGCCTGCCGAGGTCGGCCGCGCCCAGTTCGATTTCGAGCCTGCCCGCGTCGACCTTGCCCACCTGATTGATCAGCACCTGACCGAGATTGACCCGGATCTCGCCTCGCGCGGCCTTGCTCAGCGGCCATTCGCGCAAGATCTCCCGCAGCAGCCGGACCGTGTCCGCGTGGGCGATGCTGCGCGGAAGTTCCCTGCCGAGCCGGACAGCGAACGATTCGCGTGCGGCCCGCGGCAGCTCCGCGTCCCGCAAAGCCGCTTCGAGCAGACGGCCCGCTTCCTCCGTCCGGCCGTCTTCGATGGCATCGTCGACCGCGGTGCCGGTCCACTGTGTCCACCCGGCGAGGTCGCCCGCCAGCCGCGCGTGGCGGGCGACGAGCGACGCGAGCGGTTCGTCGTCCGCGGCGAGCCGCTCGGCGGCGCGTCCGTGCATCGCGCACCGATGAGGCCCGGGAAGCAAGGCGTAGACCGCTTCACCGATCAGCGGACTTCCCGGGACGTACCGGCCGCGGCCGAGATCGCACAGCAGTCCCGTTTCCACCGCTTCGGCGACCGCGCCGGAGATCTCCCCGCACGACGGCGCCGCGACCGCGCCGAGCTCCGCTTCCCCGGCAGGCGATCCCAGCACCGCGGCCGCGCGGACGACGTCCCGAGCGGCCGGGCCGATCGCCGCCAAGAGCCCGGCGACACGGCTTCGGACGGCCGGCGGCACGGTCGCCGGGAGCGCCTCACCGGAGCCTTGGACCAGAGCCGTCAGATCGACGGCGATCCCGGACGTCCGCCGATGCGCCGCCTTGGCGAACTCCGGGGCACAGCGGCCGAAGGACGCGTCCAGCAGCGTCCGCACCTGTACGGCACTGAACGCCCGCAAGGACAGCTGCGCGGCGGTGCCCGGCAGCGGCGGGAACCGCCGCGGTCCACCCGAAACCGCGCTGACCACCACGCTCAGCGACGGCGCCGGAGAAGCCGCGAGCCCGCGCAGGAATTCCCACGTGTCGTCGTCGGCGGCGTGGACGTCGTCGAGGACCAGGACCGCCGGACCGCACCCGGTCAGCACTTCGCGCACGGCCCGGAACTCCTGCTGCCGGACGGTGCCGTCGTCGGCGTTTTCGGGGAACGGCGGCAGCCACGCCGACCATTCGGGGATCAGCCGCCGCAGAACGCCGGTCACCGGGGAGAACCCCGCCGCGTGGGTGGCGGCCACGTCGCCGCTCCCCAGCAACGCGTCGACCAAGGGCGCCAGCCGGCACGGGCGGGTGAAGGGAACACACCGGGCGGACCAGACCACGCGCGCAGCGATCCCGGGGTGGGCGACCAGTTCTTCGAGCAGACGGCTCCGGCCCACACCCGGTTCACCCTCGACGACGGCGACCGACGGCGGGCGCGAGGCGACGCGCACCAGTTCGGCCAATTCGATGTCGCGGGCCACGAACACCGATGCCGCACCGCTCGTCGGCATGCTCGGGACCATACCGACCGGACACCCGCCGAAAGGCGGGAACACGAACAGTGACCACGGGCCGCACGCTTTCCGCTGGTCCACACCGCCGCAGTCACCAGCCTCCCGCGCCGTTAACTCGATCGGGTGACGAAGCCCCGCGGTGGCCCGATCCGCGCGGCGGTAATACGGACCCTTAGGTATTGCCGTGCGCCTTGCCACGAGTCCCACCAGAGGGTGAATCTCACTCTGTTCGCAGTGCCCCTCTGTCACTTCTTCACAGCGCAAGTCCCCGCTCGCGCCGGTCGGCCACCCAGACGGGTAGCCGAAGTCCCCACTTGTTCCGTCGGGTAGCCGCCCGCGCGTTCGTGTTCGACCATCCAGTTAGGAGTGTTCCGACGGTGAAAACCTCATTCAGGCGCGGGCTGGCCACGGCCTGCGCCGGTGTCGCCGCGATGGTCGCCTTGCAGGCGCCCGCCGCCGCGGCGCCCGCCGGCACGGCCGCCACCACGGTCCCGATCAAGATGCAGGCACAGGAGAAGAGCAACTGGTGCTGGGACGCCAGCGGCAACACCATCGCCGCCTGGTGGGGGCACAGCCTGACGCAGACGAAGTTCTGTCAGATCGCGCACGACGAGTCCGGCACGGACTGTGCGAACAACCAGGGCTACCTCAGTGACCAGCAGCGCGTGTTCCGCTGGCTGGGGTTCAGCAGTGTCGGCAGCTACAGCTCCTCCGGCCAGACGTTGAGCTTCGCCTCCGTCAAGGGGCAGGTCGACGCGCGGCAGCCGATCGGTACCCGGATCGGGTGGCGCAACGGCGGCGGCCACATGCACGTGCTCTACGGCTACGACAACACGAACGGCGCGACGACGGTCTACTACGGCGACCCGTGGGGCTCGAGCCCCCGCTACAACCAGATGAGTTACAACGCCTACCGGTCCAACAATTCGTTCACCTGGACCCACACCGTCTACGGGATCAAGGACTGAAACCATGAAGCGAACCTTCCTCGGCGCCACGATCCTCGCCCTCGGACTGTCACTGGCACTCGGCGGCCATGCCTCCGCCGCCGACGCCCCCGGCGGCGCGCCCACCGCCGCCGACCTCGCCGTGGTGTCCACTGTGGTCACCAGTGACGCGACCACCCAACGGCTCGCCAAGGCGGTGTTCCCCGGCGCCGCCAAGGCCGATACCGCCGTTGCGGCCAGGACCGCGAAGGCGGATCCGCGGACACCGGTGGCGGTCTACCAGCCGACCGCGGCGTTCATCGCCGGCACGTCCGCCGTGCCCGCCGAACTCGCCTACGTCGCCACACCCGCCACCCTCGGCAACGGTGACGCGGCGACCGTGTGGTCGCAGCGCGAGGGCTCGGGCTGGTCGGTCTACAACGTCGCCTCGGGTGACGTCGAAAAGCGCCTCGCGGCGCAGGTCAACAAGGGCTACCTCCTGAGCGAACCGCAGGCGGGCGCCTGGTATGCCGTCGACGGGGACACCGTGACCGTCCTCGACGGCTCCTCGGTCGCGAAGACCGGCGAGAAGATGACGCTCGCCGCCTATCGCGAGGCACTGCAGAGCCGCTACGCCGACAAGCTCCCCGGCTCGACCTACGACCGCACCGGCGCCGCCGGCGGTTACGGCGCCTCCCCGGTGAGCGACACCTCGGTGCCGTGGTGGCCCTACGCCCTCGGCGCGGTCTTCCTCGCCGCGGCGGGCGCGGCCGTCACGCTCCGGCTCCGCAGGCAGTGAGCGCGACGGGTGCCGGGACCGCGCGGAGTCCCGGCACCCGTCGTCCGCTAGGCGAAGGTGTAGTCCTCGAGCGGGAAACTCCCCGCCTCCTTGACGGCGTTCAGCGTGGAGGACGGACGGAGCAGGGTCGCCTCCCCGTGCGGGTTGAAGTAGTAGCTGTTCGCCGGGGCACAGTTCCCGAGAGCGAAGATCGAATTACCGAGGCGTTCGGTCATCCGGTCGAGGAACGCGTCGTTGGCCTCCTGCGTGACCTCGAACTCGGTGGCGCCGCGCCGCCGCATCGCGCCGAAGAGCCGGTCCATATGCCGCATCTGCGTCTCGATGGTGGTGAAATAGGACAGTCCCGAGTAGGAATACGGGCTGTTGAGCGAAACGAAGTTCGGGAACTTGGGGATCGCGACCCCCTCGTAGGCCTGGAACCGGTTCTCCCGCCACCACTTCCCGAGATTCCGGCCGTCGCGCCCGATGATCTCGATCGCCGGGAAGTTCGCCTCCCACAGATCGAATCCGGTGGCCAGCACCAGGACGTCGATCTCCCGCCGCCGGCCGTCGGTGGTCTCGATCCCGGTCTCGTCGATCTTCGCGATGGACGTCGTCTCCAGGTGTACGTGGTCCTTGGTGAACGCCGGGTAGTACTCGTTGGAGAACGTCGGACGCTTGCAGCCGAAGGAATAGCGCGGCGTCAGTTCCGCGCGCAGCCCCGGATCCCGCACCTGGCGGCGGAGATGCGCGTGGCACCACAGCTTGCCGAGCCGGTTCGCCATCGGCAGCTGCTTGTAGTGCAGGACACCGGAGACCATCATCAGTTCCAGCAGCGCGGTCCCGGTGAGCCGGGCGGCCCGCTGGGTGAACGGGAGGGCGGCGAAAGCGCGCCGGACGGCCTTGGGCACCGGGAAGTCCAATTTCGGGCTCACCCAGATCGGCGTCCGCTGGTACACGGTCAGTTCCCGGGCGATCTTCGCGAGCTCGGGAATCAACTGGACCGCCGTCGCACCGGTGCCGATCACCGCCACCCGCTTGCCCGCGAGGTCGTAGCCGTCGTCCCAGGCGGTGGTGTGGACGACCTTGCCGCCGAAGGTGTCGATCCCGGCGATGTCGGGTTTCTTCGGCTGGGAAAGGAACCCTGTCGCGGTGAGGAGGTACTTGGCGGTGACCGGCTCGCCCTCGGCGAGGGAGACCGTCCAGTGCGCGTTCGCCTCGTCCCAGACCGCGCCGGTGACCACCGCACCGAACCGCATGTATCGCCGCAGCCGGTACTCGTCCGCGACGTGTTCGGCGTACCGCTTGAGTTCCGCGCCCGGTGCGAAGAGGCGCGACCAGTGCGGGTTGGGCTCGAACGAATACGAGTAGGTGGCCGACGGGATGTCGACGGCCAGGCCGGGATAGCGGTTCACATGCCAGGTGCCGCCGAGGTCGGACTCGCGGTCGAGGATGAGCAGGTTGTCGTAGCCGAGACGGTTGAGCTGGATCGCCGCGCCCATCCCGCCGAAACCGGCCCCGACGACGACGGCGTCGTACTGCGCGTTCATGCGTTTTCCTCCCGGTGGATGTCCTGGTGGAGGCGGGCGCGGTAGCCGTCCCGCTCGGGTGAATCGGGGCGCAGGGCCCGGTCGTCCCGGATCAGCCGCCGGAAGGCGTTGAGCACCGGCTCGGGAGTGACGGCCGCGAGGGTGGCGAGCGCGCCGACGTAGCCGGGTACGGCGATCTCCGCGGCCCTGGTGCGGACGGAAGCCACGACGGCGTCGGCGATCCTGCCCGGCTTCACCTTCGGGATCGGCCGCATGTCGAGCCCGGACGCGAGGGCGGTGTCGACCGCCGACGGCAACACGGCGGAGACGCTCACGCCGTGCGGCGCGTACTCCAGCCGCGTCGCCGCGGTCAGCCCGACGACGGCGAACTTGCCGGCGTTGTAGATCGCCAGCCCTTTGACGGGGAACTTCCCGGCCAGCGACGCGACGTTGACGATGTGCCCGCGTCCGCGCTCCAGCATGCCGGGCAGGGCCAGCCGCATACCGTGGACGACGCCGAAGAAGTTCACCTCCATGGTCGCCCGGTTCAGGGCGTCGGAGAGGTCGAGGAAGCCGCCGTTGGGCATGATCCCCGCGTTGTTGACGAGCACCGCCAGCGGCCCGTTCGCCTGTTCGGCGTCATCGAGAAAAGCGGCGAAGGACGCCGGGTCGGCGACGTCGAGGTGATGCGCTGTCCCGCCGATGTCGGCGGCGGTGCGCTTCGCGGCTTCGCGGTCGAGATCGCCGATGGACACGCGCGCGCCGAGGGCGGCCATGCGTTCCGCGGTCGCCCGGCCGATGCCCCGGCCCGCGCCGGTGATCGCCACGTGTGCCCCGTGGAGGCCGAGCTCCGGGTACTTGCTCATGCGCGCACTCCCTCTCGTCCGAAGGCGCTGGCGACCAGACCGGGCGCCGTCCGCAACGCGGTGGTGAGCACGTGCTCCCGCCGCCGTCCGTCCATGAAGTTGGCGCCCATGGCGGCGAGATCGGCCCGTCCCGGTTCGATCCGGACCACCCGGACCCCGGCCGCGCGCAGCCGTCGCGTCTCGTCGTCCACGCGCCGGGTCATCACCGCCCGCAGCAGGCGTTCCAGCCTGGCCGGACCCCGTGCCGGAGCCCCGCCTTCGCTGCTCATCGGCGCGACGAGCACGACTTCGCCGACGTCGTGCCCCAGCAGGAGATCGGCCGACGTCGGGGAAACCGTCCCGCCATCGAGCAGCGGTCGTCCATCCACCGTGGACGGGGGGAACCAGCCGGGGATCGCCCACGAAGCGGCGATCGCCTCGCCGAGCCGGGCGGGCGGCGCGTGCGGGGAACCGAGCGCGACCCGCTCACCCGCCGGATCCGCGGCCACCAGCCAGGTCGCGGGATGCGGGACCCAGCCGCCGGGTGCCAGCGCGTCCCCGAGTTCGCGGAACCGGCCTGCGTCTCCACTGCCCCGAGGCAGAAGACCCGCGAGACCGGCGAGCGTGTCGACGTCCCGGCGCAGCGCGGCCCGGGCCAGCCCGGCCGCGGGCCAGCGCGGAGACGGCAGCGACGGGAACCGGTTCGGCACCCGCCGTACGTGCGCCGCGACGACGGCGTCTCCACCGGGAGCGCCTGCCACCGCGTCGAGGATCGCTTTCGCCGGGATGCCCGCCCCGAGCATCGCCGCCGCCTCGGCGCCCGCCGAAGTCCCGACCAGGAGGTCCGCCTCGCGGGGATCCCAGCCTGCCACGGCGTGCAACGCGTCGAGCACCGCTGCCGTCCAGGCGAACCCCAAGGTCCCACCGCAGCCGAGTACCAGCGCTCTCGCGGAATGACGTGTCATTTTCGGAACGGTATGTCATTCGAACGTGGTGGGCAATAAGCTGACGGAATGACGACGGAGACCCCGGTCAGCAGGGCCGCGCGGAAGAAGCAGGAACTACGGCGCGAGATCGTGGAGACCGCGTTCGACTGCTTCGCCGAACGCGGCTACCACGCGACGGGGATCGCCGACATCGCCGCCCGGCTGGGCATCGGGCACGGCACCTTCTACCGGTACTTCCAGAACAAGCGGGACATCGTCGACCACGTCATC
Organism: Amycolatopsis sp. QT-25; assembly: GCF_029369745.1. NCBI lineage: Bacteria > Bacillati > Actinomycetota > Actinomycetes > Pseudonocardiales > Pseudonocardiaceae > Amycolatopsis > Amycolatopsis sp. QT-25. The sequence goes on from NZ_CP120210.1 coordinate 5,075,780, forward strand.
ACGGACCTGGTCGAGAAGGTGGTCGGCGCGCTGGCGGCGGACAACGCTCCGGACGCGGTCAACAGCCTCGCCGAGTATCGCAAGCAGAGCGCGCGGATCGGTGACGCGCTCGCCCGGATCTTCGGCGGCGATCCGCGGATGGCCCGCTTCCTCCTGCTCGAAGCGGCGGGCATCGACGCCGAGATGCGCGAACGGGTGCTGGACTTCCACGAGACCGCGGCCGAGCTGACCGCCGGCTACCTGCATCACGGTGTCCGCCTCGGCTATCTGCACGAGGATCTGGACGTCGACTGCACCGCCCGCGCGATCACCGGGATGATCCTCGCGTCCATCCTGGCCGAACTGCGCGACCCGTCACCGGAGCGGCAGGCCGCGATGAGCCGGGCGATCCGGCGGGTCATGTACGACGGGATCGCGGCACGTCAGTGACCGTCGCGCTTCCGCGGCGAGTGGCCCTCGGGCCGGCTCGGACGACCGAACAGGAGAAGGATGACCACGCTCCCCCGCCTCGACCACGCCGCCGCCGCCGACGGCACCCGGCTGGCCTACCAGTGGCACGGCACGGGCAGGCCGCTCGTGCTGCTGGCCGGGCAGGCGAACGACCACACGTGGTGGGACCGCACCCGTGGGGACTTCCCGAGCACGATCACCATGGACTACCGGGGCACCGGAGCCAGTGACGCACCCGATTCCGCTTACTCCACACCGGGCTTCGCGGACGACGTGCTCGCGGTCCTCGACGCGCTCGAGATCTCCGAAGTGGACGTCTACGGCACCTCGATGGGCGGCCGGGTCGCGCAGTGGGTCGCCGCGCGGTATCCCGGCCGGGTGCGGCGGCTCGTCCTGGGCTGCACCTCGCCGGGCGGCGCGCACGGTGTCGAGCGGTCGAACGACGTCCGGCTCGCGCTGGCCCGGCGGTCCTCCGTGGAGGCACGGGAAACGCTGGAGGATCTCATGTACACGCCGGCCTGGCGAGCGGCGAATCCCGGCCCGTACCGGGTGCTGGGCGCCCACGACATGCCGCCGCACGCGGTGCGCGGGCATCTCGTCGCGAGCAAGACCCACGACGCCTGGGACGTGCTGCCCGAGATCACCGCACCTACGCTGGTCCTCCACGGCGACGACGACCTGCTCGCGCCCGTGGCGAACGCGCCGTTGCTGACGGAACGGATTCCCGGCGCGCGAATGCACCTCTTCGCCGGCGCACGGCACGCCTACTTCGACGAGTGCCGCCCCGAATCGAGCGAGCTGGTGCGCGACTTCCTGAGCTAGACCGTTCCGGCCGGGTAGGTGTCCATCGCGGCGAAGGAGCACGTGGCCCGTGGTGACCGTCGCAGCCAGGGCGCGGCACGTGGGATCCCGCTTCGCGGGGAGCCGTGTTCTGGCGACGGATGCCTGGTTCGGGACGCTGTCGCGTTGGCAGCTCACCGGGAGACCCGGACCGTGGCCGGATTTCGGCGACGCGACAGGAGCGCGGTAAGCCGGACGTATCAAGGGTGCTGCACACGGCAGTGAAGCTGTGGTCCGAAGAGTGAGTCGTGGCCGCATTTCGGCAACGACTTGCCCGGTCTTGGGTTGCCGTCGCGTTGGCGGCACACGTCGAGGCCTGGTTCGTAGCCGAATCTCGGCAACGAGGCTGAACCGTCACAGCCAGACGCGCGGGGCGATTCGTGCTGGACATTCCGGCGCTCACCCGGGGCAGGCAGGGTCCGCGGAAGGACGTCGAACGGATCTTCGACCTGCTCACGGACGGCTGGCGCTAGCGCTCTTCGGGACGTGAGCCGCGCAGCGAGCCCGGATGTGCCTTGGCGGAGGGATCCTTGCGGGTCTTGAGCAGGCTCGCCACCGTCACCACCACGAGGATGCCGATGATCACCGCGAGGCTCACCGGCGTGGAGATCTCCGGGACGCTTTCGTCGATGTCCACATGGGCCCAGTGCAGGATCAGCTTGATCCCGATGAACCCGAGGATGATCGCGAGCCCGGCGGACAGGTACACCAGCCGATCGAGCAGGCCCTTCACCAGGAAGTACAGCGCACGCAGGCCCAGCAGGGCGAAGGCGTTGGCCGCGAAGACCAGGTACGGCTCGTCGGTGACCCCGAAGACCGCGGGGATCGAGTCCAGCGCGAACAACAGGTCGATTCCGCCGATCGCGAGCAGCACCACCACCAGCGGCGTGCCCACGCGCTTTCCCTCGACGCGCGTGAGCAGCCTGCCGCCGTCGTATTCGGTGGACAGCGGCAGCAGGCGGCGCGCGGTCCGCACCACCACGTTGTTTTCGACGTCCGGATCCTCGTCGCGGTGCCGGAACAGCTGGACACCGGTGTAGATCAGCAGCAGGCCGAACAGCAGGAACATGAAGGAGAACAACGAAAGCAGCGTGGCGCCGAGCGCGATGAAGATCGCGCGCATGACCAGCGCGACGACGATGCCGAACGTGAGCACCTTGTGCTGGTGTTCCTCGGGTACCGCGAAGGTCGTCATGATGATCACGAAGACGAAGAGGTTGTCGACCGACAGGCTCTTCTCCACGATGTAACCCGCGAAGTACTGCTGTCCGAAGTCGCCGCCGTGCGCGAGCGTCAGCCAGACGCCGAACGCCACCGCGACCAGGATGTAGCCGACCGACCAGGCCACCGCCTCGCCGAAGCCGACCTTGTGCGGCCGCACGGCCGCGAGGACGAGGTCGAGGGCCAGAAGCCCGAGCACCAGCCCGATCGTGACGATCCAGGTGAGGCCATCGATCTGGAGCATCCGCACCCTGTCTTTCCTTCGACGGCAGGTGAGGAGGATCTTAAGTGCGGTTCGCCCGGCCCGCATTCGCATGACCGGGCGCGGCGTCCAGCAACGCGGAGAGCACGGTCTCGAGCAGCGGATGGTCCGCGCTCCCCCGCCGGACGGCGGCGAACACGCGGCGCAGTGGCGGCTCGCCGCGCAGCGGGACGGCGACCGCGCCGGGAACAGCGGTGAAGGCGTTGCGCGGCACCAAAGCCACCCCCTCGCCCGCGGCGACCAGGGTGGTGATCGCGTGGAAATCGTCGGAGACGTGCCGGATCCCCGGATTGGCGCACGCGATCATCAGCACGTCACGGCAGGGATTGCCGGGTTTCGGCGCGATCCAGTCGTCATCGGCGAGTTCGTCGATGTCCACTTCGGACGCTTCGGCGAGCCGGTGCGCGGTGGGCAGCACGGCGTCGAACGGCTCCACGTACAACGGGAACCGGGTGAGCCTGCTTTCGTCCGTCCGTGGCGAGAGCCGGTACTCCTCGGTGATCGCCAGGTCGATCTCGCCGTCGAGCAGCAGCGGGATGCTCGCGTGCCCCTCGACGTCCTGCACCTGGATGGACACCCCTGGCGAACCGGCGCGCAACGAGGCGATCGCCGGCGCGACGACCATCGTGATCGCGGAGGCGAAACTCGCCAGCCGCACCAAGCCCTGGACACCGGAGTCGAGCGCGGCCAACGTGGCCCGCGCCCGCTCCAGCTCGGCGGCGACGGCGTTGGCATGCCCCACCATCAGGTCACCGGCGGGAGTCAGCGAAACCCGGCGGCCCCGGCGGTGAAGCAGCTGCCGGCCGCACTCGGCTTCGAGGGCGGCCAGCTGCTGGGAGACCGCGGACGGCGTCAGGTGCAGTGCCTGGCCCGCCGCCGTCACGGTGCCGTGGTCGGCGAGGGCGCGCAGCACGCGCAGCCGTCGCGGATCGATCATTCGTCCATCATGGACCTTGCTGTCACGAACGCGTCGACGGCCCGGTCGACGTCTTCGGTCGAATGCGCCGCCGACATCTGCGTCCGGATCCGGGCCTTACCGTGCGGCACCACCGGGTACGAGAACCCGATCACGTAGATGCCCTGGTCGAGCAGCAGATCCGCCATCTTCCCCGCCTTGGCGGCGTCGCCGATCATCACCGGGATGATGGGGTGCTCGCCGGGGAGCAGGTCGAAACCGGCCTCGGTCATCCGCCGCCGGAACAGCTCGGTGTTGGCGCGCAGCTTGCCCAGCAGTTCACTCGACTCCTCCAGCAGTTCCAGCGTGGCGAGCGCGGCCGCGGTGATCGACGGCGCGAGCGAGTTCGAGAACAGGTACGGCCGCGAGCGCTGCCGCAGCATCTCGACGATCTCCGCGCGACCCGAGGTGTAGCCGCCGCTCGCACCGCCGAGGGCCTTGCCGAGGGTGCCGGTGAGCACGTCGACCTTGTCCTGGACGCCGAACAGCTCGGGCGTGCCGCGCCCGGTCGGACCGGTGAAGCCGACCGCGTGCGAGTCGTCCACCATCACCAGGGCGTCGTAGCGCTCGGCCAGTTCGCAGATCTCGTCGAGCGGCGCGAGGTAGCCGTCCATCGAGAACACGCCGTCGGTGGCGATCATCCGGTACCGCGCGCCGGACGCCTCCTTCAGCCGGGCCTCCAGATCCGCGACGTCGCGGTTGCGATAACGCATCCGCTTCGCCTTGCAGAGCCGGACGCCGTCGATGATCGACGCGTGGTTGAGCTCGTCGGAGATGATGACGTCCTGGTCGGTCAGCAACGTCTCGAAGAGCCCGGCGTTGGCGTCGAAACAGGAGCTGTAGAGGATCGTGTCCTCGGTGCCGAGGAACTCCGAGAGCTTCGCTTCGAGTTCCTTGTGCGGCTGCTGGGTCCCGCAGATGAACCGCACCGACGCCATGCCGAAACCCCAGCGGTCCAGCGCCTCTTGGGCGGCGTTGATCAGCTTGGGGTGGTCGGCGAGGCCGAGGTAGTTGTTGGCACAGAAGTTGAGGACGTCGCCGCCTGCGACACTGACCGAAGCCCGCTGCGGCCCTTGGATCACCCGCTCGCCCTTGTACAGCCCCGCTTCCCGGATCTCGGCGAGCCCGGCCTTGAGGTCGTCGCGTATCGCGCCGTACATCAGTTCTCCGTCCAATCCAGAATGACCTTGCCGCAGCGGCCTTCCCTGGCCGTCGCGAACGCCTTCTCGTACTCGGTGTAGCCGAACCGGTGGGTGACCACCGGCGAGATGTCCAGCCCTGCCTGCAACAGCACGGACATCGAGTACCACGTTTCGAACATCTCGCGGCCGTAGATCCCCTTGATCTGGATCATCTTCAGCACCACGGAGGCGATGTCGACCGACACGTCGGAAGCGGGCAGGCCCAGCAGCGCGACGCGGCCGCCGTGGGACATGTTCGCGATCATGTCGCGCAGCGCTTCGGGCCGTCCGCTCATCTCCATGCCGACGTCGAAGCCTTCGGCCATGCCGAGCCGCTCCTGCGCGTCGGCGATGGTCGAGGCGGAGACGTCCAGGGCGAGGTCGACGCCGACCTTGCGGGCCAGTTCCAGGCGGTGCTCGCTGACGTCGGTGACGACGACGTTGCGCGCGCCCGCGTGGCGCGCGATCGCGGCGGCCATGATCCCGATCGGGCCGGCGCCGGTGACCAGCACGTCCTCGCCGATGACCGGGAAGGACAGCGCGGTGTGCACGGCGTTGCCGAGCGGGTCGAAGATCGCGGCGATGTCGAGATCGACCTCGGTGCGGTGCACCCAGGCGTTCTGCTCGGGCAGGACGGCGTACTGCGCGAAGGCACCATCGGTGTGCACGCCGAGGCCCTTGGTCCTGGCGCACAGATGCCGTCGCCCGGCCTTGCAGTTGCGGCAGCTTCCGCAGACGAGGTGCCCCTCGCCGCTGACCAGGTCGCCCACCTCGACCGTCGTCACCGACCGGCCGATCTCGACCACCTCGCCGACGAACTCGTGCCCGACGACCAGTGGCGCGGCGATGGTGCGCGCCGCCCAGTCGTCCCAGGAGTCGATGTGCAGATCGGTGCCGCAGATCCCGGCCCGCAGCACGCGGACGGCGACGTCGCCGGGGCCGACGGCGGGGTCCGGAACGTCGACGAGTTCCAGCCCCGGTGCTCGGTCGGCTTTGACCAATGCCTTCATGGCGCGAAGTCTGGTCCGCCCGTGCTGTTCGGTCCATCGCGAGTTTCTGAAATCCCTCGTTAGCGTGTCTTCACAAGGAGCCCGCCCGCTCACCGATCAGCGTGGCCACCCCTTCGAGTAGCCGGGCCAGCCCGAAGGCGTAGGCGTGCTCGGGGTTGTGGGCTCCTCGGTGCACCTCCCCCGCTGCCCGACCAACGCGCGCCGCGAGCGGAAACCGGGCCGGATCGAAGACTTCGGCTAGCGAGGGCCCGACCTTCTCCCACCACTGTTCGTCGTTCATCCCGGTGCGGCGGACCGCGCGATCGGCCTCGATCCGGCGGCGGGCGACTCCTTCGACATGGTCGTGCACCAGCGTGATGACCGAGTCCATCTCGACGTCGGTGAGGCCAAGGCCCTCGACCACGGCGAGTTCGCGTTCGTACTTGGCGATCGACCGCGGCCCGAGCGACGGGCGTCCGGTGAACACCTGCAGTACCCACGGATGCCGGAGACAGAGGTCCCAGTTCACCCTCGCGACCTCGCGCAGTCCGTCCTCCCAGCCTTGGTCGCCTGGTTCGCCCAGATCCTCCACGGCTTCTGCGCAGACGTGGTCGAGCATCGCTTCGAGGAGTTCCTCCCGCGAGGCGATGTAGGTGTAGAGCGACATCGTGCCCACGCCCAGCGACTCCGCGACCCGGCGCATCGACAGCGTGGCGAGGTCCTGGCCACCGTCGGCGAGCCCGACCGCGGCCGCGACAACCTGCCCGGTGGTCAGCGTGTGCTTGGGCCCGCGCCGCGGGAGCTTCCGGGTTCCCCACAACGTGGCGATCGTGCGCCCCGGATCGCCACCGGTGATCTCCCTCATGGGGCCATCATAGAAAACCTACTCCGTACCCCATACGAAGTTAATGCTACGCTTCTCCGTATGCCATACGAAGAAGCAGCGCTCGAAGTCGTCGACCTGCGCAAGCGGTATCGGGACAAGGTCGCATTGGACGGCTTCAGCCTGCGAGTCGAAGCGGGCACGGTGTGCGGTCTGCTCGGCCCGAACGGAGCGGGGAAGACCACGGCCGTGCGAATTCTGTGCACCCTGTTGCGCCCGGACGGCGGTGAGGCACGCGTCGCGGGGTACGACGTGCTCACCGACCCCAAAGCGGTGCGCTACCGGATCGGCCTGGCAGGACAGAACGCCTCCGTGGACGAGATCCTCACCGGCCGCCAGAACCTCGTACTGTTCGGCAGGCTCTCGCACCTGAACCTCGCCGCGGCGAAACGCCGGGCGGACGAACTCCTGGAACGGTTCAACCTGTCCGATGCGGCGGGCAAAGCGGTCGCGACCTACTCCGGCGGGATGCGACGACGGCTGGACCTGGCCACCAGCCTGATCCTCTCGCCGCCGGTGCTGTTCCTCGACGAGCCGACCACCGGACTGGATCCCCGCGCCCGCATCGAGGTCTGGGCGTCGATCAAGGATCTGGTCGGCTCCGGCACGACGGTGCTGCTGACCACCCAGTACCTCGAAGAAGCCGATCAACTGGCCGACCGGATCGCCGTCATCGACGCCGGCCGCGTCGTCGCCGCCGGGACCCCCGACGAACTCAAGGCGAAGGTCGGCCCGGACCGGGTCGAGACCATCACCCGCAAACCCACCCTGGACGAGGTCTTCCTGCACCTCACCGGGCACGCCACCACCACCGAGGAGTCCGCATGACCGCGATCCTGGACGCCACCGCGCTCACCGGCCGGATCCTGCTGCACTGGCGGCAGCGGCCCGGCTCGATCCTGGTCGGGTTCCTGTTCCCGGTGCTGATGGTGCTGATGTTCGGTTACCTCTTCGGCGGTGCCATGGCCGTGCCGGACGGGCAGTACCTTGACTTCCTGATTCCCGGGATGCTGGCGATGACCATGCTCTTCGGACTGGAGGCCATGGTCGTGGCCGTCACCACCGACACCGCGAAGGGCGTCACCGAACGAATCCGTGCCATGCCGGTCACCACGACGGCGATCCTCGCCGGGCGCGGTGCGGCCGATCTGCTCAACGCCGTCGCCGGCCTCGCCGTCATGGTCTTGACCGGGCTGCTGGTGGGCTGGACGCCCGAACGCGGTCTGCTCCCGGCGCTGGCCGCGTTCGGGCTGCTGCTCTGGCTGCGGTTCGCCTTCATCTGGGTGGGTATTTACCTCGGCCTGCTGCTGAAGACCCCGGAGTCGGCGGCCGCCGTGCAGATCCTGGTGTGGCCCACGGGTTTCCTCTCCAGCGCGTTCGTCTCGCCCGCGACCATGCCGGACTGGCTCGGTGCCGTCAGCGCCTGGAATCCGTTGTCCGCCACCGCGACCGCGATCCGGGACCTGTTCGGCAACCCCACCTGGGGCGCGACCGACTGGGCGAGCACGCACGCGGTACCGCTGGCACTGCTCTGGCCCGCCGCGCTCACCGCGATCTTCCTGCCCCTCGCGGCCAGGCAGTACCGCGCGCTGGGCCGGTGAGCGCGCTACCGGCCCAGCGCGAGCTCGGCGTCTGGCTCCGTTCCCGCGATCCGTAACGCCTCCACCAGTTCCCGGTACAGCGTGTCGGTGGCGAGCAGCCGCTCGTGACTGCCGCTGGCCCGCACGCGGCCGTCCTCCATCACCACGATGGTGTCCGCGTCGATCACCGTGGACAGCCGGTGCGCCACGGTGACCACGGCGCCCTCGCGGGCCCGCCGCCGGATGCAGTCGTGGATCGCGCTGCTCCGGCTCATCGAACGCGGACACCGCGAAGGGTCGATCGACCGGCGATGGCGAAGGAATGGTTGCTGCAACTGCTGTGGAGCCTGCTCTACACCGCCTGGGAGATGGTCCAGGAGAAGAAAGCCCCGAAGCACGATGCGCTCGGCTTGTGCCTGCGCAGCCTGGAGAAGATCATCGCGGTCGACTGGAGTCCTACGAAGTGATGACGCGGACTCGTGCCGCTTCGAAGATCCTTGCCCGGTGATGGAACAAACCGACGCGCGCCCGAACGTCGCCAGGGTCGCCCTCATCGGCGGACTCCTGGTCTTCGTCGCGGTGCCCGCGCTGCTGCTGGTGACCGGGCACGACACGATCAAACCGTCCACGGACTCGGAAAAGCGGCTTTCCCTCTGGGGCGCGGTGATTCCCGCGCTGGCGGGGATCCTGCTGGTCCGCGCGATACCGCCCCGCGCTCCGTCGTTTCTCGTCGACGTCCGCGACCGCCGCGTACTGGGCCGTCAGGCGAGCGCCTTGGCGCTCATCGCATTCCTGTGGCCACTCGCGCTGTTCGTCGTCGCCATCGTGGGAGATCAGGCTCGGCTGGTCCGCGACATTTGGGGTCTCGTCAAACCGGTCATGTACCTGATCCTGCCGCTGATCGCCCTGCGCCTGCTGCGGTCGCGGCAGGAACCGGATCCGTTCCGGCTCCGGACCACCTGGTGGCCGAGGGAAGGCTGGCGATGGCTCGCGCCGATCCCGGCGGTGGTGGCGTTCGGCTGGCTCCACGTGCTGGGCCCGTTTTCCGCCGCCCTCCCCACCACCGCCGACTACCCGGATCCGGTCTATCTCGTGGTCGTCGCGACGCTGACGTTCTTCACCGCGAACGTGCTCGAAGAGGTCTTCTTCCGCGGCATGCTGCAAAGCCGGCTCGAGGCGCTTTTCGGGCGTTGGCCCGGAATCCTGCTGACGTCGCTGTTGTTCGCCTGGCTGCATCTGCCCACACACGGCCAGACCGGCTCACCTTGGACCGGGCTTCCGCTGACCCTGGGCGCGATCATCGCCTTCCAGGGGGTGCACGGGTTGTTCCTCGGCTACCTGTGGTCGCGCTACCGCAACCTGTGGGCTCAGGTGGCCGCGCACACCGCGATCAACACCTTGCCACTGCTGCTGATGTGAAGCGACGGCCGGTCTTCCTCCGCGAGGAAGGCCGGCCGCCACAAGGATTTACGCGCCGATGGTCGCCGCGTCGATGACGAACCGGTAGCGGACGTCGCTGTTCTCGACCCGGTCGTAGGCCACGTTCACCTGGTCGGCGGAGATCGTCTCGATCTCGGCGCCGATGCCGTGCTCGGCGCAGAAGTCGAGCATCTCCTGGGTCTCGGCGATGCCGCCGATCATCGAACCGGCGAGCACCTTGTTCCCGCCGAGCAGTGAGAAGGCGTTGTAGGACAGCGGTTCGCCGGGCGCGCCGACGTTGACCATGGCCCCGCCGACCCGCAGCATGCCGAGGTAGGAGTCGATGGGCAGCGTCGCGGAAACGGTGTTGAGAATCAGATCGAAGCGGCCGCGCAGCGTCTGGAAGGTCGACGCGTCTCCAGTCGCGAAATAGTCCTTCGCGCCCAGCTTCAGGCCGTCCTCCTGCTTCTTCAGGCTCTGGCTGAGCACGGTGACGTCGGCGCCCATGGCGACCGCGATCTTGACCGCCATGTGGCCGAGCCCGCCGAGACCGACGACGGCGACCTTCTTGCCCGGTCCGGCGCCCCAGCGGTTCAGCGGAGAGTAGGTGGTGATGCCCGCGCACAGCAGCGGGGCGGCGACGTCGAGGCCGATTCCTTCCGGGATCCGGCAGACGAAGCCGTCCTTCACGACGATCTGGCGGCTGTAGCCGCCGTAGGTGTTCTCGCCGTCGAAGCCGACTCCGTTGTAGGTCTGGATGTTGCCCTCGCGGCAGAACTGCTCGGTGCCCGCGAGGCAGTACTCGCACTCGCCACAGGAGTCGACCATGCAGCCGACCCCGACCCGAGCTCCGACCTGGTACTTCGTGACGCCGGAGCCGACCGCGGCGACGACGCCGGCGATCTCGTGGCCGGGCACCATCGGGAAGATCGCGCTGCCCCAGTCCTCCTTCACCTGGTGGATGTCGCTGTGGCAGATCCCCGCGTACGCGATGTCGATCAGCACGTCGTCCGGACGCAGGTCGCGACGCTCGATCGTCGTCGGCGACAGAGCGGCGCCCGGGGACGGCGCGGCGATGGCGTGCGTGGTCGTCGTCATGAAACCCTCCGAGAAACAGTGAGACCATGTAAGAGGTCACTTACAACCAGCGTAAGTGGGCTCTTACCTATTCCGCGACCGGAACGGTGTGATCCACGACATGGGCGGCAAGTACCATCACGGCGACCTCCGTGCCGAACTCGTACGAGTCTCGCTCGACTTGATCGCCGAACGGGGTTTGGGCGCGTTCTCCGTCGCCGAGGTCGCCAGGCGCGCGAAAGTCAGCCCTGGCGCGCCGTACCGGCATTTCCGGGACAAGGAAACCCTGATGGCCGCGATCGCGACCGAAGTCGCCTGCCGGCTGGCCGGCAAGGTGCGCGACGCCGTCGAGGCCGAGAGCGAGCCCGTCGCCGCGCTCGCCGCGGCCGCCGGGGCGTACACGGAGTACCTGATCGAACACCGGGCCGGGATGAACGTCATCTACGCGGACGGCCTGCAGGGACCGGAGCACGCCGATCTGCACGAGCAGACCCGTCGTTTGACCGACCAGTTCGTCATGCTCTGCCTCACCGTCACCGATCGGCCGCAGGACGGGCTCGAACTGATGGAGCAGTTGTTCACCCAGGCGCACGGCTACGGCACGTTCCATCTCGACGGGGTCTTCACGAAACAGGGCTACTCGAAGGAAATCGTCGTCCGGAAGTCGGTCGAGGCGGCGCGCGTGGCCATCGAGGGCCGCCGGAAAAGGTGACATGAGAACCGCGTGAGCATCGCGCCAGACGTCACATCCCGGCGGGAACCGAGCCGTCATACGAGCACTTCGGCGATCCGCCCAGGCCGTCGCGAAGACTTTGCCATTTCGGCGGCGCGCCGCACCGCCCGAGTCAGTTCGGGAAGTGCCTTCCGCGCACACGCGGGAGCGCTTCCGGACAGCCGCCGTCGCAGCGGATGTGCGCCCACACGATCTTCCCGCCACGCACCGACTCACGCCGGACGCCCCACTGCACCGCCACCCCGTCGACGACGAGCAGCCCCCGCCCGCGGGAATCCTCGATCTGCGAACGGCGCGCCCGCGGTTGCTCGACGCTGACGTCCGCGACTTCGATGCGGACGGCGCACGGTGTCACGCCGCGCCAAAGCTGGATGAGACGTGCCCCGCCCCCGTGCACGTAGGCGTTGGCGACGAGTTCGGTCGCCGCCAGCAGGACGTCGTCACGATGCCCCTCCCCGAAATCGGGAAGGCAGCTGACGACCCATGCTCGGATGTCGGGCAAGGCGCGAGGCGTCGTGGCGCGCAGGTCGAGCATCCAGGTACCCGGCGTCGGATGCTCCGCGATACTGATCATGGAGCCACCCTTCCCGTTGCCCGCGACCTCCCTGCTGAAGTCGCACAATCGGGTTACCCCGAACATTCGCCGATCAACCCGTTTCGGAGCCGGCACTCCGATCACCGGGCCGCGAGACCCTCCAGCACCGTCTTGACCACGGCTTTCACCTCCGGCGAAACGGTCACCGACGGGCCGTGCGGGAGCAGAGCGGAGAGCACCGTTTCGTGGCAGACGCCGACCAGCATCGCCACCGCCGCGTCCACATCGCCGTCCAGTCTGCCGAGTTCCTTTTCCGCCCGCAGGTATCCGGCGAGACGATCGCGCCAGAGCTCGCCGTCGCCCGTCCGTTCCCCGAACCGCGCGAGCACGACGGGGCGAGCGAGAAGCCCGGCGAACGCGGGCAGGATCTCCTTGTGCAGAGCCAACCCATACGTGAGCTGCGCGCGGAGATTGGCCTCGACCGTAGCCGAACCTGGCTCGGGCAGCTCGCCGAGCCCGTCTTCGGCCCTCCGCACGTGTTCGGCCAAGGCTTCGGCCAGCAATTCCTCCTTGTCGGCGAAATGGTTGTACAGCACGCCATCGGCGACTCCCGCCGCACGCGCGATCGCCCGCACCGTGAGTTCCGCGGTCCCGTGCGCGGAGATCAGGTCCGCGGCGGTGCCGATCAGGTGCTCGCGCAGGCTCCGGCCGTCTTCCGTGTGGCGCAGGGCGGCCGCTTTTCTCGGTGCCATCAGGATTTCGCCCTGACCAGCCAGGCGGCGCCGCGCAGCCGGACACCACCGGATCCCGCACAAGGCTTTAGCGCGGCCGAAAGCGCTTCTCGTGCACTGTTCGCCGCTTCGGCGCTCACCTGGCCGAGGTGGTATTCGACCGGACCCCAGTCCGCGATGAACCTCGCCGCGTCGGGTACGTCAGCTCCCCAGATCTGGTCGGCCTCGACATGGTCGCAGGCGACATCGAGGAAGCGGCGCCGGTCAGCACCGAGCGAACCCGCGCCGGATCGGCGAACGCCGTCGGTCCCGTGCCGTCCTCACCGGTCGGGGTCGGCAGAAATGGCGCCAGTGCCCCGAAAACGGTACCGAGATCGGTTCCGGCGAGCGCGGTCATGCACAGAAAAGCGAGCCTGCCGCCCGGTTTCAGCGCCCGGCGGACATTCGCGAAAGCGGCGACCGGATCGGCGGAGAACGTCACCGCGAACCGGCTGAGCGCGACGTCGGAAACCCCGTCCCCGAACGGGAAGACCTGGGCGTCGCCCTGATCGAACACCACGTTCGCGACACCTTCCGCCTCCGCGCGCGCCCGTGCCGTGGCGAGCATCGGCGCGGACAGGTCGATCCCGGTCGCGCCCCCCCGAGCGGAGCACGGACGGCGGCGAGCCGGGTGACCTGCCCGTTGCCGCAGCCGATGTCGAGCACCCGGTCCCGCTCGCCGATTCCGGCGGCGTCGAACAGGAACCGGTTGAATCCGCCGTTCACCGCGTCGTAGCGCTCGTCGTGTGCGGCCCAGTGCCGTCCCTCGTAGCCGTTCCACGCCTCCGCCTGCGCGGTGTTGACGATACCGGACACAGCAGCACCCCTTCCGTCATGAACGCGCGTTCATGAACACGTGTTCATATGGGGGGGGAGTGAGTCTGACGTCAAGCGTCACGTGACTCTCAGCGGTAGCCGGGCGACCAGCCGCGCGCCGGAGGCGCCGTCCTCCGCCCGAAGCGATCCACCGTGCCGGACGGCGATGTCCCGCGCGAGTGTGAGACCGAGACCCGTACCTCCCGCGTCCCGCGCGCGAGCGTCGTCGAGCCGGGCGAACCGATCGAAGACACGCTCGCGATCGGCGGCGGGGATGCCGGGGCCGTCGTCGAGGACTTCGAGGACCGCCTCCCCCGCCTCGCGCCGGAGCCGGACCGTGACGGACGACCGCGCGTGCCGCACGGCGTTGTCGAGCAGGTTCCGCAGCAGGCGTTCCAGCTGGACGGGTTCACCCGCCACCGGCGCCGGTCCGTTCACATCGGACACGACCGCGGGGCCGGGTTCGAGCGCGCGTTCGGCGACCTGCTCCCCCACCACGTCGGCGAGGTCGACGGCGGCTTCCGGGATGCCGGCGGGGTCGACCGCAAGCTGGAGGAGGTCCGCCGTGATGCGCTGGAGCCGCTGGACGTCGAGCAACGACCGGTGGGCGACGCCGGGCCAATCGGCGCGATCGGCGTGGGTGAGCGCGACCTCCAGTCCGGCGCGGAGGTTCGCCAGCGGGCTGCGCAGCTCGTGGCTGGCGTCCGCGATGAACCGTTCCTGTTGGTCGTAAGCCTGCTGGAGCCGGTCCAGGGTCTCGTTCATGGTGGTCGCCAGGCGGGCGATCTCGTCACGGGACGGTGGTACCGGCACCCGGCGGTCGAGTCTGCTCCCGCTGACCTCGGCCAGTTCCCGGCGGATCGCCTCCACCGGCCGCAGTGCCCGCCCCGCCGCGAGCCACGCGGCGAGCGCGGTGATCAGCACCGCGAGCGGGACGAAGAAGACCAGGGTGTCGTCGAAGGTCCCCAACGTCCGAAGCGTCTCCCACGGCGACACGAACAGGTGGACGGTGAAGCGGCGCCCGCCGCGGTCGGTCACCTTGCCCACCACGGTGTACTCGCGGTATTCACGCCAATGGGGATGGTCACCGGGTTCGAGCGTGGCCTTCGTGGTGATCGTCCAGTCCGCGGGTGCCCCGGCGGGCGCGGGCGGCAGCGGCGTCCACCCGGGATCCCAGCGACGGAGTTCCTCGCTGCCCGCCACTGCCTTGCCGGACTCGTCGACCACTTCGAACAGCGCGTCGCCGTAGAGCGCCGGTGGCTGCCCGGCACGGTAGGCGTCGGCGAGGCCGTCCAGCTGGACTCGTGTCGCGGCCACGGCACTGACCGACAATTGCTTGCTCAGCAGTTCTCGGGTGCCCAGCCAGCCGAGGCCGAACACGACCGCACAGAGCAGGGCGGCCGAAAGCGCGGTGCTCCGGCGTACCGAGGAAGGCCACGACCCGCTCATCCGTCCTCCAGCCGGTACCCCGCGCCACGCACGGTCGCGATGGTGCGCCGTCCGAACGGCGTGTCCAGTTTGCGCCGCAGCGCGCTCACGTAGACCTCGACGATGTTGGGATCGCCCCGGTAGGCCAGATCCCAGACCTGCTCGAGGATCTCCCGTTTCGTCACCAGTTGCCCGCCGTGGCGCAGCAGGCATTCGAGGACCGCGAACTCCTTGGTGGTCAACGACACCGGCGTCCCGGCCCGGCGGCACGTCCGCTTCGCCGGGTCGAGTACGAGGTCCCCGAACTCCAGCACGCCCGCCGTGCCTGCCCCACCCCGGCGCAGGAGCGCCCGCAGCCGGGCGGTGAGCACGACGTAGGAGAACGGCTTGCTCAGGTAGTCGTCGGCTCCGGTGTCGAGCGCCTCGGCTTCGTCGTACTCGCCGTTCTTCGCCGTCAGCATGAGGATCGGCGTGGTGATGCCGCGCTCCCGCAGTGCCGCGCAGACACGGTAGCCGTTGAGCTTCGGCAGCATGATGTCCAGGATGATCACCTGATACGGGTACAGCTGCGCGAGTTCGAGCCCTTCCAGGCCGTCGTGGGCGAGGTCGACCGCGTAGCCGTCGGCCTCGAGTCCCCATTGGAGGGTCTCGGCCAACCGCCTTTCGTCTTCCACCACGAGCACGCGCATGACCCGATCTTCGCAGATCACCGCCTGGGTTCCTGAAGCGTTCTTCAGGTTGTTTCAGGAACCGTTCAGGTGCCTCCGGCCATGATCCCGGTATGCACACAATGGACGGTTCCGCGGCGGGCGCGATGGATGTGGTGAAGGTCTACGGCCAAGGCGACACCGCGGTACGGGCGCTGGACCACGTGTCACTGGACTTCCCGCGCGGCCGGTTCACCGCGATCATGGGTCCCTCGGGGTCGGGCAAATCGACCCTCATGCACTGTCTCGCCGGACTGGACACCGTCGACACCGGCCGGGTCCACATCGGACGGACCGAGCTCACCGGCCGGTCCGACGCCGAGCTGACCAGGCTGCGCCGCGACCGGGTCGGGTTCGTGTTCCAGTCGTTCAATCTCCTGCCGACCATGACCGCCGAAGAGAACATCCTGCTCGGGCTCCGGCTCGCGGGACGGCGCCCGGATCCGGTGTGGTTCGACACCATCGTCGGCACCCTGGGGCTTCGGGAGCGCCTGCGGCACAAGCCCGGCGAGCTGTCCGGCGGCCAGCAGCAGCGGGTCGCGTGCGCCCGTGCCCTCGTCGGACGACCGGACGTCGTGTTCGCCGACGAACCCACCGGCAGCCTGGATTCGAGGTCCGGCGCCGAGGTGCTCGACTTCCTGCGGACCTCGGTCCGCGAACTCGGCCAGACGGTGGTCATGGTGACGCACGACCCGGTGGCGGCCTCGTACACCGAGCACGGGGTGCTGCTGGCCGACGGCCGGATCGCCGCGCGGATCCCCCGGCCGACCGCCGACGCCGTGCTCGGCGCGCTCGCCGGGCTGGGGGCGTGATGCTGCGAACCGTGCTCGCCGGGCTCAAGGCCCGGCCGCTGCGGCTGCTGCTGTCGGCCGTCGCCGTCACACTGGGCGTGACCTTCGTGGCCGGCTCGTTCGTGCTCACGGATTCCGTCGGCGCCGGACTGCGGGACGCCGCGGCCTACGAGACACGTGGTGTGGACGCGTCGATCACCGCCGACCGGGCCGCCCTCGACGACACGACGCTCACCAAGGCCCGGCAGGTACCGGGTGCAGCCGCCGCGGAGGGCAGGACCACCGTCAGCGCGCCCCTGATCGGACCCGACGGGCGGCCGCGTGACGCCGCCGCGACCGGGTTGAGCGCCGACGAACGACTACGCCCGTACGACCTCGTGGAAGGCCGTTTTCCACGCGACTCCGGCGAAATCGCGCTGGAGCGGACCAGTGCCGACGGCTTCCCGCTCGGCGGGCCGGTGACCGTGCTGGACGAGACCGGCGGCCGTCACCCGCTGACGCTGGTCGGCACGTTCAGCCGCCCGGCCGACTCCGGTCTCGGTGGGGCGAACCTGCTGGTGTCGCAGGAAATGGTGCACCGGCTGAATCCGGCGGCGACGTTCGGCGAGATCGTCGTGCGCGCCGCACCCGGCGTCGGCCAGGCACGACTGGCCGCGGATCTGCAAAAGGCCTTGGGTGTCCCCGTGGTCACCGGGAAGGAAGCCGCCGCCCGGCTGCTCGCCGAGACCGCGCCGGACACCGCCGGTCTGGCGAAGTTCTTCGTCGGCTTCGCGGTGCTCGCCATGGTGGTGGCCGCGATGGTGATCACCAACTCCTTCACCGTTCTCGTGACCCAGCGGGCACGCGAGCTGGCGTTGCTGCGCTGTGTCGGGGCCGGGAAACGGCAGCTCTTCGGCGGTGTGCTGGCCGAAGCGGCGGTGGTGGGCGCGGTCGCCTCCGTGGCGGGGCTCTTCGGTGGCGTCGGTGCCGCCGCCGCGTTGCAGGCCGTCGCGGGACAGCAGACCATCCATCTCCCCTTGACCGCGCGGACGGTGGCCGCCGCGCTGGCCGTCGGAATCGGAGTGACCTCGCTCGCGGCGGCGATCCCGGCATGGGCGGCGACGCGGGTCGCGCCGGTCGAAGCGCTTCGGACGCCGGCCGGATCCACGCGTGCCGGCCGGCCGCGCGCGATCGTGGCGGCGTTGCTCCTCGCGGTCGCCACCGGCGCGGGCGCGCTGGCCCTTCGGTCCTCAGTGGATGGTGGTGCCGCGCTCGCCGTGCCGGCGATGGCCGCGCTGCTCGGCGCGGCACTCGCCGCCGGGCCGCTGATCGCGGGTCCGGTCGTCAGGACGCTCGGCAGGCTCGTGCCAGGGCGGGCCGCCGAACTGGGCGCCCTCAACGCCGACCGCGACCCGAACCGCACCGCCGCCAGCGCCGCCGCCCTCACCATCGGCCTCGCCGTCGTCACGCTCGCGACCACCCTGGCGGCCGGGGTCGAAGCGGGCCGCGGCCGAGGGCTGGACGAGCAACTGGCCGCCGACTTCGCCGTCACCTCGGTGATCATGACCCGGCCCCTCCCCGCGACACTCGTGGACACCCTCGCGACCGTGCCCGGCGTCACCGCCACCGCGACCCGCCGGTCGTTCTCGGGCGACCTGGGCGAATACGGCGACTACCAGCTGACCGCCGTCAGCGGCGACCTCCTGCGCCCCACGGTGCTCTCCGGTCGTCTCGGCCGGTTGGGCCCCGGCGAGATCGCCATCAGCAAGGATCTCGCCGATCAGACCGGGCTCGCCGTCGGCGGCACCGTTCGGTCCCTGCGCGTGGTGGGGGTCTACGACGCCGTGGACGGGCCGGGAGTCGATGTGGGGTTCGCGCTGGTCGACGTCACGGAGCAGCGGAGGCTCGACCCGGCCGGGGAGAGCTACGACGGGAGCGTGCTCGTCAAGGCCGCCGATCCCGAACGGACGCGGCCTGCGCTGGAGCGGGCGCTCTCCGCGACACCACTCGCGAAATTGAGCAGTGCCGGCGAGATCAAGGAAGAGGAGGCCGCGCCGCTGCGGGCGACCTTGAACCTCATGTGGGCGCTGACGGGGCTGGCGGTGCTGATCGCTTTCGCCGGGATCACGAACACGCTTTCGCTGTCCGTTCTGGAGCGGACGCGGGAATCGGCGCTGCTGCGCGCGCTCGGTCTCACCCGTGGCGGGCTCGGCGCCGCGCTGACCGCGGAGGCGGTGTTCGTCGCCGTCCTCGGTGCCGCGTGCGGTCTGTCGGTGGGGATCGCCTCCGCGTGGCTGATCACGGAAGTGGCGGCGGGCGGCGGTGAACCGATCGTGTTCGCGCCGCCTTGGGCGCGACTGGGGGTGCTGGTGGCGGCGGCCCTGGTCGCGGCTCCCCTGGCGGCCTTGGTCCCGGCGCGGCGGGCCGGACGGCAAGGGCTCGTGGCGGGTCTTTCGGCCGAGTGACGCTCGATGACCGGCCAGAACCCCGTCCCGCGGCGTTTCATGGGGATTTCATGGCTCCGTCCTACGGTTCCGGGCACGGCCGCACCCGCGGGCCGGTGGCCCCACGAGGAGACGTGCATGAGCCCCGCGAGCCGGACCCCGTACAACACAGTGCTGCCCTGGGACGACGCGCCGAGTCCCGGCGAGCGGGACGGGGCCGTCGGACCCGGCTGGAGCTGGGCGGCGTTCTCCTTGCCGTGGGCCGGCGGCCGTCCGTCGCCGAAGTACCGATGGACGGTGTTCGAGACCGCCGCCCACGCCGTCGAGGACCTCCACCGCCGCCTCGTGGACGGCGACGTCGGCAGGCGCGGCGCCCTGTGCTCCTCGGTGCTCCGCAAGCGCGGGGCACCGAGGGAATTGGTGCTGTGCGACGCCGCGGAGTGGGCTTACGCCGTCCACGAGGTCCGCGCCGGAGCGCACTTGGCCGATGCCGCCGACGCCTGCTTCCTGCGCTGGCGGACGAGCATGGCGGGGCACCGCTTCACGATCGTCAACGCCGGCGTGCCGACTGTCTGGTGAGGTCCAGGCCTTCGAGCGCGAGGGTGCGTTGCACGGAATCGCCGTCGGAGCCGATCGTCGTGAGCACCCACTCGAAATGTTCCCTCGCCGTCACCGGATCACCCGCGGCGAGATGGGTGCGGCCGAGCCGGTTGCGGATCTCGGACTCCATCCCGGCGATGGTCTCCTCGGTGACCGCCGTCAGCGCCCGCCGCTGGAGGTCGAACGCCGCGTCGAGGTTCCCCAGTTCCAGTTCCGCGGCGCCAAGGCGGGCGAGCGCGGTCGCGGTCAGCAGGCCGTCCGCGGTCTCCTCGGCGAGTTCGACGGACCGCCGGAGGTCCAGCGCGGCTTCGGCGAAACTGCCGGTCTCCAGCCGGACGGTTCCGCTGTGGCACAGCACTCTGGCCAGCATGCCGGGGCTGCCGATCTCCTCGCTCAGCTCACGGGCACGGCCGAGGTGGCCGAGTGCTTCCTCGTGCTCGCCTTGCAGGTAGGCGAGATAGCCCAGCGCGGACAACGACCGCTCGGCCAGCCAGCGGTCCCCCACCTCGTCGGCCAGGACCATCACCCGCCGCATACCCGGGATCGCGAGCTCGTGCCGTCCCGCGATCAGATCCACCATGGTGAGCCCGCCGAGCGCCCGCGCCTCCACCCCGCGGTCACCGGACGACCGGCCCGCCCGCAGCGCGTCGTCGAACCAGCCGCGCGCCCGGTCCAGCTGCCCTTGCATGGCGTAGGCGTAGCCGAGGCAGAAACGCAGCGAAGAGACGAGACGTTCGTCTTCGGCCTGTTCCGCCAATGGCAGCGCGATCTGCAGCGCCGTCCGGCATTCGTGGTACCGCTGCTGGCGCGCGAGGTAGTCGACCAGCGCCTCGGCGATCGAGCAGGCCAGGCCGTCCAGTCCGGCTTCGGCCGCTTGGGACACCACCTCCGGCAGGTCACCGACGGCGTCGAGCCAGGCGGAAGCGTCCCGTTGCCCGGTGAACGCTCCGCCGGATTCCACCGGGAATCGCGCGACACCCCATTCGCTCGCCCGGCGAGCGGCGCCGAGATACAAGCCGTGCACCCGTTTCCGCGCCGCGTCGGCGACGTCTTCCGGCATTTCGCCGGCGAGATGCCGCGCGTAGACCGCCACCAGGTCGTGCAACCGGTACCGACCGCTCGCCGGTTCCTGCACGAGGCTGGCGTCGACCAGGCTTTCCAGCTCCCGCTCGGCTTCGGCGGGTGAGGAGCCCAGCAGCGCGGCGACCGAAAGCCGGTCGAACTCGGTCGTCGGGGACAGGCCGAGCACCGTGAACGCGTTCTGCTCGGCCGGGCGAAGCTGCTCGTAGGACAGGCGCAGCGCCACCTCGACGCTGCGGTCCTCGGCGGTCAGCTCGCCGAGCCTGCGCTCGTCGTCCGACATCCGGTCCACCAGGTCCTTGAACGTCCACATCGGACGGTTCTGCAACCGGGCGCCCGCGATCCGCAACGCGAGCGGGAGCCGTCCGCACAGTCCGGCGAGCGCGCGCACGGCGAACCGTTCGCCCTCGGCCCTCGGCGCCCCCACGATCCGGCCGAGCAGCTTTTCCGCCGCTTCGAGGCCCAGCGCGCCGAGGGAAACGCGGCGGTCGGCGTCCAACCCGGACAGCCGGCGCCGGCTGGTCACCAGCACACGGCTGCCCGGCCCGGACGGCAGCAGTGGCCGCACCTGCCCGGCGGATTCGGCGTTGTCGAGCACCAGCAGCAACTTCAGCTGCGCGGTCGCCGCCCGCCACGAAGCGGCCAGTTCGTCGAGATCGTCCGGCATGGCGCCGTCTTCGACACCGACCGCGCGCAGCAGCCGCCGCAGCGCGCGCTCGGGCTTGACCGGTTCGCGGCCTTCGGTGTGGCCGTGGAGATCCACGAACAAGGCACCGTCCGGACAGGACTCCCGGAGCCGGTGGGCCGCGCGCACCGCGAGCGTGGTCTTGCCCGCGCCGGGAACGCCGTCCACGGCGTCGACCGAGACCGACTCCGGATCACCGTCCTCGACAAGGAGCGTGAGTTCCCGGTCCCTGCCGACGAGTTCGCCGTTGGTGGCGGGCAGTTCGTTCCGGATCCGGCGGGACGGCTCGCGGCGCGGCGCGACCCCGAGCAGCGTCTCGTCCCCGCGCAGCACCGCTTCCTGCACCTGCCGCAGTTCCTCCCCCGGCTCGACGCCGAGCTGCTCGATCAGCCGCTCGCGGACGTCGGTGAACACCTCCAGCGCCTCCGCCTGCCGCCCGCCGCCGTAGAGCGCCCGCATCAGCAACGCGGCCAGTGGCTCGCTCGGCGGATCGGCCGGCACCAGCGCCGACAGCTCGCCGATCACCTCGTCGAACCGCCCGAGTTTCAGCTGGGCCCGCAGTTTCCGGCGTAGCAGCAGAAGTTTGCGTTCTTCCAGCCGTCGCCGCTCGCCATGGACGAACGCACCGGGCAGCCCCGTCAGCGGCTCGCCGTGGAACAGCCGGAGCGCGTCGGCGAAGGTGTCCACCGCGGTGACGAGGTCGCCCGCCTCCTCGGCGGCGGCCGCGACGACGGCGATCTCCTCCAGCCGTGCCACGTCGAGGCGCACCCCGCCGCTGGCGAACCGGTAGCCGCCGCGATCGGACACGATCACCGAGTCCCGCGGCTTCTGCCCGGAGCTGTCCAGGCATTGCCGCAGCCGCCGGACGTACACCGGCAGCACATTGGATTCCGGCGGTTTTTCCCAGAGCCCGTCGGTGAGTTCGTGGTGGCTGACGGTCACGTCCGGGCGCAGCAGCAACGCGGCCAGCACGGCCTGCTGCCGGACCGGACCCAGGTCCAGCCGGGTCTCCCCGTGCCAGGCCCGCAACGGGCCGAGTAGTTCGAGGCGAAGTCGCGAGTCCGGCATTGTCCCCCCATCGTCGTGCATCAGCCCGGCACCACGATCCCGTGGTCGAACGCGTAGACGATCGCCGCCGCCCGGTCCCGCAGCTGGAGTTTGGTGAAGATCCGGCCGATATGGCTTTTCACGGTCACCTCCGAAATGACGAGGGCCGCGGCGATCTCGGCGTTGGTCAGCCCGCGGCCGATCGCCCGGAGCACGTCCTGCTCCCTCGGTGTCAGCAGTTCCGGCGACCGTCCCCCGCTGCCGTTCCCGGCGGCCTGCCGGTACGCGGCGAGCACCCGGCCGGTGACGCCGGGGTCGAGCCAGGCGGCACCCCCGGCGACCGCTCGCACGGCCCGGATCAGGTCCTCGGCCGGGGAATCCTTGAGGACGTAGCCGGCGGCGCCCGCCCGCAGCGCGTCGGCCAAGAGGTCGTCGTCGTCGAACGTGGTCAGCGCGAGCACGGGCGGACGACCGCCGGACCCCCGCAGCCGCCTGGTCGCCTCGACGCCGCCGACGTTCTTCATCCGCAGGTCCATCACGATGACGTCGACCTCGTGCGCGGCCAGCGCCGCGGCCACTTCCGAACCGTCGCCGCATTCCCCCGCGATGACGAATCCGTCGCGACGCCGCAGGATGCGCCGCAGCCCGGAGCGGACCAGCTCCTGGTCGTCGACCAGCAGCACCTGGATCTCGGCGGCGGTCACGGGTTGGCTCCCGGCACGGTGACCTGCACGATCCACTGCCTGCCGCTGGGCCCGGCGCTGAGTTCGGCGCCGAACTGGGCCGCGCGGACGGCCATGCCCGCCAGTCCCGAACCATCCTCGGCCGAGCGCCGGACGTTCGCGGGCAGCGGGTTGCTGACGATGAGCTTCATCCCGGACCGGCCGGCGTTCAGCCGGACCTCGGCGGTCGCTCCGGGGGCGTGCTTGACGACGTTGACCAGTGATTCCTGCACGATCCGGTAGAGACCCAATCCTTCCGAGGCGCCTACCCGGCCGGGATCGCCTTCCTGTGTGTAGCGCACCGCGAGTCCGGCACTGCGGGTGCGTTCCACCAGCGTCGCGATGTCCTCCACGCCCGGCAGCGGGGCGCTGCCCGACGGAGAGTCGGCGAGCAGGCCGACCGTGCGGCGGATGTCGGCCATCGCGGCCCGTCCCACCTGTTCGGCCTCGGTGAGCGCTTCGATCGCCTCGTCGACGTCGCGGTCCTGCTGCAAGGCGTGCCGGGCCCCGGTCAGGTGCAGCAGCGTGATGCTGAGCGAATGGCCGACGACGTCGTGCACCTCGCGCGCGATCCGCTGGCGTTCGGCGAGCAGGGCCTTGTCACGGGAGGCGTCCCGGCTGCCTCGTTCGGCGTCGAGCACCCTGGTGTACCAGCGGACCATGAGCCCGCCGCTGAGGCCGAGCAGGATGGCGACCATGTACACCGGCCCGCCGATCAGCCCGCCCCAGACCCCGGCCACCACCAGGACCGCCTCACCCGCGGCCGTGACGAGGGCGATTCCCCACGTCGTCCGCAGGACACTGCCCGCTTCGGTGGCCGCGACCAGCAGCAGCAACGGCGCGAAATCCGGGAGAACGGGCTCGAGGAGCAGCACCGAGGAGGCGAGGATCAGCGCCGTCATCCGCGCCCACGGCATGATCCAGTTCGTGACCGTCCAGATCACCGACGGCGCGATCACGATCAGGCCTGCCAGCGCGATCGGCTCGGGGGGCAGCAGCGCGTCCCGCTGCACCAGCGCGACCGCGGTGAACGCGAAACTCACCGCACTGGCGCACAGCGCCCCCCACCACGGCAGGGTCAGTCCGGCACGGGTGAGGCTCACCTGCACCCGTGCCCGGAACCGGTCCCGCAAGATCCTCAGCACGGCATCAGCCTAGGAAGTCCCGGTGAGCGCGTCATCGTGCGGCGGGCGGCAACCGTCTCCGCCCACGGTAGGAGGCGGGAGGAGCACGGACCGATGAAATCCGGATGAAACCCGGGCGTCATTCCCGGCTGAGCGCGACCCAGCCCAGTTTCTCTTGCTCCCGTTTCGGCAGGCCCGCGACGACGAGGTCGTAGGAGTCTTCGACCAGCTCCCGGACGAAAGCGCCGGTCAGCGGACCGTCCAGGTGGACGGTGTTCCAATGCCGCTTGTCCAGGTGGTGGCCGGGGATGATCTCCGGATGCTCGGCGCGCAGCCGGACCGCCAGGTCGGGCTCGCATTTCAGGCTGATCCGCAGCGGCTTCGCCTTGAGCGGGCTGAGCGCGAACATCTTACCCGCGACCTTGAACACGCTGGAGTCCTCGCCGAAGGGGAACTCCTCGCGGGCACCGGGGAAGCCGAGGCAGAGCTTCCGGAGAGCGGCAGGCGTCATGGCGTTCAGGCTAACCGCCCCCTCCGACAGGAATCCGTCCTGTCCAGGGCGTCGACCACTCGTCGGTGCTTACTCGACGATGGGTGGAGCCGACTGGGTGGAGGCGGAACCGGCATGCGCGCGAGGGGCTGGGGTTCGTACACGCCTCAGCTCGAGGAGACCAGGCAGGCGGTCAACCGGTTCATCCGCACCAGTGGGTTCTTCGACTCCTGCGTCGACTTCGACGCGGCGATCCGCGATCCCGCCGACCCGCGGCGGATGAGACCCGAGTACGACTCAGGCGATCACCCCCATCCCGGTGACCAGGGCTTCACCGTGCTGGCGAACGCCGTCCCGCTGCCGGAACTCCAGGGGAAATAAGAGCTGCGTCAGGCGGTTCCTTCGGGCACGATGAACTGATGGCGAGCAGGAATGACTAACGGCGACAGCGGTACCCGGGCGACGGCACGGCAGGTCCGGTTCGCCGAACACGACGCGCGCGCCGAAACGCTACGGGCACAGCTGGCGGATCTGCACGGAACCATCCGGCTGGCGAAACGGACGTCGAACCTGTTCCGGGCACGGACGGCGACCAGTACGCCGGGGCTGGACGTCTCGGGTTTCACCCAGGTCCTCGACGTCGATCCCCTGGCACGCACGGCCGACGTCGAAGGCATGGTCACCTACGAGCAGCTCGTGGACGCGACCCTGCCGCACGGGTTGATGCCGCTGGTCGTGCCCCAGCTCAAGACGATCACGCTCGGTGGCGCGGTCACCGGACTCGGCATCGAGTCGTCCTCGTTCCGCAACGGCCTCGTGCACGAGTCGGTGCTGGAGATGGAGTTGCTCACCGGCGACGGCCGGATCGTCGTCGCGCGGGCGGACAACGAACACAGCGAACTGTTCCACGGCTTCCCGAACTCGTACGGGACGCTCGGCTACGCGCTGCGGCTGAAGATCGAGCTGGAGCCGGTCAAACCGTACGTGCGGCTCGACCACGTGCGGTACGACGACACCGAGGAGTACTTCGCGGCACTCGGCGAAGCCTGCCGTAGCGGATCGGCCGACTTCGTGGACGGAACGGTCTTCGGGCCGGGCGAGCAGTACCTGACGCTGGGCACGTTCACCACCTCCGCGCCCGCGACCAGCGACTACACCTGGCTCGACATCTACTACAAGTCGATCCGCTCCCGCGAGACGGACCATCTGAGCGTCCGGGACTACCTGTGGCGCTGGGACACGGACTGGTTCTGGTGCTCACGGGCGTTCGGCGTGCAGAACCGGCTCCCCCGGTTGCTGCTGGGCAGGCGGCTGCTGCGGTCTTCGGTCTACTGGAAGGCGGTGGCGCTCGACCGCCGGTTCGGGATCGCCGCGAAACTGCTCAAGCTGCGCGGGCTCCCTCCGGAAGAGACGGTCGTGCAGGACATCGAGGTGCCGCTGTCGCGTGCCGCGGAGTTCCTGGACTTCTTCCGCCGCGAGATCCCGATCAGTCCGGTGTGGATCTGCCCGCTGAAGCAGCGGCCGGGTGGCGTGAACTCGCCACTGTACGAACTGGACCCCGAAACGCTGTACGTCAACTTCGGCTTCTGGTCCGCGGTCCCACTGGACCCTGGCGAGGAGCCCGATACGCACAATCGGCTGATCGAGGCCGAAGTGACGCGACTCGGCGGGCGGAAGTCGCTGTATTCCGACAGTTTCTATACCGAAGACGAGTTCTGGCGGCTGTACAACGGCGACGCCTACGGAACACTGAAGACGGCGTACGACCCGGACGGCCGCCTGCTCGACTTGTACGCGAAATGCGTGCGGCGGCGGTGACCCGGGCTGGGAGAAAAGAGAAGAACATGGCTGAGACGACGACCGTCGGGAAGATCTTCGAGCGGTTGCTCGGCCCGAGCACCGAAGTGTCCATCACCGCCTACGACGGCAGTACGAGCGGCCCGGCCGACGCGCCGGTGTCGATCCAGGTGCGGTCACCACTGGCGTTGACCTACTTGATGTCTTCACCGGGGGACCTCGGGCTCGCGCGGGCTTACGTGGCCGGCGCGCTCGATGTGGACGGTGACCTCTACTCGGCGTTGCGCGCGCTCGTGGCACAGGTCGATCAGCTCAGCGCCGCGGACCGGTTGTGGCTGCTGCGCGAACTCGGGCCGAGGCACCTGCGCCGCGTCACCCCGCCCGCCGAGGAATTGCCGAGTCGCGCCAAACGCGTCTTCGACGGGTTGCGGCACTCGAAAGCACGCGACAGCAACGCCATCTCGAACCACTACGACGTCTCGAACCGGTTCTACGAACTGGTGCTGGGCCCGTCGATGGCCTACACCTGCGCCGCGTATCCGTCCGCCGACGCGTCACTGGAGGAGGCGCAGGCGCACAAATTCGACCTGGTGTGCCGGAAACTCGGCCTCCGGCCGGGGATGCGACTGCTGGACGTCGGCTGTGGCTGGGGCGGCATGGTGGAGCACGCCGTCGAGCACTACGGCGTCGAGGCGCTCGGTGTCACCCTTTCGCGCGAACAGGCGCAGTGGGCGCAAAAGGACATCGTGACCAAGGGTCTCGCGGACCGCGCCGAGGTGCGGCACCTCGACTACCGTGACGTCACCGAAACGAACTTCGACGCGGTGTCCTCGATCGGGCTGACCGAGCACATCGGCGCGCGCAACCTGCCGTCGTACTTCCGTTTCCTCGCCGGGAAACTGAAGCCGCACGGGCGCCTGCTGAACCATTGCATCACCAACCCGGACACCTCGGTCCCGCACCGGTCACGCGGGTTCATCGACCGGTACGTCTTCCCCGACGGCGAACTGGAGTCCGTCGGGGAGATCGCCACCGCCATGCACGACAGCGGGCTCGAAGTGCGGCATTCGGAGAACCTCCGCGAGCACTACGCCACCACCCTCGGCGCGTGGTGTGCCAACCTCGACGCGAACTGGGACGCCGCCGTCGCCGAAGCGGGCGCCGGGCGGAGCCGCGTCTGGGCGCTGTACATGGCCGCGTGCCGACTCGCCTTCGAGCGGCGGGAGATCGAACTGCACCAGGTGCTCGGGGTGAGGGTCGGTCCGGACGGTGACTCGGGCATGCCGCTGAGGCCGGACTGGGGCGTGTAGGAAGGCGTCGGCGAGCCACCACGAGCCGCCGTCGCCGGCGATCGCCGCGGTGTCGGTGTCGGTGTCGGTGTCGGGGAACCCGTACATGAAGGCCCCCTTCCTTGCGCCTAGCGCAAGGAAGGGGGCCTTCATGTACCTCAGCGAGAGCACCACGGCGGCGACGTAGCGGGCACTGGGTCGTGATGTCCCTTGTGGACTGTCAAGCCGCGCCAGGCCCCTTCAGCGAATTCGCTTTAGCTCCTTCGGCTCACTAGGCCTGACCACGTCCCGTTCACCACTGGCCGGTTTCTTTTCACCGTCCCCCGGTGCGGCGGTGCAGCCAATAGGTCTAGACAACTTGTCACCAGCCCATGCACACCGACCACTGGCTAGGCTGTGGTCATGCGGCGAACAGAGGTCGAGGATCGGCTCCGCCGGCTCATCGAGCGGCGGCGGCCCGGTGAGGTTCTGCCTTCGGAACGCGCGCTGAGCACCGAAATCGGCGTCTCGCGCCCCACCCTGCGGGCCGCGATCGACGAGCTGGAACGCGACGGTCTCGTGGTCCGCGAACACGGCCGCGGCACGTTCACCGCACCACGCAAGATCTCCCAGGATCTCGTGCCCGCCACCGGCGGTGACCAGTTCGCCCCGCCCGCCGAAGGCCACTGGACCAGCCGGGTGATCGAGTTCGCCACCATCCCGGCGGGTGCCCGGCTCGGGAAACGACTCGAGGTCTCCCCCGGCCGCACACTGGTGGCCGTCACGCGCGTCCGCGTCGTCGAAGAGGCGCCGATGGCGATCGAACGCATCCTGGTCCCGCGGGATCTCGTGCCGGACATCACGGCCGCGGGCTTCGAGTCCGGCTCGTTATACGAACTGCTCCGCACCCGGTACGAGATCGTCCCCGCGACGGCCGTGCAGGTCATCGAACCGACCGTCACCGACGTGGACGAATCCGGCCTGCTCGGCGTGCCGCAGCACTCCCCCGCGCTGCTGTTCGAGCGCACCACCCGCGACGACGGCGGCCGCGTGATCGAGTACACCCGCTCGATCTACCGCGGTGACCGCTACCGGATCACGTCGCATCTGACGTTCGACCACACCTCCGGCTGACTCCGGCGCGCCGGAGCCGTCCTTTCGCGAGTCCGTGCGAGACTCCCGGGCGATGTACACCCCGTCCGATCTCGCCGACCTGCTCGAATGCGAGCACCGCAGCCTTCTGAACCAGGCGCTGGCCGCCGGGCTCCCCGGAGCGCCGCGGCCGGGCTCCGGGCCGGATCAGCTGGCGGTCACGCACGGACGCGCGCACGAGGCCGCGACGCTGGACAAGCTGCGCGGCGAGCGCAGCGCCGTCGTCGAGATCGACGAACGCGACCCGGTCGTCGCCGCGAAGGCCACCGAGGAAGCGCTTCGGGCGGGCGCGCCGGTGATCTACCAGGCGGTCTTCCACGACGACGAGTTCTCCGGCCGTGCCGACTTCCTGATGAGGGACGACGAAGGCCGTTACGAGGTCTACGACACGAAGCTGGCCAGGCACGCCAAGCCCGCGGCGGTAGTACAGCTGACCGCGTACGCCGACGCCTTGCGCCGCGCAGGCTGGCCCGCCGGTCCGCGGATGCACCTGCTGCTCGGTGATCACAGCACCCGCTCGTTCCGCGTCGACGACTTCCTCCCGCTGGTGGACCGGCTCCGCGCCCGGCTGCGGAACCGGCCGCCGACCCTGCCGCTCCCGTTGTGGGCCGACGAACGGCCCGCCTGCGGTGGCTGCTCGTACGCCGCGCATTGCGCGAGCGCCCGCGAAGCGGATCGAGACCTTTCGCTGGTCGCCGGGATGCGCGGTGACCAACGGCGGAAACTCGTCGCCGCGGGTCTCGGCACCATCGACGCGCTCGCGACCGCCACCCCGGAGGATCGGCCGCGCGACCTCTCGACGACCTCGTTCACCACGCTGCGTGCCCAGGCCGCGATCCAGGTCCGGCAGGACGCCACCGGGCGGATCGCCTACGAGGTCATCGATCCGGCCGCGCTGGCCGAGCTGCCGCCGCCCGCGCCCGGTGACGTCTTCTTCGACATGGAAGGCGATCCCTACGCCCTGGCCGGCGAAGGGCTCGAGTACCTCTTCGGCGCGGTGACCGCGGACGACGGCACGAAGTTCACACCGTTCTGGGCGCACAACCGGTCGCAGGAGAAGCGGGCCTTCGAGGAGTTCGTCGACTTCGCCACCGCGCGGCTCGCGGAACATCCCGGTTCGCACGTCTACCACTACGCGCCGTACGAGGTCACCGCGATCAAACGGCTCGCCGCCGTGCACGGGACCCGTGAGGACGCCGTCGACCATCTCTTGCGCAGCGGCGGGCTGGTGGACCTGTATTCCGTGGTGCGCAAGGCACTCCGGGTGTCGCAGCGGTCGTACTCCATCAAGTACCTCGAGCCGCTCTACATGCCCGAAGCCCGCGACGGTGACGTCAAGACGGCGGTCTCGAGCATCGAGGCCTACGAGGAGTACCTGACGCTCACCGCTTCCGGCGAGACCGCACACGCGGACGAAGTGCTGCGCGGGATCGGCGACTACAACGAATACGACTGCGTCTCGACGCTGCGGTTGTTCGAGTTCCTCCACAAGGTCCGCGTGGAGGAAGGGATCGAGCTCGCCGAGCCGCCCGACGAGTCCGAGGTGGACGCTCTGCTTCGCCGGACCGAAGAGGACGTCGCGGCCCAGAAACGCGCGGAACGCGCCACGTGGCTGGCCGCGCTGGTCGATCCGCTGCTGGACGGGCTTCCCGACGATCCGGCCGGGTTCACCGGCGAGGATCGCGCCCGTGCCCTGCTGGCCGCGTCCGTCGGCTATCACCGCCGCGAGACGAATCCCGCGTGGTGGGAGTACTTCCGCCAGCTGGCGGCCCCACTCGGTGATCTGGAGACCGACAACGCGTGCACCGTCCCGATTTCGCTGGAGGCGGGGGAATGGGTCCCGCCTTCGGGCCGGGTCCGCAAGGCGAAACGCTCGCTCGTGCTGCGCTGCGACCCGGACCGGCCGCATCCCTTCGCCCCCGGTGACGACGTCCGGCTGCGGTACGGGGCGGCCGCGCGGGACGCGAAGGTCGTCTCGGCCACGGCCGTCGAACTGACCCTCGAGGAAAGCTGCCCACCCGACGAAACCACCGCCGACAGGCCGGTGGCGGTGCTGCCGGGCAGCCCGGTCCGGCCTTCCCCCAAGGACGACGCCGTCGCGGACCTCGCCCGTCTCGTCGTTGACAGGTTGCCGGTGCTGCCCGCCCATCCCGGCGTCGACCTGCTCCGGCGCGCGTCGCCCCGGCTGCGTGACGATCGCCCCCTGCCCGAGCCCGGGGCCGATCTGGTGAACACGGTGATCGAAGCCGTCGAGGCGCTCGACGGTTCCACGCTCGCCGTCCAGGGTCCGCCCGGCGCGGGCAAGACGTACCTCGCGGGCAGGCTGATCGCCAAGCTGGTGCGCGCGGGCAGGACGATCGCCGTCACCTCGAACAGTCACAAGGCCGTGGAGAACGTGCTGTCCGCCGCGCTGAAGAACGCCCCGGACCTGCCGTGTGCCAAACGCGCCAAGCGGACCCCGGATCCGGCCGCGCCCTGGGAGCAGCCGAAGACCAATCCCGCGCTGGTGAAATGGCGCGAGGAGCACGACACCGGCCATCTGGTCGGCGGGACCGCGTGGACGTTCGCGAACGCCGCGATCCGGGAAGAGCCCTTCGACCTGCTGATCATCGACGAGGCGGGCCAGTTCGCCCTCGCCGACGCGCTCGCGGTGTCGATGTGCGCCAAGAACCTCCTGCTGCTGGGTGATCCGCAGCAGCTGCCGCAGGTCGTGCAGGGCACGCATCCGGCGGGCGCCGAGACGTCCGCGCTCGGGCATCTGATCGGCGAGGCCGACATCATCCCGGCCGAACTCGGATACTTCCTCGACGAGACCCGCCGGATGCATCCGGCCGTCTGCTCTCCGGTGTCCCGGCTGTCCTACGCGGGCCGCCTGCACTCGCATCCTTCGGCGGCCGAGCGGGCGATCGACGGTGTCGAGGCGGGTCTGTACCTCGCGGAGGTCGACCACCACGGCAACACGACACGGTCGGTCGAGGAGGCCGAGGCGGTCACCGCGCTCGTCTCCGAACTCCACGGCCGCGCCTGGACCGATCACGGCGATCCCCGCCCGCTCGGCGACGAGGACATCCTGGTCGTGGCGCCGTACAACCTCCAGGCCCGCGTCGTGGCGCGTGCCCTGGAGCAGGCCGGGTATCCGGGCGTCCGGGTGGGCACCGTCGACCGGTTCCAGGGGCAGGAGGCACCGGTGGTGATCACCACCATGACCTCGTCGTCGGCGGTCGACCTGCCGCGTGGCCTGGACTTCCTGCTCTCCCGCAACCGGCTCAACGTCGCGCTCTCGCGGGCTCAGGCGCTCGCGATCGTGGTCTGCTCGCCGCGGCTGGTCGAGGCCGACATCCGCACGGTCGACCAGATGCGGCTGGTTTCGGGCATGCTCGGGTTGATGACCGAAGCCGTGCCCTGGCACGCAGGACGGAGTGACCATGAGTGAGAACAGTCCGGAGAAGAAGCCGGAAATCCTCGACGCCGAGATCGTCGAGGAGACCCCGGTGCCTCCCGCCCAGGTTCCGGACCCGGACTACAGCGAGTCCGGGGTGCCCTCGTTCGAGCACGTGCGGGACCGCATCGAGCAGCGGTACACGACCTCGCTGGGCTCGACCGAGCTCGCAGGCCTCGGCGGTAAGGAAGACGTGGCCTCACTGGACGAGAAGATCGCCGACCGCGACAAGGCCGCCAAGGACAAACTGGCCGAAATCCGCCGCGCGATGCGGGAGCGGTGAGTCAGCCCCAGTGCGGTGAGCCGGCCTGCACCGCGATGGCCCGTGCCTTCCGATAGAGCTCAGTGGCCGCTTCGCGGAGGCCGAGGGCGGTGGCCAGCTCGCCGAGGTGGAACGCGACCGGGCGAAGGGTGAGCATCCCGCTCCCGGCGCCCGCGATCTCGCCCTCGGCCGGAAGAAGGTCGGCGTACAGGCGTTCCATCGCCGTCCGGTCACCGAGTTCGATCGCGACGACGGCGGCCAGGCAGGTGCGCGCCTCGTACAGCACGTCACGGGGCGAGTCCGGGATCGGGAGGACCGGACGACACCAGCTTTCGTAAGCGCCGTAACTGTCTTCGCGTGCTTCGGGCGGCATGCCCCGTTGGATCCGGTCACAGAACAGGGCGAGGGCGAGGATCCCGTTGTCCACTCCGGACATCGCGGCTCCGGCGAGCCCCGCCGCCGCGGCGCGGTAAGCGGCTTCCCCGCCGGGTCCGGTCATCGCGGTCCGCATCGCGCGATACCACCGGGTGAACAC
Source organism: Amycolatopsis sp. QT-25 (assembly GCF_029369745.1). Classification (NCBI taxonomy): domain Bacteria; kingdom Bacillati; phylum Actinomycetota; class Actinomycetes; order Pseudonocardiales; family Pseudonocardiaceae; genus Amycolatopsis; species Amycolatopsis sp. QT-25. The sequence goes on from NZ_CP120210.1 coordinate 5,109,041, forward strand.
GCCGACGAGCGGGAGGCCGTACTTCTCCCCCAGTTCGTCCGCCGAAGCGGCGTGCCGGTCCGCGGCCGTGAAATCCGCGAGCGCGCTGCTCGCCTGCACGAGGACGAGATGCCCGAGCACCTCGAACGTGACCAGCCCCTGTCGCCGGGAGAGGTCGACCAGTTCCGCACCGATCCCGGCCCGCTGGGGTGCCAGCCCCGCGCGGTCGAACGACTGCAGGAACCGGGCGTTGAGCGCGAAGGCCAGCAGCGCCGGGTCACCGAGCCGGCGGGCGAGCGTCTCGGCTTCCCTGGCCGCCTCGCGGGCCCGCCGTCCGCCCGCGTTCCGCAGTTCGACGGCGAGTGTGGCCAGCAGACGGCACCGCTCGGCCTCCCGATCGCCGGGCAACGCGGCGAGGGTCCGCTCGACGGCGCCCCGCGATCCGCGCAGCGAGTCCGGGATCGTCGCTCTCGGTCCAGCTGGCGGGAACGTCGAAGGCGCCGATCACCCGCGCGGTCAACAGCGGATCGGCCAGCTTTTCCGCCGATTCCAGCGCCTCGGCCCGGTGCCGTCGCGACTGGGCGAGGCCGCCCGCGACGGCCGAAGCGCGCGCCTTGCCCATGACCAGCTCCAGGCGCTTTTCCGGGTCGGAGGCGCCGGACCGGTCGAACGCGGTGAGCGCGGCGTCCCAAAGTCGCGCCGCTTCCGCCTGGGCGAAACGGCTTTCGGCCCGTTCGGCGACGGCCCGCGCGTAATGCGCGGCGCGGTCCGCGTACTCCTCGGACAGCACGAAATGGTGCGCCAAGGCGTCGACGTCGTGGGGGCGCAGCCCTTCCAGCGTCTTGGCGATCTCGCCGTGCTCGCGGGCACGCCGTGAACGAGAGAGATCGTGGTACAGCGTGTCCCGCACGAGCGCGTGCGCGAACCGGAACCGACGCGGCGCCGGCTCGGTCAGGAAACCGTGCCGGACCGCGCTTTCGAGCGCGTCGAGCGCGGTTTCCCCGGCCAGGGTCTCGAGTACGGCCAGGTCGACGTCCGTGCCGATCACCGCGGCCCGGCGCACCACCCTCTTCGCCGTGTCCGGTAACGCGTCCAGCCGGTGCCGGACGACGTCGCGGACTCCCGGCGGCACCGCGTCCAGTGCGGCCGGCCCCTCGGCGGCCAGCACATGGGCGAGTTCACGGACGAAGAAGGCGTTCCCGCCGCTGCGCCGATGGATCGCCGCGGCGGTCCGCGGATCGACTTCTTCCCCGGTCGTGACCCGGACCAGGTCGGCGACTTCGGTCTCGGGCAGGCCGCCAAGGTGGACGCGCACCGGCTCGTGGCGCGCGGCCCGGCCGAGGAAGCCCGTCAGCCGCGCGGGCGGGTCGGTGCCTCGATGGGTGGCCACGACCAGCACCGGCTCGGCGAGCACCGCCGTCAGCAGCGCCAGCGTCTCCTCGCCCGCCCAATGCAGGTCGTCGAGGACGATCAGCAGCGGCTTGGCGCCGGCCAGGTAGGACGCGACAGCCCGATGCCATCGCCAGCGCGCGGCGACGGGATCTTCGGCCACCGGTCCCGCCGTCGGCGCGGGACCGTATCCGGCGTCGGCGAGTGTGGCCAGGATCCGGGTCCACGTTCGGCTTCCTCAAGAGAACTTCTCGAGCGCGGCTTCGGCCGAGCCGGTGTGAGAGTCCAGGTGCCGCCAAGGGTCCTCCTTGCGCGCCAGCCGCCGACGCAGTCTGGCCGGATTCCAGCCGTCCGGCTCGGCCTTGCCCAGTTCCGGCCAGTCGAGCGGGGTGGCGGCCGCGGCGCCGGGACGGGCGCGCAGCGAATACGGCGCGACGAAGGTCTGCGCGTAGCCGTTCCGGTTCGCGTCGAGGAAGATCCGGTCGCCGCGCTTGTCCTTGCGCTGTGCGGTGGTCAGCCGGTCGGGATCGTCGGCGGCGACACTGTCCGCGATCTTCCGCGACAGTTTCAGGACGAGGTCGGTGTCCGCCTCGGCGTCCAGCGGTGTCAGGATGTGGAAACCCCGGCCGCCCGTCGCCTGGACGAAGGCCGTGAGCCCCAGGTCGCCATAGCGGTCGCGGATGCGGCGGGCCACCGAGCGCAGTTCGGTGACCGGTGTCCCGTCCGGTGGGTCGAGGTCGAGCACCAACCGATCCGGCCGATCCGGCGCCTCCACAGTGGACAGCCAGACATGGAACTCGACGGCGCCCTGATCGGCGAGGTAGACCAGCGTCTCGACGTCGTCGCAGACCACGTACTCGTCGGTGCCGTCGGACCGGCGGGGTACCTCGGCGACGTGGATCCAGTCCGGGAAATGCTCGCTCGGATGCTTCTGGAACCAGCCTTCGGCGTCGATCCCGTCCGGGAACCGGCGCACCGTCAGCGGACGGCCGCGCAGCTGCGGGAGCATGACGTCCGCGACGCGGCGGTAATGCTCGACGACGTCACCCTTGGTCAGGTTGTCGGCGGGGTAGAACACCTTGTCCGGATTGTGCACCGTCATCCGGGGTGATTTCCCGATGATCGCCCGCACGAAACGGCGTGGCACCATACCGTTCTCGCAGGTCCAGGCTCTTTCCGGTGGGGAATTTGCCGCCCGGACCGGCTGGCGCAGGCTGCCGGAGGGGCCGGATGTGAACCGTACGCGACCATTCACGCGTCAAAGAGGACTCTTCGGACTGAGCCGAACGGGCTAATTCTTGCCCTCCACCGGTCGCAATCGCCGTCCCTTCGGGTTTGTCCATCACTCGGATGGGTATCGGTTGTCGGCACGCTCTACGAGGGGCCCGACATGACACCCACCACCAAAAGGGCGCACACCATCGCCCGCGATCTCCTGTCTCTCACCAGATCGGGTGAAGCCGACCAGCTCGCCACCGCGCTGGTGTCCATCGCGTCGTCCACCCGGCGGAAACCGGCGCTCGGCGAAGTCGTCGGACGGCTGGTCGACACGTTCTCCTTGGCCACCAAGGATCGCCGGAGTTCGCTGCGGATCGGTGAACCGTTCACCTTGCGCCTGCGGGATTCGGCGGGACGGACGGTCCGGCCCGACAGACTCGACCCCGGTGTGGCCGCGATCGTCCGGGCCATCGCCGCCAGCGTCCGCGACGACCGGGACACCTGCGCCGACCAGATCGGCGAGGCCTGCGAGAACGTGGACCTCGACCAGCGGATCCGGGTTCTCGCGCACTGCCTGGTCTGGACCTCGGATCTGTTGAGCACCGATACCACCGCCTATCCCCCGGTACTGTCCTGCTTCAAGGTATTCCCCCGCCACCGTCCACAATAGACATTGCGCGGTTCGGATGACTTCCGGCCCGTCCGGTGGACAACCCCCGCCCGGAACGGCAAGCTGGACCATCGCGCACGAAGTCCGAGTCCCCGATGACGGGCGCACCTTCGCGGCCACTTCCCCTGAACCAGGAGTGCAGACTTGGACGAGGTAGCGCCCTCGACGGTACCCGCGGATTCCCGTGCCGCCGCCACGGCGGGCCGATTGCCCAATCCGGACAGCAGATTGGTCCGAGCGGCCGTCGCCGGTGATCCGGTCGCGGTCCGGGAACTGCTCCGTTTCCTTTCCCCGCACGTGTTCCGCTATTGCGCGGGCAGAGTCGGGAGCACCGGCACGGGAGCCTGTGACGCGCAGGACTGCGCGCAAGACGTGCTGCAGGCGGTGCTGATCGCCCTGCCCCGCTACCGGTACCGCCCGGACCGGTTCCTCGCGTTCGTCCTCGGGATCGCCGGGCACAAGGTGGCCGACCTCCATCGGCGGCGTTCCCGCGAACCGGTCGCCTGGGTCTCGGAGATCGGCGACGGACTGACGCTCTGGGTCCGCCGCGATCCGGACGAGATCGAACGGCTGGAGCATCGATGGCAAGCCGGGACCCTGCTGGCGAGATTGCCGATGCCGCACCGGGAGGTGGTCGCCCTCCGGTTCGTGTTCGGCCTTTCGGCCGAGGAGACGGCCGAAAGGCTCGGCCTCCCGAGTGCCGGAGCGGTCCGCGCGGCCCAGTTCCGGGCGCTCGCGCGGTTGCGGGCCCTGCTCACCGAGCGCACCATCCGTCACGCGAGCGATGTCCCGATCATGGGACAAATCCCCGTACCGGAACTCGTCCCGGTATAGAACCGTCCCCTTCGGCGATCGATTCTTGTACGCCGCTTGTACGAGGGTCCCGCATCCTGTCCCCCTATCCGGGGAACCACTGGAGGACAGAGATGAAGATCCGATCGAGGATCGGCAGAAGCGCCGTGGGCACGATCGCGCTGACCGGGGCGATCATGCTCGGCGGCGCGGGTGAGGCGCTGGCGGCGACGGGCACGGTGAACACCGAATCCGGCGTGGCGGTGACCGTGCGGTCGAGCCCGAGCACCGGTGCGCGTTCGGTCGGCACCGTCGCGAGCGGCACCTCCGTCACGATCGACTGCCAGATCAACGGTTCGACGGTGAGTGGCAAGTACGGCACCACCGACATCTGGGACTACGTGCCGTCCAAGGGCGGCTACATCAGCGACGCCTACGTCTACACCGGCTCCGACGGCCGGGTCGCGCCGGACTGCGCCGGCAGCACCCTCTCCTGCTCCACCGCGGGCACCGGAAACCCGAGGACCTGTGCCGAAGCCGTCGCGTGGGCGAAGGCGCACGTGCACACCGACAACGATCCGAACTACTACCGCTGGTGCGACCGGATCAACTCGTGGGCCTACGGCTGGACCGCGAGCGGCTCGGAAACGGCGTACGTGCACTGGACCCAGATCCCGGGTTCGTACAAGCACCCCGGTGACACCCAGGTGCCCGCCGGCGGGCTCGCCTTCTTCGGCAACGGCGGCACCGGGCACACGATGATCTCCATCGGCGGCGGCAAGTTCCTGTCGAACGACATCCACGGTCCGGGCAGCTTCACCGAGACCACGATTTCGGAGATCAAGAGCGCGTGGAACTACACCTATCTCGGCTGGTCACAGCCGTGGTTCAAGATCAACCACTGAGCGCGCGAGTGGCCTCGAAACGCTGCCGGACGAAGGGAGCCTCGCCCGGCAGCGTTTCCTCCGCACGCCAAGAGAAATGCGCGGCGGTCAACCCGGAGAAGATCCACCGGCGCCGGACGCCGCCGGTGTCGGCCTCGATCTCGAAGCCGTCCTCCGTCCGCTCGCCGAGGAACGGGATCACCCAGCCGTTGCCGGGACCGAGCCAGGTCGACCGGAACGCGTCGATCTTCTCGTCGTAGAAGCGCAGGCTCATCCCCCATTCCCCGTCCACACCGCCGACCCTGCTCACCCGCGCCGGACTGATCCACACGTCGGCCAGCGCGCGGCCGTCGAGCGCCCAGCCGAAATGCCACTCCCCGTCGACGGTGCGGACACCGCCGTCTTCGTCGAAGTTGTGCACGACCAGGTCCCAGCTGCCGATCAGCGGCTCGAACACACCGAGCCGTCCGGCGAGTTCGGGACGCGGTCCCGAGGCGGTGAAGACGGCGGCGATCCGTTCGGTGACGTCCATGCGGCCAGCATGACCATTTGACAGTATGCTGTCAAATATGAGCGACCTCGTCCGCGACTACCGGCTGCTGATCGCCGACGTCTACGAACTCGCGGGACTGAGCCGCCGCATCAGCGAGCGGGAAGCGGCCGGGCTGGGCACGACGGTGGCCCGCTGGCACGTGCTGAGCACGGTGTCCGAAGCACCCCTCGCCGTGCCCGCCATCTCACGACGGCTGGGCCAGGTCCGCCAAGCCGTGCAGCGCGTCGTGGACGACCTCGCCGAAGCAGGCCACCTGAGCGTGGAGCCGAATCCTTCGCATCGCCGCTCATCCCTGTACGCCATCACGTCCGAGGGCACCCGGTTGCTGCAACGGCTCTGGGACGCGAGCGAATCCCGGTGCGACGTACTCGAAGACAGCGGTGTCACCCACGAGGAGCTGCGGCAAGCCCGCGACACGCTGCGCAGGTTGTCAGCCGCGCTCGGCTCCTGAAACCACTTCGTCGCATCGTGACAAGCGGCCACTCGATCGGGTCGTGAGCACGCCCCAAACCCGGACGACGGCTCCTCCTCGACACGCTGACATGGTCCGTGAAGGCCTCTCGGAGTCATGGGGTTGTTGCAACACCGTCTGATGGGGGTGGGGTTGTGGTGCGGGTTCATCGGTGGCTGCCGCGGTCGGTGCGGGTGGGGTTTTGGGATCAGGTCCGGGCCGGGGTGGCGGCGAAGCCGGCGGCCCGGGCGGTGGGGCTGTCCCCGACGACGGGGGTGCGGTTGTTCCGGCAGGCTGGCGGGGTGATCGGTAACGCACCTGCTCGGCCTGGTCCCCTCCGGTTGAGCCTGGCCGAGCGGGAAGAGATCGCCTGCCTGAAAGCCGCGGGCCAGGGGCCCCGGGCGATCGGGCGGGCGATCGGCCGTCCGGCCTCGACCGTGTCCCGCGAGCTGGCCCGCAACACCGGTTCCTCCGGCCGCTATCGGGCTGTCAGCGCGCAGCACACGGCCGAGAACCGTGCGAAACGCCCGAAGGCCGCGAAACTGGCCGCGGACACCGTGTTGCGGGACGTGGTGCAGGACAGGCTGAACCGTAAATGGTCCCCGCGTCAGATCGCGCGGAGACTGGTGCTGGAGTTCCCCGACCAGCCGGAGATGCGGGTGTCCCACGAAACGATCTACCAAGCACTGTATGTCCAGGGAAAAGGCGCGCTGCGCCGCGAACTCACCCAGGCGTTGCGGACCGGGCGGGCACTGCGGATGCCCCGCCGGCAGGCCCAGGCCCGCCGGGCCCGGCCCGCGGGCAGGATCCCCGACATGGTCAACATCTCCGAACGGCCCGCCGAGGTCACCGACCGCGCCGTCCCCGGGCATTGGGAAGGCGACCTGATCCTGGGCAAGAACAACAAATCCGCGATCGGGACCCTGGTCGAACGATCGACCCGGTTCGTGATGCTGCTGCACCTGCCCCACGGACGCGACGCCGCCACCGTCGCCGCCGCCATGACCGAGACCATCCAGACGCTGCCGCCGCTGCTGCTGAAATCCTTGACCTGGGACCAGGGCAAGGAAATGGCCCACCACAAAAAGATCACCCTGGCCACCGGGATCGACATCTACTTCTGCGACCCACACGCACCCTGGCAACGCGGAACCAACGAGAACACCAACGGACTACTCCGCCAATACTTCCCCACAAGCACCGACCTGTCCCAGCACACCGCCGCAGACCTCGCACGAGTCGCCGCCGAACTCAACGGCCGCCCCCGCGAAACCCTCGACTGGCACACACCCGCCGAAGCCCTCGAAGCACTACTCTCCAACCAACAAACAATGCGTGTTGCAACCACCATGTGAATCCGCCCCTCCTTGAGGGACCCTGGGTCCCTCAAGGAGGCCTTCACGGACTTCAGGCGCCGAGATCCGCGGAGTCCTTTGTGGACGATCATGGGCGCCCCAGACCCCGGCGATCAGGTCATACAGCTTTGGCGGCCTGACACGTTCGCCTTACCCCTCAATACCTCTTGTGCCCGCCGCCGAGGCGCGGGGTGAGGATCTGAGATGGTGCCCCATCCGCCCGTGAACCTCGATCCTCGGGCAACTCAGCGCTTCCCGCCGCGGCGAACGGCCTAACCGAAGTACCGTCCCGCCCCGATGTGAGCACCGGCGGATCGCCACCATCCCGCGTCGCCGGTCGAATCGATCCCGTCCGCGATCACCGTCGCGCCCGCCAAGGTCGCGGTCTCGATGAGGTTCCGCAGTGACCGCTCCGCCAGTGGTTCCGTCCGCCGCTCCGCCAGCCGGGGAGCGATCCGGACCGTCTTCACCGGCACGTCCACGAGGCAGACGACGTCACCGGCCGCGCCGAAGTCCTGCAGTTCCGCGTCCACCCCGATCTCGGCGAGGAGGTGCAGGTTGTCCACGGTCTCCCCGAGTTCGGCGAGCACGGCGCCCGCCGGGAAGCCCAGTCGCAGCCGTGACGGGCCCAGACCGGTCGCGGCGAGCACGTTCCGCACCGATCCGACGAGATCGGGATCCGCGGCCTGGTTCGGCGTCAGGCTCACCACCATCGGGAGCCTGTCGTCCGCCTCTTCGCACGCGGTGCGGATGAGCCATTCGCCGAGCGGCACGACGAGACCGGTGTCGTTCGCGAAGCGGACGCACGTGTCGTGACCGATCCGGCCGTGGCGCGGATGGTTCCAGGCGAGCCTCGCCTCGATACCCGCGGGCCTGCTGTCCGCCAGCCAGGTCAGCGGCCGGAAGTGCACTTCGACCTCGCCGGTCTCCCAGGCGCCCGCCATCGAGACGGCAAGGCCGAACTCGTGCCGCTCCCTGGTGTCGAGGACGGAGTCGGACATCGCCCACTGGCGATAGCCGTTGGCCTGCGCCCGGCGCAGTGTCATGTCGGAGACGCGCAGCAGTTTGTTCGGCGCGATGTCCCTCGGCGGCCGGTGCACCACCCCGACGCAGGCCGATACCGCGACCCCGCTGCCGCCTTCGAGGTAGACCGGTTCGGACAGCTCCTGATTGAGCATGCCGATCACGGTGGTGACGTCGGGACTGGCCGCGGTGTTCTGGATGAGGATGCCGAACTCGTCACCGCCGATCCTGGCGACGAGTGCGTCCTCGCCGCCGACGACGGCACGCAGCTTCGCGGCGACGTTCTTCAGCAGGTCGTCGCTCTGTTTCTGGCCGAGCCCGCCGGCGATCAGTGAGAACCCGTCGAGGTCGAGGTGGTAGACCGTGACGCCGAACGACGGGTCGGCGTGCCGCAGCGCCCGTTCGAGGCGAGTGCCGAAGCACTGCCTGTTCGGCAGGCCGGTCAACGGATCGTGCAGGGCCTGACGGCTCAGCTGCCGCTGCAGCAACGAAACGTCGGTGTCGCCGTCGACGAGCGTGATCAACTGCTGGGCCTCGCCCGCCGGGTCGCGGATCACCGCGCCGGTGAAGCCTGCCCACATCGGTTCCTCGTCGTCGGCCGCGAGTCTTCGCGTCAGCTCCAGCCGCTGGCTCTCGCCTTCGAGCAGCTTCCGGTAACCCTCGCGCAAGCCCTCGGCGTCTTCCGGATGAACCAGCTCGTAGAGGTTGAGCCCGGTCAGATCGGTGACGGGCCGGTTCAGCATTTCGGCGAACGCCGGGTTCACCCGCTGGACGCGGCCGTCCACCCTGGTGACGGCGACCCCGGTCGCCGAACCGGCGAACAGCTGCTCGAAACGTGCCTGGGTGAGCACCAGCTCACGCCGGGTCTCGCGTTCGATCGTGACCAAGGTACGACTCAGATCCTCTTGCTGGGTTTGGATGCTCTCACGCAACGCCTCGCCGTAACCGGACGCGAGTGCGCCGAGCACCTGCAGGACCCGTTCGGGAAGCGACTTCACGCTCCGCAACTCCGGCTCGTGCAAGAGTCCCTTGCCGAGTACGTCCATCGTGCGCCGGAGACTGTCCGGCCCGACGCACCTGAGCGCGACGAGCCGTGCCCCGGCATCGGCGGCCTGCACGGGCTCCGCGTCCTCGCTGAGGACCGCCGCGAAGACTTCGTCCAGCAGGCCGGCGAAATGTTCCTCGATCTGGGCGTGGGTGTACGGAAGATACGCCGTTCCGGTGACCAGGTAGGCCCATTTGCGGGCCAGCGTGGCGCGGGTCGGCGCGGCGTTCTTCCGCTTCGGCGCTGTGGAGGATGCGGTTCTCTTCGGGGCGTCCGGCGATACGGAGAACTCATCGCCGTCCGGAAGTGGGGAGGTCACGTCCGCCGGTCCTGGGGTCGTTTTCGTATTCCGTCGTGAAGAAACATCCTCCACGATTCTCTGGGCGTACTCACGGTCAACCGGCCACCTGATCGGGTGGTCACCCTACGGTACTGCAATACCGACCTTGTCCCTCAGCCAATCGCGAGTGGCCTCCCGATAGTGGGACGCATTCCGGTGCAATGCCAGCGAATGCCCGGCACCGGGCAGAACATACGTGGAAAGTTCGGCTTCGGGCCGGTAGTACGGCGCTTCCGCCGGACGTAACGTCTGTGCGTGCGAGCAGTCCCGAAGCGCGAACAGACCACAGAACAGGATGTCCTTCTCCCCGATCGCCTGGAAAACCGGCACCCTGATCGCTTTCGTCGCGGGCAGCACGATGCCGAACACGGCGACGGTTCCCATTCCCGGGACCGCGACCTGATCCTTGGTCGCCTCGTCCGCCTCGATGACCCGCGGATCGGCATTTTCCGTCGCGTAGAACAGCCCGGCCCGCGCTCCCGGTTTGGTCGTGAAATAGAGCGGATCGCCACCGACCGAACCGAGCTTGCCGTCCGCGAAGGCGGGCTGAAGGCCGAAAAGCACGCCGAGGGTCAAGGCGGGTACCGACGGAAGATGCGTGACGCCGGTGAGGATCACGCCGTCCACGTCCTGATACGTCGAGGCCTCGGCCGCGACGATGCCCGAACCGACCGAATGCCCGACGATCACGACCTTCTCGAACGGCGTGCCGCCGACCCGTCCCGCGCGCAGGTGACCGACCACCTCGTGCATCGACCGTGCCAGTACCGGCAGCAGGAGCGGAAGGCTGAACGGTTTGCTGCTCCCGCCCGAACCGAGCTGATCCGCGGCGAAGGTCGCGTAGCCGTGCTTGGCCATGTCCCGCTGATAGGAGTAGCGATCCGGGTCGTACGGCAGGTCCCAGTAGGCGCTGTTGTACGTGCCGCCGTGCACCAGCAGCTGGACCGCCTTGGGCACCGGGTCTTCGGGCAGGCAGAGCCGGCCGTGCACCGTGGCGGGCGCGCCGAGCGGGCCGGTGACCGGCAGCTCCAGGTCGGAACAGCGGACGTCGACGGCCGCGGCCGGGGCGGCGACCAGGAAACCACCGAGGAGCGCGCAGCAGGCGGCCACCACCGTGGCCAATTTGAGCGGCATTCTCACAGAACCTCTCCGGAATCGGAACGCTCGGAAGGAGCATGAACCCTACACCCGGTGATCGAACATTCACCGACAGCCTGGTGACGGAGTCGGAAATGCACCGGACAGGCGGCCGAACGCGGGAACCCGCCCTGCCGACGTGGATCCCGGGCACCGGTTCGCCATCAGGCACAGCCCGAGGTCCGAGGCAGCGCGATCATCGGCAACCGGTTCGGCTGCATGGTCGCTTTGATCTTGGGAAAGACCTTCACCCCCGGGACCGGCTCCAAGCGCCACCGCGCGCCGATCGTCGCCGCCACCAAGGCGATCTCCGTGGGCGCGAACTGGTGGCCGGGGCACAGCCGCGCGCCGGCCCCGAACGGGATGAACGCGCCTTTGGGTATCCCGGCGGCGCGCTCGGGCTCCCAGCGATCCGGGTCGAACCGTTCGGGTTCGGGGAACCAGCGCGGATCGCGGTGCAGCGTGTGCTGGCTGACCGCGACCTCGGTCCCGGCGGGGATCGGCACACCACCGAGTTCGACGTCCTCTCGCGCCCGCCGCATGAGGATCACCGGCGGAGCGCGGCGGACGACCTCGTTGATGATCCGCTGTGTGCACACCAGGCGCGGCAGGTGTTCGAACCGTGCGGGGCCGCCCGCCAGCACCTCGTCCACCTCGGCGTGGAAGCGGCGTTCGATGTCCGGCCGCGCCCCGATCTCGTGGAAGAACCACGCGAGCGCGACGGCCGTGGTCTCGGCGCCGGTGGTGAGGATCGTGATGACCTCGTCCTCCACCTGCCGGTCGGTCATCTCCTCACCGGTCTCGTCGTCCTTGGCCAGCAACAACATCGACAGCAGATCGCCCTGATCGCCACCCTTCTCGCGCGCCTTGAGGACCGCGTCGCCGATGACCCGCCGGAGCCGCGCGGCCGCCGCGTCGAACTCGCGGTTCGCCGCGATCGGCAGCCGTTCCACGAACTTCGGCGAAAAAGCCCGGACCATGACGTACTTCAACATGATCGGGATCGACCGCTGGATCTCGGTGAGCGCGTCGTCGCCGAGTTCGGTGGAGAACAGGGTGCGCCCGGAGATGGTCAGCGCGAGATCCTGCATCCGCCGGTCGAATTCCACCACCTCGCCCGGTTTCCACGTGTCGGCAAGGTCTACAGCGACTTTCGTCATCGTCGTCTCGGCGTAGAGCGCGATGCGGCTTCGCTGGAAAGCGGGCAGCATCATCCGCCGTTGCCGCTGGTTGAAAGCACCGTTCGAAGTCGCGAGCCCGTCACCGAACAACGGCCGCATCTTGTCGAACACGATGCCTTTGTCGAACTTTCCCGCGTCGACGGCGAGCAGTCGCCAGGCCAGTTCCGGCGTGGTGACCAGATAGACCGGCATCGGGCCGAAGTCGAGACGGACGACGTCGCCGTGCGATCGCAGTGACGTCAACAGTTTCAGCGGGTCACGGAGCATCGGCACGGTATGCCCGAGCACCGGCCAGCGGCCTGGTGCGACAGCGACGTCCGGTGATGGTGCCATCGTGCTCGTCTCCCCATGCCTGGGCGCTGAACCCGGTCACCTTAGGACCGCCGGGCCGCGGACGGGGTGCCGCGGCCGCACATCCACACGATCGGACGATGGCAGTCTGGCCCCGCGTGACCGATAGACTCCTGTGCCCCAACGGATCCCAACCGAACGGCGGCCACGACGGTGACTTCGAACCTGAGCTGGGTACCCCCCGAGGTCGACACGACCGTGCCGAATCCCGCCCGGGTCTACGACTACTGGCTCGACGGCGACCACAACTTCCAGGCCGACCGTGACCTGGGTGAACAGATCCTGAAGATCATGCCGGGCATCCGCGACGCGGCCCGGCTCAACCGCGCCTTCCTGCGGCGTGCCGCACTGCACATGGTGGACGCGGGAGTGCGGCAGTTCCTCGACATCGGCTCCGGCATCCCGACCGTCGGCAACCTCCACGAAATCGTCCAGCAGGCCGATCCCGCCTGCCGGGTGGTCTACGTCGACCGGGAATCGGTCGCCGTCGCCCACTCCAGACTGCTGCTGCGCGGCAACGACCGGTGCGCGACGATCCAGGCCGACCTGCGTGACATCAACGCCATTCTCGACGCGCCGGAGACCAGGGAACTGCTGGACCTCGATCAGCCCATCGGCCTGTTCATGTTGCTGCTGCTGCATTTCGTGCCGGACGACTGGGAACCGCACGCGATTTTGGCGCGCTACCGGGACCGTCTGGCCCCCGGCAGCTTCCTCGCCCTCTCGCACGTCGCGGCCGACGCGAACTCGAGCGGCCTCGACGAGGCCATCGAGGCGTACAAGAGCACCCAGAACGACCCCATCCCCCGAACCCACGACCAGGTGCTTTCCTTCTTCGAAGGCTTCGACGTCCTCCAGCCCGGCGTCGTCGGCTGCGCGATGTGGAACCCCCAAGGTGCCGGCGACATGTCCGAGGACCCGGAGATCAACTCGCTGCCGTACGCGGGTGTGGGCCGGAAGCCGTAGGGCCGCTGCTCGCCCCAGTACATGAAGGCCCCCTTCCTTGCGCCTAGGTACAGGAAGGGGGCCTTCATGTACCTAGAACTCGGCGTCACGAAAGAAACGCCGCAGGATCCTCAAGGCAGCACGTCGGTCACGGTGTCCTTGATGACCTGCCACTGGCGTGCTCCCGCACCCGCGTCAGGCTGATCGTGCAGTGCCGACCGATGTTCCGCGACGGCACCTGGCAGTAGGGTTCGTGGACCTGCACGGCCATTCTCCCGCTCGTGGACCGGCGCGCGGAACTGTGGCGCACCAGAACGGCGGGCCGGTTCCTGCTGGTGGTGCTCGACGACGCCGCGAGCGCCCTGATCGCGGCGGCGTCCGGACGGCCGGACTCCGGGGTGGCCGCGTTGTGCGGCGATGCGCCGCTGGCGATCCGGATCACGGCCGCCCGCCCACAGAATCGTCCACAGTGGACTGTAGATGCCCTGGCCGAACGGCTGGGTTCCGAGCACGACAGGCTGGCCGAGCCGCCGAAGGTCGTCATCTGAGGAATTCGGTGAGCAGGCCGCGCAAGGTGTCCGGCTGGTGGAGGACGCCGTGGTCCTGTCCCTCCACGGTGGCGTACCGGGCGCCGGGGATCGTGTCGGCGACCGCGCGGGCGCCGGCCCGCATCCAGGCGTCGCTCTCCCCGCCGTCCAGCACCAGCGTGGGCACCGAGATCTTGGCCAGCCTGCCGGCGGGCAGCACGTTGCCGGGACCGCACAGCGCGAGGTCATAGGGCAACGTATGGGCGAGTCCGGTGAACCACGCCCAGAACGCGTCTTCCCGCATCCCCTTGACGACCTCCGCCGGGGTGGCCGTTCCCTCGACCAGGAAGAGTTCCGCCGCGCCGTCGCGGTCGCCGTCGGCGATCAAGGCCCGGACGCGGTCGAAGAGGTCGACCGGGGGCTTCGGACGGCTGTCGTCGACGACGTACGGCGGCTCGTATACGGCGAGACTCGTCACGGCGACGCCTCGTGCGGCCGCCTCCAGCCCCAGCACGGCCCCCGACGAGTGCCCGAAGACCGCCGCCGAACCGCCGACGTGCTCGATCAGCGCGGCGAGATCCTCGACCTCACGCTCCACCGAATAGACCGCGCCCGCGCCGCTGTCACCTCGCCCTCGCCGGTCGTAGGCGATCACGGTGAAGTCCGCGGCCAGCGTCGCGGCGAGGCCGGCGACGGTCGTGCGGTCGTTGAACGCGCCACCGGCCAGGATCACCGGAGTGCCCGTTCCGGTGCGCTCGAAGGCGATCAGGGTGCCGTCGGCCGAGGTCACGGTCTCGAACGAGGTGGTCATCAGGTCCTCCACAGGGTCGCTTGACTCTAGTTTCGTCCCTGGGTCGGAGCCGACGACCACCGCTCGACCTCACTTCCCGAGATTTCCGAAGAATTCCCGGAACTCGGCGACCACGTCGTCCGGAACGGCCTCCGCGAGCCTGTCCAGGTTCGCCAGTGCGGCGGTGCGTTCCGCCGACGGCCGGTCGATACCGGTTTGCAGTTCGCGGTAGCCGGTGACGATGGAGGACGTACCCGCCGGTCCGGAAGGACCCGGAGGTACGGGCCGGGCTGACGAGGAGCTCGCGAGAGCGGTCGTGAACGCCACCGAAGCGGCCGCTGCCGCACCCGAGCGCAGGGCCGTTCTCTCGTCGAAGTGACCGAACGCGGGCATGACGGCGCCTCCCCAGTGTTCGAACGACGGCGACCAGGGGCGGCGGGTGGTGAGGCCTCGTGTGCGGCAAGGACGGTTCTCTCGATCACCGTCCTCACCACACCCGGGTTTCTAGCGCTTTCCGTCGGTCCTGCGGGGCAGGCCCCACGGGTTGTCCTCCTGCACCGGTTCCGGCAGCAGCGCGTCGGGGAAGCCCTGCCAGGCGATCGGTCGCAGGAAGCGTTCGATCGCGGCGGTGCCGACCGAGGTACTGGCCGGCGCGGTGGTCGCCGGGTAGGGACCGCCGTGTTCCTGTGCCCAGGTGACCGTGACGCCGGTCGGCCAGTCGTTCCACAGCAGGCGGCCGGCGACCCGGGTCAGCGACGGGAGAACCGGGCGAATCCAGTCCACATCGGACTCTTCACCCTGGATGGTCGCGGTGAGCCCCGGTTCCATCACCCCCAGCAGGCTGATCAGTTCCGCTCGGTCGGCGTAGGTGACGATCAGCGACGCGGGGCCGAAGCACTCCTCGCGGACGGTGTCGGCGTCGGACAGGAAAGCCTCGGCCGTGGTGGCGAGCAGCGTCGCGCCGTGCGAAATCCCCTCGGTGCCACCGGATTCCGACAGCACCTCGACCCCGTCGACCTCACTCAGTTTCGCCAGTCCTTCGGCGAATCCGGCGGCGATGCGCTCGTTGAGCATCGGCTGCGCCGGAATCGCCGAGACGGCCTCGCGCAACGTGTCTTCGAGGCCGTGGCCCTCGGGCAGGAACAGCAGCCCCGGTTTGGTGCAGAACTGACCGGCACCGAGGGTGAAGGAGCCCGCGTAGCCCTTGGCGATCGCCTCGCCGCGCGCGTCGATCGCGGCCTGCGTGACGACGACCGGGTTGACGCTGCCGAGTTCGCCGTAGAACGGGATCGGTGACGGCCGCGAGGTCGCGATGTCGAACAACGCGCGCCCACCCGGCACCGATCCGGTGAACGACGCCGCCTGGATCCGCGGATCCTTCAACGCCGTGACGCCGTTCTGCTGGCCGTGGACGACCGCGAAGATCCCTTCCGGCGCACCGGCCTCGACCAGTGCGTCACGCAGGATCTCGCCGGTGCGCGCGGACAACTCCGGGTGACCGGAGTGCGCCTTGAGCACGACCGGGCAGCCGGCGGCCAGCGCCGACGCGGTGTCACCGCCCGCGACACTGAACGCGAACGGGAAGTTGCTGGCGGCGAACACCAGCACCGGGCCGATCGGGGTGAGCAACCGGCGGATGTCCGGCCGCGGCCCCATCGGCCAAGCGGCGTCCGCGTGGTCGACGGTGGCGCCGAGGAACGAGCCGTCGGCCAGCACCTCGCCGAACAGGCGTAGCTGGAACGTCGTGCGCTTCAGTTCCCCCTGCAGGCGCGGTGCGGCCGGGAGGTGGGTCTCCCGGTTGGCCAGCGCGATCAGTTCGTCGGCGGCCGCGTCGAGGGCGTCCGCCGCCGCTTCGAGCCATCCGGCACGCTGGGCTGGGGTCGCGGCCGCCGCCGTGCCTGCCGCGTCGGCGGCGGCCGCGAGGATCTGGTCGAGCGTGGCGGGATCCGTTGCCTGGCTCATGATTTCCTGCTTCTCCTAGAGTTCGTGTGCCGCGCTGACGGCGGCGATGAGATCCGCCCAGCGCCCCGGGCCGGCGAGGCCGAGGTGGTACAGATGCAGTTCGGTGGCGCCCGCCTTGCCGAGTTCGCGGGTGTAGGCCTCGATGTCGGGCACCGGGCTCGCCGCCACCGCGGTGACGTAGCTGCCGACGGCGACCTTCTCCGGCAGTTTCGCCCGTGCCGTCGCGACCGCGCCCACGCTGGGGCGGCCGGGTACCCAGTTCTGCAGCACCACCGCGTCGACGTCGTCCGGGGCCGACGGGGTCAGCCCCGGCAGCGCGCCGGTGACCCACGGGTCCATCGCGCCGTGCAGCACGATCCGGGGCCCGGGCGGGATCTTCGCTAGCACCTCCCGCCGGAGCGCGTCGGTCGCCTTCTGCCGCGTGTCGAGCAGGACCTGCCGCAGCGTGGGCAGGATCTTGTCCTCTCCGGTGCGGAGGTCGCCGCTGTCGATCAGCCGCCGGACCTCGGCCCGCAGCTTGCCCAGCGCCTTCACCGGGTCCTGCCCGGCCGCGGCCCAGGTGTCGAGACAGTCGTCACAGCAGCAGATCGACAGCAGCCGGGCCACCGCGGGCGACCAGACGCCGTCGGTCTTCTCGTGCTGGTGCTGGTGTACGGCGCCGAGGGGGCCGCACGCCTCGAGGACGACCGTGGCGAAATCGAGTCCGGCGAGGCTCTCCGCGGTCACGTTCGCGGCGTACTCGCGGACGGCGGGCTGGCCGGGGCACAGCGCCCACGGGTACCGCTCGCCGAAGCAGTTGCGCACGGTGAAATCCGGGAACTCCGTGCCCAGCCGCGAATTGTGGGTCAGCACGAGCCACGCCGCGACCGGAACACCCGCCTCGTTCAGCGTCCGGACGGCGTCACCCGCGCTGTCGCGGCTTTCGACCCAGTCCGGTTCGGCGGGCTTCAGCTCACCCCAGGCCTCCTCGCGCACCGGCCGGTACAGCGCCGCGTGGCGCGCGACGACCGAGGTGCGCTCGGGAGCCCAGGGCGTCGCCGCACGGGCGCTGTGGTACGAAACGGCGACGGCGACCTCGTCGACGCCGAGTTCCCGTACGCGCTCGACGAAGCCGGGATCGTCGACGACGTCCCAGGGGTAGGCGTATCCGGTGACCTTCACCCTGTCACCACCGTGCCGTGTTCGGCTCGAAGTTGCCGACGAACTTCCGCATGTAGGTCACGTCATCCCGTTTGGTCTGTCCACTTCGGACATAGTCTTCATGGGCCCGCGCCAGCGCGTCGGGGTCGAGTTTTACCCCGAGCCCGGGCTTGTCGGGCACCGCGACCGCACCGTCGGCGAACTCCAGCGCACCCGGGGCGATGACGTCGGCCGTCTTCCACGGCCAGTGGGTGTCGCAGGCGTAGGTCAGGTGCGGCGTCGCCGCGGCCACGTGCACCATAGCGGCCAGACTGATCCCGAGATGACTGTTCGAGTGCATGGAAAGTCCCACGTCGAAACATTCCGCCGTGGTGGACAGCGCCTGAGTGTCCCGAAGGCCACCCCAGTAATGATGGTCCGAAAGTATTACGCCGACCGCTCGCTGCCGGAACGCGGGCTCGATGTCCGCGAAGCGCACGACGCACATGTTCGTGGCCAGCGGCATGTTCGCCTGCTCGGCCACCCGAGCCATGCCCTCGATGCCCGGTGTCGGGTCTTCGAGGTACTCCAGGACACCGTCGAGCTCTTCGGCGACCCGGATGCCCGTTTCGGCGGTCCACGCCGCGTTCGGGTCGATGCGGAGCGGGTGGTCCGGGAACGCCTCGGCGAGCGCGCGGATCCCGGCCATCTCCTGGTCGGGGTCGAAGGCACCGCCCTTGAGCTTGATGGAGCCGAACCCGTACTCCGCCACCATGCGGCGTGCCTCGCCGACGAGCGCCTCCGGCGTGGTCACCTCGCCCCACGAGTCCTCCTCGGCGCCGAGGTGGGCGCCGAACTTGTAGAACAGGTAGGCGGAGAAGTCGACGGCGTCGCGTGCCTTGCCGCCGAGCAGGTCCACCACCGGCCTGCCGAGGTAGTGCCCCTGCGCGTCGAGCGCGGCCACCTCGAACAGCGAGTACACGCTGGCGACCGTCTTGCTGACGGAGAACCCGCCGGTGAGCCCGTGCGCGTCGGCGAAGACGACTTCGCCCAGCGTGGTGGCGACCTTGCGGCGGAGGCCGGGCAGGTCGAACACGTCCTGCCCCTTGAGTTCCGGCAGCACCTTGCGGACCTGTTCGAGGAACGTGAAGTCGCCATAGGACTCGCCCAGGCCGACCACACCGTCCTCGCAGATCAGCTGGACGACGCCGCGCAGCGCGAAGGGTTCGTGCACGCCCATGACGTTGAGCAGCGGCGGGTCGGCGAAGGCGACCGGGGTCAGGACGACATCGAGAACCTTCATCTTCAGGCACCGACCTCGACGGACTCGAGGACGGCGAACCCGTCGTGGACGATCTTCTCCAGGCGGGTGATCTGGTCCGCGGTCGGCTCGACCAGCGGCGGCCGGACGGAGCCGACCTTGTCCCCGCGTAGCCGTGCGGCGGCCTTGACCAGTGACACGGCGAAGCCCTGCCCTTCGTCCCGCAGCGCCACCAGCGGGAGGTAGAACCCGGCGAGCAGCGCCTCCATGACCGCGTCGTCGTTCTCCGCGAGCGCGCGGTGGAAGCGGGCAGCGATCTCGGGGGCGAAGCAGTGCACGGCCGAGGAGTACCGCGCCACACCGACCGCGGAGTAGGCGCGCGCGGAGACCTCCGCCGTGGGAAGACCGTTGAAGAACAGGAAATCCCGGGCCCGTTCGGTGTCGGCCGCACGGATCGTGGTGATGATCCGGCTCATGAGTTCGACGTCCCCGAAGCCGTCCTTGATGCCGACCACCGACGGAATGCCGAGGAGCTCCGCGGCCGAGCCGGGGGTGAACACCCCGGTGGACCGGTGGTACACGATCACCGGGATCGAGGACTCCCCGACGGCGTACCGGACGTGGTCAACCAGCCCGGAAGGCGGGCCGGTGACCAGGTAGGGCGGCAGGAGGAGGACGCCGTCCGCGCCGCCCGCCTCCGCCGCCGCGATCCCGGCACGGGCCGTCGCCGCGCCGCCGCCGGCCCCGACCCACACCGGCACCCGCCCGGCGACGACTTCCCGAGCCTTGCGCAGGATCGCCGCGTGCTCGTCCGGGGACAGCGAGCTGAATTCGCCCGTACCGCAGGCGACGAACAACGCGCCGGCTCCGGCGGCCACGTGGCTCTCGACGGTTTCCGCGAACACGTCGAGGTCGAGTTCCAGCCCCTCGGTGAAGGGGGTCAAGGGGAACGCCAGTAGGCCGTCGAGTTCGATCTTGGGCTGTGCCATTGGTTTTCTCTTTCGTTCTTTGTGAGGTTCCGGGTTCGGGCCCGGTCAGGCAGGCACGGTGGTGCCGTCCTGGGACTTGGGGGCAGGACGTCGTCGTCGCGGTCGATCGTGTCGATGATCTCGTCGGTGGCGGCCTCGCGCTCGGGCATGAGGTAGCCGAGCCCGGCGAACAGCGCCACTGAGACCAGGATCGGGGTCGACACGGTGACCGCGAGGGTGGCGTGGTAGCCGTAGTACGCGATCGCGTAGGCGAGGAGACCGCCCGCCCACGAGATCAGGGCCGCGCGGGAGCCGGAGCGGCGGAACGCGGGGAGCATGCCGAGCAGCAGCGGCCACACCAGGTAGAGGATCGAGGACAGCCGGGCGCCCCGGCGGGCTTCGCAGGTGTTCGGCGCCGCCATGTAGCGCTGCGCCAGGTTCCACATCCCGCCGTTGTATTCCAGCGTCTTCACCAGCACGTAGACGAGCAACACGACGGTGGTGAACTTCGACGTCGTCGGGTTCAGATGGGCGGGCGGGAGGTCGCCCCACATGGTCCACAGTCCGGAGACGCCGCCGAGCTTGTCCAGCACGACCCACAGCATCACGATCGCCGCGATGGCCTGGACGACGAACTGCCCGAAGTCGGTGAGCGCGTCGGCCCAGAGACCACCGACGGTGCGGTAGATCAGCGTGATCGAACCGGTGATGACGATGCCCCAGGGGTAAGGCACGCCCGCGAAGACGTCGAGGATCGTCGCGACCGCGAACCACTTGGCCGCGATGTCGAAGATCTTCAGCAGGCTGCCGCTCCAGGCCAGCGCCTGCTGGGTGGGCACGTCGAAGCGTTTCGCCAGGTATTCGAGCGGCGAGGCGACCCCTAGCTTCGAGCGCAGGCGGTTCCAGCGTGCGGCGAACAGCCGGCTGCGGATCCCCACGCCGATCCCGATGCCGGCCATGCCCCAGAAGTAGACGGTGATGCCGTCCGTGTAGGCGACCCCCGCATACGCGACGAAGAGGACGGCGCTGTAACCGGACATGTGGTGGGAGATACCGGCCAGCCACCACGGCATCTTGCCGCCGGCGGTGAAGAAGTCACTGACAGTGTCGGCCCGGCTGTGCGACCACAAGCCGATCACCCCCATCAGGACGAAATACGCGGACACCATGACCCGGTCCAGTAGATGCACCGCTGACTTCTCTCCGCGTTCACGAAGAGCCGACCCGACTTGTTCACATCCATGAACGAAGTCTGCTATAGTGATTATGTTCATCCATAGGAACGATGTTCGGACGCTAATATGGCCGGAGTCACAAGTCAACGGCCGGATGGAGGAGCGCGGATGCCACAGGAAGCCGCTGTCACCGTGGCGAACGGCGCGGTCACCACGGCCGAACCCGCCGGGGTGAAATCAGCCCGGCGGGCGATGGATCTCATCGAGACCTTCGCCGCCAACGACGTCTGGCTTTCCCTGTCGGATCTCCACGCGCGCACAGGTTTTCCCAGGTCGAGCCTGCATGGCCTGCTCCGCACCCTGCTCGAGGCGGGCTGGCTGGAAGTGGACACCAACACCGCCCGCTACCGCCTCGGCGTCCGTGCGCTGATCTGCGGAACGGCGTACCTCGACCGCGACCCGGTCGTCCCGTACGCGACCGAGGCACTGGAGCGGATCCGGGAGAAGACCGGCTTCACCGCGCACTTCGCGCGCCGCGAAGGCACCGATGTCGTCTACCTGGAGACGCGCGAGTCCCGACACTCGACGCACCTCGTCTCCCGCGTCGGCCGCACCCTGCCCACCCACGCGACCGCGCTGGGCAAGGTGTTGCTGGCCGAACTGACGCACGACGAGATCGACGCGCTCCTGACCGGGAAACTGCCGGCACTGACGCCGAACACCATCACCTCGGCCGAAGCACTGCACGCCGAATGCGCGAAGACCCGCGAACGCGGCTATGCGGCGGAAATCGAGGAAGGCAGCCTCGGCGTCCGATGCGTCGCGGCCGTGATCCCGTACCGCATCCCCGGCACCGACGCGATCAGTTGCTCCATGCCGGTCACCGAGGTCACCGACGCCGACGCACGGCGCGTCGGCGAACTGCTCGCCGAAATCACCGCGGAACTCGGCCAGCAACTGCGCCGCGCCGGCATCCGCTGACCGACCCGTACTTCTTTCACCGACAAGGGGCACTTATGGCAGACCAGCGCGTCCTGATCACCGGCTCGGCGGGCATCGTCGGCACCCTGATGCGGCCGCGGCTGCGCCGTTCCGGCCGGACACTGCGGCTGCTCGACCTGGCCACGCAACCCGAAGCCGAAGCGGGCGAGAGCGTCGAACTGATCACCGCCTCGGTCACCGACCCGGAGGCGATGGCGACGGCGTGCGACGGCGTCGACGCGGTGATCCACCTCGGCGGGCACAGCCGTGAGAACACGTGGGAAGCCACCCTGGACGTCAACATCAATGGCACCCACACCGTTCTCGAAGCCGCGCGCGCGGCCGGTGTGCCGCGCGTGATCCTGGCTTCCAGCAACCATTCCGTCGGCTTTCGCCGCACTGACGATGCCGGTGAAAACGGCCTCCCCGCCGACTCCACGCCCCGGCCCGACACCTACTACGGCGTCAGCAAAGCGACCATCGAAGCGCTCGGCAGCCTGTACCACTCCCGGTTCGGCATGGACGTGATCGTCATCCGGATCGGTTCCTGCTTCGAAAGCCCGGTCGCCCTCGGCCCGCGCGGCCTGACCACCTGGCTCTCCCCCGACGACGGCGCCCGCCTGTTCGAGGCCTGCCTGAGCTACCCCTCCCCCGGCTACCGGCTCATCTGGGGCGTCTCGGACAACACGCGCCGGGTCTACTCTCTCGCCGAAGCCGAGGCACTGGGGTACAAATCGCTCGACAACGCGGAGACCTACGCGGACCAGGTGGCGGATCAGCCCGCGCCGACCGGCGTGGCGGCCGAGTACGTCGGCGGGCCGTTCTGCACCGCGCCGCTGGGGGCGTACAACCCGCTCTGAGACGGGACGATTGCATCCCGGTGGGCGCACTTTCGCACCGTGCGTCGTGAAGGTCATGGACGGCTGGCGGGTCAGGCCAAGATGGCGTGGGGTACATGAAGGCCCCCTTCCTTGCGCTAGGCGCAAGGAAGGGGGCCTTCATGTACCCCACAAGACAGCGGCATAACGGGCACTGGGGTCGTGATGTCCCTTGTGGACTAACGCGAAGTCACGCCAGGCCCCTCACGACCCTGCTCCGGCAGCCGGCAGCGAGACCAAGGTCGGCGTCAAACCCCTCAAGACTCCGAGGGGGGCCTGGGATCCTCGGTCAACCAAAGGACACCGGCCGGAGGAAGCTGGAGGACCGCGGAAGCCGGCTGGCCGTGCCACGCCTCCTCCGTCGCCTCCACCTCGCCCAGGTTGCCCACATCCGAGCCACCGTAGGAGCCCGCATCCGTGTTGAGCACCTCACGCCAACGGCCCGCCGACGGCAGACCGACGCGGTAGTCGTGGTGCGGGGACCCGGCGAAGTTCGCCACACACGCCAGACGTGAACCGTCCTCGCCGATGCGCAGGAAGCTGAGCACGTTGCCGCCCGCGTCGTTGGCGTCGATCCAGGCGAACCCCTCCGGGGTGGTGTCCTGGCTGAACAGCGCCGGGGTCGAGCGATACAGTTCGTTCAGGGTGCGCACCAGCTCCCACACTCCTCTGTGCAGGGGCGCGTCCAGCAGCTGCCAGTCGAGCGAACGTGATTCCGCCCATTCGGCGGCCTGGCCGAATTCGCCGCCCATGAACAGCAGTTGCTTGCCGGGGTGCGCCCACATGAACGCCAGCAGCGAACGCAGTCCGGCTGCCTTGTTCCACTCGTCGCCGGGCATCCGGTCCCACAGCGAACCCTTGCCGTGCACCACTTCGTCGTGGGACAGCGGCAGCATGAAATTCTCGCTCCAGGCATAGGCGAGGGAGAACGTCATCTCGTTGTGATGGTAGACGCGGTGCACCGGCTCATGGGACAGATAACGCAGCGTGTCGTGCATCCAGCCCATGTTCCACTTGAAGCCGAAACCCAGCCCGCCGAGATGCGTGGGGCGCGTGACGCCCGGCCAGGCGGTGGACTCCTCGGCCACCATCACCACCCCGGGGTGTCGCTTGTAGACGGTGGCGTTCAACTCCTGGAGAAACCGTACGGCGTCCAGGTTTTCCCGGCCACCGTATTGGTTCGGCAGCCACTCCCCGTCCTTGCGGGAGTAATCGAGGTAGAGCATCGACGCGACCGCGTCGACCCGAAGGCCGTCCAGGTGGAATTCGTCGAGCCAGTACAGCGCGTTGGCCACCAGGAAATTGCGGACCTCGTTGCGGCCGAAGTCGAAGACGAGGGTGCCCCAGTCCGGCTGTTCGCCGCGGCGCGGGTCCGCGTGTTCGTACAGCGGCGTGCCGTCGAAACGGGCGAGCGCCCAGCTGTCACGCGGGAAATGCGCCGGTACCCAGTCGACGAGCACGCCGATGCCCCGCCGGTGCAGATGGTCGACGAAATACCGGAAGTCGTCCGGCGAACCGAACCGCGCGGTCGGCGCGTAGTACGAAGTGACCTGATAGCCCCAAGAGCCGCCGAACGGGTGCTCCGACACCGGCAACAGCTCGACGTGGGTGAAACCGGTCTCGACCAGGTAGTCACCCAGCTGTTCGGCCAATTCACGATAGTCCAGGCCGGCGCGCCACGAGGCGAGGTGCACCTCGTAGACGCTCATCGGCGCCTTGGCCCAGTCGGTCGCCTCGCGTCGCGCGACCCATTCCTCGTCACCCCAGGTGTAGCCGGACGTGGTGACCACCGACGCCGTCGCCGGTGGCGTCTCGGTGGCGAACGCCATCGGATCGGCCTTCTCGTGCCAAGTGCCGTCCGGGCCGAGGATGCGGAACTTGTAGCAGGTGCCCGGCTTGACGTCGGGCAGGAACAGTTCCCAGACACCGGACGAGCCGAGCGAGCGCATCGGCTGCGCACGCCCGTCCCAGCCGTTGAAGTCACCGATCACGCGCACGCCTCGCGCGTTCGGCGCCCACACCGCGAACGACGTGCCCTCGACGACACCGTTCGGCGTCTCGTAGGAGTGCACCCGCGCTCCCAGCACCTCCCAGAGGCGCTCGTGCCTGCCTTCGCCGATCAAGTGCAGGTCCAGCTCCCCCACCGTCGGCAGCCAGCGGTACGGATCGTCCGTGACGACGGTGTGCCCGTCATAGTCGACCTCGAGCCGGTAGTCGCCGGGATGCTCGGGTACGGCGACGGCGAACAGCGCGTCGGTCACTCGCTCCATCGGGTATCGGTGGCCGTCGACGCACAGCGTGACGGCCTTCGCGCCGGGCCGCAGCGTCCGCACCGCGAACGCCGAGCCCGCCGAGTGGGCGCCCAGCACCGAGTGCGGATTGTGGTGATCCCCGGCCAGGAGCCGGTCGATATCGGCGGCCGGCGGGGCGGCGTCGGGCAGATCGTCCGATGCGGCGTTCGGGTTCACGCTTCTCCTTGAGCGATGCGGGCGATCGAGGCGAGCGGCACGCCCAGCCAGTCCGGCCGGTTCGCGTACTCGTAGGCCACCTCGTAAATCGCCTTGTCCAGTTCGAAAGCCCGCAACAGTTCGTCTTGGTCGCCGGGGGACACCGACGTGTCCTCCCTCGCCACGGCGTAGCCCTTGTAGAAGGCGGCGCGGTTGCGCGCGGCCCACTCGGCTGCCTGCTGCTCCAGTTCCACGTCGTCCGGCTGCCCGACCAGCATCTGCTGAGCGGCGTAATCGAACGAACGCAGCATGCCGGCGACGTCCCGCAGCGGGGAGCGGAGCGCCTGCCGTTCCTCGACCGGGGCGGCGGGCTCGCCTTCGAAGTCGATCAGCAACCAGCCGTTGACCGTCCTCAACACCTGGCCGAGATGCAGATCTCCGTGGATGTACTGCATCGGGACGGCGTCGGCGGACACCCCGCGCAGCTTCTCGAACGCCGCCCGCAGCATCGGGGCGTGCTCGGCCAGCTCCGGCACTTGCCCGGCGACGGTCTCCAGCCGGGCGACCATCGCCCGCACGGTGCGTTCGAGTTCGGCGGCGTCGGCGGCCTCCGAACCGAGCGCCTTCGCCAAGTCGGCGTGCACCTCGGCGACCGCTCGGCCGAGCCGCTCGGCCTCACCGGCGAAATCACCACCGGCCTCTTCGGCGTGCCGGTCCTGGCTCGCCATCAGGTCCCGGACGCTCGTGGTGGCCATCGCCCAGCCGTCGACGGCGTCGGGAACGAACCGCTGAAGCATCCCGACAGTGGTCGGCTCCCCGTCCAGCTCACCGGTGATCGAGCCCAGCGGCTGCGCGATGTGCTTGCTGCCGATCTTCTGCAGGGCGCGGTGCAGCACCAGATCCTTGTTCTCGCCGGGGCTCAGCTTGCGGAACAGTTTCAGGATGTACTGGCCGCCGTACACGAGCGAAGTGTTGCTTTGTTCGGAAGTGATCGGCCGGGCCCGCAGCCCGGTGTCGAGCTCGACACCGGCTTCGTGCTCGAACGACAGTGTGCCGACCTGACCGCCGCAGGCCATCAGCTCCAGCAGCACGCTGGTCAGGTCCGCGTCACCGGACGCCTCGTACGCGTTGAGCTCGCCGCCGGCGCCGATCCAGCTGGTGGAGCTGATCTCCGGCGGATGCGTGCGGCGTCCGACGAGCAGTTGGTAGGGCTCACGCCGCCCGTCCTGATCGACTTCGACGACCACGTGCAGCAACTGCGGGTCGCCTTCGACCAGCTCGGTCACGCCGAGCGGCCGGACGGTGGTCACGGGCCGGTCCTTGCCGGCGAACCAGCGCTGCTCCGGCAGCCAGTGCTTCAGATCAGTGGCCAGTTCTTCGACCAGCACACGGGGGTCGATCAAAAGGTCTCACCTCGTTTCGCCTGCTTCTGCCGGGTTCTGCAATTGGAACCAGTAGAAGCCATGTCCGGGCAAGGTCAGCAGATAAGGCAGCTCGCCGATGCTCGGGAACTGCACGCCGCCGGTCAGCTCCACCGGCGTGGCCCCGCGGTGCGCCGCGAGGTCCAGTTCCACCGGCTGCGGGAAGCGGGAGAGGTTGTTGACGCAGAGCACCACGTCCTCACCGCCGTCCGGCCGTTTCCAGTGCCGCTTGTAGGCCAGCACACTGGGGTTGGACCCGCCGAGGTCCAGGAACTCGCCCGCGGCGAAGGCGTGGTGCTGTTTGCGCACCTCGATCATCCGCCGGGTCCAGTTGAGCAGCGAAGAGGCGTTGTTCGACTGCGCCTCGACGTTGAGTCCCTGGTAGCCGTAGACCGGGTCCATGATCACCGGCAGGTAGATCCGGCCCGGGTCGCAGGAGGAGAACCCGGCGTTGCGGTCCGGCGTCCACTGCATGGGTGTGCGCACCGCGTCGCGGTCGCCGAGCCAGATGTTGTCTCCCATGCCGATCTCGTCACCGTAGTACAGAACGGGCGAGCCCGGGAGGGAAAGCAGCATCGCGGTGAACAACTCCTGCTGGTTGCGGTCGTTGTCCAGCAGCGGGGCCAGCCTGCGGCGGATGCCGATGTTGGCCTTCATCCGCGGGTCCTTGGCGTACTCCGCGTACATGTAGTCGCGCTCGTCGTCGGTGACCATCTCGAGGGTCAGCTCGTCGTGGTTGCGCAGGAAGATCCCCCACTGCGTGCCGCTGGGGATCTCCGGGGTCTGGGCGAGGATCTCGGAGATCGGGAACCGCGACTCACGGCGCACGGCCATGAAGATCCGCGGCATCAGCGGGAAGTGGAACGCCATATGGCACTCGTCGCCGCCGACCTCGGGGTCGCCGAAGTACTCGACGACGTCCGAAGGCCACTGGTTGGCCTCCGCCAGCAGGATCCGCCCGGGGTACTCGTCGTCGACGACCTTCCGGCAGCGCCGGAGGAACTCGTGCGTGCGCGGCAGGTTCTCGCAGTTGGTGCCCTCTTGTTCGAACAGATACGGCACCGCGTCGAGCCGAAATCCGTCGATGCCCAGGTCGAGCCAGAAGCGCAGGACGTCGATCATCGCTTCCTGCACGTCCGGGTTCTCGTAGTTCAAGTCGGGCTGGTGGGAGAAGAACCGGTGCCAGTAGAACTGGCCGCGCACCGGGTCGTAGGTCCAGTTCGACGTCTCGGTGTCGACGAAGATGATCCGCGCGTCGGCGTAGCGGGAGTCGTCGTCGCTCCAGACGTAGTAGTCACCGTACGGACCATCGGGGTCGCTGTGGGATTGCTGGAACCAGGGATGCGCGTCCGAAGTGTGGTTGAGCACCAGGTCGGTGATCACCCGGATGCCGCGGCGGTGGGCCTCGTTGAGCAGGAACACGAAGTCCTCGACGGTGCCGAATTCCGGCAGCACCGCGCGGAAATCGCTGATGTCGTAGCCACCGTCGCGCAGCGGTGAGGCGTAGAACGGCGGCAGCCAGAGGCAGTCGACGCCCAGCCAGGCCAAGTAGTCCAGCCGCTCGGCCAGCCCGCGCAGGTCGCCGGTGCCGTCCCCGTTCGAGTCGGCGAACGCGCGCACCAGCACCTCGTAGAACACCGCGCCCTTGAACCATTCCGGGTCCGACGGCGCCTGTTGCGCCGCCCGGAAGTCGTCGGCTTGCGGTTCCACCAGCATGCCGTCGGCGGTCATCGCCTCACCAGTATGCGGCACGTCCTCCAGCCCCAGCGCCACATCGGGCCCGGCCTCTTCCGCCATAGCTCCACCTCGTATCCGCAAGTCCGTCGATCCGCAAAATCAGTCGGGGGTACCGAATGTTCAAGTGGCCAAGCGGCGCCTGAGCGCCACGACGTGAGCCACCGCACGCCAGGGTTCGAGCCGGACGAAGTTGGCCTGGCCCCAGTCCCAGGTGTCACCGGTGACTTCGTCCTGCGCGATCAGCCGGTCGTGCGGCTCGAAGCCGAGGGCGTCCATGTCGAAGTGGAGCGTGCCTTCTTGGGCCATGTACGGATCGAGCGTGACGACGGTGACCACGGTGTCGCCGGTGGCCGGGTCCTGTTTGGAGTAGGCCAGCAGGGCGTCGTTGTCGATGTGGTGGAAGTACAGCGTGCGCATCTGCCGCAGCGCCGGGTGGGCACGGCGGATGACGTTCAGCTTGGTCAGCCACGGCTCCAGGGATCGCCCCTCGGCGAGCGCGCCTTCGAAATCGCGCGGACGCAGCTGGTACTTCTCCGAGTCCAAGTACTCTTCGCTGCCCTCGCGGACCGGAAGGTGCTCGAACAATTCGTAGCCCGAGTAGACGCCCCAAGTCGGCGACAGCGTCGCCGCCAAGGCCGCCCGCAAGGCGAACATGCCAGGGCCACCGCGCTGCAACGACTCGTGAAGGATGTCCGGGGTGTTGACGAACAGGTTCGGCCTGCCCTCGTCCCAGTGCTGCCACAGGTCGACGCCGAAGTCGATGAGCTCCTGCTTGCCCGTCCGCCAGGTGAAGTAGGTGTAGCTCTGGGTGAATCCCAGCCGCGCCAGGCCCCACAGCCGCGCCGGGCGGGTGAACGCCTCGGCCAGGAACACGACGTCCGGGTCGACCTCCTTCACCGACTGGATCAGCCAGGCCCAGAAGTCCGGTGGCTTGGTGTGCGGGTTGTCGACGCGGAAGATCCGCACCCCGTGGTCGACCCAGTGCAGGACGACCCGCAACACCTCTTCGTAGATCGCCTTCGGGTCGTTGTCGAAGTTGATCGGGTAGATGTCTTGGTACTTCTTCGGGGGGTTCTCCGCATAGGCGATCGAACCGTCCGGGCGGGTGGTGAAGAACTCCGGGTGCTTGAGCACCCAAGGGTGGTCGGGTGCGGCCTGCAGCGCGAGGTCGAGAGCGACCTCCAGGCCGAGCTCGCCGGCGCGGGCGACGAAGGCGTCGAAGTCCTCCAGCGTGCCCAGCTCCGGGTGGACCGCGTCGTGCCCGCCTTCGTCGGCGCCGATCGCCCACGGCGAGCCGACGTCGTCGGGGCCCGCGTCGAGGGTGTTGTTGGGGCCCTTGCGGTTCACCCGCCCGATGGGGTGGATCGGCGGCAGGTAGACGACGTCGAAGCCCATCCGCGCGACGCGGTCGAGCTCGGCCGTGGCGGTGGTGAAGGTGCCGTGCACCGGATTGCCGCGCTCGTCCACACCTCCGGTGGAACGCGGGAAGAACTCGTACCAGGCGCCGTAGGCGGCGCGTTCACGGTCGACCCACAGCTTCATGGCCTTGCCCTTGGTGACCAGCTCACGCACGGGGAACTCGTGCATCAGCAGCCGCACCTCGGGCGAGAGCGCGGGCCCGATCCGTTCGAGCAGGGCGCGCTCGGTGTCCCGCAGCGCTGTCACGGCGCCGGTCAGCAGCGACCGTTCGGCGCGCCGGTCCGGACGACGGGAGAGGCGTTCGAGTAGCCGGGCACCGGCCTCGAGGTCGTTGGCCAGATCGTCGGGCCCCTGGCCGGCGGCGACCTTCACCTCGACCGCGTGCGTCCACGTCGCCCACGGATCGCTCCAGGCGTCGACGCGGTAGGTCCACAGACCCCGGGCGTCGGGCACGATCACGGCCGCGAAGCCGTCGGGGTGGTCGGCGCCGCGCGGAGCCATCCGGGTCTGCCGGGTCAGCCGGTCGCCCGGTCCGCGCCAGGCGACGGTGGCGGCCACGGCGTCGTGTCCCTCCCGCCAAACCGTCGCGGTGACAGGAATGTGCTCTCCCACAACGGCTTTGGCCGGATACCGGCCGCAACTCACGCAGGGGGAGACGTCGTCGATGCCGAGCCGGCCGGTCATGGGCAACGCCCCTCAAGGTGTCGGGGGTGGACGAAGACAGGCACAGCCTGCCCGAGTCGATCAAGGCCCCTGACGCCAGGGTCCTCTTTCGGGATACCCAAATCGAGCGCGGCGAAACTCTTCTGTCACAGGAGATGTTCCCTCGTGGTCACCGGGCGGGTCGATCGTCCGAGGGGCACGACACCTGCCAGGCGAAACCGTGGTGAGGACGGCTGCGAGGGGCGGTCATCGGCGGCGTGTTCGCGAACGGAACTGGCCGGCGCAGGACGTCTTCGGCCCGGTCGGGCCGGGAAAGCGGGGACCCCGCGACCCCGCGACCGTCGCCATGTCGGGAGCAAAGGACGAGTTCGCCACCGTCCGGGTGGGCAAGGAGGCCTTCGCGTCGGCTTCACCCGTGATGAGCCCGTGCCGGCCGTCCTCGCCACTCACCACGCCCCCCGAGCCTCACCTCAGGAGCTGCCTGTCCTCGGCGCCCTCAGCAACAGCAGCGACCTTGCCGGGAGGGTGATCCTGCTCTTCGCCTCCAGGACACCGAAGCCGGCCGGAGAGCCGTCCGCCGAACTCGTGTCCAGGGACGCCTTGAACGTCTTTCCGTACTCCGGGCCGGGGAGGATCACCTTCACCGGCTCCGCGCCCGCGTGCAGCCACAGCAGCCACGAATGGTCCGGGACCAGCTCGCCTTCACGGTTGCGGGCCTGGCTGTTCGAGCCGTCGATCCACATGCCCAGGGTGCGGCGGTCCTCGAACCAGTCGGCCTCGTCGAACTCCTCGCCGTCCGGGCGGAACCAGATCAGGTCCGGTTTGCCCGTCGGTGTGGTGCGGCCTTCGAAGAACTCCGGTTGGCGCAGGGCCGGGCTCGCCGCCCGCAGGCGGATGACCCGCCGGGCGAACGCCAGCATCGCCGTCGCCTCGTCGGCTCGCCCGTCGGGGGTCCAGTCGAACCACGACGTCTCGTCGTCCAGGCAGTAGGCGTTGTTGTTGCCATGCTGGGTGCGCCAGAACTCGTCACCCGCCGTGAACATCGGGGTGCCCGTGGACAGCAGCAACGTCGCGAACAGGTTGCGGGCCTGACGGGCCCGGAGCGCACGGACCTCCTGATCGGCCGTGTCACCCTCGACGCCGTGGTTCCACGAGCGGTTGTCGTTCGTGCCGTCGCGGTTGTCCTCACCGTTGGCGTCGTTGTGCTTTTCGTTGTAGGACACCAGATCGCGCAGCGTGAAGCCGTCGTGCGCGGTGATGAAGTTGATCGACTGCCACGGACGGCGAAGATTGTGGTCGTAGAGGTCCGACGAACCCGAGAGCCGGTAAGCGAGATCACGCACCCCCGTCGCGCCACGCCAGAAGTCGCGGACGGTGTCGCGGTAGCGGCCGTTCCACTCCGCCCATTGGGCGCCGAAGTCGCCGACGCGATAGCCGTCCCCCGTCGCGTCCCACGGCTCGGCGATGAGCTTGCACCGCGAAAGCACCGGATCGGTCGTGATCGCGGTCAGCAGGGTCGAGTCGCGGTCGAACTTCCCCCCGTGCGGCCTGCCGAGCGTGCTGGCCAGGTCGAAGCGGAAGCCGTCGACGCCCATCTCCTGTGTCCAATATCGCAGTGAGTCGGTCACCAGCCGCACCACGGTCGGCGACGCGGCCTCGAGGGTGTTGCCACAACCGGTGATGTCGGCCAGGTGACCGCGGTCGGTGTGCAGGTAGTAGGCGGGGGCGTCCAGTCCCCGGAAGCTCAGCGTCGGACCGTCCGGCCCGCCCTCGGCGGTGTGGTTGAACACCACGTCGATGATCACCTCGATGCCGGCCGCGTGCAGGGCCGCCACCATCAGCCGGAACTCTTCGATCTCGCGGCCGGGCTCGCTCGCGTACGCCGCGTGCGGGGCGAAATACCCCAACGGCGAGTAGCCCCAGTAGTTGTGCCGTCCGTTGCGGATCAGCGCCGGCTCGTCCTGGAACCAGTGCACCGGCAAGAGCTCCACCGAGGTGACGCCGAGGCGGGTCAGATACTCGATGGCGACCGGGTGGGCCAGCCCGAGGTAGGTGCCGCGCAGCGACTCGGGAATGAACGGGTGCTGCTCGGTGAAGCCCTTGACGTGCAGCTCGTAGATCACCGCTTCCTCGAACGGCACCTCCGGCTTGGTGCCGGTGTCCGGCCCGCCGGGGGAGGTGACGACCGAAAGCGGCACGCTGCCCAAAGAGTCCACAGTGGACATCCGGCCGCGATCGGGGTCGCCCGTGAAACCCCGGGCGGCACGCAGGTCGGTGAGCGCGCCGGTGATCTGCCGCGCGTAGGGGTCCACCAGCAGCTTGTTCGGGTTGCACCGCAGACCGCGGGCCGGTTCATAGGGCCCGTGGACGCGGTAGCCGTAGCGTTGCCCCGGGGTGACGCCGGGGACGAGCCCGTGCCAGACGCCGAAAGTCCGCTCGGTCAGCGCGATCCGCCGTTCGGACCCGTCGGTGTCGATGAGGCAGAGCTCGACGAAGTCGGCGACCGCGGAGGTGATCGCGAACCGGACACCGCCCGCCTCGGCGTGGGCCCCGAGCGGAAACGGGCGGCCGGCGAGGACGTGATCAACGGAAGGTCGTGTGGCCATGGCCCGATGATCGCAGATCCGGACCGCTGTCTTCCGCTCCTGCCAGAGGATGTTTCCTCCGGCAACCGCCGTCAGGGTGTCGTTTCCGCCAGGACGAAGGTCTCCGGCGGCAGCCGGGCCTCGTGACCGTCCACGGTGGCCGTTCCCCAGGCGAGCAGGGTGGCGGTGGCCCCGAGCGGGATCCGTGCCTCGGCCGGGCCGAAATTGCACGCCAGCCGGAGCCCACCGCGGTGCAGTACGAGCCATGACCGGTCGGGGGCGGTCTCCACGCGCAGGCCCGCCACCCGAGGATCGGCCAGCTCGGGCCGCTCACGGCGCAACCGGATCAGGTTCCGGTAGAGCTCCAGCATCTCCCGGTGTCCCGCACGGTCCACTTCGGTCCAGTCCAGCCGTGAGCGCTCCACCGTGGCGGGGTCCATCGGGTCGGGCACCTCGGCCTCGCCCCAGCCGTGACGAGAGAACTCCCGCCGCCGTCCCGTGCGCACGGCCTCGGCGAGTTCCGGGTCGGGGAAGGAGGCGAAGAACTGCCACGGTGTGCTCGCGGCCCACTCCTCCCCCATGAACACCATCGGGGTGTAGGGTGAGCAGAACAACAGCGCCGCGCCACAGGCGAGGCGGCCCGGCGCCACCGTCGCCGAGAGCCGGTCACCGGTCGCGCGGTTGCCGATCTGGTCGTGGTTCTGGAGGTAGCCGAGGAACCGGTGCCCCGGGACGACCGCGGTGTCGACCGGGCGGCCGTGGGTGCGTTCGCGGAACGACGACCAGGTGCCGGCGTGGAAGAACACCTCGCGCAGCACCCGTTCCAGTGCGTCCGGGGCCGCGAAGTCGGCGTAGTAGCCGGACGTCTCACCGGTGAGCTTGACGTGCAGGGCGTGGTGCAGGTCGTCGGACCACTGGGCGTGCAATCCGTAGCCCCCGCGTTCCCGCGAGGTCACCAGCTTCGGGTCGTTGAGGTCCGATTCGGCGATCAGGGTCAGCGGCCTGCCGAGCACCGCCGACAGCGCGTCGGTCTCGGTGGCGAGTTCTTCGAGCAGGTGGGTGGCCCGCCGATCGGCCAGCGCGTGCACCGCGTCCAGGCGCAGGGCGTCGAGGTGGAAGTCGCGAAACCAGCCCAGCGCGTTGTCGATGACGTACCGGCGGACCTCGTCGGAGCCGGGGCCGTCGAGGTTGAGCCCCGGACCCCAGTCGTTCTGCCCGGCGAAGTACGGCCCGAACCGGTCGAGGTAGGCACCCGAGGGACCGAGGTGGTTGTAGACGACGTCGAGGACGACGGCCAGCCCGCGGGCGTGGGCGGCGTCGACGAACCGCTTGAGCCCGTCCGGCCCGCCGTAGGGCTCGTGGACCGCGCCCCAGAGCACCCCGTCGTAACCCCAGCCCGCGGTGCCGTCGAAGGAGTTGACCGGCAACAGCTCGACGTGGGTGACGCCGAGCTCGACGAGGTGGTCGAGCCGCTCGATCGCCGCGTCGAAGGTGCCACCCGCGGTGAAGGTGCCGACGTGCAGTTCGTAGAGCACACCACCGGGTAGCTGCCGCCCGGTCCAGGCGTCGTCGGTCCAGGCGAACTCGCCGTGGTCGTAGACACGCGACGCCTCGTGCACGCCGTGCGGCTGCCACCGCGACCGCGGGTCCGGCAGCGGCACGTCGTCGTCGTCGAGCAGGAAGGAGTAGGTGACCCCCTCCGCGTCGGCGTGCCACCAGCCGCCGTCACCGGCGGTCATCTCGTGCACCCCGGCGTCGACCCGGACCCGCACCCGGTGTGCCTCGGGGGCCCACACGCTGAACCTCATGCGTCTCCTCGTACCAGCAACGCGACCGCGTAACGGTCGAACAGTTCGGACAGTTGCGGCCGGGTGCCAAGCTCACGACCGGTCACCACGTCGGTCCACCTGCCGTCGGCCAGGGGCAGCACGGTGTCGCCCCAGCCGCCGCCGGCGTCGAGGCCGACCGGCAGCCGGGTCACCGCGACCACCAGATCGGCCGACCGGGTGTAGGCCAGCACGTGCGCCGCGGCGCTGCCCTCCGCCCGCAGCGGCCGGTAACCGGCGAACAGAGCGGGCCGGTCGCGGCGCAGGCGCAACGCCTTGTGCGTGATCAGGAGCTTCGCGGCACCTGATGCGTCGACGGGGGGCTGTTCGCCCTCGGCGATCCGGGCCAGGATGGCGCGACGGGCGCCGTAGTCGACCGGGCGCCGGTTGTCCGGGTCGACCAGTGAGAAGTCCCACAGCTCGGTGCCCTGGTACACGTCCGGGACGCCGGGAGCGGTCAGCTGGACCAGTTTCTGCCCGAGCGAGTTCGACCAGCCGGGGCCGGTGATGCGGCCGACGAAGGCTTCGACGTCCGCGGCCAGCTCGGCGTCGCCGAGGACGTCCTCGGGCCAGGCTGCGACGTCGGCCTCGAACTCCTCGTCATGGTCGGTCCAGCTGGTGCGGAGCTTCGCCTCCTTCGCCGCCTTGTCCAGATAGTCCCGCAGCCGGTCCGGCTCGATCGGCCAGGTGGCGACCAGGGTCTGCCAGGCGAGCAGATTCAGCGACGGCTCGTCGATCCCGCGCCGCGCGCTCCACCGGCGGACCGCGTCGGCGAACTCGCCGGGCACCTCCGCCAGCACGGCCATCCGGGCACGGGTGTCCTCGGAGCGCTTGGTGTCGTGCGTGGTCAGCGTCGTCATCGCGGCCGGATGCCCGGCCTCACGCGAGGCCGCGAGCCGGTGGAACTCCTCGACGTCCAGTCCGAAACGGTCCGGATTGCCGCCGACCTCGTTGAGCGCGGCGAAGCGGGTGTAGCGGTAGAACGTCGTGTCCTCGGTGCCCTTCGCCACGACCATGCCGGAGGTCTGCTGGAGCCGGGTGGCCAGCTCGCCGTCCGGCTCGGCACGCACCTGCGTGTCGAGCGCGTCGAGCGCGGCTTCGAGATCGGGCCGGTTCCGGCGGGCGGCGGCGATCGCGGCCGCCCAATGCGCCTCGCCTTCGGGCAGATAAGAGCGGTAGACGGGGAAGGCGACCATGACTTCGGCGACGGCCGCGCGGGCGGCGTCCGCGTCCACGCCGCGCAGCAGCGCCGCGATCCGGCGCACCTCGGCGACCAGGATGCGGTCGGTGACCAGCCGCCGCGCCTCGGTCTCCACGGCGTGGTAGCCGGTTTCGACGCCGAATTCGGCCGCCAGCGCGGTGAACGTCGGTTCCGCGGCCGGATCGAGGAACACCCCGGCGATCTCACGCAGCGCGTCGTAGCCGGTGGTGCCGTCGACCGGCCAGCTCTGCGGCAGCGGCTCCCCCGGGTGCAGGATCTTCTCCGCCACGATCCAGGCCTCCGGGGCGTTCTCCCGCAACCGCTGGAAGTAGCCGCCCGGATCCGCCAGCCCGTCCGGATGGTCGACGCGCAGACCGGTGACGTCGCCGTCGGCGACCCAGCGCAGTACTTCGCCGTGTGTTTCGGCGAACACCTTCGGATCCTCGACCCGGACCGCGGCCAGCGTGGTGATGTCGAAGAACCGCCGGTAGGTCAGCTCGGCGTTGCCGCGGCGCCAGCCCACCAGCCGGTAGTGCTGGCGCTCGTGCACCTCCCTCGGCGTGCCGTCCCCGGTACCGGGCGCGATCGGGAACCGGTGGTCGTAGTAGACGAGTTCGTCGTCCTCGACGGTCAGCTCGGCCACCGCGTCGTCGTCGCCGAGCACCGGCAGCACCAGCGGGCCGCGGTCCCAGTCGACGTCGAAGAATCCGGCGAACTCCGAGTCCCGGCCGTGGCGCAGTACGTCCCACCACCACCGGTTGACCTTCGGCACTTCGACGGACATGTGGTTCGGCACGATGTCGACGACCAGGCCGAGACCGCTCCGCTTGAGCACCTCGGCCAGCTCCCGGCGAGCGTCCTCCCCGCCGAGCGCGGGCCGGGCCCTGGTCGTGTCGACCACGTCGTAGCCGTGGGTCGACCCCGGCGCCGCGTCCAGCACCGGCGACGCGTAGAGCGCACCGATGCCCAGGTCCCGGAGATACTCCACCAGCCCGGCGGCCTCGGCGAAGGTGAACTCCGGGCGCAGCTGGACACGGTAGGTGGAGGCGGGCACCGCCATCAGGACTCCGTTCGCTGGAGCACGATCAGGGATCGCGCCGGGAGGGTGAATTCGCCGCCACCGGCGATCGGCTCGCGGTCGGCGGGCTCGACCTCGCCCGTGGCGGTGTCGACGACGACGGTCCACCCCCGGCCGTAGCCGTCGCCGGGCAGGGTGGCGTCGATGTCTTCGTAGTGGGCGTTGAAGGCGAGCAGGAAGGAGTCGTCCGTGACCTTCATCCCGCGCTGGTCGAGATCCGGGATCGCGTCGCCGTTGAGGAAGACCACGACGGCCTTGCCGAAGCCGTCGTCCCAGTTCTGCTCGGTCATCTTGGCCCCCGCCGGGGTGAACCAGGCGATGTCGCCGAGCTTGTCGCCCTTGCCGACCGGGCGGCCCTGGAAGAACCGGCGGCGCCGGAACACCGGGTGCTGGGCGCGGAAAGCGGTCAGCCCGGCGGTGAAGCGCGTCAGGTCCGCGTTGCCGGCGGCCGCGTCCCAGTCGACCCAGGACAGTTCCGAGTCCTGGCAGTAGACGTTGTTGTTGCCCTGCTGGGTGCGGCCGAACTCGTCGCCGTGCAGGATCATCGGCACGCCCTGGGACAGCAGCATCGTGGCCAGCATGTTCCGTTGCTGGCGCAGCCGGAGTCCCAGCACCTCGGCGTCGTCGGTCTCGCCCTCGACGCCGCAGTTCCACGAGCGGTTGTCGTCGGCGCCGTCGCGGCCGTCCTCGCCGTTGGCCTCATTGTGCTTTTCGTTGTAGGACACCAGGTCTCGCAACGTGAAGCCGTCGTGCGCGGTGACGAAGTTGATCGAGGCGAAGGGACGGCGGCCGTCGTCCTGGTACAGATCGGACGAACCGGTGATCCGGGACGCGAACTCCCCGAGGGTGGCGGGCTCACCGCGCCAGAAGTCGCGGACGGTGTCCCGGTACTGCCCGTTCCACTCCGTCCACAGTGGAGGGAAGTTGCCGACCTGGTACCCGCCGGGCCCGACATCCCACGGCTCGGCGATCAGCTTGACCTGGCTGACGATCGGGTCCTGCTGCACCAGGTCGAAGAACGCGGACAACCGGTCGACGTCGTAGAACTCGCGCGCCAGCGCGGAGGCCAGGTCGAAGCGGAAGCCGTCGACGTGCATCTCGGTCACCCAGTACCGCAGCGAGTCCATGATCAGCTGCAGCGTGTGCGGGTTGCGCACGTTCAGCGAGTTGCCGGTGCCCGTGTAGTCCATGTAGTACTCGGGCTCCCCCTCGACCAGCCGGTAGTAGGCCTCGTTGTCGATGCCCCGCATCGACAAGGTCGGCCCGAGGTGGTTTCCCTCGGCGGTGTGGTTGTAAACCACGTCGAGGATGACTTCGATCCCGGCCTCGTGCAGGGCCTTGACCATGCCCTTGAACTCCTGGACCTGGCCCCCCTCCCCGGGCATCGCCGCGTAGGCGTCGTGCGGGGCGAAGTAGCCGATGGTGTTGTAGCCCCAGTAGTTCGTCAAGCCCTTCTGCGCCAGGACGTGGTCGGTGACGAACTGGTGCACCGGCAGCAGCTCCACGGCCGTGACCCCGAGATCCCGCAAGTGGTCGATGACCGCCGGATGCGCGAGTCCGGCGTAGGTGCCCCGCAGCGACTCGGGTACGTCCGGGTGCTTGATGGTCATGCCCTTGACATGTGCCTCGTAGACCACCGTCTCGTTGTACGGGCGCTTCGGCGGCCGGTCGTTGCCCCAGTCGAAGAAGGGGTTGGTCACCAGCGAGTAGGGCACGTGGCCGGCGGAATCGTCGTCGTTGCGCTCCTCCGGCTGGTCGAACTGGTAGCTGAACAGCGACTCGTCCCACTTCACCCCGTGCGAAACGGCTTTGGCATACGGGTCGATGAGCAGCTTGGCCGGGTTGCAGCGCAGGCCGCGGGCCGGGTCGTACGGGCCGTGCACCCGGTATCCGTAGCGCTGCCCGGGACCGATGTTGAGCAGGTAGCCGTGGTGGACGAACCCGTCCACCTCGTCGAGGGGGTACCTCGTCTCGGTGCCGTCGTCATCGAACAGGCAGAGTTCGACGCGCTCGGCCACCTCGGAGAACAGGGCGAAGTTCGTCCCCACTCCGTCGTAGGTGGCGCCGAGCGGGTAGGGCGTTCCGGGCCAAGGCCGCACTGAGGTCTCCTCGAACTGGTTCGTGCCGGGAACGTCCGCGGTGAGCGGACGCTCTACTGGGGATTGCGTGACGGAGTCCGTCACCGGGACAGCGGCCGGGCCGCGCGCAGCGGGGCCACCGCGGCGCGCACGCTCTCCGTGGTGAAGAAGCCGTCGACGCTGACGGGAAGGCGGATCCGCCAATTAGGGTACTGGTCGATCGTGCCGGGCAGGTTCGGCTGACGCACCTGGCCGGTGACGTCGGCGGGCGAGGTCAGCACCAGCCGGCACGCCGCCGAGGCCAGGAGGACGTGTAAGGCCACAACGGGATCTTCGTCCTCGATCCCTTGCCGGGCAAGAAGTTCCCGGAGCGCGGCCCGCTCGGCGGCCGCCGCCTCGTACTCGGCGTCCACGCCGCGGTCCAGCAGGCCGAGCTCGGCGCGGACCCGGACGTGCTCATCGGCCAGCCACCCGGCGACCGTCGGCAGGTCGTGGGTGGAGATGCTGGCCATCGCCTCCGGATCCCATTCGGCGGGCGGCACGAACGGCTGTCCCGGCGCGTCGTAGTCGCGTTGGAACCACAGCACGGCCGAGCTGAGCACCCCGCGCTCGTGCATGGTCTCGGTGACGACCTCCTCGACCGTGCCGAGGTCCTCGCCGACGACCACCGCGCCCGCCCGCCACGCCTCCAGCGCGACCACACCGATCATCGCTTCGGCGTCGTAGGAGACGTAGGTGCCGCGGTGCGCGGGCTCGCCCGGCGGAATCCACCACAGCCGCCACAATCCGGCGACGTGGTCGACGCGGATGCCGTCACCGTGCCGCAGTACCCCGCGGATGACGTCCCGGAGCGGCGCGTAGCCGGCTTCGGCGAGCTTGTCCGGCCGCCACGGCGGCAGGTTCCAGTCCTGGCCCTGCTGGTTGAACGCGTCCGGCGGGGCGCCGACGCGTGCCTCGGCGGCGAAGACCTCCCGCTGCGCCCAGGTGTCCGCGCCGCCGGGGTGCACCCCGACCGGGAGGTCGTGCACGATCCCGGCGGGCATGCCCGCCTCGCGTGCCGCTCGCCGGGCGGCGCCCAACTGGACGTGGCAGAGGTGTTGCAGCCAGCCGTGGAAGCCGATCCGGTCAGCGAGTTCTTCGCGCGCCCGCGTGACGGCGGGGCTCGCCGGGTCACGCAGTTCCTCCGGCCAGTCGCGCCAGTCCGCGCCGTGCCGCTCGGCCAGTGCGCAGAACGTGGCGAAGTCACGGAGGCCGGAAGTGTCGGGCAACTCTTCGACACGGTGCGGCCACAGCAGTTCCAGCGCCGCCCGTTTGGCCGTCCAGACGGCGTCGTAGTCGATGAGATCGCCGTCACGATCCGGGGCGAGCGACAGGACGGCTTCCCGCGTGGCGGGGTCGGCCCGCTCGAACGTCTCGGTGGCGGTGACGCGCAGGTAGATCGGATTGGCGAAGCGACGGCTGGCCGGGGAGTACGGCGAGCGTTCCACGGGATGCGCCGGGCTGATCGCCTGGACGGGATTGACCAGCAGCACACCGGTACCGAGCTCGCGGGCCGAACGCCCGGCGAACTCGGCCAGGTCTGCGTAGTCACCGATCCCCCACGAGTCGGCCGAGTGCAGGGCGTAGAGCTGCAGCATCCAGCCCCAGGCCGGCGGGGCTTCAGGCAGTTTGGCCGGCACCACCGCCAGCACGACCTCCTGGTCGGCCGTGACGACGCGGTGCCAGCCGAGCGGCAGATCCGCCGGCAGTTCGTCTTCGACCCGGCGCCGGGCACCGTCCTCCAGCACGACCTCGGCGGCCACGCCGAGCGGGTGAGCGGCGCCCTCCCGCACGACGATCGTCGGCGGCAGCGCCGTCGCGGCCCTGGCGGCTTCGACAGCGGCGAGGGCCCGCTCGACGGCGGCCTCCCCGGAGGCGTCCACGTCGAACTGGGCGAGAACGGCGACGACGACATCGTCGGCCACCTCGACCCACTCATGGTCGGAATTTTCGTAGCGGGTGGCTATGCCGTAGGCGTCGGCGAGCCGGGCAAGGGGGCGGGTTTCGTCTCGGGCCACTGGACAAGCATCACGGTGCGAAGGTGATCGCGCCATCTGCGCGAGCGAAGTCACTCCGCGCAGCGCCCGAGTCGCCCTGGGTGGGCAGTGCCGAGACTCGGAGACCCGCCCGCGGAAGCCTCGCCGGGAGCCGGTCTCAGGGAACCGGAAGAGGAGGCATCGCGGGTTCGTGAAGCCACCGTGAGAAGAAGGCGTCCAGCGAACGACCGGTGCACCGTTCGGCCAGCGCGACGAAGGCCGCGGTGGTGACCAGACCATGCCGGTTCTCCACCGTCCAAGCCTTCACCAGCGGGAAGAACACCGCGTCACCGACGGTACAACGCAAGGCGTGCAACAGAAGGCCGCCGCGTTTGTACACCCGCTCGTCGAACATCCGCGCCACCCCGGGATCGGAAAGACGCAGATCCGCGGGCTTCGCCTCCATCCGCGCGTGCCAGGTCTTCGCCGAGTCGTGCGCGCTCTGCCCGCCGGATTCCTCGGACCAGAGCCATTCCGCATAGGTCGCGAAGCCCTCGTTCAGCCAGATGTGCCGCCAGTCGGCGACGGTCAGGCTGTTGCCGAACCACTGATGCGCCAGCTCGTGCACGACGAGCCGTTCATGGGTGCGCCGCCCGTCGACGTGGTTGGCGCCGAAGATCGACATACCCTGCGCCTCGATCGGGTCGTCGAGGTCGTCGTCGGTGACGACGACGACGTACTCGCCGAAGGGGTACGGCCCGAACAATCGCTGCAGCGAGTCCATGATCCGCCCCTGCCGCCCGAAATCACGCGCGAACGCCCGGCGCAGGCGCGGCGGTACGGCGGCCCGTTGCGGGACCGAGGTGACCACGGAGCCGCCGTCGAGGTTGATCCGGAACGCCTCGACGGCGGGTTGCGAGAACCAGCCGGGCTGGGGACCGGAGACGAGTTCGACGTCGTCGTACCGTCCTATTTGGACACTCATCAGGTACGTCGCCGTCGGCTCTGGCCGTTCGAAGACCCACTTCGTGGTGCTGGCGCGCTCGTGTCGCGCCACCAAGTTCCCGGTGACCGCCACGAGATAAGGCGACGACGTCGTCAGCGAGACGCGATAGGTCGCCTTGTCCGAGGGGTGGTCGTTGCACGGGAACCACGACGGCGCCCCGACCGGCTGGCTCGCGACGATCGAGCCGTCGGTCAGTTCGTCCCAGCCGATGTCGCCCCACAAGCCGGGAAGCGGCCGGGGGTTGCCGACGTACTGAATCTCGACCCGGAACTCGCTTCCGGCGGCCAACGACTTCGCGGGCTTCACGTACAGCTTGTGCGCACGCCGCGTGTACTTGGCCGGTTTCCCGTTGACCAGCACGCGACTGATCCGGAACTCG
This sequence comes from Amycolatopsis sp. QT-25, assembly GCF_029369745.1. Lineage (NCBI taxonomy): Bacteria > Bacillati > Actinomycetota > Actinomycetes > Pseudonocardiales > Pseudonocardiaceae > Amycolatopsis > Amycolatopsis sp. QT-25. Next base: position 5,151,870 of record NZ_CP120210.1, read on the forward strand.
CCGAAGTCGAGTGTGAGCCGCGACAGCGCCTGCGTCGCCTCCGCGGTGATGGCCGCGAAGCCCGCCAGCCGGTTGGGACCGATCTTGTAGTCGAGTTCCAGATCGTAGTGCCGGACACGGTAACCACCGTTGCCGTGCCGGGGCAGATAGGAGTCGCCGGAAATGTCCGAGCCGGGCGAGGGCTGCGCGGAGGCCTTCGAAATCACCCGCGAAAGAACCCCGCTTCCCTACTTCGTCCAGGCCGAGATGGGATTGCCCAGCCAGCGCGAGTCGGCGGGAACCGCGTCGCCCCGGGTCACCAGTGAGCCCGGTCCGACGGTCGTCCGCGCGCCGATGCTCGCACCAGGCAGCACGATACCGTGCGGTCCGAGCGTCGCTCCCTCGTCCAGGGTCACCGGCGACATCGTCATGATCCGGTCGTGGAACAGATGGGTCTGCACGACGCAGCCACGGTTGATCGTCGCGCCGTCACCCAGGCTCACCAGGTCCGACTCGGGCAACCAGTAGGTCTCCAGCCACACCCCGCGGCCGATCTCGACGCCCATGGTCCGCAGCCACGCCGGAAGCAGCGGTGTGCCGCCCAGCGAACCGATCAGCCACGGCACCGCGAGCGCCTCGACGAAGGTGTCGGCGAGTTCGTTGCGCCAGACGAACGAGCTCCACAACGGATGATCGACGGCGCGGAACCGGCCGACGAGCAGCCATTTCATCGCGGTGGCGGTCAGCGCGGCGACGGCACCGGCGGCGAGCAGCAGCGGCCCGCCGAGCAACACCGCGACCAGGAAGCCGTACGCACCGGCCAGCGCGAAGATCCCGGCGGTCACCAGCACGGTCAGCGCGACGCCGCACATCACCGGCACGAGGCGGCACAGTTCGACGAGCGCCCGCGCCGCCTTCAGCCGCAGCGGCGGCGTGTACGTGCGGCTCGTGTCGGCCGCCCCGACCGACCGGCGGACCGGCAGCGGCGGCATCCCGAGGTACGAGGAGCCCTTCTTCGCCTTGAGCGGAGCCGACGACAGCACGCCGACGAGGCCGCGTTTCGGCACCGAACGTCCCGGCGCGGCCATCCCCGAGTTGCCGAGGAACGCCTGCTTGCCGATCCGCGCCGGCGCGACGTGCAGCCAGCCGTGACCGAGTTCGTAGGTGGCGACCAAGGTGTCGTCCGCGAGGAACGCGCCACTGTCCACCTGGGTCATCTTCGGCAGCGCGAGCACGGTGGACGCCTCGACGTTGCGGCCCACCTTCGCGCCGAGCATCCGCAGCCACACCGGGGTGAACAGACTGGCGTACAGGGGGAACAGCCCTTCCCGCGCCATGCCCATCAGCCGTTCGGTCGCCCAGACCTGCCAAGCGACGCGGCCGTGCACGGGGTGGTAACCCTCGACCATGCCGATGCTCAGCGAACGGACGCCGGCGAGCACGAGCAGGGCGTAGCTCACGAAGTACGCGATGGTCGCGAGCGGGGTGAACAGCAGCGCCTGGCCGAGCGCGGCACCCAGCGAAGCCGTCCCCGTGATCGCGTAGCCGAGCACCGCGACCGCCGGAAGCGCGGCGACAGCCGGCAGAAGCCCGAGAGCGACCGAGGTCACGCCGTAGACCGAAGCCCAGGAACGCGAACGTGGCGGGCGGCTCGACGGCCACTTGAGCGAGTCCTTGGCGGCACGCGCCGCGGGCGCACCGGCCCAGCGCTGTCCGGCGGGCACACTGCCGCGCACGGTCGACCCGGCCGCGATCTCCGCGCCCTTGCCGATCCGCGCACCGGGGAACAGCGTGCTGCGCGCGCCGATCCGCGCGTCGGCGCCGATCCGGATCTTGCCGATGTGCACCAGGTCGCCGTCCACCCAGTGCCCGGTCAGATCGACCTCGGGTTCGATGGCGGCACCACGGCCGAGTTTCAGCATGCCGGTGACCGGCGGCGGCGAATGCAGGTCGACGTCCTTGGCGATCCGCGCGCCGAGCGCCTTGGCGTACGTCGTCATCCAGGAAGCACCCGCGACACTGTCCGCACCGCTGAACTCGGCGAGCTTCTCGGCCGTCCACAGTCGCAAGTGGACACTCCCGCCCCGCGGGTAGCTGCCGGGACGGACGCCGCGCAGCAGCAGCCGCGACCCGGTCGCCGAGATCGCGATGCGGCCCGCGGGGCTGAACAGCGCGATCCACGCGACGGCGATCCACGCCCAGCTCAGCGTGGGAGCCCAGGCGAACCCGGCCAGTGACAGCACGTTCGACACCGTCGCGGCGATCGTCGTCCAGCGCAGGCCGACCAGGCCCATCAGCGGGATCATCAGCAGCGACTGGATGATCCCGGCCTTGCGCGGGGTCGGCGCGATGTCGCGGCGTTCGGTCTTCTCGCCGCTCAGCGCGTCCAGCAGCGAGGCCAGCGCGCCGAGCTTCGGGTTGGCGTAGATGTCGCTCACCGACACCTGCGGGTGCCGGGTGCGGATCCGCGCGATCAGCTGCGCGGCCGTCAGGCTTCCGCCGCCGTTGGAGAAGAAGTCGGCCTTCGGGCTGTCGACCGAAACGCCCAGGATCTCGGCCCAGCCTTCGGCGAGCCAGCTCTCCGTCGGGGACAGCCCCGATTTGGCGGCGTTCACCGTGGACAGTGGCCAGGGCAGCGCAGTGCGGTCGACCTTGCCGGAGGTCCGCGTCGGCAGATCGTCGATCAGCGCCAGCAAGGGGACGAGCGCGGCGGGCAACTGCTCCCGCAACCGGGTCGCGGCCTCGTCGTGGTCGAACTCGACACCCGCGGCGGGCACGACGTATCCGACCAGCACCTGATTGCCCGCCTTGGTGCGGCGGACCGCGGCCGCGGCGCCCTGCACTCCCGGCAACGCCTGGAGTGCGGCGTCGACCTCCCCGAGCTCGATCCGGCGGCCGCCGAGTTTGACCTGTTCGTCGAGCCTGCCGAGGAACAGCAGCCCCTCGGCTTCGGCGCGGACCAGGTCACCGCTGCGGTACGCGCGGCGCCAGCCCAGCGAGGGCAGCGGCGCGAACTTCTCGGCGTCCTTCTCCGGGTCGAGGTAGCGGGCCAGGCCGACGCCGCCGATGACCAGCTCACCGGTGTCCCCCATCGCGACCGGCTCGCCTGCCTCGTCGACGACGGCGAGCTGCCAGCCGGCGAGCGGCAGGCCGATGCGGACCGGGCCCTCGCCGGTCATCTTCGCGGCGCAGGCGACGACGGTGGCCTCCGTCGGGCCGTAGGTGTTCCAGACTTCGCGGCCTTCGACGGCCACGCGTTCGGCCAGCTCCGGCGGGCAGGCTTCACCGCCGAAGATCAGCAGGCGGACGTCTTCAAGCGCGTCCCCGGGCCACAGCGCGGCCAGCGTCGGCACGGTCGAGACGACGGTGATGCCCTGCGCGACGAGCCACGGGCCGAGGTCGACACCGGTCCGCACGAGCGAACGCGGCGCCGGGACCAGGCAGGCACCATGGCGCCAGGCGAGCCACATCTCTTCACACGACGCGTCGAAAGCGACGGACAAACCGGCGAGCACGCGGTCGCCGGGGCCGATCGGCTCCTCGGTGAGGAAAAGCCGGGCCTCGGCATCGACGAAGGCCGCGGCGGACGCGTGCGAGACGGCGACGCCCTTCGGCTTACCCGTCGAACCGGAGGTGAAGATGATCCAGGCGTCGTCGGTCGGCGCGGGGCCGCCTTCGACGCCACCGGGCGAACCGGGCACGGTGATCGCGCCGCCATCGCTGACGACGGCGGCGACGCCGGCCTCACCGAAGACCAGTTCGGCGCGCTCGTCCGGGTCGTCCGCGTCGACCGGCACATAGGCGGCGCCGACGGACAGGATGGCGAGGATCGCGACGTAGAGTTCCGCGGTGCCCGAGGAGATCCGGACGCCGACCCGGTCACCGACGCCGACCCCGTTGGCGGTCAGCTCGCGGCCGTAGGCGTCGACCTCCTCGACGAGCTTGCGGTAGGAAAGCGAGGTCTCGCCGTCGTCGATCGCGCCCGCGTGGGGATGGCGGGCGGCGGTCTCGGCGAGGATGTCGACCAGGGTGCGCTCACCGGCACCGAGGCCGGACCAGAACAGGGCGCGGTCGGCGGCGGGCGCGGACGGCGGAGCGACGGTGACCTCGGCGACGGGCCGGGAATCGGCGGTGAGGGTCATCGGGCGGTCACCACGGGCAGGACGGAACCATGGGCGCTCAAGCCCATCACACACCTTTCGCGAAGTGCGTCATTCGGGCTCGCTCTCCGAATGAGGCGCCCGCTAGCGGACCTTCGACTTTACCCGCCGGTGCGCGACATATCTCGGAAGGGTCTCGACAGAGTGTCGAAGCTCACCAGGGGACACACCGAAACCCGAGGTCATCGGCGCGTCCACCCAGTGAACTATTCACCTACATGGTGAGAAATCAGCGCGTCTTCGGTTTTCCTGCCGCTTTTCCGCCGACCTTGGGCCGTTGTTTCTTTTCCCGTACTCGGACATTCACCCGGACAGGGGTGCCTTCGAATCCGAACCGCTCACGGAACTTCCGTTCGATGAACCGCCGGTAACCCGCCTCGAGGAAGCCGGTGGTGAACAGGACCAGCGTCGGCGGGCGGATACCCGCCTGCGTCGCGAACAGCACCTTCGGCTGCTTGCCGCCGCGCACCGGCGGCGGGGTCGCGGCGATGAGGTCGGCCAGCCAGCCGTTCAGCTGACCGGTGGGTACCCGCTGGTCCCACGACTTCAACGCGGTCCGCAGCGCGGGCGCGAGCTTGCGCACCGACCGGCCGGTGAGCGCGGAGATGTTGACCTTGTCCGCCCACGGCACCCGCACCAGGCCGCGGTCCAGTTCGCGGACCATGGCGTGGCGGCGGTCCTCGTCGACGAGATCCCACTTGTTGAAGGCGAGCACGCAGGCGCGCCCGGCTTCGACGACCATCGTCAGCACCCGCAGGTCCTGCTCCGAAAGCGGCTCGGCGGCGTCCAGCAGCACGATCGCGACCTCGGCCGCGTCGATGGCGGTCTTGGTCCGCAGCGACGCGTAGTACTCGGCGCCGTTGGCCGAGTTGACCCGCTTGCGCAGCCCCGCCGTGTCGACGAACCGCCAGGTCTCGCCGTCCAGTTCGACCAGCGAGTCGACCGGGTCGACGGTGGTACCGGCGACCGAGTCCACGACGGACCGCTCCTCACCGGAGATCTTGTTCAGCAGGCTGGATTTGCCCACGTTCGGCTTGCCGACCAGCGCGACGCGGCGCGGGCCGGTGGTGGCGCGGTCGCCGTCGCGCGGCATCTCCGGCAGCGCCTTGACGATCGCGTCGAGCAGGTCACCCGAGCTACGCCCGTGCAGCGCGCTGACCGGGTGCGGTTCGCCGAGGCCGAGTGACCACAGGGACGCGGTGTCGGCGAGCAGGCGGTCGTCGTCGACCTTGTTGGCGACGAGCAGCACCGGCTTCTTCGAGCGGCGCAGCACCTTCGAGGCGGCCTCGTCGGTCGCGGTCGCGCCGACACTGGCGTCGAGGACCAGCAGTACCGCGTCCGCGGTGGCCATCGCGATCTCGGCCTGCGCGGCGACGGAGGCCTGCAGCCCGGTCGCGTCCGGCTCCCAGCCGCCGGTGTCGACGAGGGTGAACCGGCGGCCCGCCCAGAACGCGTCGTAGGCGACGCGGTCCCTGGTCACGCCGGGAACGTCCTGCACGACCGCCTCCCGGCGGCCGAGGATGCGGTTCACCAGGGTCGACTTGCCCACGTTCGGCCTGCCGACGACGGCGAGGACCGGCTGCGCGAGCTGCGCCTCCTCCTCGGCCTCGCCCGCGGCGATCTGCGCGTCGAGCGCGGTGAATTCGGATTCGTCGGACCAGGAGCCGTCGATTTCGCCGACTCCGTCGAGTCCCGCCGACGTATTTCCCCCCGCGGAGGCGGAGTCAAATCCAGACATTCGTTGCTTCTCGATCCTGTCGCGTGTCTCGGAGCCCGTGCTCCGAGCGCCATTCGTCCAGTGCCTTCACGAGGTCCGCGAGCGCGACGCGAAGCCGCTCGGTTCCCTCCTCCAGCCCTGTCCTTCCCTTCCCGATCGCGGGAGTGAAAGGTTCGCCGACCAAAATGTCGACGCGTGGCCGCCAACGCCTCTTGGCGCCGGCGGGTTTGTACGTCCCCCGAGTGGCGACCGGAACCACGGTCGCGTTCCCGGCGCGGACCAGGAAGGCCGCGCCGCGCTCGAAGTTTTCGGCGTCACCGAGACCGCGGGTGCCTTCGGGGAAGATCCCCACCGCACCGCCGTCCTCGAGCACCTTCACCGCCGTCATCAGCGGTTTGCGGTCCACCGCACCCCGTTTCACCGGGATCTGGCCCAGCTTCGGGAAGAACCAGCCGACGAACCCCCGGAAGAGTTCCGCCTTGACCAGGAACGCCGTGCGCCGGGCGAACATTCCGAACAACAGCTGCGGTTCGACCATCGAGCTGTGGTTGGCGATGAACACCACCGGCCCGGACGGCGGCACGCGGTCGGCGCCGTGGACCCGGACGCGGAACGCGGGCCGGACGACGAACTTCGAGATCCCCCTGCCGAAGGTGTGGATCGGGCCGCTCGCGCCTTCGGGCAGTCCCTTCGCGCTCACCTGGCGGCCTCGGCGGGGCAGCCTTCGAGAAGACCGCGGTGCAGCGCCAGTTCCGCCAGCGCGACGATCACCTGGTCGATGTTGAGCGCCGAGGTGTCCACCTCGACGGCGTCTTCGGCCGCGCGCAGGGGTGAAGCCGCTCGTGTGGAATCCAGGCGGTCACGCCGTTGCACCGCCGCCTTCGCGACGTCATGAGTGGTTTCGCGGCCGGCGGCGGAATCCTGCGCGCTGCGGCGCGCGGCGCGAACCTCGGCTGAAGCGGTGAGGAAGATCTTGAGCGGCGCTTCGGGCGAGACGACGGTGCCGATGTCGCGGCCTTCGACCACGATGCCACCGACCCGGCCGAGCACCTCGGTGATGAGGTCGCGCTGCCGGGCGACCAGCAGTTCGCGGACCGCGGGGACGGCCGAAACGGGCGACACCGCCGTGGTGACGTCCGCACCGCGGATCTCGGCGGCGACGTCTTCTCCCGCCAGGGTCACGGTCGCGTCGTCGGGACTGGTTCCGATGCCGAGTTCGGCCTTGCGGGCGACGTCGGAAACCGCGTCCGCGTCGGCCGGGTCGACCCCGGCGCGCAGGACGGCGAGGGTGACCATGCGGTACATCGCGCCGGTGTCGAGGTAGCCGGCGCCGAGTTTGGTCGCGAGCTTCCGCGAAACCGTGGATTTCCCGGTTCCGGACGGGCCGTCCATCGCGACCACACCACGCAGGGCTCCCGTCACCGAAACTCTCCTCAGCTCATTCGTCGCTCATCTGATCGACGACCATTCTGCCTGGTGGCGCACGACCCGCCTCAGCCGCCCACGGCGAACCGGTCGACGAGCATGCCGACCCGTTCCGTGCGCGCGTCCGCCGGGAGCCGTCGGCCGCGTTCGAGGGTGACCAGGCCGTGCAGGGCGGCCCAGAACGTCTCGGTGTAGAGGCCGGGGTCGTGCTCACCCGCCACCGGGCCCACGATTTCGAGCAGGGCACCGAAGGCGTCCTGCACCGGCTCGGGACTGTCCGGACCGGCGAAGTCCAGCTCACTGGCGAGGGTGAAGATCGCGTCGTAGAGCGCGGGTTCGCGGTCGGCGAAGTCGAAGTAGTTCTCGGCCAGTCTCCGCAGCGCGCCGCGCGAGTCCTCCGCCGTGCCCGCCCCCTTCCGGAGCTGGGCGGCCATTTCGGCGCAGCCCTCGAGCGCCGCGGCCGCCATGATCGCCCCCTTGCCGGAGAAGTGGCTGTAGAGGACCGGCTGGCTGTACTCGATCTTCGCCGCCAATCGCCGGGTCGTGACCGCGTCCCAGCCTTCCTCTTCGGCGATCTCGCGGGCGGCGGTGACGATCAGCTGTTCGCGCCGCGAGCGATCCCGCTCGCGGCGGGGGTTCGTGACCATCCGAACATCCTAGCATCGCTAGGCAAGCTAGCGTTGATAGCACTGAAGTCCCCGCCATATCCAGCGGTCACGTGTTCCTCCGCAGACCCGGACGGGCGGTTTCGGACTGCCGGTGACGCCGTCCGAGGGTGATCCGATCCTCGCGGTCGAGGGCGTTCCGGAATGTCCGCGCACTGGGCTGGGCGATGCTCCCGGTGCCGTTTCTCGTCCGCCCGAAGCAAAACGGACAGTGGGTTACTGTTGACGTCGTGAACGTCGAAGTGACCCCGCTCCCCGGAATAGGCGTCCGCAAGGACTTCGCCACCCGCAACGGCCGCCGCGTGGGCGTGGTGACCCATCGCGACGGACACGTCGAGCTGATCGTGTCCAAAACGGACGATCCCGACGCCTGCCTGGCCTCACTTCCGCTCACCACCGACGAAGCGGGCGCGCTGGCGAACCTGCTCGGCGCGCCCCAGCTGGTCGCCCAGCTCACCGAAGAGCACCGGGATCTGCCCGGTATCAACACCAAGCAACTGCCGATCAAGGCGTCGTCGCCGTTCGACGGCCGGACGCTGGGCGACACGGCCATGCGGACCCGCACGAGCGTCTCGGTCGTCGCGGTGATGCGGGCCGGGCAGGTCCACCCCTCCCCCACGCCGGACTTCAATCTCACCGCGGGCGACGTCCTCGTCGCGGTCGGCACCTCGGAAGGTCTCGAGGCCGCCGTCAAGATCTTGAAGTACGGCTGATCGCGGATGGACCACACCGCACTGTCCTTGATCGAACTCGGGGCGGTCTTCTTCGGGCTGGGCGCGCTCGGCCGCCTCGCCGGGAAGATCGGGATGTCCCCGATCCCGCTGTACCTGATCGGCGGCCTGTGCTTCGGCCAAGGCGGCCTGATCCCACTCGGCGACATCGGCGACTTCACCCACCTCGCCAGCGAGATCGGCGTCGTGCTGCTCTTGCTCCTGCTGGGCCTGGAGTACTCGGCGGCCGAGCTGTTCACCGGGCTGAAACGCTCGTGGACGGCGGGGGTCGTGGACATCGTGCTCAACGCCGCGCCGGGAGCGATCGTCGCGCTCATCCTCGGCTGGGGGCCGATCGGCGCGATCGTGCTGGCGGGGGTCACCTACATCTCGTCCTCCGGGATCATCGCGAAGGTGCTCGGCGACCTCGGCCGGCTCGGTAACCGGGAAACGCCGGTGGTGCTGTCGATCCTGGTGTTCGAAGACCTGGTGATGGCGCTGTACCTGCCGATCCTCACCGCGGTCCTCGGCGGTGTCAGCTTCCTCGGCGGTATGAAGGCGGTCGGGATCTCGCTGATGGTGATCACGGTCGTCCTGGTGATCGCGCTGAAGTTCGGCCGGTACGTCTCCGCGGCGGTGGACAGCCCGGACCGCGAGGTCTTCCTCCTCAAGGTCCTCGGCGCGGCCCTGCTGGTCGCCGGCCTGGCTTCGGCGATGCAGGTGTCGGCCGCGGTCGGTGCCTTCCTGCTCGGCATCGCGATCTCGGGCTCGACGGCGGAGAACGCGACGCACCTGCTCGAACCGCTGCGAGATCTGTTCGCGGCCGTGTTCTTCGTCGTGTTCGGGCTCAACACCAACCCCGCGTCGATCCCGCCCGTGCTCGGCTGGGCCGTCGTCCTGGCGATCGCGACCACGCTCACGAAGGTCGGCACCGGCTGGTGGGCCGCGCGACGGCAAGGCATCGGGAAGATGGGCCGGGCCCGCGCCGGAGCCGCGCTGGTCGCGCGAGGAGAGTTCTCGATCGTCATCGCCGGACTGGCGGTGGCGGCGGGCGCGGTGACCGGCGAACTAGCGGCCCTCGCGACGGCGTACGTACTCCTGATGGCGATCCTCGGCCCGACGGCCGCGCGGATCGTCGAGCCGGTGGCACGCGCCCTGCAGCGCCGTCCTTTCGGGTCGAAGACCCCCGCTTCCCAGACCGGCTGATCTCCCACCCCCCTCACGCAATTCGGCACCTGATTGCGATCTGCGCACACGCATGGGTCGCAATCAGGTGCCGAATTGCGTTGTCTAGCCGCGCTCAAGCCCCGAAACGGTCGCCGGTGCGAGCTGCGCCGGAGCCGCCGGAAGCGGAGCCGGAACCGCCGACGGTCCCGCGCCCGCGACGGGCAGGGCCAGCGAGGTCTTGCCCAGATCCACCGTGATCTTCGGGTACTGCGCCGGACCCGAGATGAACGAACCGTCCGTCCCGCCGATGATCAGCGCCAGCTGATGTCCTTGGGGGACGACATGATCCGTACTCGCCAGCCGGAACGTCATGGTGTACGGCTGCCCCGGCGTCAGCGGCGATTCCTGGCTCAGTGAACGATGGTTGGCCAGATCCGCCCAGCCGCGGCTGATGATGTTCAGCCCGACCGAGACCGCGTCGGTGCTCGTGTTCAGGTAACAGGCGTCATTGCCGGGAGCGCTCGCGCCCCAGCACGACTGCGTCAGCTCGTTCTTGATGCCTTCCTTCGGTCCCGTGTGGTTCCGGATCGTCGCGGGGCCGTAGTCCACGAGGATCGCCGAGAGCCGCGCTGTGGACGTCGACGGTGTCGCGGTCACAGTCACCTTCGCCGTCCCGGAGACGTGCAGATCCTTCGCCAGCGCGCCGGTGCTGAACAGCAGGCGTCCGCTCGCGGTCTCCGTCGGCCTCGCCGCCCAGCTGTTCGAGGACTGACCGGACGAGTCCGTGAACGACGCCGTACCCGTCCCCGCCGTGGTGCCGAGTGTGCCGACGCCCGGCGTGCCGCCGGCCGCGGGACGCAGGGTGACCGCGCTCCCCGCCGGCCACGCCGCCTGGTCCACCCAGACGTCCGGTTCGCGTTCCACGCTCGCGCCCGGTGTCTTCTCGATGCCGTTGTCCACGCCGAGCAGGTAGTGGTCGAACCACTTGTGCAGGGTGTCGACCCACGCCGACCGCCGGTAGTCGAACGGATCGACGTGACCGGCCTGCGTCAGCCAGAGCTTGCGCTCGACGTTCAGTGCTTCCCACCACTGCCCGAAGTTGATCGTCTTGACGTTGAGGTCGCCCAGGCCGTGCGAAGCGAGCACGCTGGCCTTCACCTTCGACGCGCTCTGCACATGGTCACGGTCGAGCCAGAAGGCGTTGTAGTCGCCGTTCGCCGTCGCACCCGCGGTGAGCTTCCGGTTCGCCGCGCTGCAGTTCTGCCCGCCGTTGCGCTGGGAAACGGTCTGCGCGAGCCCCGCGGGGCTGCCCTGACGCAGGTTCGCGCCGTCGGAGCGGTAGTAGTCGTACCAGGAGCTGATGGCGCCGATCGGCACGATGGTCTTGAGCCCGTCGACACCGGTCGCGGCGACACCGTTGGCGATCGTGCCGTCGTAGGACTTCCCGATCATGCCGACCGCACCCGTCGACCAGGTCGCGTTCGTCCTGGCCGATCCGGTCGCCGTCGTGTAGCCGTTCGCGCGGCCGTTCAGCCAGTCGACGACCTTGCGCGCCGAGTTGACGTCCGAAGGCCCGCCGACGTCGGTGCAGCCACGGGACTTGTTGGTACCGGCCAGATCCACCAGGACCACGGCGTAGCCGCGCGGGACGAAGAAGTTGTCGTAGTAGAGCGGGAACCCGACCGGCCTGCCCGCCGAGTCGTAGGTCTTCAGCTCGCTCTCGTTGCCCCGCCCGCAGCACGAGTAGTACGGGCTCGCGTCCATGATGACCGGGACCTTCTTGCCCTGCGCCGCCGGTTCCTTCGGTCGGATGATGTCGGCGGCGACCCGGTCCGGACGGCCGTCGCCGTCCCCGTCGAGACCGATGTCCACCCAAGCCGTCTCGCGGACGGCCTGGGCGAAGTCGTAGACCGGTTCGCTGCCCCGCGGCCCCGCCGCGGCCTGCGGTGCCGCGACGGCACCGCAGGCCGCGGCGACCGCCAAGATCCCTGCCAGCACAACTCTTCTCACGGTCGAGCCCTTCCCCGTCGGCTGAAAGCCCGTCAGGAAGAGCTAAACGCGAGGATCGCCCGTGCAGTAGAGCGGAAAGTCTTACAGTCAGGCGCAGCCAGTCCGCCGAGGGTGGCGGCGGAGCGAGTCCTGGCTCACAGATCGACGGCGCGGTAGAGCGAACCGACCTCGCCGCGGTTCAGCCGCCGGATCGAACCCGACCGCTGGGCACCGAGCTGGACGTCGCCGAGCGCGGTCCGGACCAGTTTGCGCACCGGGTGCCCGGTGGCCGCCATCAGCCGCCGCACGATGTGCTTGCGGCCCTCGTGGATGACCAGTTCGATCTGGGTGCGACCGGCCAGCATGTCCTTGACCCGGAACTGGTCGACCTTGACGATGCCGTCCGGCAGCTCGAAACCGGCCCGCAGTTCCTTGCCGAGCCCGCGCGGGACGATGCCCTCGACCTCGGCGAAGTAGGTCTTCAACACGCGGAACGACGGGTGCATCAGCCGGTGGCCGAGGTCGCCGTCGTTGGTGAGCAGCAGGAGCCCCTCGGTGTTCTCGTCGAGCCTGCCGACGTGCACGATGCCGGGCGTCTCCTCGTACCGGCCGCGCAGGTAGTCGCCGACGCACGGGCGGCCGCGGTCGTCGCTCATCGTGCTGTGTACGCCCTTGGGCTTGTTCAGCAGGAGGTAGACGAGGTCCTCCCGGACCTGGACGCGGGTGCCGTCGACGTGGATCACGGAGCTGTCCGGATCGACCCGGCGGCCGAGTTCGGTGACCACCTTGCCGTCCACGCTCACGCGACCGCGCACGATCAGGTCCTCGGCCGCGCGGCGCGAGGCGACGCCGGCCTGCGAAAGGACCTTCTGCAGCCGAATGCCGTCGGGATGCGGGTCAGATGTCATCGATGGTGTCCACTTCGGGTAGCAACGGAGCGATGGGCGGAAGGTCGGCCAGGGACGAGAGGCCCAGTCGCTCCAGGAACAGCTCGGTCGTCACGTACAGCGTGCCTGTGGTTTCGGGGTCGGTCCCCATCTCCTCGATCAGGCCGCGTGCCAGCAGCGTCCTGATCACCCCGTCCACGTTCACCCCGCGGACGGCGGCGACCCTGGCCCTGGTCACCGGCTGCCGATAGGCGATCACGGCGAGGCTCTCCAGTGCGGCTCGCGTCAGCTTGGAACGCTGGCCGTCGAGCAGAAGCTTCTCCACGAACGGGGCATAGACGTCCCTAGTGTAGAACCGCCACCCTTCGCCGACTCGGCGCAGGTCGATTCCGCTGGCCCGCTCGGTGAACTTCTGCGCCATCGTGCGCAGCGCCACGGTGACCCGCGACACGGGCTGCCCGACGGTGTCGGCGAGCGACTCCTCGTTGATCGGCGAGTCGACGACCAGGAGCAACGCCTCGAGCGCCGCTTCGAGCACCTCGTCGGAGGTGACGTCGGGGTAGTCGCCGTCACCCGCCGCCACGAGCCCCTGGTCGGCAGGCGGCTCCTCCCCTCCCGCCTCCGGCTGGTCGGCCTCCGGCGGGTTGGAAGCGTCCTGTACCTCGTCGGACTCGGTGATGGAAGCTTTCCGCCCGTCACCGGTCTCGGGGATCTCTTCGGTCTTCTGGATCTCTTCGGTGTTCTCGGGGTTCACCCGTACTCCTCGTCCTCCGCGGCGGCGAGGTCCTGTTCGGCCGCCACCGACGCCTGCGTCACGGACCCGCCGGTCCAGCGCACGTGCAGTTCGGCGAGCGCCTCCAGCTGCTCGAACTGGACCGAGGCCTCCCGGTACAGCTCCAGCAGCGCGAGGAACCGCGCCACGATCTCGACGGTGTGCTCGCAGTCCTCGACCAGCTCGCCGAAGGTCGCTTCACCCAGTTCCGCGAGCTTGAGCCGCAGAAGCGCGGCGTGCTCGCGCACGGAGACCCGGCCCATGTGGATGTGCGCGATCGACACCGTCGGCGGCGGCTTCGGCCGGAAGACCGCGACGGCGATCTCGGCGAACTTCGCCGGGTCGACGCCGAGCATCACCTCGGGCAGCAGTCCCATGAACCGGTCTTCGAGCGCGACCGACCGCGGATACCGTCGCAGCGCGCCGGCCTCCAGCTCACCGAACAGCGCCGCGACCTGCTTGTACGCCCGGTACTGCAGCACGCGCGCGAACAGCAGGTCCCGCGCTTCGAGCAGGGCGAGGTCGTCTTCGCTCTCCACCTCGGCGGCGGGCAGCAGGCGCGCCGCCTTGAGGTCGAGCAGGGTCGCCGCGATGACCAGGAACTCGGTCGTCTCGTCGAGGTTCCACTCCGTGCCCAGTGCACGGGTGTAGGCGATGAAATCGTCCGTGACCTGGTGCAACGCGACTTCGGTGACGTCGAGCTGGTGCTGTGAGATCAGCTGGAGCAGCAGATCGAAGGGGCCCTGGAAGTTCGACAGGTTCACCTTGAACTTGGACGTGCTCAGCTCTTCGACGGCCAGTCCTTCGGGGACCATCCCGCCGTGCACGGTCTCGTGCACGACGGGGGTCTCGTCTGCCTCTGTCCGCTCGACCGGCGCTGAACCGCTGGGAGCAGCCGCGGCCGGGTCGTCCATCAGCTCTCGGTCTCTTTCCCGTCCTCACTGCCCGCCCGCAGACGCTGGACGAGCACCGACTCCTCGCCCGCCGCGTCGAAGTCGGCCAGCAGAACGGCCACCGCCTCGCGGACCAGCCTGCCGCGGTCGAGCACGAGCCCGTGCTTCGCCCGGAGGTTCAGCCTGGCCTGCTCCATCGCCAGCAGTTCGTCGCCGGAGACGTAGACGGTGATCTTCGCGTCGTGTTTGGTCCTCCCCGAGCCGCTGCGCGCGGCACGGGTCAGCTGTTCCTTGTGCGCGGGCCCCGGCTCGTTCCCGGATCCGTTCCCGTTGCCGTTCCCCGTCGCGGGGGCGGGCGGTTCGGGCGCGGGCGGGAGATCGAGGGCAGGACTGGAGGTGATCCTGAAAAGTTCGGACGCTCCGGGCAGGGAAGCTCGCCTGCTCACCGGGCGATCACCTCACGGGCCAGCGCTCGATAGGCGGCCGCGCCTGCCGATTTGGGGGCCCACGTCGTGATCGGCTCGCCCGCGACCGTCGTCTCGGGGAACCGCACGGTGCGGTTGATCACCGTGTCGAACACGATGTCGCCGAATGCCTCCACCACTCTCGCCATGACCTCCTTCGAGTGCAGGGTTCTCGGGTCGTACATGGTGGCGAGAATCCCGGTGATGTCCAGTTTGGGGTTGAGGCGTTCCTGCACCTTCTCGATGGTGTCGATCAGGAGCGCTACGCCTCGCAGACTGAAGAACTCGCACTCCAGCGGGATGATCACACCGTCCGCGGCGGTCAGTGCGTTCACCGTCAGCAGGCCTAGCGAGGGCTGGCAGTCGACAAGAACATAGTCGTAGTCGTTCATGACCGGACGAAGGACCCGTAACAACGTGTGTTCGCGCCCTACCTCTGCGACCAACTGGACCTCGGCCGCGGACAGGTCGATGTTGCTCGGCAGCAGGTCGACGCCGTCCACCCGGGTCTTCCGGATGGTGTCGGTGATGCTGACCGAGCGCTCCATGATGACGTTGTAGACCGTCTGGTCCAGCTCGTGCGGCTGGATGCCGAGGCCGACCGAGAGAGCGCCCTGGGGATCGAAGTCGACCAGCAGTACCCGGCGGCCGCATTCGGCGAGCGCCGCACCCAGGTTGATGGTCGAGGTGGTCTTGCCGACGCCGCCTTTCTGGTTGCACATGGCCATCACCAGTGCGGGGCCGTGCCGTTCCAGCGGCGGCGGATCGGGGATCTCGCGGTACGGACGGCCGGTGGGGCCGATACCTTCCCTCTCGAGTTCCTGCTGCTTGGTTTCTTTGGCGCGCTTGGCCTTGCGGCCGCGGGAAGAGATCGTGTCCTCCGACGGTTCGTCGCCGTCGTGTTCGGCGGGGGTTGCGATGGTCACCTGGCGGAGGCTCGCCGCGGCCGAACCGGCGGACGCGGACGGCTTCGCCGGCTCGTTCGGTGTCGACATGACGCGAAAGCTCCTCTTCGGCAGGATCCTCGGCAGCCTATGCGCGATGCGTGAGTCGAGCCAACGAGGCACGCCGGGACCGACCGGGTCGATTAGCCGAGCGCGCGGGGATGTGCTGTGGCGTAAACCTCGCGCAGCGTGTTGACCGTGACCAGCGTGTACACCTGCGTGGTCGTCACCGAAGCGTGGCCGAGGAGTTCCTGCACGACGCGGACGTCGGCGCCGCCTTCGAGCAGATGTGTGGCGAAGGAATGGCGCAACGTGTGCGGGGAAACGCCCGCCGTGATCCCCGCGGATTCCGCGGTGTCCTTGAGAACCTGCCACGCGCTCTGCCGGGAAAGCCGGGAGCCGCGGGCGTTGAGGAACATCGCCGGCGTCCCCCTGCCGTGGGTGGCGAGCGCCGTCCGCGCGCGGACGAGGTACGCGTGCACCGCTTCCAGCGCGGGACGGCCGATCGGCACGATGCGCTGTTTGCCGCCCTTCCCGTCGAGCAGCACGGTGCGTTCGGCGTCGTCGATGTCGTCGACGTCGAGCCCGACGGCCTCGGAGATCCGCGCGCCGGTGGAGTAGAGCAGTTCGAGCAGCGCCCGGTCCCGCAGCGGCCGTTCTCCCTCGGGCGGCGGGGTTTCGAGCAGTTTCAGCACCTCGTCCACCGGCAGCGCCTTGGGCAGCCGTTTCGCCGCGGCGGGTGGGCGGACCTCGCGGGCCGGGTCGTGCTCGGTGATGCCGTCGGCGTGCGCGAACTTGTGCAGCCCCCGCACGGCGACCAGTGCGCGAGCCGCCGAGGACGCGGCGAGCGGCCGATGCTCTTCGTCGCCTTCGCGCAACGCCGCGCCGAACGAGGTGATGTGCGCCGAGGTGACGTCGGTGAACCGTTCGACGTCGGCACCGCCGAGGTAGGCGGTATACCGGCGAAGGTCCCGGGAGTAGCTGTCGAGGGTGTTCCTCGCGGTCCCGCGTTCGACCACCAGGTGGTCGAGGTATGCGGCGACCACCTGGGCGACTCCGGTACCCCCGGCCCGTGACACACGGACACTCTAGGACCAGCACGACCCGTTCGGGGGTAAGCCGCGCGTACCCGCGTCGCGGATGTGAAACGGGCTACCTTGGAATCATGTCCCAGCGACCGGACCCGGACGAGCTGCGCGTCGGCACCGCCGAGCGCGAAGAGGCGGCGCGGCTGCTCGCCGACCACTACAGCCAGGGGAGGATCACGCCCGACGAGTACGAGGGCCGTGTCCTCGCCGCGTACGAGGCCGTGACGCTCGGCGAACTCCGGCCGCTGTTCCAGGACCTGCCCGCCCCGCATCCGGCATCCCTGGCGCCGCGGTCCGACCCACCGCCGTTCATGCCCGTGTATCAGCAGCCCGCCGCGGTCATGCCGTACTCACCGAAGTCGAAGATCGCCGCCGGGGTGCTGCAGATCGTGCTGCCGTTCGGGATCGGCCGGTTCTACACCGGGCATGTCGGGCTCGCGTTGGGGCAACTGGCGGTCGTGCTGGTCACCTGCGGCGTCGGGGTGGTCTGGCCGATCGTCGACGGGATCGTGCTGCTGGCGAACGGCGGCACCGACGCGCAGGGCCGCCGTCTCCGCGACTGAGCACCGGTACGTCACCGGCCCGCTGACTCCCCTCCCGGATGCTATGAAAGGTCCTTTCCTTGCAAATTTTGCAAGGAAAGGACCTTTCATAGCACGCGAAGGGGATCAGAGGCCGCGCGAAGCGAACTTCGTCGGCCGATCCTCCCAAGGCGCGTCCGAAGGCCGCGCCGAAGCCACTCCGGAAAGCACCGCGTGCGCGGCGAGCACGCCACCGACGGTCGACCCGTTCACCAGCTCACCGGCCAGCGCCATCCGGACCGCCTCGGCGAGCGGGAACTTCCGCACGACGAGGTCCGCCTCCTCGTCGCCGAGGACCTCTCTGTCCACTTCGGACAGTTCACGGGCGAGGTAGACGCGGACGACCTCGTCGGTGAAGCCGGGCGAGGCCGCGACGTCGACCAGGGTCTCCCAGCGCTCGGCGCTGAGCCCGACCTCCTCGACCAGTTCCCGTTTGGCCGCGCCGACGGGGTCCTCCCCCGCCTTGTCGATCAATCCCGCGGGCAGTTCCCACAGCCGTCGCCCGAGCGGGTGCCGGTACTGGTGGATCAGCGTGACCGCGTCGTCCTCGTCGAGCGCGACGACCGCGACCGCGCCGAGGTGCTCGACGACCTCACGGCGGGCGGTGCCGCCGCCGGGCATCACGACCTCGTCGACCCGCAGCCCGACCACCCGTCCGATGTGGACGTCCGATGTGGACGCGACGGTGAATTCGTGTTTGCCGGGTTCGGTCACCGGGCCACCGCCTGCGGGGTCTCGGGCAGCTCGACCGGCAGCCGCTCGGCGACCTTGCGGTCCACGACGGCCTTGACGAACGCGCTGAACAGCGGGTGCGGCCGGGTCGGGCGGCTCTTGAGCTCCGGGTGCGCCTGGGTGCCGACGAAGAACGGGTGCTGGTCGGCGGGCAGCTCGACGAACTCGACCAGGTGGTCGTCGGGCGAGGTGCCCGAGAACACCAGGCCGGCCTCGGAAAGGCGCTTGCGGTAGGCGTTGTTGACCTCGTAGCGGTGACGGTGCCGCTCGGAGACCTCGGTGCTGCCGTACGCCTTCGCGACCTGCGAACCCGGCTTGAGCTTGGCGACGTACGCGCCGAGCCGCATCGTGCCGCCCATGTCGCGCTCGCCGGCGACGACGTCGCGCTGGTCGGCCATCGTGGAGATGACCGGGTTCGCGCTCTCGTCGTCGAATTCGGCCGAGTTGGCGTCCTCGATCCCCGCCAGGTTCCGCGCCGCGTCGATCACCATGCACTGGAGGCCGAGGCACAGGCCCAGCAGCGGCAGTCCGTGGGTGCGGGCGTAGGCGATGGCGCCGACCTTGCCCTCGATGCCGCGGATGCCGAACCCGCCGGGGATCAGCACACCGTCCACATCGGACAGAGCGGCCCCGGCGCCTGCCGGGGTCTCGCAGGAGTCCGAGGGGACCCAGGCGATCTGGACCTTGGCACGGTGCGCGAATCCGCCCGCGCGCAGTGCTTCGGTCACCGACAGGTACGCGTCCGGCAAGTCGATGTACTTGCCGACGACCGCGACCCGCACCGTCTCCGACGGGTTGTGCACCCGGTCGAGCAGGTCGCCCCACACGGTCCAGTCGACGTCGCGGAACGGCAGCCCGAGACGGCGCACCACGTAGGCGTCGAGTGCCTCACGGTGCAGCACCTTCGGGATGTCGTAGATCGACGGCGCGTCGGGACAGGCGATGACGGCCTCGGTGTCGACGTCGCACATCAGGCCGATCTTGCGCTTGAGGTCCTCCGGCAGCTCGCGGTCGGCACGGCAGACGAGCGCGTCGGGCTGGATACCGATGTTGCGCAGCGCGGCGACCGAGTGCTGGGTCGGCTTGGTCTTGAGCTCACCCGACGGGGCGAGGTACGGGACCAGCGAGACGTGCAGGAAGAAACACTGGTCACGGCCGACGTCGTGGCGGACCTGACGGCAGGCCTCCAGGAACGGCAGCGACTCGATGTCGCCGACGGTGCCGCCGACCTCGGTGATCACGACGTCCGGGCTGTTCCCGTCCTCGTCCGCGCCCGCCGCGGCGGTGATCCTCGCCTTGATCTCGTCGGTGATGTGCGGGATGACCTGCACGGTGTCGCCCAGGTACTCCCCGCGACGCTCCTTGGCGATGACCTCGGAGTACACCTGCCCGGTGGTGACGTTCGCCTTGCCGTCGAGGGCCCGGTCGAGAAAACGCTCGTAGTGCCCGATGTCCAGATCGGTCTCGGCGCCGTCGTCGGTGACGAACACCTCACCGTGCTGGAACGGGTTCATGGTGCCTGGATCGACGTTGAGGTACGGATCCAGCTTCTGCATCGTGACCCGGAGCCCACGTGCGGTAAGGAGCTGACCCAGGCTGGAAGCCGTGAGTCCCTTACCCAGAGAGGAGGCAACGCCTCCGGTGACAAAGACATACTTGGTAGCCCGCGACTGAAGTCCCACGGGCTTCCACCTTATCCCACGCCCGCCGGAGCGCTCACCGGCCACGCCGCAAGCGTCCGATGGAGTGGAAAACCGCTACCCTCGCGGCGTGACAGACGCGCACGACACCTGGACCGCACCGGTCGCGGAAGGCCC
The DNA here is from genome assembly GCF_029369745.1 of Amycolatopsis sp. QT-25. NCBI lineage: Bacteria > Bacillati > Actinomycetota > Actinomycetes > Pseudonocardiales > Pseudonocardiaceae > Amycolatopsis > Amycolatopsis sp. QT-25. The sequence goes on from NZ_CP120210.1 coordinate 5,171,860, forward strand.
GCTCGACGCGGACGTCCGTGTCCCCGGCTCGAAGTCGATCACCAACCGGGCCTACGTCCTGGCCGCGCTCGCCAGCGCGCCGACGCGGGTGAGGACCCCGCTCGACTCCCGGGACGCGCGGCTGATGCTCGGCGCCATCTACGCCCTCGGCGCCCATTCGCAGGAAAGCATCTCCGGTTACCTCGTGCACCCGCTCGGACCCGGGCGGGTGCACCCGAACGACACCGTCCGGGTCGAACTGGGCAACGCGGGCACGGTCGCCCGGTTCACCCCCGCGCTCGCCGCGCTGGGCACCGGCCCGGCGCTGTTCGACGGAGACGAGGCGCTCCGCCGCCGTCCCATCGGCCCGCTGCTGAAGGCGCTGCGCGGCCTCGGCGCCCGCATCGACGACGACCGCCGCGACGCGGTGCCGTTCACCGTCCACGGCGAAGGCGGCCTGCGCGGCGGCAAGGTCGACCTGGATTCGTCGGCGTCGAGCCAGTTCCTGTCCGCGCTGCTGCTCGCGGGCCCGTCGTTCCAGCAGGGGGTCACCGTGCGCCTCGTCGGCGGAGGGGTGCCGAGCGAACCGCATATCGCGATGACCGTCGAAATGCTCCGCCGCTTCGGGGCCACTGTGGAGCGCGAAGGCGCCGAGTTCCACGTCGCGCCCACGAGGCTTTCCTGCCCCGAGTACATCGTCGAGCCGGATCTCTCGACCGCCGCCCCGTTCGTCGCCGCGGCGGTCGTGACCGGCGGCACGGTGCGGATCGCGGGCTGGCCGCAGCGGACGACCCAGCCCGGGGACTGGCTGCGCAGCCTGGTGCCCGTCCTGGGAGCCGCCGCCGAACTCGACGCGGGCGGCCTGACGGTCACCGGCGGCGGCACGATCCCCGGCGTCGAACTGGACCTGCACGACGTCGGCGAACTGACACCGGTGATCGCGGCGCTGCTGTGCTTCGCCGAGGGGCCGTCGGTCATCTCCGGCGTCGCGCATCTTCGCGGCCACGAGACCGACCGGCTGACCGCCCTCGCCACCGAGCTGTCGTCGCTCGGCGCCGACGTCCGCGAGACCGAAGACGGGTTGCGGATCACGCCGGCGCCGCTGCACGGCGGGAAGTTCCACACCTACGACGACCACCGGCTGGTGATGGCGGCCGCGGTGCTCGGCCTGAGGGTCGAAGGGATCGAGGTGGAGAACCCGGGGACGGTCGGGAAGACCTTCCCCGGATTCGCCGAGGCCTGGACCTCGATGCTCGTCGGCTAAGCGAGCCCTCCGGCGAAGGGGGTTTCCCGCCACTGGTCGATCATCGGTTTCATGCCGTCCACCAGCATCGGCAAAGCGGGCGCCATCGACAGGCAAGCGACCACCTGAAGCAGGCCCAGCGCTTCGAAGGTGCGCAGCACGCCTTCGTCGACCTCGCGCAGGCCGAGTTCGACGGCGGCGGCGTTGTAGGCCGCGATGCCCTCGGGACCGGTGAAGGCGAGGTCGCGTTCGATCGGGCCGCGGTTCACCAGTTCGAAGTCGGAGTAGAGCTCGCCTTCGCCGGTGACGATCAGGTTGTAGCCCGGCGCGTCACCGTGGACCGGCTGGACGGTGGCCCCGGGGAACGCCTTGGCGAAGGCCTCCTCCGAGGCCAGCAGCGGCCGGAGGGCCTCCCATTCGCGGCGGGCGCGGTCGTGGTCGGCGGGGGCGAGCAGCTCCGGCCTGCCATCGAGTTGGGCGAGGCCGTCGGGAATGAACGGGTCCAGGCCGTTCAAGAACGCCAGATCCCCGGGATAGTCGCGAAGCGCGGCGTGCAGCTTCGCCACGAGCTTGGCCGAGTGCTCCACGGTGAGGTTCGCGTCCTCGACGAACTCGACGAACTCCCAGAAGGTCATCGAGAAACCGTCGCACCGCACGGGCTCCGCCGGGACCAGCGGGCTCGGCTTGACGACCGGGAGCCCCTTCTCGCCCAGCCAGGCGGCGACGGCGAGTTCACGCCGCTGGTCGGTCGACTGCGTCTCCAGCGTGGTCGTACGCGGCAACACGGTCGGCACGCGCACGACGACGGGCGAAGGCGCCAGCCGCACGATGACGGAGAAAACGTCGTACAGGACTTGGGGTTCGGTGACGGTGATGCCGAGGTCGCGGCTCGCGGAAACCGCGGCGGCCACCGCCCGCGCGGTGCGGGCGGCCCGTTGTTCGTCGGTGATCATGCCGCGAGTCTGGCATGTCCGGTTCACCCGTCTTCGGGGAACAGCGCCTTCAGCGTGACCTCCCGGTTCACCCGCACATGTTCGACGGCGTGGGCCCGCGCTCGGTCCGCGTCGCCCGAAGCGATCGCGTCGTGAAGGCGGCGGTGCTCGTCGAGCAGTTCGCCCCAGCGCTCGTTCTGGCTGGTGAGCCGGCGCAGCCTGCCCTCGAACGGGCGGAGGATCTCATGCAGGAGCCCGTTCCCCGCCAGCGCGACGATCTCGTCGTGGAGGCGGGTGTTGAGCAGGGTGATCCGGGCCGCGTCACCCGGTGATCGCCCGCATGACCGCCACTCCCGCAATTCGGCACCTGATCGCGATGCTCACGATCGCAATCAGGTGCCGAATTGCGATGCGGGCTAGTTGCCGGCGGCGGCGATGCCGGGTGCGGGAGCCTGGGCGTTACCCGCGATGCCGTAGCGACCCGCGCCGCCTTCGAGCTGCTCGCGCAGCGCCATGATCGTGGTGACCCGGCCTGCCGCGGTCTCCGCGTTGTCCACGGTGGACAGGATGGAGGTCGACGAGGTGTCGGCGCGGACGACGCCGATCGCGCCGGTGCCGTCCGCGGATCCCGCGTCGCCCGCCAGGACGGTGCCCGCGCCGGAGCGGTCGAGTTGCGCGGCGAACCGCGCGATGGTCGAGGCGCGGTCACCGGCGCCGTCCCCGGTGTACTTGGAGCCGGTGAGCACGATCGCGAGCTGCGCGGGCTTCACCTCCCCGCCGGTCTTGAGGAAACCGCCGTCGGTGAGCCCGCCGAGCGCGGCCGCCAGCTCCACCGGCGTGGACTGCGGCTGCGCGTTGTCCTTGTTCAGCAGTGCCACCGAGCCGAGCAGGGCGCCGGCGAGGGTGCCGGGGTCACCTGCGGTCGGAAACTGCACACCGGCGGGCTGCAACCGCGAAACGACGTCACGCAGCTGATCCGACCGCATCGGGTCGGAGAACGCCTCGGTCAGCTGGATCTCGCCGGTGACGGCGGCACCCGCCTGCCCGACGAGTTGCTTGAGCGCGTCGCGGTCCGCGGGCTTCGCGTCCTCGGTGGTCACCAGCACCACCGAACGCTTGTCGAGCTGCCCGGCGACGACCTTCGGCCCCATCGCACCGGCGAACGCGTCCGCGTCACCGAGCCTCGCGTTGAGCGAGTTGCGCTGCGCTTCCAGATCCGCGACCTGGGAACCCAGCTCTTCCTTCTGGCCGGCGAGTCCCGACAGCAGTGAACCGTTCAGCGCCGTGGACCCGAGCACCACTCCGATGGCGAGTGCCAAAAAGCAGGCGGCGATGGAAACGACGTGGTACCGCAGTGAAATCACGTGAAAAGTCCCTTGGCCCAGACGATGAACGAGTTCCAGGTGTCGCGGATCCAGTCGAGGTAGACCGATCCCACGTCGGACACCAGCAGCGCGGCGGCGACGGCCACCAAGGCCGCCAGCACCAGCAGGACGATGGCGCCGAGGGACACGCGGCTGCGGTGCAGGGTCGCGACCGCCTTGCCGTCGACCAGCTTCGTGCCGAGTTTGAGCCTGGTGAGGAACGTCGACGGATTCGACCCGGAGCGGCCGTGGTCGAGGAACTCCCGCAGCGTCGCCTGGAATCCCACGGTGACCACCAGGCTCGCCTCGTGCGCGTCGGCCAGCAGCAGCGCGAGATCCTCGGCGTTGCCCGTCGCGGGGAAGGTGACCGCGCCGATCCCGAGGTCCTGGATGCGCTCGACACCCGGCGCGTGCCCGTCCGGCTGCGCCGGGACCACGACCTCGCCACCGCTGCGCAGCGTCTCCGCGCCGATGCCGTGCGGGTCGCCGACGATGACGTCCGGCTGGTACCCCTGCGCGCGCAGCGTGTCGGCCCCGGCGTCGACCCCGATCAGCACCGGACGGTGCTCGGAGATGTACTTCTTCAGCTTCTTGAGGTCTTCGGCGTGCCCGTTGCCGCCCGCGACCACGAGGGCGTGCCGGTCCTTGAGCGGCACCCGGATCTCCGGGACGCCGACACCGTCGAGGATGAGACTGCGTTCCCGGCGAAGGAATTCGATGGTGTTCGCGGAGAACGCCTCCAGCTGGGTGGACATCCCCGCCTTGGCCTCGATCATCTGGTCCGCGACGCTCTCGCGCGTCTGCTGGACTCCCGAGCCGAGCTGCCGCTCCCCGATGTAGACGACGCCTTCGTGCACGCGGAGTTTCGTGCCGTCCTTCACCTTGCGCAGCAGCTCGCCGCCGACCGAATCGACCAGCGGAATCCCCGCCTCGAGCAGGATCTCCGGGCCCAGATTGGGAAAGCGGCCGGAGATCGACGGCGAAGCGTTCACCACCGCCGCGACTTCGGCCTCCACCAAGGCATCCGCCGTCGGACGGTCGAGATCGAGCTGGTCGAGGACGACGATGTCGCCAGGGCTCAGCCGGCGGAGCAGCTCACGCGTACGCCTGTCGACCCTGGCGACGCCGGTGATCCCGGGGAGGGTCTCTTGGTTACGCGAGAGCAAGCCGGTGAGCTTCATGCGACCGATAGTGACAAATTCGCGTGGCCTACCGTGTCCGCCACGCCGAAGGAAACACGCCGATTAACCCACACCGGATCGGGTCACCCGGTCGTGTGTGGCGCTACTTCGCTTTCTTTCGCTTTCCGCCACGACGCGCTTTGGGCTTGTCCGGCGCGCTCTTGTCGGCCTCGGCGACGGCGAGCAATTCCTCCGCGTGCGCGCGGCCGGTCTCGGTGCTTTCCATTCCGGCGAGCATGCGGGCGAGTTCGACGACGCGCTCCGATTGTTCGAGTACGCGCACGCCACTGCGGGTCACCCCGCCGCTGGTGCCCTTGTCCACCACCAGATGCTGATCGGCGAACGCGGCCACCTGCGGCAGGTGCGTGACCACCAGGACCTGGTGACTGCGCGCCAACCTCGCCAGCCGCCTGCCGATCTCGACCGCGGCCCGGCCGCCGACCCCGGCGTCGACCTCGTCGAACACCAGTGTCTGCACGGTGTCCGCATGCGCGAGGACGACCTCGATCGCCAGCATCACACGGGAAAGCTCACCGCCGGAAGCGGCCTTGTGCACCGGAAGCGGCGGTGCCCCGTTGTGCGCACGCAGCAGCAACTCGACGTCGTCGACCCCATCGGGGCCGGCGTGCACGAGCCTGCCTTCGATTTCCACCGCGTGCGAATCGCTCTCGTCGACGGTGCGCCGCTCGACGGTGATCTCGATCTCGGCCTGTCCCATGGCGAGCCCGGACATCTCGGCGGTGATGGCCTCGGCCAGTTCGGCGGCGGCCTCGACGCGCGCCTCCGACAGGATGAAAGCGTGTTCCGCCAGCGTGACGGCGAGTTCGTCGCGGCGCTTGGCCAGTTCGGCCAGTGCCTCCTCGGAAGTGTCCATCGTGGACATCCGGCGGCGGGCGTCGTCGGCCCAGGCGAGCACGCCGTCCACGTCGGCCGCGTACTTGCGCGTGAGCCGCTTCAAATCAGCCTGGCGTGCGAGCACTTTCTCCAGCAACGCCGGATCGGCGTCCAGGGTTTCGAGGTAGCTGCCCAGCTCGGTGCCCACTTCGGACAGCAGTACCGAGGCCTCGTCGAGCCGGGGCCCGAGTTCGCGCAGCACGGCGTCCTCGGAACCGGTCAGGTGGCGGCTCGCCTCCCCGATCAGCCCCAGCGCGCCGGGGGCGTCCGGATCCCCGTCCGCCGAACCGGCGACGGCGGCGTGCGCCGCGCTGGCCGCCGCCCGCAGTTCGTCGACCGCGGCGAGCCGTTTGATCTGCTCGGTGAGCTCGGTGTCCTCGCCCGGTTCGGGCGCGACGGCGTCGATCTCGGTGAGGCCGTGGCGCAGCAGGTCGGCCTGCTGGGCCATCTCACGGGAACGGGTGGACCGCTCGGTCAGTTCGGCGACGACGGCGAGCCATTCGTCCCGCACCGCGCGATATCGCTCGAGCGGTTCGGTGACGGCCTCACCGGCGAACCGGTCGATCACCGCGCGCTGCTCGGCTGGCCGCAGCAGCCGCAGCTGATCGTTCTGCCCGTGGACCGCGATCAGCTGCTCGGACAGGTCGGCCAGCACACCGACCGGCACCGACCGGCCGCCGAGGTGGGCGCGGGACCGGCCGTCGACCGAGACCGCGCGCAGCGCGATGACGCTGCCGTCCTCGTCGACCTCCGCCCCGGCGTCGGTGACGATCCGGGTGGCACCCTCGGCGCCGCCCAGCTCGAAGCGGCCTTCCACGAAGGCCTTCAACATTCCGGTCCGCACCTTGGACACTTCGGCTCGGCCGCCGGAGAGCAGGTGCAACCCGCTGACGACCATGGTCTTGCCCGCACCCGTCTCACCGGTGACGACGGTGAAGCCCGCGTGCAGTTCCAGCAGGGCGTCCTCGATGACTCCGAGGCCCTGGATGCGCATCTCGGCCAGCACGACGCCCACCGTAGCGGCCCACCCCGACCATTCCCGCACCCGGCACGTCCTGAACGGGTCGTTCAAGCCGAAAATGTACTGAACGACCCTTTCGGCACAGCCGTCAGCGGGCGTGCCGCTCCCGCCAGCCCTTGATCGGCAACGAGAACTTGTGCACCAGCCGGTCGGTGAACGGGCCTTCCCACAACCGGATCAGGCGCACCGGCACCCGGCCGCAGGTGACCCGCACGGCCGCGCCGGCTGGAAGATCGAAGGTCCGCGATCCGTCGCAGGTCAGGACGGCGGGTGAGCCGTCCGGATCGATGGCGACGGTGATCTCCGAATCGCGCGAGACGACCAGCGGCCGCGAGAACATCGCGTGCGCGTTGCTCGGGACCACCAGCAGGGCCTGGACGTCCGGCCAGATGATCGGCCCGCCCGCGGAGAACGCGTACGCCGTCGAGCCGGTCGGCGTGGCGCACAGGACACCGTCGCAGCCGAAGGAGGACACGGGCCTGCCGTCGACCTCGATGAGCGCGTCCAGTACGCGCTCACGCGAGCTCTTCTCGACACTGGCCTCGTTGAGCGCCCAGGTGTGGACGGTCTCCTCACCGTCGACGCTGACCGTGACGTCGACGGTCATCCGCTCTTCGACCTGGTAGTCACCGTCGACGGCGCGCTGGACGGTGTCGGCGAGCTTGTCGGAATCGGCTTCGGCAAGGAAGCCCACCCGGCCGAGGTTCACGCCCAGCACCGGCACGCCGTTCGGCCTGGCCAGTTCCGCGGCCCGCAACAGCGTGCCGTCACCGCCGAGCACGAACACCAGTTCGGTCCCGGCGGCCGGGTCCTGCTCCGGCGCCATGACCGTGCATGGCCCGCCGATCCCGCCGTCCGCCTCCAGCATCTCCTTCACGTCTTCGTCGAGCACCCGCAGCCGCACACCGGCCTTGGCGAACCGGGCCGACACCTCGCGTGCCGCGTCCCGGGTCGCGTCCCGGTCCGGGTGCACGACCAGCAGCACCTCGCGATCGCTCATTGGGGTCCCTCCAGGACTGCGGTGCGGACGAGCCGCTCGGCGTCGGTGCCGGCGGTCTCTTCCCTCCCGCGGGTAAGCCAGACGAAGTATTCGACGTTCCCTGACGGCCCGGGAAGCGGGCTCGCCACGACGCCGCGCAGACGCAGGTCCAGCTTCTCGGCTTCGGCGAGCACGCCGAGCACGGATTCGGCCCGGAGGTCCGGGTCACGAACGACGCCACCGCTGCCGAGCCGGTCCTTGCCCACTTCGAACTGCGGTTTCACCATCGGCACCAGGTCGGCGCCGTCCCGCGCGCACGCGGCCAGCGCGGGCAGCACGAGTTTGAGCGAGATGAACGAGAGGTCCCCGACCACGAGGTCGACCGGCCCGCCGAGATCTTCCGGGGTCAGGTTGCGGACGTTCGTCTTGTCGAGCACCACCACGCGGTCGTCGGTGCGCAGCCGCCAGTCCAGCAGGCCGCGGCCGACGTCGGCGGCGAGCACCGTGGCGGCGCCGTTGCGCAGCAGGACATCGGTGAAGCCCCCGGTCGAGGCGCCCGCGTCGAGGCAGCGCTTTCCCTCGGTGGAGAGGCCTTGCGGGGTGAAGGCTTCGAGCGCGCCGAGCAGTTTGTGCGCGCCGCGGGAGGCCCAGCCGGGGTCGTCGCCGTCGCGCACCACGATCGGCGCGCCGGATTCGACTCCTGTCGCGGGTTTGGTGGCCACCATCCCGCGCACACTGACCTTGCCCTCGGCGATCAGAGTGGACGCCTGCTCCCGGGAGCGGGCGAGACCGCGCCGGACGAGCTCCGCGTCCAGGCGGGCGCGTTTGGGCACGGGTCAGACCTTGTCGATGGTGGACAACGCCACCGTCAGCTCGGTGTGCACGGCTTCGAAGCGGTCGACGTGCTCCGAAAGCGGAAGCGCGGCGAGGTCGTCGAGACCCGCCACGGCTTCGTCGATCCCGGCTCGGGGATCGGTGTCCTGCTGCGCGTACAGCGCTGAGGGTCCCTCGGTGGGAAAGCGTGCCTCGGTCTGGTCCGGCACCGGTCCCGGGCTCGGCGGGGGGCCGGGCACCGGGGGTCGCGGAACGGGGCGGAAGTGGTCTTGCACCCCACCAAGTTAGCAGCGCTGGTCAGGCGAGGCGCAGCTCGCCGAGCGCGGCACGGGCGGTGTCGCCCACACCACGGACCTCGGTGATCCCGGACTCCCAGGCCGCCGCGCACAACGCGCGCAACAGGTCCAGGGAGTCGCCTTCACCACCGGCCTCGAGCACGTCACCCTGTGCGGTGACGCGCCAGCCGTCCTTGGGCCCGATTTCGAGCACCTCCGCCCGGCTGCTCAGCCCGGACAGATCCCACGCGAGGTAGCGGGGGCGCTCCTCGGGCCTGGCCTTGATCAAGGACGCCGCGTCGGCGACGCCGGTCAGGACGCAAAGCGCGTCGATCCCGGCCGCGACCGCGCCCTCGATGTCGGTGTCCAGCCGGTCGCCCACGACGAGCGCCCGCTCCGCGCCCGCGTCCCGCGCCGCCGTCGTGAACAGCCCCGGCGCCGGTTTGCCCGCCACCAGTGGTTCGGCGCCGGTGGCGGTGCGCAACGCGGCCACCATCGACCCGTTGCCCGGCAGCAGTCCGCGTTCGCCGGGCAAGGTCGCGTCGATGTTGGTCGCCACCCACAGCGCGCCCGCGCGGATGGCGAGGCACGCCTCCGCGAGAGCGGCCCAGGTGTTGTCCGGGGAATGCCCTTGAACGACGGCCGCCACTTCCGGACCGGCTTCCCGGACCGTCCGCAGCCCGGCCGACTCGAGCTGGGCGGCCAGCGAATCGGTGCCCACGACGAGCACCACGGTGCCCTGAGGCAGCCGCTCACCCAGCAGGGTGGCGGCGGCCTGAGAGCTCGTGTGGACCTCTTCGGGGGTGGCGGGGAGTCCGAGTGCCTCCAGGTGTGCGGAGACCTCCGCGGGCGCCTTGGAGGCGTTGTTGGTCACCCACCGGACGGCGGTGCCGTGGTCCCGAAGCGCCCGGAGTGCTTCCGGTGCGCCCGGGACCACGATGCCGCCGTGGTACACCGTGCCGTCGAGGTCGAACAGGACCGCGTCGTACCCGGCGGAGAGAGCGTCAGCCATTCGTGAGCTCCGCGGCGCGCTCGGCGGCGTCGGTCTCGTCCTCCTCGTCGGCCTCTGCCGCGTTCAGGAACCAGCGGATCGCCTCGTCCTTGCGGTCGGCGGCGGCGAGGTTGTCGGCGTAGGCGTAGAACAGCCGGGCGCTCCACGGGTCGCGTTTCTCCGCCTTGAGGTCGTCACCCTGCAAGGAGACGACGGCGGCGTCCAGCTGACCGAGGTCGCGCCGGGCACCGGCGGCGACGATGGCGAGTTCGATCTGGGTCGCCTTGGCCAGACGCTCCTTGTCGATCTCCTTCGCCAGGTCGAGTGCCCGCTCCGGACGGCCGATGGCGCGCTCCGCGTCGGCGATGATCGCGATGTGGTCGTCGGTCCGGGTCATCCGGCGGACGGCCCGCAGCTCGGACAGGGCCTCGGCCCAGTTGCCCGCGTGGTAGGCGACCAGGCCGAGCGCCTCACGGACGATCGGGACCCGAGACGCCTTGGCCTTCGCGTACTTGGCGTGTTCCATCGCGGCTTCGGGGTCTTCGTCGACGAGGCCACCGGCCGCGACGAGGTGTTTGCCCACGGTCTCCGCGAGCGCCTTGGGCAGCGTGCGGAGCTCCCGGCGGACCTCTTCGTCGAGATCCGAGAACTCGATGCCTTCGGGCAGCTCCGGGGCCTCGAGCAGCTCACGCGCCAAGGTCTCGTCGTCGACCGGTTTGTCCTCGGTGCGCGGAGAGGAACGGAAGTCCTTGCGGCCTTCGGAACGGTCGCGCTGGGGACGGTCGTCACGCTTGCGGTCGAAGCCGCCGCGCTTGTCGTCGTAGCGCTTCTCCGGCCGGTCGGACGAGCGACGGTCGGGACGATCGCCGGACGGCCGGTAGGAACCGCGCTTGTCGTCACCGCGGTCACTGCGGTCACTGCGGTTGTCACGGTCGCCGAAGCTCTTGCGCTCGTAGCCACCACCGCTGGGGCGGCGATCGCTCGAGGAAGGACCACGACGGTCACCGCCACTGTGGCCACCGGAAGGAGAGCCGCCGCGGTCGTCGCGATAGGACGGACGCCGCTCGTCGCCGCCGCGGTTGTCGCGGTCACCGTAGGACTTGCCCTGGGGGCGTCCTTCGTAGCGGTTGCCGGCCAGGCGATCGTCGGAACGGCCGCGGTTGTCCGAGCCATAACCGGAACGAGCCGGGCGGCTGTCGGAACGCTTCTCGTACCGGCCTTCGGAACGGCTGTCCGAACGATTGTCGGAGCGACTGTCCGAACGACTGCCGGAGCGGTTGTCGTAGCGACGCTCGGGACGGCTGTCCGACGAGCGGTACCCGCCGCGATCGCCACCCCGGTTCTCGGACCGGTAGCCACCGCGACTGTCAGCGCCGCGACTGTCTCGGTTGTCGCCGCCGCGGTATCCACCGCGGTTGTCGCTACCTCGGTTGTCCGAGTGGTAGCCACCGCGGCTGTCGCTACCCCGGTTGTCCGAGCGGTAACCACCACGGTTGTCGCTACCCCGGCTGTCGTGGCTGTCGGATCGGTAACCACCGCGGCTGTCGCCGCTCCGGTTGTCGGAGCGATAACCGCCGCGATCGCCGCCCTTGTTGTCACGGTTGTCACGGCTGTCGCGCCGGTCGTCGGAGCGGAAGCCGCCACGACGGTCGTTGTCGCGGCCACCGGACCGGTCGTCACGACGGTCGACGGCACCAGGGCCACGACGGTCGTCGTTGTTGTAACGTGGGCGGCTGTCGTCACGTCCCTGGCCCGCGAACCGGCTGCCACCGGGGCGCTGGTCACGGGGGCCGTCGCCGCTGCGTGCGGGCTTGCCGGAATAGCTGCCGGTACCGCGTGTGCCGCGGTCGTCGCGACGCGGCCTGCCCTGGTAGCCGCCATCGCGGCCGCCTCGGTCCTGCCTGCCGCCGGCGGAACCGCGCCGGTCACCTCGCTGCGCGTCAGACCGGCCTCCGCGGGGACTGTCGTCCCGGCGACCCGACCGGCCGGACGCGCCATCATCTGAGTCACGTCGACCGAACTCGGACACCTGGCCTCCTGCCACTATTGAAAAGTTTCGACACTTGGGCCCACCCGACAGGTGAGCCAACGGACCATTCTAGTCGGTCCATGGACATGAAAAGAGACAGGGCCCTGACCGGGGAGAACCTGTGGGGTTCTCAACCCTGGTCAGGACCCTGTCCTGAAGTTAGTCCGGCGGTGTCCTACTCTCCCACAACCCTTCGGTTGCAGTACCATCGGCGCTGTCAGGCTTAGCTTCCGGGTTCGGAATGGGACCGGGCGTTTCCCTGACGCTATAACCACCGAAACACTACGAAACAACACACACTGAGTCTGTTTCCAGATCGGTGTGGTGTTTCAGAGCTGTAGAGTGGATGCGTAACATCTTCGTGGGCAAGTCCTCGGCCTATTAGTACCAGTCAACTCGACAACACATTACTGTGCTTCCATTTCTGGCCTATCAACCCAATGGTCTGTTGGGGGCCTTAACCCACAAGGGGTGGGATACCTCATCTTGGAACAGGCTTCCCGCTTAGATGCCTTCAGCGGTTATCCCTTCCGAACGTGGCCAACCAGCCATGCCACTGGCGTGACAACTGGCATACCAGAGGTTCGTCCGTCCCGGTCCTCTCGTACTAGGGACAGCCTTCCTCAAGTATCCTACGCGCGCGGCGGATAGGGACCGAACTGTCTCACGACGTTCTAAACCCAGCTCGCGTGCCGCTTTAATGGGCGAACAGCCCAACCCTTGGGACCTACTCCGGCCCCAGGATGCGACGAGCCGACATCGAGGTGCCAAACCATGCCGTCGATATGGACTCTTGGGCAAGATCAGCCTGTTATCCCCGGGGTACCTTTTATCCGTTGAGCGACACCCCTTCCACCAGGTGGTGCCGGATCACTAGTCCCGACTTTCGTCCCTGCTCGACATGTCTGTCTCACAGTCAAGCTCCCTTGTGCACTTGCACTCGACACCTGATTGCCAACCAGGCTGAGGGAACCTTTGGGCGCCTCCGTTACTCTTTAGGAGGCAACCGCCCCAGTTAAACTACCCATCAGGCACTGTCCCTGAACCAGATCATGGTCCGAGGTTCAGATTCCCAATCCGACCAGAGTGGTATTTCAACAACGACTCCACCAACACTAGCGTGCCAGCTTCACAGTCTCCCACCTATCCTACACAAGCCGAACCGAAAACCAATACCAAACTATAGTAAAGGTCCCGGGGTCTTTCCGTCCTGCCGCGCGTAACGAGCATCTTTACTCGTAGTGCAATTTCGCCGGGCCTGTGGTTGAGACAGCCGGAAAGTCGTTACGCCATTCGTGCAGGTCGGAACTTACCCGACAAGGAATTTCGCTACCTTAGGATGGTTATAGTTACCACCGCCGTTTACTGGCGCTTAAATTCTCAGCTTCACCCCCGAAAGGGTTAACCGGTCCTCTTAACGTTCCAGCACCGGGCAGGCGTCAGTCCATATACATCGTCTTGCGACTTCGCATGGACCTGTGTTTTTAGTAAACAGTCGCTTTCCGCTGGTCTCTGCGGCCACGATTCCCTAGCTTGCAAGAAGCTTCAAGAACCCTGGCCCCCCTTCTCCCGAAGTTACGGGGGCATTTTGCCGAGTTCCTTAACCACAGTTCACCCGATCGCCTTAGTATTCTCTACCTGACCACCTGTGTTGGTTTGGGGTACGGGCCGTGCACGCACTCGCTAGAGGCTTTTCTCGGCAGCATAGGATCACTCTACTTCACCTCAATCGGCTACGCATCACGTCTCAGCCTATATAGAGTGCGGATTTACCTACACTCCGGCCTACACGCTTACACCAGTACTACCACTCACTGGCGGAGCTACCTTCCTGCGTCACCCCATCACTCGACTACTACGGAATCAGATCCCACGCTCCACACAGCAACCTCCATCCGAAGACTTCAATCACTGGCTTTGGGTGGTTAGTATCAACCGCCTCATCCTGGGCGCACGTGCTCGGGTACGGGAATATCAACCCGTTATCCATCGACTACGCCTGTCGGCCTCGCCTTAGGTCCCGACTTACCCTGGGCGGATTAGCCTGGCCCAGGAACCCTTGGTCATCCGGCGGCAGAGTTTCTCACTCTGCATTCGCTACTCATGCCTGCATTCTCACTCCCACACCCTCCACGACTGGCTTCCGCCGCCGCTTCCCCGGATGCAGGACGCTCCCCTACCCATCCACACCACTGCATCACACTCTCAAGGAGGTGATGGATGTATATGTGCGAATGACACAGCTTCGGCGGTGTGCTTAAGCCCCGCTACATTGTCGGCGCAGGACCACTTGACCAGTGAGCTATTACGCACTCTTTCAAGGGTGGCTGCTTCTAAGCCAACCTCCTGGTTGTCTGGGCAATCCCACATCCTTTCCCACTGAGCACACACTTGGGGGCCTTAGCTGGTGTTCTGGGCTGTTTCCCTCTCGACGACGAAGCTTATCCCCCGCCGTCTCACTGCCACACTCTCACACCACGGTATTCGGAGTTTGGTTGATTTCGGTAACCCGGTAAGGCCCCTAGACCATCCAGTAGCTCTACCCCCGTGGTGAAACATGTGACGCTGCACCTAAATGCATTTCGGGGAGAACCAGCTATCACGGAGTTTGATTGGCCTTTCACCCCTACCCACAGCTCATCCCCTCAGTTTTCAACCTAAGTGGGTTCGGCCCTCCACGTCGTCTTACCGACGCTTCAGCCTGGCCATGGGTAGATCACTCCGCTTCGGGTCTAGACCACGCGACTCATTCGCCCTATTCAGACTCGCTTTCGCTACGGCTACCCCACACGGGTTAACCTCGCCACGCAGCACTAACTCGCAGGCTCATTCTTCAAAAGGCACGCCATCACCTCAACACCACAAGGATGTACTCGGGCTCTGACGGCTTGTAGGCACACGGTTTCAGGTACTCTTTCACTCCCCTCCCGGGGTACTTTTCATCTTTCCCTCACGGTACTAGTCCGCTATCGGTCTTCAGGAAGTATTTAGGCTTACCGGGTGGTCCCGGCAGATTCACAGCAAATTCCACGAGCTCGCTGCTACTCGGGAACACCACCAAGATTCACAAACATGTGTTTTCGCGTACGGGACTCTCACCCACTCCGGTCGCCCATCCCAAGGCGTTCCACTAACACACGCGTAAACCCGAGAACCTGTCAGAATTCTCAAGGCGGGTCCCACAACACCACACACACAACGCCTGACAGCTTGACATGTGCATGGTTTAGCCTCTTCCGCTTTCGCTCGCCACTACTCACGGAATCACGGTTGTTTTCTCTTCCTACGGGTACTGAGATGTTTCACTTCCCCGCGTTCCCTCCACACACCCTATATATTCAGATGCGGGTAACACCACATAACTGGTGCTGGGTTTCCCCATTCGGAAATCCTCGGATCACAGCTCGGTTGACAGCTCCCCGAGGCATATCGCAGCCTCCCACGTCCTTCATCGGCTCCTGAAGCCAAGACATCCACCATGTGCCCTTAACAACTTGACCACAAAGATGCTCGCATCCACTCTACAGTTCTCAAACACCACACCAGAAACAAACCACTCCCGGAGCTCGTGTGAACCCCTCGGCGTGTTGCCTCAGGACCCAACAGCATGCCAGCGAACAATCTCCCCGACTTCCCGGAAACACCCGTTCCACGAACTCGTCTCACGACTCGTCCAGTACTTGAGCGTCCCAGCAAAAGCCGGCGACACCATAACCAGTAGTTCCACAATTCCTTGAGCAACCAGTGCCAACACACGGTCGGTGCTGAAACCCTGGCCACTCCATCGTTCTGGTTCCGGGTATCCCGGGAACGATGGATGTGTTGCTCCTTAGAAAGGAGGTGATCCAGCCGCACCTTCCGGTACGGCTACCTTGTTACGACTTCGTCCCAATCGCCAGTCCCACCTTCGACCACTCCCCCCCTTGCGGGTTGGGCCATGGGCTTCGGGTGTTACCGACTTTCATGACGTGACGGGCGGTGTGTACAAGGCCCGGGAACGTATTCACCGCAGCGTTGCTGATCTGCGATTACTAGCGACTCCGACTTCACGCAGTCGAGTTGCAGACTGCGATCCGAACTGAGACCGGCTTTAAGGGATTCGCTCCACCTCGCGGTATCGCAGCCCTCTGTACCAGCCATTGTAGCATGTGTGAAGCCCTGGACATAAGGGGCATGATGACTTGACGTCATCCCCACCTTCCTCCGAGTTGACCCCGGCAGTCTCCCACGAGTCCCCGCCATGACGCGCTGGCAACGTAGGATAAGGGTTGCGCTCGTTGCGGGACTTAACCCAACATCTCACGACACGAGCTGACGACAGCCATGCACCACCTGTACACCAACCACAAGGGAAGCCCTATCTCTAGGGATGTCTGGCACATGTCAAGCCCAGGTAAGGTTCTTCGCGTTGCATCGAATTAATCCACATGCTCCGCCGCTTGTGCGGGCCCCCGTCAATTCCTTTGAGTTTTAGCCTTGCGGCCGTACTCCCCAGGCGGGGCGCTTAATGCGTTAGCTACGGCACGGACAACGTGGATGTCGCCCACACCTAGCGCCCAACGTTTACAGCGTGGACTACCAGGGTATCTAATCCTGTTCGCTCCCCACGCTTTCGCTCCTCAGCGTCAGTATCGGCCCAGAGACCCGCCTTCGCCACCGGTGTTCCTCCTGATATCTGCGCATTTCACCGCTACACCAGGAATTCCAGTCTCCCCTACCGAACTCAAGTCTGCCCGTATCGCCCGCACGCTCCACGTTAAGCGTGGAGTTTTCACGAACGACGCGACAAACCGCCTACGAGCTCTTTACGCCCAATAATTCCGGACAACGCTCGCACCCTACGTATTACCGCGGCTGCTGGCACGTAGTTAGCCGGTGCTTCTTATCCAGGTACCGTCACTTGCGCTTCGTCCCTGGCGAAAGAGGTTTACAACCCGAAGGCCGTCATCCCTCACGCGGCGTCGCTGCATCAGGCTTGCGCCCATTGTGCAATATTCCCCACTGCTGCCTCCCGTAGGAGTCTGGGCCGTGTCTCAGTCCCAGTGTGGCCGGTCACCCTCTCAGGCCGGCTACCCGTCGTCGCCTTGGTAGGCCATTACCCCACCAACAAGCTGATAGGCCGCGGGCTCATCCTGTACCGCCAGAACTTTCAACCACCCCCCATGCGAGGAATAGTGATATCCGGTATTAGACCCAGTTTCCCAGGCTTATCCCAAAGTACAGGGCAGATTGCCCACGTGTTACTCACCCGTTCGCCACTAATCCACCCGAAGGCTTCATCGTTCGACTTGCATGTGTTAAGCACGCCGCCAGCGTTCGTCCTGAGCCAGGATCAAACTCTCCAACAATGTCAAATTTGATCGAGGCAAATACTTGCTCTCAAAGGAACCTCAAACGAGGTTCAAATACATAAGCTCTACTGGCTTAGTTCACTAGCACACTGTTGAGTTCTCAAGCAACACACCCCGAATCGCACCGCACGCGGCCTCATCCGAAGCAGTCATTCCTAGCAGTTTTTGGTAGGACACCCACTCAATCGCGATGAGCGAGAGCTTGGTTCGTGTCCCGGTCGGCCACCCGGTTTCCCTGGCGACTTGGAGAACTTTACATGGCCCACAGGGGCCCGAAACAGGGGGGTACCTTAACTGCGTTTCCGCAGGTCAAGCCGCCTGTCTCGGGCCGGGGCGGCGATCAGCCGCCGACGCGCACGCCGGCGACGTTGCGCTTGCCCTTGCGGACCACGAGCCAGCGGCCGTGCAGAGCGTCGCCAGCGGACGGCTTCCACTCTTCGTCGGCGATCTTCATGTTGTTGACGTACGCACCGCCTTCCTTGACGGTGCGGCGCGCGGCGCCCTTGCTGTCGACGAGCCCGGCGGAGATCAGCAGGTCGACGATCGTCGACTCGCCGTTCGGGTCGATCTCGCCGTTGGGCACCTCGGCCATGGCGGCGTCGAGGGTCGGCGAGTCGAGTTCACGCAGCTCTCCCCTGCCGAACAACGCCTGACTCGCGGCGATGACCTGCCGGGTGGCGGCCTCGCCGTGCACCAGCGTCGTGAAGTCCTCCGCGAGCTTTCGCTGTGCGGACCGCAGGTGGGGGCGCTGTTCGGTGTCTTCGGCCAGCGCCGCGATCTCCTCCTGCCCGAGGAAGGAGAACATCTTCAGGTAGCGGATGACGTCGGCGTCGGCGACGTTCAGGAAGTACTGGAACCACGCGTACGGCGAGGTCATCTCCGGGTCGAGCCAGACGCTGCCGCCACCGGTCGACTTCCCGAACTTGCGTCCCTCGGAGTCGGTGACCAGTGGCGCGGTCAGCGCGTGGGTGTGCCCGCCGTCGGTCCGGCGGATCAGGTCGACACCGCCGACGAGGTTGCCCCACTGGTCGGAGCCGCCGATCTGCAGCTTGCAGCCGTACTCGCGGTACAGGTGCAGGTAGTCCTGCGACTGCAGCAGCAGGTAGCTGAACTCGGTGTAGGAGATGCCGTCGGTTTCGAGGCGGCGCTTCACCGTCTCCCGGTTCAGCATCATGTTGACCGGGAAGTGCTTGCCGACGTCGCGCAGGAACTCGACCACGCTCTGCTTCGCGGTCCAGTTCAGGTTGTTCTCGATGACCGCGCCGGTCGGCGAATCGTCGAAGTCGACGAACCGCTCCAGCTGACCGCGGATCCGGTCGGCCCACTCGGAGACGGTGTCCACCGTGTTCAGGGTGCGCTCACCGGTGTCGCGCGGGTCACCGATCATCCCGGTGGCGACGCCGGCCAGCACGATCGGCCGGTGCCCGGCGCGCTGGAAGCGGGAGAGCATCAGCAGCGGGACCAGGTTGCCGGCGTGCAGGCTCGGCGCGGTCGGGTCGAATCCGCAATAGAGCGTGAGGGGTCCTTGGTCGAGGTCTCGCCGCAGTGCGTCGGTGTCGGTGGATTGCGCGATCAGGCCGCGCCAGGTCAGCTCGTCAAGGATGTGCTCGCTCACGCCTGTAGATCCTCCCGCACCAGGTCAACCGACTATCGGCCGGGGGCCGCCGCTCGTCGCTTGCCTCCCCGGCGATAGGCGGAGACCGCGGGAGAGCCGTCCAGCCAGAACCGCCAGGGCGTGTCCATCGCCATGGCGACACCGACGCGCGGCCCGGTGCGGATGTCCGCTTCGGGGACACGGTCGCCGGTGAACAGCCGGACCGGTGACGCGGAGTCGGTCAGGTCGACACCGTTCTCCGCCCGGGCGATGCCGAGAATCGAGGTGAGGATGGCCGGGCCTTTGGCGAGTTCGCCGTTGCCCCGAGCGGAGGGCCGGCGCGCACGGGCGATGTCCGCGCCGGACACCACCTCCCCGGCCCGGAGCAGCACTGCGCCCGGCTGCCCGTCTTCGGTGCCGACGACGTTCGCGCAGAAGTGCATCCCGTAGACGAAATACACGTACAGATGCCCCGCCGGCCCCCACATGACTTCGTTGCGGGGTGTCTTGCCGCGATAGCAGTGCGACGCGGGATCGTCGAGCCCGCGGTAGGCCTCGACCTCCACCAGCCGGACGGCCACCGTGCCGTCGGGACCGGTCGACTCGATCACCGCCCCGAGCAGGAGTGTCGACAACTCCACCGGATCCAGCGCCAGTTCTCGCCGGGTGAACTGTCTCCCGGTCGCCAAGTTCCGCACGCCCCGACCTTAACCGCAGGCTCCGACGGATTCAGTATTGAGCGATCGCTCAAACCTGGTCTACAGTGCTCTTGAGCGGTCGCTCAAACTGGAGGGGAGGCTCGATGAGCCGGAGAGCGCTGTACGTCGAAACGGTGATCCGCACGGAACTCGACACGCTGTGGCGGTACACGCAGGAGCCGGATCTGCATGAACGGTGGGATCTTCGCTTCGCGCGGATCGAGCCGATCGCGGGTTCACCGGGACGGTTCCGCTACGCGACGAGGTTCCTGGGGCTCGTCATCACCGGGACCGGGACACACGCCGGGGAGAGTGAACGGCCCGACGGCGGCAGGACGTCGGCGTTGCGGTTCGCCTCCGCGGACCCGCTGTCTCTCATCAGGTCCGGTTCGGGGTACTGGCGCTACACCTCTGCCGACGACGGCGTCCGCTTCGTCACCGGCTTCGACTACACCACCCGGTGGGGTGTCTTCGGCAGGTTCGCCGATCTGCTGTTCCGGCCGCTTTTCGGCTGGATGACGGCCTGGTCGTTCGACCGGCTCCGGCTGTGGCTCGAAACCGGCACCCCACCGGAGGAACTCCCCCTGTTCTCCCCCGCGGCGAGCCGCTGTCGCCGGAGCCCGCGGCCGGGCAAAGACGGCGTCGCACCTCGCGTTCTCGACACCCTGGAGCAGGCATGATCTTCCGAAAGGCCCTGGGCGAACAGTTCGCGTCACTGCATCCCCGCATGCGCGAACGACTGTCGCTCAGCACGGCGAACGGCGTCGGGATGATCGGCGTCGGCGTGATGGACGAGATCTGGCGCGGAGCCGCGTTCACCACACCGTTCCTGCGGCTCGGCGCGTCGAGGCACATCCTGTTCCCCGAACGGGGCCACGACGTCCCTTTCACCATCGAGAACTACCCGTACGTCGATTCCCTCGGCAGGGAGACGGTCTCGTTCGTCCGCACCTTCGATCTGCCAGGGAGACGGCGGCGGTTCGACGCGCAGATGATCTACAGTGCCGAGCGCGGGACGGTCGTCGACTACTTGGGAACACATCAGCACATCGCCGTCGATCTCGAGTCGACGGTGCGGCCCGACGGCGGCTTCCACCTCCGTTCGGAGGAGTTCCGGCTCTGCGAAGGCCCGCTTCGGTGCGTGGTGCCGCGTTCCGTCGTCGGGGTGGCCGAGGTCGACGAGTGGTTCGACGAGGAGAGCGGCCTGTTCCGGATCGAGGTCCAGGTGACGAACCGGCGATTCGGCCCGCTGTTCGGCTACCGGGGAGCGTTCGAGGCGCGGTTCGTCGACCTGCGGGCGGGGGTGAGCGGAGCGGTGAAGCCGTTGCGTGAGAAGGTCCTGGACTGATGAACGGGCCCAGCACGAAACAGCGGTTGATCGACGGCGCGCTGGAGACGATCCGCACCGGCGGCGTCACCGCGGTTTCGGCCAGGACCGTCGCCGCGGCGGCGGGCACCAATCAAGCCTTGATCTTCTACCACTTCGGCAGTGTCGAGGAGTTGCTCGCGCAGGCCTGTGTGACGGCGACCGAAAGCCGTGTCTCCCACTATCGTGACCGGTTCGCCGAAGTGAGCACGCTGGGCGAACTTCTGGAACTGGGCCGGACCATCCACGCGGAGGAACGGGCCGAGGGGAACATGGCGGTCCTCGCCCAGACGCTCGCCGGTGCCCAGGCGGGCGGGCGGCTGGCCGAGGCGACCCGGCAGGCGCTCGACAAATGGGTTCGCGAAGTCCAAGGCGCGCTCGATCGCGTCCTGACCGGTTCGCCGGTGCTCGACCTTACGGAGACCGACGGGCTCGCCCACGCGATCTCCGCCGGTTTCCTCGGCCTGACCTTGTTCGAGACGGTCGATCCGGCAGGTGCCGAGCAGGCACTGGCGGCGCTGGGACAACTGGCTGTCCTGGTCGACGTCCTCGAGGGACTCGGCCCGGTCGCGACCCGTGCGGTGCGCGCGAAGCTCCGGAAGACCGCGAAGCGATCTTGAAAGAACGTGAAGGCCTCCTTCCTTGCGTCAGGCGCCGCGTCAGGCACAAGGAAAGAGGCCTTCACGCACTTCTCAGCTCAGCCAGGCGCGGTGTTCGGCGACCCGTGCGACCAGCCGGTCCCGCTGCTCGGCGACGCGTTCCGGAGCGGTACCGCCACGAGCGTCGCGTGAATTCACCGAGCCCTCGACGGTCAGCACCTCGCGTACGGCGGACGTCAGCGCCGGGTCGATCTTCTCGAACTCTTCGTCGGTCAGTTCGTCCAGGCCGACACCGCGGGCTTCGGCGACGCGGACGCTTTCCCCCGCCGCTTCGTGCGCGACACGGAACGGAACACCCTGGCGCACCAGCCATTCGGCGATGTCCGTGGCGAGGGTGAAGCCGGCGGGCGCCAGTTCGGCGAGCCGGTCGGTGTGGAAGGTCAGCGTTTCGAGCATGCCCGCGATCGCCGGGAACAGCAGTTCCAGCTGCTCGACGGAGTCGAAGACCGGTTCCTTGTCCTCCTGCAGGTCACGGTTGTACGCGAGTGGCTGCGCCTTGAGCGTCGCGAGCAGACCGGTCAGGTTGCCGATGAGGCGCCCGGCCTTGCCGCGGGTCAGCTCGGCGACGTCCGGGTTCTTCTTCTGCGGCATGATCGAACTGCCGGTCGCCCAGGCGTCGTCCAGGGTGACGTAGCCGAATTCGGCGGTGTTCCAGATGATCACCTCTTCGGCGATCCTGGACAGGTTGACCGCGAGCATCGCGACGTCGAAGGCGAACTCGGCGACGAAGTCCCGCGAGGCGGTACCGTCGATCGAGTTTTCGACGCTGGTGTCGAAGCCCAGTTCCGCGGCGACGGCCTCGGGGTCGAGGCCCAGCGAGGAGCCCGCGAGCGCGCCGGAACCGTAGGGTGACTCGGCGGTGCGAGCGTCCCAGTCCCGCAAGCGGGTGACGTCGCGCAGCAGCGACTGGCCGTGCGCGAGCAGGTGGTGCGCCAGCAGGACAGGCTGGGCGTGCTGCAGATGGGTGCGGCCGGGAAGGATCGCGTCCGGGTGCCTCTTCGCCTGGGAAACGAGCGCGTCGACGACCCCGAGAGTGCCTGTGACCACCCGGCGGGCGGCGTCGCGCAGCCACATCCGGAACAGCGTCGCGACCTGGTCGTTGCGCGAACGTCCCGCCCGCAGCTTGCCACCGAGTTCGGTGCCCGCCCGCTCCAGCAGGCCGCGTTCGAGCGCGGTGTGGACGTCCTCGTCGGCGACGGTCGGCGTGAACGCGCCCGACTCGACGTCCCGCGCGAGGGCGTCCAGGGCGGCGAGCATGCCGGTCAGCTCGTCATCGGTGAGCAGCCCCGCCTTCCGCAGCACTCGCGCGTGGGCCCGCGAGCCGGCGATGTCGTACGGCGCCAGCCGCCAGTCGAAATGGGTCGACGCGCTCAGCGCCGCCATCGCCTCCGCCGGCCCGCCGGCGAACCGGCCGCCCCACAGCTGCACCGGCTGCTCGTTCCCGCTCACGAAACTCCTCGAATCCTTTGTTGTCTTTCAGGCGACTGACCGGTCGAAGGTAGCGCCTGTGGTGAAGTCGTACAGCGTGCGCTCGTCGCGCGCCGAGTTCACGACCGCGGTCCCGCGGTGCAGGACCAGGCGGACCTCGCCGGACACCCGCTCGGAACCGACCTTGTGCAGTTCCTCGTGCGCGGTGACCAGCGCGAGCGCGCCGGGCCCCTCGTAGATTTCGCGTCCTCTGAGCCCGAAGGCGCCGACACGTCGGTTCAGCTGCTGGAAGGCCTCCAGCAGCGTCACGGTCTCCCCGTCGATGGCCACCGGCACACCTTCGTCGAAGGTGATGACCAGCTTCTCCGGATCATCCGGGAAGGCGAACCCGTCAGGCGTCACCTTCGGTCTCCTCACCGCCGTCCACTGTGGACGACCGTCGGGCCAGCGCCAGGAAACGCTCGGCCAGGTCTTTGCCGGACAACGGTTCCCGCGCGATCACCGCGACCGTGTCGTCGCCGGCGATCGAACCGACGACCTCCTCCAGCGCCGCCCGGTCGATGGCGCTGGCCAGGAACTGCGCCGCGCCCGGCGGGGTGCGCAGCACCGTCAGGTTCCCGGACGAGTCCGCCGAAACGAGCAGTTCGGCGAGCAACCGGGAAAGCCGGGACGTGCCGCCCTGCACCCCGCGCACCGGACTGCCGTCCTCCGGGATGACGTACACCGGCGCGCCGGAGTCCGCACCCCGGAGCTTCACCGCGCCCAGTTCGTCGAGGTCCCGTGACAACGTCGCCTGGGTGACGTCGATCCCTTCCGCCGCCAGCAGCTTCGCCAGCTCGGTCTGGCTGCGGATGGCCATCGTGGACACGAGTTCGGTGATCCGTGCCTGCCGGGTGACCCTGCTGCCGGTCATCGTCGCTTCCCTGGGCCAGTGCGGGACACCCACACCCGGTCGGCATCCGTGAGCGAGGCTTCGCCGGTGTGGCTCACGATGCCTGCTTGTCCATGAGCCACACCAGCAGCGCCTTCTGCGCGTGCAGCCGGTTCTCGGCCTCGTCCCAGACCGCGCTCGCCGGTCCGTCGATGACCTCGTCGGTGATCTCCCAGCCTCGGTGCGCGGGCAGGCAGTGCAGCACGATCGCCTCGTCCGCGGCGCGGCGCATCAGCGCGGCGTTGACCTGCAGCTCGCGAAACGGGCCGACGCGGTCGAGGCCGTCGTTCTCCTGGCCCATCGAGGTCCACGTGTCGGTGACGACGACGTCCGCGCCTTCGACGGCGGCGTGCGGATCGGTGAAGACCGTGGTGCTGCCGCCGGTTTCACTCGATCGGTGCTTGGCGTCGAGCATGACCTGCTGATCGGGCTGGAAGCCTTCCGGCGAAACGACGCGGACGTGCATCCCCGCCGTCGTCCCGCCCAGCAGCAGCGAATGCGCCATGTTGTTGGCGCCGTCCCCGAGGTAGACCAGGGTGAGCCCCGCGAGCTTGCCCTTGCGTTCGCGGATGGTCATCAGATCGGTGAGCACCTGGCACGGGTGGAACTCGTCGGTGAGCGCGTTGATCACCGGGATGCTCGACGCCGACGCCATCGCGTCGATGCGCTTCTGGGCGAAGGTCCGCCAGACGATCGCGTCCAGGTACCGCGAAAGCACCCGCGACGTGTCCTCGATGGTCTCTTCGCGGCCGAGCTGCATGGAGCGTCCGTCGACGATGACCGGGTTCCCGCCGAGCTGGGCGATGCCCACCTCGAAGGAGAACCTGGTCCGGGTGGAGTTCTTCTCGAAGATCGCCGCGACGGATTTGCCCGCCAGCGCGCGGGAGCCCAGCGGCTCTGCTTTCAGCTGGTCGGCGAGGTCCAGGATCTCGGCCTGTTCGGCGGGGCTGAGATCGTCGTCACGAAGGAAGTTGCGGAGCATGCGTTTGGTCTCTGTCCTAGGTGGTGGTGGAATCGAGTGCCCCGGGAAGGGCTTCGAGGAATCCCGCGGCCTCGTCGGCGCTCAGGATCAGCGGAGGTGCCAGCCGGATGGTGTCCGGGGCGATCGGGTTGACCAGGTACCCCGCTTCCTGCGCGGCCTTGGCGACCGTGGCCGAGACCGGCTCGCGCAACGCGATGCCGAGCAGCAATCCGGCCCCGCGGACCCCGGCCACCAGCGGATGGCCGAGTTCCTCGACACGGGAGGCGATGTCCTTGCCCAGGGCGGAAACGTGGTCGTTCAGGTTCTCCTCGGCGATGGTCTTGAGCACGGCGAGCCCGGCGGCACAGCAGATCGGGTTGCCGCCGAAGGTGGTCCCGTGCTGGCCCGGCTTCATCAGCTCCCCCGCCTCTCCGACGCCGATGACCGCGCCGATCGGCAGACCGCCGCCGAGCCCCTTCGCCAGTGTGATGACGTCCGGGACGATGCCGGTGTGCTGGAAGGCGAACCACGCGCCGGTGCGGCCGATGCCGGTCTGCACCTCGTCGAGGACCAGCAGGGTCCCGGTCGCCTTGGTGATCTCCCGCGCGGCCTGGAGGTAGCCGTCCGGCGCCGGGACGACACCCGCTTCCCCGAGGATCGGCTCGAGGAACACCGCCGCGGTTTCGGTGTCCACCGCGGCGCGAAGCGCGCCGACGTCACCATAAGGAACGTGAGTCACGCCAGGGACCAGCGGCGCGAACGCGTCCCGTTTCGACGGCTGGCCGGTCAGCGACAAGGCGCCCATGGTGCGACCGTGGAAGGCGCCCTCACCGGCGACGACCTTGGTCCGCCCGGTGAGCCTGCTGATCTTCAGCGCGGCTTCGTTGGCCTCCGCGCCGGAGTTGACGAACAGGACCTTCGCGTTGCCGGACAGGCCCGCGACGTCCAGGAGGGTCTCGGCCAATTCGACGGCAACCGGGTTCACGTAGAGGTTCGAGGTGTGCCCGAGTTTCGCGACCTGTTCGGTGACCGCGGCGACCACGGCGGGATGGGCGTGCCCGAGCGCGTTGACCGCGATCCCGCCCAGCAGGTCGACATACGGCTTGCCGTCGGCGTCCCAGACCTTCGCGCCCTCACCGCGGACCAGGGTCAGCGCCGGGGTGCCGTAGTTGTCCATCAGGGACGACGTCCAGTGCTCCTGGCCGTCTACATTGGACTTGAGGGAGGTCACGGAAGCTCCGTTTCGGGGAAGACCATGGTACCGATGCCGCGGGAGGTGAAGACCTCCAGCAGTACCGAATGGGCGATGCGGCCGTCGATCACGTGCGCGCGGCGGACACCGCCCCGGATGGCGCGCACACAGGCCTCCATCTTCGGGATCATGCCGCTGGCGAGGCCGGGGAGCAGGGTTTCGAGGCGGTCCACGCGGATGCGGTCGACCAGCGAACCGCGGTCCGGCCAGTCGGCGTAGAGACCTTCGACGTCCGTGAGCACGACGAGCTTCTCCGCGCCCAGCGCGGCCGCCAGTGCGCCGGCGGCGGTGTCGGCGTTGATGTTGTGCACCACGCCGTCGACGTCCGGGGCCACGGTGGACACCACCGGGATCCGGCCCGCGTTGACGATGTCGAGGACCGCGTCCGGGTTGACCTCGGAGACCTCGCCGACGAGCCCGATGTCGACCGGCACACCGTCCACGGTGGCCTGTTTGCGCTCCGCGGTGAACAGCCGCGCGTCCTCGCCGGAGATCCCGACCGCGTACGGGCCGTGCGCGTTGATCAGGCCGACCAGTTCGCGGCTGACCTGGCCGGTCAGCACCATGCGGACGATGTCCATCGTCTCGGGCGTGGTGACCCGGAGGCCGCCCTTGAACTCGCCTTCGACGCCGAGCCGGTTGAGCATCGCGGTGATCTGCGGACCGCCGCCGTGCACCACCACGGGGCGCAACCCGGCCATGCGCAGGAAGACCATGTCCTCGGCGAAGGCCTGTTTGAGGCTTTCGTCGATCATGGCGTTGCCGCCGTACTTGACCACGACGGTCGCGCCGTGGAAACGCTGTAGCCAGGGCAGGGCTTCGATCAGGATCGCGGCCTTCTCCGCGGCCGTCGCGAGCCGCTCGTCCGCGGGGACGGTGGATTCGGACGGACTCATGACGAGTACGCGCTGTTCTCTTCGACGTACGCGTGCGAGAGGTCGGTCGTGTAGATCGTCGCCCCGCCTTCGCCGACCCCGAGATCGACGACGATCTGGATGTCACGCCCCGAGAGATCCGCCGCGGAGCGGTCCGCCGCGGGAGTGCCGTTCGCGAAGAGGGTGACGCCGTTGATCGCGATCGCGACCTTCTCCGGATCGATCTTCGCGGGCACCCGGCCCAGTGCCATGGCGATCCGGCCCCAGTTCGGGTCCGAACCGAACAGCGCGGTCTTGACCAGGTTGTCCTCGGCGATCGTGCGGCCGGCGGCGATGGCGTCGGCCTCGCTCGCCGCACCCGCGACCGTGACGTCGACGTGCTTGGTCGCGCCCTCGGAATCCGCGCGCAGTTGCAGCACGAGGTCGAGGCTGACCGTGGTGAGCAGTTCGGTCAGTTCGGCCTCGGTCGGTTCGACGCCGCTGGCGCCGGAGGCGAGGACGAGCACCGTGTCGTTGGTGGAGGTCCCGCCGTCGACGTCGAGCCTGTCGAAGGTCACGCCGGTGGCGGCGCGCAGCGCCTTGTCCAGGACTTCGGGGGTGACGACCGCGTCGGTGGTGAGGACGGAGAGCATCGTCGCGAGGTTGGGGGCGAGCATGCCCGCGCCCTTCGCGAATCCGCCGACACGCCAGCCGCTTTCGTGTTCGGCGACCGCCTGCTTCGGCTTGCTGTCGGTGGTCATGACCGCGGTGGCGGCGTCGAGATCGGCTTCGGCGCCGGTGCCGAGCCGGCCGAAGGCGGCATCCACGCCGGCAAGCAGCGCGTCCATCGGCAACCGCTCGCCGATCAGACCGGTCGAACAGACCGCGACCTCGATCGCACCGGCTTCGCACAGCCCAGCGACCTTCTCGGCGGTCCGGTGGGTGTCCTGGAAACCGCCGGGGCCGGTGGCGGCGTTCGCGCCGCCGGAATTGAGCACGACGGCCTTGAGGCGCTGCTGCTTGAGCACCTCTTGCGACCACAGGACGGGCGCGGCCTTGATCACGTTGCGCGTGAACACGCCGGCCGCGACCTGCAGCGGCCCGTCGTTGACGACGAGCGCGAGGTCGAGCTTGCCCTCGGCCTTGATCCCGGCGGCGACGCCCGCGGCACGGAATCCCTTCGGCTGGGTGACGGTCACGGAGCGACTCCTACGGTCGGTAGTCCGGTGGTTTCCGGGAGACCCAGTGCGATGTTCATCGACTGGACGGCGCCTCCCGCGGTGCCCTTGGTCAGGTTGTCGATGGCCGCGACCACGATCAGGCGCCGGGTGTCGGCGTCGACGGTGACCTGCAGCTGGACGTTGTTCGAGCCGACGACCGAAGCCGAAGAGGGCCACTGGCCCGCGGGCAGCAGCTGGACGAACGGCTCGGTGGCGTACGCCTTTTCGTAGACCTCGCGGGCGCCGTCGGCGTCCGGATCGGTTTTCAGCGAGGCGCTGGCGGTGGTGAGGATCCCGCGCGACATCGGGGCCAGCACGGGGGTGAACGAGACCCTGACCCGTTCACTCGAGATCGCCGAAAGGTTCTGCGCGAATTCGGGGGTGTGCCGGTGGGCGCCGCCGACGCCGTACGCGGTGGCCGAACCCATCACCTCGGACCCGAGGAGGTTCGGCTTGAGGCTCTTGCCCGCGCCGGAGGTGCCGGTGACGGCGACGACGTTGACCTCCGGCTCGACCAGGCCCGCCGCGAAGGCCGGGGCGAGGGCGATCGAGCCACCGGTCGGGAAGCAACCGGGGACCGCGACACGTTTGGTGCCGGCGAGGCGCTCACGGGCGCCGGGAAGCTCAGGGAGCCCGTACGGCCATTGCCCGGCGTGGTCCCCGCCGTACCAGCGCCGCCAGTCGGCCGCGTCGGACAGCCGGTGGTCCGCGCCGAGGTCGACCACCAGGACGTCCGGGCCCAGCTGCGCGGCGATGGCGCCGGAATGGCCGTGCGGCAGGGCGAGGAAGACGACGTCGTGCCCGGCCAGGGTCTCCGGGGTCGTCTCCAGCAGGACACGGTCCGCCAGCGGCGCGAGGTGCGGCTGGTGCCGGATCAGCGGCGTGCCCGCGGAGCTGGCCGCGGTCAGCGCGCCGATCCGGACTTCGGGATGGTTCAGCAGCAGGCGCAGCAGTTCGCCGCCCGCGTACCCGCTGGCTCCGGCCACCGCGATCTTCACCGTCATACGCATGATTATGCACTCCTATGCAAGTTCAATCAAACAAAGTCGGGTGGCTCACCCCGTCCGGACATTCATCCGGGCATCCTTGGCCGCATGACCGACACGCCCGCCCGGCTGCTCAGCCTGCTGTCCCTGTTGCAGACCCCGCGCGAGTGGCCTGGCAGCGAGCTCGCGGAGCGGCTGGAGGTCAGCCCGCGCACCATCCGGCGCGACATCGACCGGCTGCGTGAACTCGGCTACCCGGTCGAGGCGACACGCGGCGCCGAGGGCGGCTATCGGCTGGGCGCCGGCACGGCGATGCCACCGCTGCTGCTCGACGACGAGGAGGCCGTCGCGATCGCGGTCGGTCTCCGTGGCGCCGCCGGGCAGGCGATCTCGGGTATCGAGGAGTCTTCGGTGCGGGCACTGGCGAAACTCGAGCAGGTGCTGCCCTCGCGGCTCCGTTATCGCGTCGGCGCACTGGGCGCCGCGACCGTGCCGCTACCCGGCACCGGCCCCGCGGTGGATCCGGAACACCTGACGATCTTCGCCGGCGCGGTCGCCAACGCCGAACGGACCCGGTTCACCTACCGTACGGGCGACGGGACCGAATCCCGGCGGCACGTCGAACCGCACCGGCTCGTCTCGGCCGGGCGCCGCTGGTACCTGCTCGGCTACGACCTCGACCGGGACGACTGGCGGATCTTCCGCGCGGACCGCGTCTCGGCACCGCGGGCGACCGGCGGCCGGGCCACCCCGAGGCAGCCACCCGCGGAGGACGTGGCGGCCTATGTCACCGACAGGATGTACAGCCTCCTTCCCATCTACCGCGCCCGTGTGACCTTGCACGCGCCGATCAGTCAGGTCGCTCCCGCGATCGGCGAGAGTTTCGGCGAGCTGAAACCGATCGACGACGAGACCTGCGTTTTCCACGCGGGCACGGACACCCTGGACTGGCTCGCGTTCCGGATACTCGGGCTCGGCTGCGAATTCACCGTGCACGAACCACCGGAATTGATCCGCCACCTCCGGGAGATGGCGGCGCGGGCGAATCGCGGCATCGCGTCCACAGTGGACTGACGGCGGTCGCGAGGGCCTGCTGACCCTCGCGACCGCCGGGATTCAGGCGAGTTCACCCACCTCTCGCTGACTCGGCGGGATCGGGAGGTACGCGCCCCGGCGCTCCGGGTCGCAGCCGACCCTCGGCAGCCGGGCCCGGATCCCGCCCGGTGTCCGCTCGAACCGCCGCGCGATCTCCTCGACGCTTTCTCCGGCCAGCCAACGGCCTTCCAGTTCCGCGTCGAGCTCGTCGGACCACGGCAGGCCCTGCCGCGCGGGGCGATCCGCCGATCTTCGACGGCCGTTCCGGCCGGTGCCCCGCCCGGCGAACGCCAGCAGCGTGTCGGAAAGGACGGTCGCCAAGGCCGGTACGGCTTCGGCGTCGATGTCGATCCTGCCTTCGGCGACAGGCTCCTCCTGCGGTCCGGCTCCGCCGACCATTACGGTCACCCAGCGGTCTTCCCCGGCCGCGCCGCCACCCTGACGGGCGGCGACCTCGATGCGATAAACGATGTCCTGCACGCGGATCTCGGTCCGGTGCTCTTCGACGATGGTCATGCCGGGGACGTTAACGGGCGGCCCCGACAATTCCGTGGCGCGGCGAGGGGAGACCGGTCCGGGATGGCGCGTGACCGGTACTTTCCTCGTTTCCCGAATCGAGAGGGTGCCGGTCATGCGCGTTTCCGGGCACGAGTGGTGACGATGTGCGGCTGTCGAGCGACCGGATCGCGCGCCGTGCCGAACCGAGCCGAAGTCGTCCTCCCCCACATCTGTTGCGGCGAAGGACGCTTTCACCCCGCGTAGCAGGCCGACTTGCCTTGTCCCTCAAAGATCGCGGAACCGGGCCACCCGGCCGAAGGAAACGCCCCGGTCCGGAAATCCGGACCGGGGCGTTCTCGGCGAAGAACTCAGAAAGGCAGCGCCTGAGCCAGCGCCTCCTTCTTCACGTCGGCCACCGAAGACGGCACCTCGGACTTCGGTGCCGCGGAAGCACCGGCTGGCACCGGCTGCGGGACCGGGGTGCACTGCACGTCCGAACCGTTGCCCGGCTTGCGCGCGGGCAGCTTCCCGGTCAGCAGGTAGTCCGCGATCTTGTCGTCCACACAGGACACACCGGACAGCGAACCCGAGTGCGTCGTGCCGCCCGGAGCGCTGATCAGGCTGGAGTTCGGGTAGCGCTTGCGGACCTCGAGGCTGCCGGGGTACGGCGTCGCGGCGTCGTTCTCCTCGTTGACCAGGAGGATGCCCGGGACCTTCCTCCCGTCGATCTCCACCGGCTTGCCCGGCTTCGCGGGCCAGTCGAGGCACGGCGCGTTGAACCAGGCGTTGCCCCAGGTTTCGAACGGCGCCCGGAAATGCGTGACCCAGTTGTCGAACTTCCAGCGGGACCAGCTCCGCGGCCACGCCACGTCAGTGCACTGCACGGCCGCGTACACCGCGTAGCCGTTGTCCTGGCCCTGCGGGTTGGAGGCGTCGTACAGGCCCTTCAAGGTCTGCCAGTCACCCTTGTGCACCCAGCCGGAGAAGGCGTTCGCGATGTCTTCCCAGCCGAAGACGTAGTAGCCGGCCTGCAGGAAGATGTCCGTCCACTCGGAACCGCCGATGACGCCGCCCGCGGGCTGGTCGTACAGCTTCTTCTGCTCGGCGTACCACAGCTTCTCGACCGCGGACGCGGTCTTGCCGAGGTGATAGACGTCGTCGTACTTCGCGAGCCAGCCGAAGTAGGTCTTGATGTTCTTGTCGAAGGCGATGTCCTGGTTCAGGTTCGCCTTGTACCAGACGTCGCGCGGGTCGACGGTGCCGTCGAAGACCATCCGCCGCACGTTCTGCGGGAACAGCGTGCTGTAGACCTGCCCGAGGTAGGTGCCGTAGGAGAAGCCGTAGTAGTTGATCTGCTTCTCGCCCAGCGCCTTGCGCAGGCTGTCGACGTCCTTCGCGACGTCGATGGTCTTGATGTGGTCGAGGATCGCGCCGTTCTTGGCGCACGCCTTCGCGTAGCCCTTCGCCTTCTCACGCCACGCCGTCTCGATGGCACGCGTGGTCGGCACGTATCGCGGGCGGTTGTAGGAGGCGTAGTTCCCGTCACAGGTC
Source organism: Amycolatopsis sp. QT-25 (assembly GCF_029369745.1). Lineage (NCBI taxonomy): Bacteria > Bacillati > Actinomycetota > Actinomycetes > Pseudonocardiales > Pseudonocardiaceae > Amycolatopsis > Amycolatopsis sp. QT-25. The sequence goes on from NZ_CP120210.1 coordinate 5,204,026, forward strand.
AGCGACGGCTTGCTCTCCCCGACACCGCGCGGGTCGAAACCGATCCAGTCGTACTCCTCGCCCGCCTTCTGGGGAACGGCCCGGCCGAGGGTCGACAGGCCGAGGCCCGATCCTCCCGGTCCGCCCGGGTTGACCAGCATGACGCCCTGTGACCGGGCGGCCTTGTGCTTCACGCGCGAGACGGCGATCGAGATCTTCTCCCCGCCGGGCTTCGCGTAATCCAGCGGGACCTCGAGGAAGCCGCATTCCGCGCCTGCCTTGACCAGGCTCGGGCGGGTACAGGCTCCCCAGGAGATGGGCTTCGGATCGAAGTCCGACGCCGGGGCGGCCGTGGCGGAGGGAGCGAGCGCCATGGTGCCGACGCCGATCCCCGCGACCGCCAGGGCGGCAACGAATTTCTTCACTGTGTTCCTTTTCGTCCGCGTTCGACCGGTCGGGCCGAAGCTACCGAGAACCGGCTTCAATCTCGCTGACCGACACGTCGACCGCCATCCCTCTTTAGTCGGTATCCGGGTGGAATCCAGGGTCCGATCCGGGCATATCCGTCTTGTCGGTGCCCTGTCGTACGCTCGCGGCGCGGACGGGGAAAGGAGAACGCGTGGACGAGGTGAAAAGCCTGGTTTCGGCGGTTCGCAACGGTTTGGCCGGACTGGCCGATCCGGGGAAGGCACCGTCGATGCGGGCGTACATGAAGTCGGAGATGCCGTTCCTCGGTGTCGCGTCCCCGCCTCGGACGGCCTTGCTGAAACGGGTCTACGCCGAGCATCCGCTACCCGATCGAGTGAGTTTCTCGACGGCCGTGCGCACCTTGTGGCGCGAAGCGGAATTCCGTGAAGAGCGCTATGCGGCGATCGCCCTTTCCGGCCACCGCGCCTACGCCCACTGGCAGGACGGCGCCCTGCTCGGCCTGTACGAAGAGATGATCGTGACGGGCGCTTGGTGGGACTACGTGGACGAAATCGCCATCCGCCGGGTCGGGCCCATCCTGCGCGCGGAGCCGGAGACGGTGACCACGCTGATGCTGACCTGGGCCTACGACGAGGACAGGTGGCGCCGCCGCACCTCGGTGATCTGCCAGACTGGCGCGAAGGGCGGAACGGACACCGACCTGCTCACCCGCGCGGTGGAGGCCAACCTCGACGACAAGGATTTCTTCCTGCGCAAGGGAATCGGCTGGGCCCTGCGCGAGTACGCGAAGACGGAGCCGGACTGGGTACGCGCGTTCGTCGCCGCGCATCCGGCCCTGTCCACCCTGTCCCGGAAGGAGGCGCTCAAGCACCTGGGCGGTTGAGCACCGGTCTCGGGACGAGGGCGACGAGCTCGCCGATCACCCCACCGAGTTCGGGCAGCAGCTCTCGCAACTCTTGCAGATCGCGATGGAGATCCAGTCTTGTCACCTGCGGCGGACCTTCCTGAACCAGCTCTGTGAGAGTGCGCCTGGCTTCCAGGTGCCGCCCGAGGACCAGGAGGTAGAACACCGGCTGGACCTTGTCATCCCAGTCCGATGAGCCGGCCTCGGCCTTGACGACGGCTTCTTCGAGGGCTTCTTCGAGGGCTTCGACGAAATACCGCTCGGCCTCTTCGGTTCGCCCCGACTTCAGGTCGGCCAGCGCGACGAGGTCACGGACCCAAGAGAACTCGGCCGCCAGCGGACGCAGCAACTCCAGCGCCTCGTCCGGCCGCCCCGCGAACAGCAATGCCTCCCCGAGGTCCGCGCGGTAGGCGTTGTCGTCCGGATCCAGGGCGACGAGTTCGCGCAGTTCCCGGACGGCTTCCTCGTGCTCCCCCTTCCGGCGGCGGATCTCCGCGCGCAACGACCGGCCGCTTTCGTCGTACCCACCGGCGATCGCCTCGGTCACATCGGACAAGGCGCCGTCGAGTTCGCCGAAGCGAAGACGATGACGCGCCCGGCGATAGTAGGCGTATCCCGTGTCCGGCCCCGACCGGGTCGCCTGGTCCAGTTCGGCGCGGGCTTCGTCGTGGCGATCGAGTTCCGCCAGGACCTGCCCGCGGGTGGCACGGAGGAAAGCGTTCGAGGGATCCGACTCGAGCGCGACGTCGAGGTCGGCCAAAGCTGCCGGATGGTCGGCTGTCCTCTGGTGGGCGATCGCCCGCCAGGTGTGCGCCCGTTCGCCGGCGCGATCGAATTCGATCGCCCGGCTCAACGTCTCCACCGCTTCGCCGTACTTCTTCAGCGACACGAGCAGCATTCCCCGCTGCAGGTGATTTTCGGGGTCCTCGGGAGCCAGCTCGATCGCCCGGTCGAAATCCGCGAGTGCCGCTTGAGGATCACCTTTGTCATCGTGTGCACGACCACGCATGTAGTACGCCCACTCGTAGTCCGGGTCGAGCCGGATCGCCACGGTGAAACCGTCGATCGCCTGCCCGTACCGCTCCTTGAGGTGGTGGAACGCCGCACGGGCCGCGTGCAATCCGGCGTTGTCCGGATCCGCCGCGATGGCCGAATCGTAGACACCCGCCGCGGCCTCCTCGTCTCCGGACTTCTCGAGGAACTGCGCGAGCTCGGTCACGTGGTAGACGCTTTTGGGACGCAACGCGGCCGCCGCCCGGTACCCCGCGAGTGCTTTCTCGTCCTCCCCCAGTTCGGCCAGCAGCGTCGCCCGCCGGCCGATCGCCCAGGCGTAGTCGGGATCGAGCCCGATCGCGATTTCGAGCTCCTGGATCGCCTTCCGCGGTTCTCCGCGCTTCCGGTACACCTCGCTCCGGGCGGTGTAGGCCCAGCGGTGATCGGGTTCGAGGCGGACGGCCTCGTCGAGGTCGGTCATCGCCCCGTCGAGGTCGCCCAGTTCGGCACGCGCCGAGCCGCGTCCGCGCCACGAGTAGGCGTAGGTGGGATCGAGTTCGATGGCGCGGTTCAGATCCGACAGCGCCCGTTTCCAGTCGCCCTCGTTGTGCAACAGGTTTCCCCGATCGCTCCAAGCGTTGGCGTCGGCGGGGTCGAGGTCGAGCGCCCGGTCGTAATCCCGTTTCGCCGCCTCGATCTCGTCCTGGCTCTCGTGGGCCCACGCGCGCCGTCTGATCACCTTCGAGAGGCGGGTCGCGTCGAGCTCTCCGGCACCGGCGAGCAGGTCGAGCACGGGAATCTCGCGCCGGCCGTCACCGTCTCCGACCGCGTCGGCCAGCCGCTGCGCCCACCGCAGGACGGCGGGCGCGTCCGCGTCGATGCCTGCCTGCTCCATCATCCGCGCCCAGGCGCGCGCGGAGGCGGTACTCGTGGTGATCGTCTCGGCCGCGCCGAGCAGGGCTTCCGGCAACGCGTCGGCCGGATCGCCGCACAACCGGTGGTAGGTCTGTTCGAGTTTCCTCAGCTGCCAGCGTTCGTCTTCCCAAGCCTCGCGAGGACGGCTGAGTCCGAGTTCGGCGCACCGGCCTTCGTAGTACTCACTGAGCTTGCGGTGCCGCTCGGCGAACGCGGCGGGCGATCGGCCGCGCTCCAACCGCACCATCGGCCCGCGGACGACGGAGTGGTAGCGCATCGGCAGTTCACGGCGCCCGACGAACGGCAGCTCCCGCAACCAGCGAAAGGTCTCCCCCGCGGTTTCCTTTCCGGTCAGCACGCCGATGACGTCCTCGTCCAGGACGCGGGGCAACGACGCCGTGGCGGCGATCTTCTGCTTGGCCTTGTCGGGAACCCAGCGCAGGAACCGCTTGACCGCGTCATCGCCGGGATCACCGACGGCATCGGCTTCGGCGGGGTTTCCCTGTGCCAGCATGGCGACCAGCACGGGCAGGCCGTCGGTCAGCCGCAGCACGGTCTCGATCACCCGCTCGTCGGTGATCCCGTGCTCGGCGAGCAGGTGACGCGCCTCCGGCTCGGTGAAGGGCCGGAGTTCGATCTCGCGCACCAGCGGCGCGTGCCGGTTCCATTTCGCCTCGTCCAGCGGGAACTGGCCCGCCACGGTGCACACGAGGTTCTGCGGGAGGTCGCCGTACAGTCCGCCGAACAGGTCGAGCAGCCAGGTCTCCAGTACCGGCGCGGTCCGTTCGAAGGTGTCGAAGAACAGCGCGATCTGCCGGGTCTCCGGAATGCGCCAGAGATCCTCGACGAACGGTTTGGTCAGCTCTTCGGCCGGTTCCAGGAGCAGCTGGACATCGGCCTTCCGCTTGAACTTCGCGGCGAGGTAGACCTGCAGCTGCTCCAGCTGTTTCGCCGTCGCGTCCGCGTCGATCGCGTCGGCGGCGATGCTTCCGCCGGGCAGGGTCTTCGCCACGCCGAGACCCGCCTTGACCACGGCCTTCGTCACGAGTTCGCGGCCCGCCGCCGGAGCCTGCGGATCGTTGTGGAGCCGGTCCCTGGCCTTGAGGTAGGACTCGTGGCGCTTCTCGAACCGGCGCATCTCGTGCCCGCCACGAGCGAGGTCCTTCGCCACTTTGACCAATGTCGCGGGCAAGTCCTGTTGCCGGTCGTCCGCGAAGCCGACCACGGCGCGGGTTTCCTCGGCGATACCGCGAAGCTGTTCGAGGAGGAAGGACTTGCCGACCCCGGCGAGACCGTGCACCGAGTACAGGTACCGGCGACGCCGGTCGCTCCCCGGCAGCCCGAGATTGCCCCGGAAGTCCTCGCGTTCCCCGACCCTGCCGACGAAACCGTCGCTCAGCCGGGCACGGGCGATGTCTTGGATACTGGGCCGACCGTCTGGACGTGACACGAGTCCTCACTTTGCCACATTCCGCGACGCGTGAAGGCCCCCTTCACTCGGTGGAATCCAGTCATGCCGCGCGCCAGCGCGTCCGTTGAGGGCGGTGGCGGGGGCATGGATGGACGAGTGAAGGGGGCCGCAGGGGACTCTTCGGGTCAGGCTCGCAGGCTCGCGCCGAAGCGTTCACCGGCGACCGCGACCGCGGCGTCGCGGGCCTTGGTGGCCTCGTCCACGGTCAGCGTGCGGTCCGGGGCGCGGAACCGCAGCTTGTACGCCACCGAACGCTTGCCCTCACCCAGCTGTTCACCCTGGTAGGAGTCGAACAGCGTGATGTCCTCGAGCAGTTCGCCCGCGCCTTCGCGCAGCGCCTCGGCCAGGTCGGCCGACGGCACGCCGGCCTCGGCGACGAGGGCGACGTCGAGCAGCACCGGCGGGTACGCCGAGATCCGCGGCGCCGGACGGCCGTCCGGGATCGGGATCGCGTCCAGGTCGAGTTCCATCGCGACGGTGCGCGGCGGCAACCCGAGCGCCTCGACGACCTTCGGGTGCAGCTCACCGGCGTAGCCGACGGGCCACTGCCCCACCCGCAGCTGCGCGCACCGGCCGGGGTGCCACGGCGGCTGATCCGCCGCGGCCGTGGTCAGCTCGGCACCGGCGGCCTGCGCCACCAGCCGCGCGGCCTGCACCGCGTCGGCCCAGTTCGCCTGCTCGCCCTCGCCCCACCAGCCTGCGCGGCCACGCTGGCCCGCGAGCACGACGGCGACGTGCAGCGGCTGCGGCGGGACCGCCGCCTCCAGCACCGCGAGCTCCTCGTCGCTCGGCCGCCGGTCCACCCCGAGTGACGGCATCGGGATCGGGTTCGGCCCGGGCAGCACGACCTGTCCGATGTGGAACAGCGCGACATCCTTGAAACCGCGGGAAATGTTGCGCTGCAAGATCTCCAGCAGCCCCGGCAGCAGGCTGCTCGCCATCCGGTCCTTGTCCGCCTCCAGCGGGTTGCGGACCTTCACGGTGCTGCGGCGGACGTCGTCTTCGGGCAATCCGAACGCGTCCCAGACCGAGTCCGAGATGAACGGGAAGGGCAGCACCTCGACGTAACCGTTCTCCGCCAGCGCGCGAGCGACCGAACGGCGACGACGCTGCGTGTCCGTCAGGCCACGGCCGGCCGGGGCTTCGGGAAGCACCGACGGGATGCTGTCGTAGCCCTCCAGCCGGAGGACCTCCTCGACCAGGTCGGCGGGCTGCACCAGGTCACCGCGCCAGCTCGGCGGGACCGCGGTCACCAGCGCGGTGCCGTCCTCGGCGGTGCCCACGTTGACCTTGCACCCGATCTGCGAGAGCCGTTTGACCGTGACACCGCGCTGGTAGCGCACCCCGGCCACCTGGTCGGGCAGGCTGATCGGCATGGTCACCGGCGGGTTCGGCTCGACGCCGCCCTCGTCGGTGCGGCCGGGCAGGATCGAGCCTTCGCCGTACTGGCGGAGCAGGCGCGCCGCGAGTTCGACGGCCACCGCGCACAGCTGCGGGTCGGTGTAGCGCTCGAACCGCTTGGCCGCCTCGGAGAACAGCTTGTGACGGCGGGCCGTCCGGCTGATCGACGCCGGATCCCAGTGCGCCGCTTCGAGCAGCACGTCGGTGCTCTCCGGCGTGATCTCCGTCGACGCGCCGCCCATCGTGCCCGCCAGCGAGATGACGCCGCTGTCGTCGGCGATCACCACGTCGTCCGCGTCGAGCGTGCGCTCGACATCGTCCAAAGTGGTCAGTTTTTCGCCCGGCTTCGCCTTGCGCACCACCAGATCGCCCTTGACCGAACCGGTCGCGAAGGCGTGCAGCGGGTGCCCGAGTTCGAGCATCACGTAGTTGGTCACGTCGACCGCGAGGGAGATCGAGCGGATACCCGACAGCATCAGGCGGCGGCGTATCCACCACGGCGTCGGCGCGGTCGCGTCGAGGTTCTTCACGCGGCGCAGCACGAACCGCTTGCACCCCTCGGTGTCTTCGAGGTGCACCGGCCAGACGTCGCTTTCGGCCTGGGGGACCTCGACGGACGCCGGGTCGCCGAACGGGACGTCGAGCGCGTTGGACAGTTCGCGGGCCAGGCCGCGGACCGACAGGGTGTATCCGCGGTCCGGGGTCGGCGTCACCTCGAGGACGGTGTCTTCGAGACCGAGCAGCTTGTTCGCGTCTTCGCCCGGGCTGGCCGTGCTCGGCGGCAGCACCAGGATGCCGGAATGGTCGTCACCGATGCCGAGTTCGCTCGCGGAGCAGATCATGCCGTCACTGAGCCGGCCGTAGGTCTTGCGCGAGCCGATCTCGAAACCACCGGGCAGCACCGTGCCGGGCAGCGCGACGACGACCAGGTCGCCCTCGGTGAAGTTCGTGGCACCGCAGATGATCCCGCGGGTCCTGATCCCCGAGGGGCCGTCGTCCTCGAAGGGGCTTTCGTCGTCGTCATCGGCACCGTCGGCGGCGACGCTCTCGTCAGGCTTGGCGGCGCTCTCGGGTTCACCGACGTCGACGCGGCAATAGCGCACCGGCTTCTTGAACTCGGTGAGCTCCTCGATCTCGGCGACCCGGCCGACCACGAGCGGGCCGGTGACCGGTTCGAGCTTCCGGACGTCGTCGACCTCGATGCCGATGCGCACGAAGGCGTCGGCCAGATCCTGGGCCGTGACCTCCTCGTCGACGTCGAGGTGTTCGATCAGCCAGCTGGCTGGGACCTTCACTCAGGCCTCCGTTCCGAAGGGCAGGGTGAACCTGATGTCGCCCTCCACCATGTCGCGCATGTCCGGGATTCCGTTGCGGAACTGCAGGGTGCGCTCGATACCCATGCCGAAGGCGAAGCCCGAGTAGACCTCGGGGTCGACGCCGCAGGCACGCAGGACGTTGGGGTTGACCATGCCGCAGCCGCCCCATTCGACCCAGCCGGCGCCGCCCTTCTTCTCCTCGAACCAGACGTCGACCTCGGCCGACGGTTCGGTGAACGGGAAGAAGTGCGGGCGCAGGCGGGTCTTCGAGCTCTCACCGAACATCGCGCGGGCGAAGGCGTCGAGGGTGCCCTTGAGATGCGCCATCGTCAGGCCCTTGTCCACCGCGAGGCCTTCGACCTGCGAGAACACCGGGGTGTGCGTGGCGTCGAGCTCGTCGGTCCGATAGGTGCGGCCGGGGCAGACGACGTACACGGGCAGGTCACGGTGCAGCAGCGTGCGGGCCTGCACCGGCGAGGTGTGCGTCCGCAGCACCAGGCCGGAGTCCTCCTCGCCGAGGTAGAACGTGTCCTGCAGCTGGCGCGCGGGGTGGTCCTTGCCGAAGTTCAGCGCGTCGAAGTTGAACCACTCGGCTTCGAGTTCCGGGCCGTCGGCGACCTCGTAGCCCATCGCGATGAACGCGTCGGCGATCCGATCCGACAGGGTCGCGATCGGGTGCCGGGCGCCACGGGGCACCCGGTCCCACGGGAGCGTGACATCGACGGTCTCCTCGCGGAGCACCTTTTCGTCACGCTCGACCTGGAGCACGGCGCGGCGGGCGTCGAAGGCGGCCTGGATGCCCTGGCGCGCTTCGTTGACCCGCTTGCCCGCTTCGGCCTTCTCCTGCTTCGGCAGGGCGCCGATCTCGCGGCGGGCGAGCAGCAGCGGAGACTGGTCCCCGAGGTGAGCGGGTTTGACCGCGGCCAGCGCGTCGAGATCCGCCGCGGCCGCGAAATCGGTCTCGGCCTGTTCGACGGCGACCGTCAACGTTTCCGGCGCGAGCGTTCCCGCCTGGGGGGCCTGCTTGTCGTTGGCTTCGGACATAGCTCCTCGGCGTCCGCTGGGACTGGTCCGGTGCACGCGAGCGCACACATGGGTTTGGCAGCTGCTGAATTCTATGGGACAGCGAACGGTGGCTCCCGATCACCCTCGGGCGGGGCACACCGTCACTCGGAAGTGCAGAAAACGCGCTCTACGCCGTAAACAAGGTGCTGGAACGAACAGTGCGTTCCATGAGAGCTCCCTTGATGTCGTGGTGCGGACGGCGTGCTGCCCGCGACTCTACGTGGTCACGGCCCGGGAGGCCATCGCATTCGTGTACACGCAGATCGCGGCGGCCGTCGCGAGGTTCAGGCTCTCCGCCCGGCCGTACATCGGGATCTTGACCGCGAGATCGACCGTGTCCAGAACTTCCCGCGGCAATCCGTGCGCTTCGTTGCCGAAGACCCACGCCGTGGGCTCGTCGAAGGTCACCTGATCGAGCTCGGTGTCGGCGTAGCCGTGCGCGCCGAAGGTGCGGAGTCCGGCGGCGGAGCAGGCCGTCAAGGCCGCGTCGACGTCCCGGATCCGGGTGATGGCGGGGTGGAACAGACTACCGGCGGCCGCGCGGACGCATTTGCCGTTGTGCGGGTCGACGCTGTCCCCCGCGAGAACGACCGCGTCGGCACCGGCGGCGTCCGCGACGCGGATCACGGTGCCCGCGTTACCGGGGTCCGCGACGTCGACGAGGACGACGACAAGCTTCGCGCCCGCCTTCAGGACGGTCTCTTGTGGACGGTCGACGAGCGCGCAGACGGCGACGATGCCTTGCGGCGTCACGGTCTCGGACAATCCGCCGGCCGCGCGATCGGTGATCGGCGAGACGGGGACGCCCGCCTCGCGCGCGGCGACGAGCAGGCTCTCCTGCTGCGCGGCGGCGCGTTCGGTCACGAACAGCTCGTACACCTCGCCGCCGTGGTCGAGCGCGGCTTCGACCGCGTTCGCGCCTTCGGCGAGGAACCGGCCGGTCTTCTCACGCTCGGCCCGGCGGGTGAGCTTGCGCGCAGCAACAACCCGGGGCGTCCGTTCGGTGAACGGAGCGGCCCCGGGTCGGGGAAGTGCGCTGTCGCCGGTCAGGCCGACTTCTTCTCTTCGGTGTTCACGTTCGCCTTGGCCAGCTCGGCCAGCGCGGTGAAGGCGGCGGCGTCATTGACCGCGAGTTCCGCGAGGATCTTGCGGTCCACCTCGACACCCGCGGCCTTGAGGCCCTGGATGAGGCGGTTGTAGGTGACACCGTTGGCGCGGGCGGCCGCGTTGATGCGGGTGATCCACAGCCGACGGAAGTCACCCTTGCGGGCACGACGGTCCCGGTAGGCGTAGTTCAGCGAGTGAAGCGTCTGCTCCTTCGCCTTGCGGTACAGCCGCGAACGCTGGCCGCGGTAGCCGCTGGCGAGCTCGAGAGTCGCGCGACGCTTCTTCTGGGCGTTGACAGCCCTCTTGACGCGTGCCACTGGGTCCATCCTGTCGATCTGGGGGCGCGCTGGCGCGCCCGGCGTTTACAAAGTGCGGGGGGGTCAGCGGCCGAGAAGGCGCTTGACGCGGCCGACGTCGTTCTTGGCGATCTCGGTCGTGCCTTCGAGGCGCCGGGTGAGCCTGTTGGACTTCTTCTCCATCAGGTGGCGGCGGCCGGCCTTCTGGCGGCGCAGCTTGCCCGAACCCGTGACGCGGACACGCTTGGACGTCCCGCTGTGCGTCTTCATCTTCGGCATTACGTTGTCCTCTTCCGTGCGGCGGCACACCGGCTGTTCCCGGTGTGCCGCTGACATGTGCTGGTCGGCGCTACGCGTCGGCGGGCGGCTCGGACGACTCGTCCTTGGCTGCCTTCGCGGCCTTCTGCGGCTTCACGTTCTTGTGCGGGGCCAACACCATGATCATGTTGCGACCGTCCTGCTTCGGCGACGACTCGACGAAACCGAGCTCGGTCACCTCGTCGGCGAGCTTCTGCAGCAGGCGGAAACCGAGTTCCGGCCTGGACTGCTCGCGACCGCGGAACATGATCGTGACCTTGACCTTGTTCCCGGCGGCCAGGAACCGCGACACGTGACCCTTCTTGGTCTCGTAGTCGTGCTGGTCGATCTTCGGCCGCAGCTTCTGCTCTTTGATGACGGTGAGCTGCTGGTTGCGGCGGGACTCGCGGGCCTTCTGCGCGCTCTCGTACTTGAACTTGCCGAAGTCCATGAGCTTGCATACGGGCGGGCGTGCCTGCGGAGCAACCTCGACGAGATCGAGATCGTTCTCCTGTGCCAGCCGCAGCGCATCTTCGATCCGGACGATGCCGACCTGTTCACCGGCCGGCCCGACGAGGCGGACCTCCGGTACCCGGATTCGGTCGTTGATGCGTGTCTCGGAACTGATGGGGCCTCCCTGGTTCGAGGTAAATTCTTCTACCGTTTCGACCTGGTGCCCACATACCTAAGGCCCCGGTACCGTGCGGTACGCGGGGCCCACTCTTTCCGATCGTGCTCGATCTCCAGAATCGAACACACCGCCTCGACGCCCGAAATCGTCTTGGCGAGACCGGACCCGGACACCTGGTGTTGCGGCGGTGACACGGGTGGGAGCGGGGCTCCACTTGCCGCCCCCGATCGCTCGGAGGCTGGTCGCTCGTGGAAGGGTACCAGACGTGTCAGACGAACCAGTTCAGCAACCCCCGTATTCCCCGGACGTCCGCGATCTGGAGGACATCCCGAGCGTCGAGGTGATCAGCAGGGCGGCCGTCATGCTGCTCTCCGCCGGCGCGGAACGCCTCGGCCTCGCGGACGAGGACCCGGCCGGGTCGCCCCACCGCGACCTCGACGAAGCCCGTCGCCTGATCACCGCCCTCGCCGGGTTGGTCACCGCTTCGGCGGAGTACCTCGGCCTGCACGCGGGCCCGTTGCGCGACGGCCTCCAATCGCTACAGAAGGCGTTCCGCGAGGCTTCGGCCGTGCCGGACGCGCCAGGGCAGGGGCCGGGCGAGAAGTACACGGGACCGGTCTACTAGGTCGCCCCTCCCCCCGACCCAAGCGCAATGAAGGGACCTTTCCTTGCAAATTTTGCAAGGAAAGGTCCCTTCCTTGCACGCCCGGCTACCCGGAGCCAAGTGGACAGCTAACATTTCAGATATGAGTGGGTTGGCGAAGGTGTCCAGGTCCCTTCTACGGGACGAGGCTTACGAGAGCATCCGGCGGGCGATCATCGACGGGACGCTGCCGCCGGGGACGAACCTGCGCGACGGCGACCTCGCCGAGCAGCTGGGGCTTTCCCGGGCGCCGGTGCGCCAGGCGTTGCTGCGGCTCACCGAGGACGGCCTCGTCGAGTCGAAACCGCAGAGCTACACGCGCGTGGCCGGTTTCGTTCCCGACGACGTCCGCGACGCGCTGGAGCTGGTCCGAGCACTGCACGAGTTCGCCGTCCGGACGGGCGCCCCGCGGATGGGACCGGCAGAGGTCGCCGCGATGCGCGCGGCCAACGCCCGGTTCGCCGACGCGATCGCCGCCGGGGACATCACGGCCGCCATCGCCGCCGACGACGAACTCCACGACGTCCCGGTCGCCGCCGCGCGCAACCGGGCGATCGCCGCGACGCTCGCCCGCTACACCCCGCTGCTGCGCCGCCTCGAATACGCCCGCTTCGGCTCCCTCCCCGCGCACCGGTCGGTCCAGCGTCACGCCGAGCTGGCCGACGCCATCGAAGCGGGCGACGTCGACGCCGCCCGCGCGATCACCACCACGATCTGGACCGAGCTCGAAGACCTTCTGGAGACGCCATGACCCTCGCCGATTTCCCGCGCTACCCGCTGCTGTTCGGCCCCTCCCCCGTGCACCCGCTCGAACGGCTCACCGCTCATCTCGGCGGCGCGAAGGTCTGGGCGAAACGCGAGGACGTCAACTCCGGGATTGCGTTCGGCGGCAACAAGACCCGGAAACTCGAGTACCTGGTCGCCGACGCGCTCGCCTCGGGCGCGGACACGCTGATCTCGATCGGCGGTGTCCAGTCGAACCACACCCGCCAGGTCGCCGCGGCCGCCGCGCGGGCCGGGCTCAAGGCCGTTCTGGTGCAGGAGAGCTGGGTCGACTGGGCCGACCCGATGTACGACAAGGTCGGCAACATCCAGCTCTCGCGTGTCCTCGGCGCGGACATCCGGATGGCCGAGGCCGGATTCGGCGTCGGTTTCAAGGAAAGCTGGGAGAACGCGGTCAAGGAGATCGAGGCAGGCGGCGGAAAGCCGTATGCGATCCCGGCGGGCGGGTCGGACCACCGGCTCGGCGGGCTCGGTTTCGCGAACTGGATCGTCGAGCTCGAAGCGCAGGAGGCCGAACTCGGCATTTTCTTCGACACGGTGGTCGTCTGCTCGGTCACCGGCAGCACGCAGGCCGGGATGGTCGCCGGAGCGGCGCTTTCGGGCAAGCCGCGCCGGATTCTCGGCATCGACGGGTCGGCGAAACCGGCCGAGACGCGCGACCAGGTCACCCGCATCGCCCGTGCGACCGCGGAGCTGATCGGTGCCGGTGGGATCGGCGAGGTCGAACTGGACGAGCGCTACCACGCCGGGGTCTACGGCATCCCGGACGAGTCCACGCTCGACGCGATCCGCACACTGGCGCGGCTGGAGGGCGTGCTCACCGACCCGGTGTACGAGGGCAAGTCCATGGCGGGGCTGATCGACCTCGTTTCGCGCGGCGAGATCGCGCGGGACTCGAACGTGCTCTTCGCGCACCTGGGCGGGCAGCCCGCGCTGAACGGGTACACGAGCGTGCTCTAGCGGCCGCCCCCGGACGCAATGAAAGGTCCCTTCATTGCAAAATTTGCAATGAAGGGACCTTTCATGGCACGCGGGATCAGTCCGTCACGGCCAGGACGTCGATCTCCACCAGCAGCCCGGCGGGCAGGCCGACGTACACGGTGGTGCGGGCGGGGTGCGGCGCCTCGCCGATCAGCTTGTCGTAGACCTCGTTGAACGCGCCGAAGTGGTCGACGTCGGTCAGGTACACGCGCACCATCATCGCGTCGGCCAGGCTCGAACCGGCGGCCTCGAGCACCGCCTCGATGTTCTTGAAGGTCTGCTCGGTCTGCTCACCGACGGTCTCGCCGACGATGGCGCCGGTGGCCGGGTCGAAGGCGACCTGGCCGGCCACCTGCAGGATGTTGCCCTTGCGGACCGCCTGCGAGAACGCGGCCACCGGCTTCGGCGCGTTCTCCGTGCTGATCGCGGTCTTGCTCATTCCAACTTCCCCTTTCGGTTCCCCGTCCATCCACTGTGGACGGAAGCTTCTTCGGCGGCGGCGATCAGCTCCGGCACGAGCGCCATCAGGCCGTCGTAGTCGAGCAGCACCTTCGGCACCGACACCGACGCGGCGGCGAGTACGACGCCGCCAGGGCCGCGGACGGGCGCGGCGACGCAGTGGATGAAGTCCTCGTGCTCGGCGTTGTCCACCGCGTAGCCGCGGTCGGCGACGAGCGCGAGTTCCTTCCCGTAGGCCGCGGGCGTGGTGATCGTGTTCGGCGTGCGGACGAAGAAGTCGATCCGCGAGACCACGTCCGCCTGCTTCTCCGGCGTCATCGCCGCCACCAGCACCTTGCCGACGGCGGTGCAGTGCAGCGGAGCGCGTTTCCCGATGCGGGAGTACATCCGCACCGAATGCCTGCCCTCGAACTTGTCGATGTAGACGACCTCTCCGTCCTCATAGGACGCGAGGTGCACCGTGTGCCCGGTGCGGGCGTTGAGCCCGGCGAGCGCGGACTGCGCGGTGCGGCGGACGTCGCGGTCTTCCAGCGCCTGCTGCGCGAGGTCGAACAGCGCGCTGCCGAGCCGGTAGTACCGCTGCCCTTCCCTTCGCACGAAGTGATGCGTTTCCAGGGTGCGCAGCAACCGCAGCACGGTCGACTTGTGCACACCGATCTCCTCGGCGAGCTGGTCCAGCGTCTTCGGCTCGCGGGCCAGGCCGCTCAGCAGCGTGAGCGCCCTGTCCAGGCTCTGGCTCATCCGCCCACCAATCCCTTGTCCGTCAGCTTCGCCGCCGCCCATGCTGCCTCATCCGCCCCGAGGAGCGCTTCGACGACGGATCCGGGCAGCGGCCGACCCACGTCGTCGTGGGTCAGCAAGGTGGCCGCGGCCTGCAGGTGACCGCGCCGCAACCGGAGCGCGGGCTCGTCGCCGCGCAGGGTGGCGGCGAGAAAACCGGCGGCGAACGCGTCACCGGCGCCGACCGGCTCCACGACGTCGACCCGGAGCGCGGGCGAGAACAGCGGTGCCTCGTCGCCGTCGACGAGCGTCACCCCGCGTGCCCCGTGCTTGACGACCAGCGTCTTCGGCCCGGGCAGCGCGGCGCGCAACCGATCCGGGTCGCCGGTCCCCCACACCCGCTCGGCCTCGTCCTCTCCTGCCAGCACGATGTCGGCGCGAGCCGCCAGCCCGGCCAGTACCGACGGGTCACGCCCGGTCCACAGCGCGGGCCGGAAGTTCACGTCGAACGACACCAGCGTGTCGCCACGCGGTCGTTCCATCAGCGCCCGCACCAGGTCGAGACAGCCGTCCGACAGGGCGGGCGTGATCCCGGACAGGTGGATCACGCGCACCCGGTCGAGATCGAGTTCCCCCAGCAGGCCGGCGTCCATTCCGGACGCCGCCGAACCTTTGCGGTAGTAGCGCACGGGGCTGCCGTCCACCCCGCTTTCCTTGATGTAGAGCCCGGTCGGCCGCGTCGGGTCGACCACGACCGCGCTGACGTCCACCCCCGCCGCGCCGATCTCGCGCACGAGAGCGCGGCCGAACGGATCGTCGCCGACGGCACTCACCCACGCGCTGGCGAAACCCAGCGCCGGGAGATGGCAGGCGACGTTCGATTCGGCTCCGCCGATGCTTCGCACCCACTTCCGTACCTCGTCGGGCGGCCCGGATTCGGCCGGTACGAACAAGGCCATCGACTCCCCGATGCACAACACGTCAGTGCTCTTCATCGCGCCGACCGCCATCCCGCTGCCAGGGCGCATCTCGCGGGATCATGCCGCCCCACGACCGAAAAGCGCCCCGCCATCGCGATGGCGGGGCCTCCGGCCGAAAAGGCGCGATCCCAAAAGATCAAAAGACTCCCGGGCGGCCGAGGCTCGCTTGTCACCTTCGCGTCTCCTAGTCGTCACGCCGTTGACCTCTAGCGGACCGGATGCTACACCTATCCCACGCAATATGCGCAACGTCCGTTGCAAGATACGCAACCGAGGTGAACCTCATGTTCGAAGCCGGCACCATCGATTCCGCCGCGGTCGCGGCCGTCCGGGAGGAGCGCGTCGACTGGCGCTTCCGCTCGGTCGCGCCGTCGTTGTCCGGTCTCACGATCGGCGAGGCCGCCGCCCGCGGCGCGAAGCTGTTCGAAGACGGCTTTCTCGGCCCGTTCGTCGTGCTCGACGAGGAAGCCGTCGAGCACAACCTGCGCACGATGGCGGATTGGTGCGCCGAGCGCGGGATCGCGCTGGCCCCGCACGGCAAGACGACGATGGCGCCGCAGCTGTTCGAACGGCAGCTACGGCACGGCGCGTGGGGCATCACCTGCGCGAACGCCGGCCACCTGCGGATCTATCGGGCGTTCGGCGTTTCCCGGATCCTGCTGGCGAACCAGCTGCTCGACCCCTCGGCCCTGAAGTGGCTCGCCGCGGAGCTGGACGCCGACGACGACTTCGAGTTCGTCTGCTGGGTCGACTCGGTCCGCGGCGTCGAGCTGATGACCGAAGCCCTGCGCGGTGCCCGCCGCAAGGTGGACGTCCTGGTCGAACTCGGTGCCGGGGGCGGCCGCACCGGCGTCCGTGACACCGAGACCGCACTCGCCGTCGCCGAGGCCGCGCACGCGAGCCCGGCTCTGCGGCTGCGCGGATCCGGCGGCTACGAAGGCGCGCTTTCCCACCACACCGACGAGAAGTCGCTCCAGCTAATCAGCTCCTATGTGGACGGCTTGCGCGAACTCGTCTTCGCGTTCAACGACAAGGGCCTGCTCGACGACGCCGGCCGGATCATCGTCACCGGCGGCGGCAGCGCGTACTTCGACCGTGTCGCCGACGAGCTCACCAAGGACTGGGGTGATCTGGACGTCCTGCCGATCCTGCGCAGCGGCGCCTACGTGACCCACGACGACGGTTTCTACCGCGTGATCTCGCCGCTGGGCGAACATCCGCGCATCGACGGCGTCGCCTCGTTCCGTTCCGCCCTGCGTGCCTGGGCGCAGGTCACGTCGAAGCCGACGGACGGACTGGCACTGCTCACCATCGGCAAACGGGACGCCTCCTTCGACGAAGGCATGCCCGAGCCGCGCCTGCTCCGCAAGGGCGACGGGCAGGCGTCCGTGCTCGAAGGTCATTCCATCCAGAAGATGAACGACCAGCACGCCTTCCTCACGCTGCCCCCGTCGTCGCCGGTCGAGGTCGGGGACTGGATCGCCCTCGGTCTGTCGCATCCGTGCACCGTCTTCGACAAATGGCCCCTCATCCCGGTCGTCGGCCCCGACGGCGAGACCGTGCTCGATTTCGTCCGCACCCATTTCTGATCCGTCCTCCACTCCCCGCAGAGGAAGAATCATCATGGACATCGTTGTCCGCTCCGCACTGGTCGCCGACGGCACCGGGGATCCGCTCACCCGGCACGACGTGGGCATCACCGACGGCCGGATCGCCAGTGTCGCCGAACCCGGCTCGCTCGCGGGCCGCCGCACCATCGACGCCGAAGGACTCGTGCTCGCACCCGGGTTCATCGACATGCATTCGCATTCCGATCTCCAGCTGCTCGCCAATCCGGAGCACCTCGCGAAGCTTTCCCAGGGCGTCACGACCGAGGTGCTCGGGCAGGACGGGCTCTCCTACGCACCCGTGGACGACGACGTCCTCGCCGCCCTGCGCCAGCAGCTCGCGGGGTGGAACGACGATCCGGCCGGATTCGACTGGAACTGGCGCTCGGTCGGTGAATACCTCGACCGGCTCGACGCCGGGGTCGCGGTCAACGCGGCCTACCTGGTGCCGCAGGGCACCGTTCGCATGCTCACCGTCGGCTGGGACGACCGGCCCGCGACCGAAGCCGAGATGAACGCGATGAAGGAACTCATCGCGACCGGGCTGGCCGAGGGCGCGATGGGCATGTCGTCGGGGCTCACCTACACGCCGGGCATGTACGCGACCACCGAGGAGCTCGTCGAGCTGTGCCGGGTCGTCGGGGAGAACGGCGGTTTCTACAGTCCGCACCACCGCAGCTACGGCAAGGGCGCGCTCGAGGCGTTCGGCGAGATGGTCGACGTCTCCCGCCGTTCGGGCTGCCCGTTGCACCTCGCGCACGCGACGATGAACTTCTCGGTGAACAAGGGCAAGGCGCCGGATCTGCTGGAGCTGCTCGACCGGGCGCTCGACGACGGCTGCGACATCACGCTGGACACCTATCCCTATCTTCCCGGCGCGACGTACCTTTCCGCGCTGCTGCCGAGCTGGTCCACCGAAGGCGGGCTCGACGCCACGCTGGCCCGGCTGTCCGATGTGGACAGCCGTGAGCGGATCCGTGCCGAGATCGAGGAGACCGGCTCCGACGGCGCGCACGGGGTGCCGATCGACTGGGAGGCCATCGAGATCAACGGCGTCCGCCGGGACGAGAACGCCCATCTGGTCGGGCATTCCGTCGCAGCTTCGGCGCGACATGCCGGGAAGCCGGCCGCGGAGCTGTACTTCGACGTCCTGATCTCGGAGAAGCTCGGCACGTCCTGCCTGATGCACGTCGGGCACGAGGAGAACGTCCAGGCGATCATGCGTCACCGCACGCACACCGGCGGCAGCGACGGGCTGCTCGTCGGCGCGCGGCCGCATCCCCGCGCCTGGGGCACGTTCCCGCGGTACCTCGCGCGCTACGTCCGCGAACTCGGCGTCCTCGACCTCGCCGAATGCGTCGCCCACCTCACCGGCCGCGCGGCGGACCGCCTGCGGCTGACCGACCGGGGGCTCGTCCGCGCCGGCTACGCGGCGGACCTCGTGCTGTTCGACCCGGAAACCGTCGCCGACACCGCCACGTTCGACGAACCGCGACAGCGGGCCGCCGGTATCCCCTATGTCTTCGTCAACGGTGTCGCCGCCATCGACGATGGTCAACCGACCGGCGCCCTCGCCGGCCATTCACTGCGGAATCCCGGGAGTGCCCGATGATCGATTGGCTCCAACATTCGACGGGAGGTCTCCTGACCCTCGCCGCCGTCTCGATCGCGGTTTTGCTGTTCCTCATCATCAAGGTCAAGCTGGAACCCTTCATCGCCTTGATCGTGGTCGGCCTGCTGACCGCGCTGGCCGCGGGCCTGCCGGTCGGCCAGATCGTCGGCTCCGCGCAGAAGGCGTCCGATTCCCTTCTGGAGAAGGGGTTCGGCGGGATCCTCGGCCATATCGCCGCGATCATCGGACTCGGTACCATCCTCGGGTCCATTTTGGAGCGTTCCGGCGGAGCGCGAGTGCTCACCGGCGCGTTGCTGCGCGCCATCGGTGAGAAGCGGGCCCCGTTGGCGATGGGCCTCGCGGGTTTCGTCTTCGGTATCCCGGTCTTCTTCGACATCGGCATCTTCGTGCTGGCACCGCTGGTCTACGTCGCGGCCAAACAGGGCGGCCGCTCGCTGGTGCTGTACGCGTTGCCCCTGCTCGCCGGCCTTTCCATCACCCACGCGTTCCTCCCGCCGCACCCCGGCCCGGTCGCCGCGGCGGGCCTGCTGCACGTGGAACTCGGCTGGATCATCCTGATGGGCCTGGTCTGCGGTGTCCCGGCGTTCCTCGTCGGCGGCGTCGCGTACTCGACGTGGATCGGCAACCGCGTGAACGTGCCGGTTCCCGCGGAGTTCCTGATCGCGGAGGAAGAAGGCGAGGCGGAGCAGAACCCGCCGTCGCTCGGGCTGGTGCTGGCGATCATCGCGGTCCCGCTCGTGCTGATCCTCGCCGGGACCTTCGGCAGCATCTGGCTTCCCAAGAACTCCCCGGCCGCCGGTGTAGCCGCGTTCATCGGCACCCCGGCGGTCGCGCTGACGATCTCGGTGCTGCTCGCGTCCTGGCTGCTCGGCCTGCGCCGCGGCCTGACCGGCAAGGATCTGAGCGAGCTTTCGGCGAAGTCGCTCCGCCCGGTCGCGATGATCCTGCTGGTGGTCGGCGCGGGCGCGTTCTTCGGCGCCGTGTTGTCCGCCACCGGGATCGGCAAGGCCGTCGCGGGGTCACTGGACAACGCCGGTCTCCCGGTCATCCTGGCCGCGTACGTGATCAGTTGCGGGATGCGGATCGCGCAGGGCTCGGCGACCGTCGCGATCGTGACCACGAGCGGCATCGTCGCGCCGACGGTGGCGACGCTGGGTTACTCGCAGATGCAGCTCGCCTTGCTGGTCGTGGCGATCTCCGCCGGTTCGATCATCGCCTCGCACGTGAACGACGGCGGTTTCTGGATCATCTCGCGGTACTTCAACCTGACCGTGCCGCAGACCCTGAAGACCTGGACGGTATTGGAAACCGTCCTTTCCGTTTCCGGTTTCGGCGTGGCAGCATTGCTCATGGCAGTGGTTTAAACCACCTGACGACGGGGAGAGATCACCATGACCGGACTCGATCGACGCACCTTCCTCGGCGCAGTCGGAGCGGCTGGACTCACGACCGTTTTCGGCTCCCACCTCGCGAACGCCTCCGAACAATCCTGCGGACCGAAGGGAACCGGGGCCATCTACCTCAGCAGCTACACCAGTTCCGGGCACGGGCTCGATGTCGCTCACCGGGACGCGGTGACCAACGCGGTCGTCGTCGACCGGACGATCCCGGGAGTCAGCAACGCCTCCTGGTTCGACATCAGCGCCGACCGCAAGACGCTCTACGTGACCAACGAGGACGAGAACGGCCAGATCTCCGCGTTCAGCCTGGCCGATCCGGTGAAACCCAGGCTGCTCAACAAGAAGTCGGCCAAGGGGAAGCACCCGACCCATCTGAGCGTCCACGCGAGCCAGAAGTACGTGCTGGCCGCGAACTACAGCAGCGGCAGCGTCGTCGTCCTCCCCATCCTCGCGGACGGGAGACTCGGCGACGTCGTCGATGTGGCTCAGCACAAGGGCGCCGAGCGTCAGGCGCACGCGCACCAGGTCGTCAACGATCCCACCGGCAAGTGGGTGCTCGCGGTCGATCTCGGCGCGGATTCGGTCTACGTCTACGAACTCGACACCGCGACCGGGAAGCTCAAGCTGAACCAGCAGCTGAAACTCCCGTCGGGCGCCGGGCCGCGGCATCTGGCGTTCCACCCGAACGGCAGGTACGCGTACATCCTCGGGGAGCTGCGTGCCGAGGTGACCGTCGCGGCGTGGAACCCGACCACCGGGAAACTCACCGCCGGACAGGTCGTTCCGGCCGTTCCCGCGGGCACGCCGGGTGAGCAGTACCCGGGCGAGATCGCCACGTCCAAGGACGGGAAGTTCGTCTACGCCTCGGTGCGTGGTTCCGACACGATCGCGTCGTTCGGCGTCGGCGAGGACGGGAAATCCTTGAGACTGCTGAACAACGCGCCCGTCGGCGGGGTGTATCCGCGGCACTTCACCCTCGACCCGACCGAGCGCTGGTTCTACGTCTCGAGCGACAAGTCCGGCACGCTCAGCTGGCTGCCGCGCGATCCCGCCACCGGTCTTCCCGGGGCCGTCGCCGGGAAGCTGGCGCTCCCCCAAGTCAATTCCGTCTTTTTCGCTTAAGGAGAAACCCATGAGAACTCGCGTCCTCATCGCGGGCCTCGCGGCTGTCGGCCTCGTCACCGGCTGTGCACCGGCTCAGAACGCCCCGGCCGCGGGCGGCGGTGACGAGAAGTCCGGCACGGTCCGGGTCTGGCTGTTCGACGAAGCCAACCGCGCGCCGAAGGAGGCGGCGGTCAAGGAGGCGATCGCCGAGTTCAAGGCGGCGCACTCGGGCGTCGAGGTCGACGTCCAGTGGATTCCGGTGGAAGGCCGCGCGGACAAGTTCTCCGGTGCCTTCAACGATCCGGCCAGCGCGCCGGACGTCGCCGAATTCGGCAACACCGACGTGTCCAGCTACGCCGCCACCGGCGCGCTGGCCGACCTGACCGGCGACCTTTCGTCGTGGAAGGAAGGGGCGGACGTCCTGCCCGCGGTACTGGAGACGGCGAAATCCGGCGGCAAGACCTACGGGCTTCCGTGGTTCACCGGCATCCGCGCGTTGTACTACCGCACGGACCTCTTCGCCGAACTCGGCCTCAAGCCGCCGGCCACGCTGGCGGAGCTGACCGAGACCGCGAAGACGATCCGCGCCAGGAAGCCGGAGCTGTACGGCATCTCCGTCGGCGGCAAGTACACCTACGCGATGCTGCCGTTCCTGTGGGCGCACGGCGGTGAAATCGCCAAGCAGGACGGCGACAAATGGAAGTCGGCCCTGGACTCCGAGCAGGCCAAGGCCGGGGTGGCGGCGTACGCGAATCTGCTGAAGGCGGACATCTGCCCGCCCGAGCAGTGCGCCAACCTCACCGGGACGCAGAGCATCACGGCGTTCGCCGGCGGCAAGGCCGGGATGGCGATCGGTGGTGACTTCAACCGCAAGGCCGTCGAGGCGGGCCAGGCGAAGGGCAAGTACGCGATCATCCCGATCCCGGGCACCGAGGCGGGCAAGATCGCCCCCGCGTTCGCGGGCGGCAACCTGCTCGGCGTGTTCAACGCGACGAAGCGCAAGGGCCTCGCGGTCGAGTTCACCCAGCTGCTCGGTGGCGCCAAGTACCAGGAGAAGATGTACGTCGCCATGGGCAACCTGCCCACGCTCGGCAGCGTCCAGCAGAAGCTCGCCGCGAGCGACCCGTCGGTCAAGCCGTTCGTCGACACGCTCACCGCGGGCACCAAGTTCGTCCCCGCCACCGCGGCGTGGTCGAAGATCGACGCGCAGAACGTGCTGCCGACCGCGATCCAGCAGATCGCGACCGGCGGCAAGGATCCCGCCGCCGCGCTGGCCACCGCGTCCGCCGAGATGAACAAGGCGTTCGGCTAAGTGGTCACGAAGGAGATTCCCCGCACCACGGCTCCGGCCGTCCCGGCACGGCGGTCGCCCCGCCGTCGCCGGGACGGGCGGGCGGCCCTGCTCTATCTGGCGCCCGGCGGCATCCTGCTGCTGGCGATGCTGGTGTACCCGATCTACCAGCTCGTCCTGATCTCGTTCTACGACTACGGCCAGCCGCAGGCGGTCGGCAACGCGCCGCTGGTGTTCCTCGGTCTCCAGAACTACGTCGATCTGCTGGAGAACGTCCAGTTCTGGGAAGTGCTGGCCAAGACCCTCGGCTTCACCGCGGTCTGCGTCGTCGGCAGCCTCGCGCTCGGGACGGGGCTCGCCGTGCTGGCGACCCGGGTCCGCGCCTGGGCACGGGTCCCGCTGTTCCTGGCGGCGCTGGCCGCGTGGGCGACGCCGGCGATGGCGGGCTCGTACGTCTGGCTGTTCCTGTTCGACGCCGACTTCGGGCTGGTCAACGAGGTGCTCTCGGGCCTCGGGTTCACCGGGATGGCGAACCACTCCTGGACCTTCGACACCTACAGCACGTTCGGGCTGGTGGCCGCCGAGGTCATCTGGTGTTCGTTCCCGTTCGTCATGGTGACGATGTACGCGGGACTCAAGGGAGTGCCGGAAGAGGTCGTCGAGGCCGCGTACCTCGACGGCGCGTCGACCTGGCGCACCACGTGGTCGATCACGCTGCCGATGGTGCGGCCGCTGCTGACCATCGCCACGATCCAGTCGATCATCTGGGACTTCAAGATCTTCACCCAGATCTACGTGATGACCAACGGCGGCGGCGTGGCCGGGCGCAACCTCGTGCTCAACGTCTTCGCCTATCAACAGGCCTTCGCCGGACAGGAATACGGTCTCGGCGCGGCGCTCGGAGTCGTGATGACCTTGCTGCTGCTGTCCATCACCGGGCTGTACGTCCGGTCGCAACGCCGGAGCGCGGGATGGGTGTGACGACAGCGCCTGCCCGGCCGAGGTCCGGCCGGGTCAAGAAGCCCGGCAGGCTGATCGCCGAAATCCTCTGTGTGGTCATCGCGGGAATGGTCGCGTTCCCCGTGTACTGGATGGTGCTTTCGGCGTTCAAGCCCACCGGGCAGATCCAGGCGGAGAACCCCCGCCCCTGGACGCTCACACCGACCCTGGAGCACTTCGAACGGGTGCTGAGCGGCGAAGGGTTCGCGTTGTTCTTCCTGAACAGCGTGATCGTGGCCGTCGTGGTGGTGGCGTTGTCGCTGCTGCTCTCGTTCCTTTCGGCCGTCGCGCTGACGCGGTTCAACTTCAAGGGCAGGACCGTCCTGCTGGTGATGGTGCTGGTGGCGCAGATGGTGCCGGTCGAGGCGCTGACCATTCCGCTGTTCTTCCTGATGCGGTCGGTCGGCGACGTGGCGCCGGCGTTCGGCACCAACCACCTCGGCTCGCTGATCCTGGTGCACCTGGCGTTCAGCCTGCCGTTCGCGATCTGGATGCTGCGCGGCTTCGTCGCCGCGGTGCCGCAGGAACTGGAAGAGGCCTCGAAGATCGACGGGGCGAGCCGGATGCGGTTCACCTGGCAGATCCTCTTCCCGCTGGTGGCGCCCGGGCTGGTGGCGATCAGCGTGCTGGCGTTCATCCACGCCTGGAACGACTTCCTGTTCGCCAAGACGTTCATCATCTCCAACACCGAGAACCAGACGCTCCCGCTCGCGATCCTGGTGTTCTTCAAACCGGAGGACACCGACTGGGGCGCGGTGATGGCCGGCTCGACCCTGATGACCATTCCGGTGCTGGTGTTCTTCATTCTCGTGCAACGACGACTCGTGTCCGTCATGGGCGGCGCGGTGAAGGGCTGACATGCCTGGCTTCGAAACCTTGCTCCCTCGTCCGGTCTCGGTGGAAACCTTGCCGGGACGCTGCCCGGTACCGTCCGAAGTGGACGTCCGTACCGACGCCGCACTGCCCGCCGAGGGTTACCGGCTGGAGATCGACCCGTCGGGCGTGACCCTGCACGCCGCCGACGCGGCAGGCGAGTTCTACGGCCGTCAGACCCTCCGGCAGCTCGTCGGACCGGACGCGTTCCGGGCCGCGTCCATCCACGGTGGACAGCGGGAGATCCCGTGCGGGGTGGTGACCGACCATCCCCGATTCGCCTGGCGCGGCTGTCTGCTCGACGTGGCGAGGCATTTCCGGACCAAGGCCGAGGTGCTGCGGTTCGTCGACCTCATCGCCGCGCACAAGCTCAACGTGCTCAACCTGCACCTGACCGACGACCAGGGCTGGCGGATCGAGGTCCCGGAGTTCCCCAGGCTGACCGAGGTCGGTGGCTGGCGGAAGTCGTCCATGGTCGGGCGGCACGACGGGCCGGAGCGGGACGGGCGGCCGCACGGCGGGTGCTACACGACCGACGACCTCCGCGAGATCGTCGCGTACGCCGCCGCGCGTTCGGTGACGGTGGTCCCGGAGGTCGACATCCCCGGGCACGCGCGGGCCGCGATCGCCGCCTATCCCGAACTCGGGCCGGAAACCGCCGAACCGTGGGAAGTATGGACGAGCTGGGGCATCAGCACGTCTCTGCTCAACACGAAGAAGTCCACAGTGGACTTCTTCAAGAGCATCTTCGACCACGTGCTGGACGTCTTCCCGTCGGAGGTCATCGCGCTCGGCGGCGACGAAGTACCCGGCGCGACCGAGGAGCACGGCTGGTTCGTGCGCGAGATCGCGCGGCATCTGGTCGAACGAGGACGTCGTCCGCTCGGCTGGGACGAGGTGCTCGAGGCGGGAGACCTGCCGCCGATGGTCATCGGCTCGTGGCAGAGCGAGGCGGCCGGGGTCCGCGCGGCGGCCGCGGGGCACGAGGTCGTCATGTGTCCCGAGGACCACGTGTACCTGGACCACCGGCAGTCCGACCATCCCGACGAACCGATCCCCGTCGGCTACCTGAGTACGCTGGAGAGCTTCTACGGCTATGAGCCGGTGCCCGCCGACTTCCCCGACGGGAAGACGATTCTCGGCGCGCAGGCGCAGGTGTGGGCGGAGCATCTCGACACCGTTCGGCGGGTGGACTACGTCGCCTTCCCGCGACTGTGCGCTTTCGCCGAGGTGGCGTGGAGCAGCCCGGAGGGCCGGGACTACGCGGAGTTCCTGCCGCGTCTGCGGGACCACCACCTGCCGCGGCTGGACGCACTCGGCGTCGAATACCGGCCGCTCGACGGGCCGCTTCCCTGGCAGACGCGGCCTGGAGTTCCGGGACGGCCGCGACAGCGGTAGCGGGCGTTTCCTGCGGGATGCCGGTCGTGGAGTACATGAAGGCCCCCTTCCGGTACCCAGGCGCAAGGATGGGGTCCTTCATGTACCGGGGAAAGGGGCCATCATGGGGTGATGAGTGATCAGTCCGGGCGATGGGTCGACGCCTCGCAGCTTCCCGAAGAACTCGTAGCGCTCATCGAAACCCTCCGCCCTGGTGAAAACGTGCTCGTCATGCGGAACGGCGAGACCATCGCGACGATTTCCGGCGCCGCCCGTGAAGAACCGGTGCGTTCGACGGACTCCGACGACATCACGGTGGTGGCCACCGCCATGAAGCTGTCCGCGTCGGCGCGGGACTCGCTGTCCGAGCGGCTCGGCCCCGGCTACCTCGTCCTGGACCTGCGCTCGGCTCCTCCGAGCGTCGACGTCCTGCTGGTCCCACCGGGCAGCCCGCAGTTGATCGGCAACTTCCGCGCGCTGTACCCGAGGGCGCGGATCGTGATCACGGAGATCGAGGACGCCGAACTCGGCGTCAGATACGAGGGCCCGGTGCGCCGTCTCCTCGACGCCGGCGCCGAGGCCTACCTGCCGTCGAGCACGATCCCGCGGCTGGCGGAGCAACTGGACCGGACCATGACCCAGCTGCGGCAACTCACCGGTGACACGTCGGCTCCCCTGACCATCGAAGCACCGGGAGGCCGCGCACTCGAGTGACTACCCGTCGGCGGCGGGTGGAGACCACACTCGATGCCGTACAGGGCGAAATCGGTGACCATCCCTCCGAAGACCCGGTAGCCGAACTTGTCGGCGAAGTGCACTACACCGTCGCCCTCCAGACCGGTGCCACCGCGCCGGCCGTGGACGATCGGCGAAAGGGTGACCTCGATGACGCGATCACGGGCGACGGTGCCGGCGGCCGGACGGATCACGCCGAAACCACCGTGGTCTTTGTACGGACCTTGTGCGGCGGGTGGTTACGGTCCGCGGAATGTCCTGGAAACTCCTTTCCGTGAGCGTGCTCGCCGCCCTCGCGTGCACCGGGTTCACGACGCCCGAAGCCGCGCCGAAGACCTATTACGTCGACCAGGTCTCCGGCAGCGACACCGCGAGCGGCACTTCGCAGCAGACTCCGTGGAGAACCCTGGCGAAGGTCTCCGCCACCACGTTCGCCGCGGGCGACACCGTCCTGTTGCGGCGCGGTCGTGCCTGGTCCGGCGGCCTCACCGTCAAAAGCTCGAACGTGACGATCGGCGCGTACGGCAGCGGCGCGCGGCCGATCGTCAAAGGCAACGGTGAGGCGTGTGTCGACCTCGTCGGCAGCGACATCGTGGTGAAGGACCTCCAGGTCGGCGTCGCGGCCGACGCGGGACGCTGTTCGTGGGCCGGGGTGAAGGTGTCCGGCGACCGCGACAAGGTGCTGTCGAATCTCATCACCGGCGCCGGCGCCGGCGTGTACATCGCGCCGTCGGCGGAGGGCACCGAGGTCACGCAGAACGACCTCGTCGACAACAACCACATGACCGTCGTGACCCCTGGCGGCAACGACGACTCCGGTGCGTTCGCCGTCCTGGTCCAGGGCAACGGCTCCGACATCGGCTGGAACCGGATCAGCGGCTCGATCGCGAAAGCCGACGACTTCGGCGGCCTCGACGGCGCGGCGGTCGAGATCTTCTACGGCTCCCGCAACGTCATCCACCACAACATCTCCGAAGACAACGAGACCTTCACTGAACTCGGCACGGACGCGAAGGACCCTGACGGCGTCTCGACCGGCAACGTCTTCGAATACAACGCGGTCTTCGGTGCCAAGACGCGCGGCGGGATCATCACGCGCGGCGCCGAGGACGGCAACGGACCGGTGCTCGGCACGGTGTTCCGCAACAACTCGCTCCGGCTCCCGAACGCCGAGTCGGAAGGTTTCGTCTGCTACGGCGGCTGCACGAACCAGCTGCTGACGATGACGCAGAACGTCGTCCAAGCGGCGTACAAG
The DNA here is from genome assembly GCF_029369745.1 of Amycolatopsis sp. QT-25. Classification (NCBI taxonomy): domain Bacteria; kingdom Bacillati; phylum Actinomycetota; class Actinomycetes; order Pseudonocardiales; family Pseudonocardiaceae; genus Amycolatopsis; species Amycolatopsis sp. QT-25. The sequence goes on from NZ_CP120210.1 coordinate 5,231,670, forward strand.
GTCGGCTACGCGGACGCGACCTTCACCGCGACCGGCCACAACGTGTACTTCGGCGGGCTCCGGCAGTTCACTTCCGGCGCGACGGACAAGATCGCGGATCCGAAATTCACCTCGGCGACGAACCTGATCCTGCGGGCGGGAAGCCCGGCGATCGACCTCGGCACCACGAAGTACGACGACCGCGACGTCGACGGCAACCCGGTCTTCGCCGGCGCGCGGGTCGACGCGGGCGCCTACGAGTTCCAGGGCTAGAACGCCGTGAAGGCCTCCTTCCCCACCGCGAGAGCGGGGAAGGAGGCCGGAGGGTCAGTTGTAGATGCGCTGCACGGTGCCGTTCGACAGCAAACCGTTGGCCCACAGCGAGTTCACCCGCGAGACTTCCTGGGCGTTCGGCTTCGCGTTGGTGCAGGACGGGCCGGCGCCGCCGCCGGACATCAGTTCGGAGCACGGGCCCTGGTAGTGGTCCGGCAGGCCGAGCGCGTGGCCGGTCTCGTGCGCGGCGATCCGTGTCTGGTCGTACTGCTGCGCCTGCGTGTAGTCGATGAAGATGGTGCCGCGGCCGTGGCCGTCGGTCTCGGCGTACGAACCCGAGGGGTCGTTGCCTTCGGTGTAGCGCAGGGTGGCGCCCGACGAGCTCTCCTGCAGCTTCACGTTGGCCACCGAGTTGTTCCAGTTCGCCACGCCCGCCCGGATGGCGGCGCGGAAGCTGGGCGCTCCCGAGGCGTCGTAGTAGACCGTGGTCGCCGCCGCGGCCTGCTGAGCGGGCTGGACCGCGGCCGTGGCCTGACCCGCGGTGACCGGGACGGCCAGCAGCGCCAAGCTGACGGACGCGGAGACGAAGAACTTCCTAGCCATGGACCCACTCCTTGTCAGGACAACGGAATGGTTCGTGAATCTAGGAGCCCCGGCCGAGGTCCGGCACCAACTTTCGTCGCTTCCGCCCGCTGGTGATTTACCAACACTTTCGACCTCTTGACATGCCCGCGTTCGCATACGACAGTGTTCGACCGCGAGTTGCCGTATAGGTCGTTATACGGTCTTCGGTTCGTACCAGACCTCGGGACGGCCGACCTGACCGTAGCGGGGTTCGCGCTGGGCGAGGATCCCCCGTCCTCGCACCGCGGTTTCTTCGTTCCGGCAGACTGGACGCATGCCGGACGCCATCGACCGCTACGTGCTCGCGCGGTACTCGAAGCTCCTGCACGGCAACTTCGCCGGGATGATGAGCGGGCCCGAACGCGAGACGTTCCTGCGCGAGCTGGTCGAGGACGCGCGGGCGATCACCGACGACGAACTCGAAGAGCTGCTCGCGGCGGACTGGCGGCCGCGGATCACCGCGGCCTGGCTCATCGGGGTCGACCGCCGAACCGCGTGGCGCGGGCGTATCCGGGAGCTGTTGCTGGAGAGCGGCCTGGTGTTCGCCGGTCAGGGCTACTGCTTCGCGCTGGCGAGGTTCGGCACCATCGCCGACGCCGAACTCCTCGTGTCCTATCTGGACCATTACCTCGCCCGGCCGGACCTGCGTTACGACCAGGAGTGGGCGCTCGCGGCCCTGCACCACATCGACGCCGACCTCACCACCGCGTACACGTCACGCTATCTGCGGCCGGGCGGCCTGTGGGAAAGCTGGTCCGCGAAGAACAGCACGGATCTGCCCTTCCACAAGATGTACTTCGACCTGCTCTGTTCCCACGTCCAGCGCGCCGCGCACGCGGCAGGCCTCAGGCGCTGACCTTCTCGTCGTAGACCACGCGGGACTCGGCGATCGAGTCGCGGTGGCGCTCGGCCCAGCTCAGCAGACCGCTCAACGACGCATAGAGTTCCTTCGCCATCGCGGTGGCCTCGTACTCCACCTTCGGCGGCACCGTCGGGTACACGGTGCGCACGAGCAGGCCGTCGCGTTCGAGGTTCCGCAACGTCAGCGTGAGCATCCGTCTGCTGATCCCCTCCACCGACCGCTCCAGTTCGGTGAACCGCACCGGACCGCGCGTGGCCTCCAGCAGGATGCCGATCGCCCACTTCCCGCTGATCCGGTTGAGCACCTCGAGCACGGTGCACACCTCGAGCTTCTCCGGGTCGACGACCCTGGCCTCCGCGGTCGCCTCGGTGTTCCCCTGGGACATGCAAGTGCCTCCTTCCGGCAGGGAAGAGAGTCACACAGCATGGCCGCTGTCACAAGTGATGCACCAAGGCATCACCTGGGGATTTCAGGCCGCAGCGCGCTCTCCCCTCGCCGACACCGGCGTCGCTTCGGGACTGATCGACACCACGCAGCAGATCGGCCGAAGCCCTCACGGGTGGTCGCAGGACCGTACGTCGAGCGTCGGACTGCTCGCTTTCGCCGTCTTCGTCGCGGCCGTGGCGTCGCGTGACCGCAAGACTCAGGAACTGATCGTCGCGTAGGCCCATTCGGAGACCTCGGCGCCGAGCCGCACCGCGACGGCGCCTCCGGGTTTCCAGACGCCGCTGCCGCCGAACGCGGTCATCCCGCCGGTCTTGCCGGAATACTGGGAAAGCACGACCCACATCCCGTACCCGGCCGCGACGCCGACCTGGTCGAGCAGCCGCTGTTCCTGGCCCTCGCCGAAGAGCGCGCTGAGGACGTACACCTCGGCGCCGGCCTCGGCGAGTTCTCTGGAATGGTCCGGATTCGCGGCATCGAGACAGATCGCGAGGCCGAGACGCCTGCCTCCGACCTCGACGATCACCTGGCGACCGCCCGGCTCGAACAGCTCTTCCTCGCTGTTGTGCAGATTGCGTTTCGCATAGGTGGCGACGTTTTCGCCGTTCGGCCCGAGGACGAGCGAACCGAGGTACCGCCGCCCGTCCGCCACGAGCGGGAGCCCGATGACGGCGTGGACACCACTGGCTCGGCACGCCTCCCGAAGTGGATCGAGGCGGGGGTCGTCCTGAGACAGCCACAAGCCGGGGTCGGCGGCAAGCGCCGCGAACTCCAGGCCGGTCAAGGAAAGTTCGGGGAAGACGCAGAGATCGGCTTTCGCGATCCGGAGGAGCCTCGCGTGTTCGGCGATGTTCGCGGGAAGGTCAGCGGGAACGGTGAACGGCTGCACGGTGGCGACACGCATGGCGGGAGCTTAACCCGCGGACGAACCCAAATACCCCTGTAATCCGTTTCGCCCGCGCCGCATCATGAGCGCGTGGTTGATCCGGAAAACCGGCCTCGCGACCCGATCGAGCTTGCGCAGCAACGGTTTCCGCGCCTCGACCTCCTGGGTGATGTCCAGTCTGGTGCCGCTTTCCACCGCGACGAGAGCGCCCGCGAGCGTCCCTTCCAGATCGCCGCTGAGCAGGACCCGGACCCGGCCCTCCCGCTCGTCCTGCCGGTCCCGGTGCATCCGCACGGTCAACGCGTACGGCAGCCTGGACCGGCAGACGAGTTCGGCGGTGTCCTCGTCGACCTGGTTGACCGAACGGACGTCACGCCACCACAGCGGATACGCGGCCAGGTCGACGACGGCGTCGAAGACCGCCTTGGGCGAGGCGGGGAGCAGCCAAGTGTCGCGGAAGCGGTACCGACCGCCTCCGCGACCCGCGAGCGAACCCGTCATACCTGCGCCGACACCAGGTTCCGGCCGTCCATGGTCACGATCTCGACCGAGGCCACGTCGTCGGGGGCGACCAGTGCCGAGCCGTCGACCCCGGTGCCCTCGCGCTGTCCCTTCTCCGAAACGAGCCAGCTCCCGGCGTTGACCCGCTCACCGCTCCTGGTCACCACGACGAGCGCACACTTCTCGCCTTCGCGGACTCCTGTCGCCTTGGCGTGGAGCCGCACCCAGCCCGCGGCCGGAACCACCCGGACCGCCAACTGCACCCCGGTGATCCGGTTGGTGGCCGCGAGATCGCGGGTGCCCGGCACCGGGGCGGTCACCGCGGGCACCGGCAGGGCCACCGTCGACGGCTCCGGCGTGCTCTGCCTGCCGACCAGCACCCCGGCGCCCAGCGCCAGGACGACCAGCGCGGCCGCACCGGCCACGGCGAGAAGCCTGCGGGGCTTCCGCTCCTGCGCACCTTCCTCGTCGCGAACCTGACGCAACGTGCGCCGCAGCAGCAGATCACCGCCGTCAGGCGGACCTTCGAGGAACGCCTCCGGCGGCACTTCGTCGAGGTGATACCGCAGCTCCGACAGCTCGCGAACCTCACGACGGCACGTGGGGCAGGTCGCCAGATGCGTCTCGAACGTGGCCGCTTCCGCCTGGGTGAGCCCACCGAGGACGTAGGCGGCGAGCCGGCCCTGGTCGTGTCCGACCGCACTCATCGCGCCACCTCCTTCCCCGGTCCCGACATCACGGCTCTGAGCGCCCGTAACGCGTAATAGGATCTCGACTTGACGGTACCCGGGGCCACGCCGAGGGATTTCGCCGCTTCGGCCACCGTCCGGCCCCGGTAGTAGATCTCCACCAGTACCTCACGATGTTCCGTGGAGAGACCGTCCATCGCCCCGAGCACGGCCATGGAGTCCACGACGCGCTGCGCGTGGTCCCGCTCCACCGCCGGGGTGGGCACGCCTTCCTCCGGCTCCGCCACTTCCGGTGGCCGTGCCGCCCTGGCCCGCGCGCGGTCGGTGATGATGTTGCGGGCGACGGTGAGCAGCCAGCCCCGCACCGATCCCTTCGCGTCGTTCCGCAGGTCTTCGGCGTGCTTCCAGGCCCGGACCAAAGTCTCCTGCACGACGTCCTCCGCGGCCGCGCGGTCCCCGGTCAGCCTCGTCGCGTACGCCAGCAGGCTTCGCCCGTGTTCGGCGTACAAGTGCCGGACCAAGTCCTCGCCGTTGACCTTTCTGGGCCGCCGGCCTCCGATCGCCACTCGCGTCCTCCCGACGGTCTTCTGGGTCGGCGAGGACAGTACTGCAACCCGCAGGGGCGGAGTGGATCCTTCGGCGCACGCCGCGATCGAACTGCGCATCGGCACCGGCCTCTCCTCGGTTCTCCAATGGCCGCTTCCTCTTGCCTCCCACACGGACGGCGGCGCGGAACGGTTCACCCGGGCCGCGCCGAAGGGGATGGCGCGGTTCGGCTGGACGGACCGTTCCACTGACGAGGACGAGGTCCTTGTGGAGATCAAGAAATCCGGCGCGGTCGACTTCGTGCCGATCGAGGTCTCGGATCCGGCGACGACATCGGCAAGGCTCGCTTCGATGCCGGGCAAGGAGGGCGCTTCGTATCGGCTGCGCGTTCTACTACGGGTCCGCCTCGCCGGCGCTGGACCTGGTGTGTGGCAAGGACGGCTGGAACCGTCCCCACCACTTACCAGCCCCTAAACGAGAACGGTCTTCAAGAACTGCCCGGTGTAGCTCTCCTCGACCGAAGCGACGTACTCCGGCGTGCCCTCCGCGATCACGGTGCCACCGCCGGAACCGCCTTCGGGACCCATGTCGATGATCCAGTCCGAGGTCTTGATGACGTCGAGGTTGTGCTCGATGACGATCACCGTGTTGCCCTTGTCCACCAGGCCGTTGATCACGCCGATCAGTTTGCTGATGTCCTCGAAGTGCAGACCGGTGGTCGGCTCGTCGAGGATGTACACCGTCTTGCCGGTGGACCGTTTCTGCAGCTCGCTGGCGAGCTTGACGCGCTGCGCCTCACCGCCCGACAGCGTCGGCGCGGGCTGCCCGAGCCGGACGTAGCCGAGGCCGACGTCGACGAGCGTCGCGAGGTGCCGGTGGATCGCCTTGATCGGCTCGAAGAACTCGGCCGCCTCCTCGATCGGCATGTTCAGCACGTCCGCGACGGTCTTGCCCTTGTAGTGCACCTCGAGGGTCTCGCGGTTGTACCGGTCGCCCTTGCAGACCTCACACGGGACGTAGACGTCGGGCAGGAAGTTCATCTCGATCTTGATCGTGCCGTCACCGGCGCAGGCCTCGCACCGGCCGCCCTTGACGTTGAAGGAGAACCGGCCCTGCTGGTAGCCACGCACCTTCGCCTCGGTGGTCGCGGCGAACAGCTTGCGCACGTGGTCCCAGACGCCGGTGTACGTCGCCGGGTTCGACCGCGGGGTGCGGCCGATCGGCGACTGGTCGACGCGGACCAGCTTGTCGACGCCCGCCAGCCCGTTCACCCGGGTGTGACGGCCAGGGACCTGGCGCGCGCCGTTGAGCTTGTTCGCCAGCACGGTCGCGAGGATGTCGTTGACCAGCGTGGACTTCCCCGAACCCGAGACACCGGTCACCGACACGAGGCAGCTGAGCGGGAACGCCACGTCGAGACCGCGCAGGTTGTGCTCGCGCGCGCCGACGACGGTCAGCTGCCGCTTCTTGTCGATCGGGCGCCGGATCGCCGGGACCTCGATCTTGCTGCGGCCCGAAAGGTACGCGCCGGTGATCGAGTCCTTGTTCCGCAGTATCTTCTTGTACGGTCCACTGTGGACGATGTGGCCGCCGTGCTCACCGGCGCCCGGGCCGATGTCGACCACCCAGTCGCTGGAGCGGATGGTGTCCTCGTCGTGCTCGACGACGATCAGCGTGTTGCCGAGGTCACGCAACCGGACCAGCGTCTCGATCAACCGGTGGTTGTCCCGCTGGTGCAGCCCGATCGACGGCTCGTCCAGCACGTACAGCACGCCGACCAGACCGGAACCGATCTGCGTGGCGAGCCGGATGCGCTGCGCCTCGCCGCCGGACAACGTCCCGGAAGCGCGGTCGAGCGAGAGGTAGTTGAGCCCGACGTCGAGGAGGAAGCGCAGCCGCGCCTGGATCTCCTTGAGCACCGCGCCGGCGATCACCGTCTCGCGTTTGCCGAGCTCCAGCTCGTCGAGGAACTGTGACGCCTCCGCGATCGAGAGGGCGCAGACCTCGGCGATCGACCGGTCGCCCTTCGTCTTGTGCTCCAGGGTGACGGCGAGGATCTCCGGCTTGAGCCGCGTGCCCTGACAGGCCGGGCACGGCACCTCGCGCATGTAGCCCTCGTACCGCTCGCGCATGTACTCGGACTCCGTCTGCTCCTGGCGCCGCTCGAGGAACGGGATGACGCCCTCGAAGCTCGCGTAGTAGGACCGCTGGCGGCCGTAGCGGTTCTTGTAGCGGACGTGGACCTGATCGTCGACACCGTGCAGAACGGCCTTCTGCACCTTCGCCGGCAGCTTGCGCCACGGCGTGTCCATCCGGAAGCCGATGGTCTCCGAAAGCGATTCGAGCAGGCGGATGAAGTAGTCCGCGCTCTGGCCGCCCGCCCATGGCGCGATGGCGCCCTCGCCGAGGGACAACTCGTCGTCCGGGACCACGAGTTCCGGGTCGACCTCCTTGCGGACGCCGATACCGGTGCAGTCGGGGCAGGCACCGTACGGGGCGTTGAACGAGAACGACCGCGGCTCGAGGTCCTCGATCGCCAGCGGGTGGCCGTTGGGACAGGCCAGGTTCTCGGAGAAGCCGCGCACGCGATGCGGGTCGTTCTCCGGCAGGTCGACGAATTCGAGCTCGATCAGGCCGTCGGCCAGCCGGAGCGCCGTCTCGACCGAGTCGGTGAGCCGCTGCCGCGAGCTGGTCTTCACCGAGAGCCTGTCGATGATGACGGCGATCTGGTGCTTTTCCTGCTTCTTCAGCTTCGGCGGGTCGGTGAGCGGGTGGACCGTGCCGTCGACCACGACCCGCGCGTAGCCCTGCTGCTGCAGGTTCTCGAAGAGGTCGAGGTACTCGCCCTTGCGCCCGCGCACGACCGGCGCGAGCACCTGGAAGCGGGTGCCCTCCTCCATCGCGAGCACCTGGTCGACGATCTGCTGCGGGGTCTGCTTGCTGATCGCCTCGCCGCATTTCGGGCAGTGCGCCTTGCCGGCGCGGGCGTAGAGCAGACGCAGGTAGTCGTAGACCTCGGTGATGGTGCCCACGGTCGACCGCGGGTTGCGCGAGGTGGACTTCTGGTCGATCGACACCGCGGGCGACAGGCCCTCGATGAAGTCGACGTCCGGCTTGTCCATCTGGCCGAGGAACTGGCGCGCGTACGCCGACAGCGACTCGACGTACCGGCGCTGCCCTTCGGCGAAGATGGTGTCGAAGGCGAGGCTCGACTTCCCGGACCCGGACAGACCGGTGAACACGATCAGGCTGTCGCGGGGCAGGTCGAGATCCACACCGCGGAGGTTGTGCTCGCGGGCGCCGCGAACAACGAGGCGATCAGCCACGCCAGGGTCCCTTCAGGTTTCATTCTCAGCTGTGGTCGCCGTCCCGGTCGATAGCTGCACGGGCGGCCTCCTCCATGCTACGAGGCACCACCGACAGAAACTGTTTCCGAGTCTTTGACCTGCGGTTTTCCCGGCTTATCGGGTCGATTCCGGCGAGCGGTGAACCACCGGTGGACCGGTCGTTCCACGCCCGCGGTGATCGCCCAGCCCCCGACCACGGCGGCGGCCAGCACGATGGGGAGACGCAGCCAGCCGGGGACACCGACGTTCAGCAGGGCACGGGCCAGGATGTAACCGAGTTCCTGGTGCACCAGATAAAGACCATACGAGATGCCCGCGAGCCAGGTGACAGCCGGGGCGATCCTGGACAGACCGGGGAACCGCCAGTCCGGCCCGCGCGCGGCCAGGCACACCAGCAGCAGCATGATGGCGAACCCCACGGTCGACGGCCAGCGCTCGGGATCGTTCGGCAGGGTCTGGTGGAACGGGAAGACCTGCAGATCCTGCGCCGCGCAGGCGGCGAGCACGAACAGCGCCAGATGCCAGTGCGCGAGCCGTCGTTTCGCCCACAGCCAGATCGCGATCCCGATCGCGAACACATGGACGCGATGCAGGCCGAGGCCGTAGTAGAAGGTATCGACGAGCTTCGGCGTGGAAGCCGGGTCGAACACGACGAACCGGAGGACCAGCGGGACCAGGATCAGCGCCCACAGCAGCCCGACGGTGAGCCGATGGGTGCGCCACCGGCGTGGCCACAGCAGGGCCGCGACGGTGAACGCGACGAGCTGGACCGGCAGTGTCCAATAAGCGCCGTCGAGGTAGTAGAAGAGTTCGTACCGCCAGCCCCATTCCTGGACCATGCCCAGGTTGGCGAGCAGATCGGCGCCGGTGGGGACGTACCAGGGCGACGGATCGGACGGCGGGCCGGGCGGAACGCCGAACAGGAATCCGGTGAGGCCCGGCGGGAACGGAAGACCGCTGAACCGGATCGTCGCGTACCGCGCGACGACATAGGTGACGACCACCGCCACCAGGTACGCGGGTACCAGCCGCGCCACGCGGTTCCACAGCCACCGCCCGGGCCGCCCCTTCCGGAGGCTCGCGCAGACGAAGAACGCGGAAATCACCAAAAGGATGGCCGCACCGAACTGTGCGGTCACCTGAAAGGGGTACCCCACCAGTTCCGGATGCAGAAGTGCACCCTGATGGGTGATGTGCCCGAGCATGACCGCGAAGACGGCGACGACGCGAAGGACGTCCCAGCTGATCTTGCGCGGGGCGCGTGGCGAGGCGTCGGGCACGAGCGTCCTGTGGTTCGGCTGGCGGGGCAACGGGAGCCTACGTCCCGCCCCTGTGCGTCGCCTGTGCGGGTGGAACCGATTGCAGGCGAACGACTACCGTGTGCGGTGTGAACATCGTCGAGACCTACACCGGGCACGTCGACCCCGGCGGCGACGCCGCCCGCCGTACCCTGGACGCGCTCACCATCACCAAGCTGTCGGTCGGCCCGATGGACAACAACGCGTATCTGCTCGTGTGCCGCGCCGAGAACGAGGCGCTGCTGATCGACGCCGCGAACGACCCGGAAAGGATCTCCGACCTCATCGGCCACGGCCCCGACCGGCCCGCGCTGAAGACGGTCGTGACCACCCACCGGCACCAGGACCACTGGCAGGCCCTCGGCGCCGTCGCCGGCGCGAACGGCGCGAACACCGCCGCCCACCCGCTGGACGCCGAGCCGCTGCCGATCCCGCCGGACTTCCTCGTCGAACACGGCGACACGGTCAAGGTCGGGCAGGTCAGCCTCGAGGTGATCCATCTGCGGGGCCACACCCCCGGCTCCATCGCGCTGCTGTACCGCGACCCGGCCGGGCCCCCGCACCTGTTCACCGGCGACTCGCTCTTCCCCGGCGGTCCTGGGCGGACAACAAGTCCGGAGGAGTTCGCCAGCCTGTTGGACGACCTGGAAGCACGCATCTTCGGCGAACTGCCGGACGAGACGTGGTTCTATCCGGGACACGGGGACGACTCGACGCTGGGTGAGCAGCGTCCGCACGTCGCGGAGTGGCGCGAACGCGGCTGGTGAACTGACCAACGTTCCTGAACGGGGTTTGCGAACTAGCTGGATCCCTCGCGGGCTGAGACACTGAAGCGTGGATCTTGATCAGGCGCGGAAGGTCGTCGGTTCGTACTCCTACTTGCGCGGAGAAAGCAGTCACGGACTCATCCACCGCGTCATGAACGCGCCAGGCTTCGTCAACCCCGGCAAGACTCTGTCGCCGGCCGGTAGCCTGCAAGGAGGTGTAGTGCTTCGACCGGTCGATGCACTACACCAACTCGTTTATGCGACAGCGCCTCGCTACCAAGACGATGTGCTCGACATGTACACACAATGGGGACTTCTCCGCTATTTGGGCTTTCTTCGATGTCGCCAGCGATAAATCTCAATCACGACGACTCAACGTAAGCGGCGCGGCTTGCCGCATTGTAGGCAACCCGCGACGCGTGACGTCCGAAGAGATAGGGATCGCGTTCGGTGGTCTCCTGGCTCGCCGATGGTTCGCCTGGACAGGAGCAGGCCGCGCCCCCGTCAGCATCGTCGACGTGGATGTAGCATTAGACGATCGCCATGTTTTCGCCGGAGGAGCATGGCGTCCAGTACGGAAAATCGGAAAAAATCGCCCCGGCCATCTCCTTATCGCAGCCGATCCCCAAGCTCGCGGGAAGTATCGGATCCGCGCTCGAATGCAAGGGGACCAAAAATCCTGGTACAGCAATAAAACAGCTCTAAAACAGCTCTAAAAGCTGTCCGGCAAATCGACGGCATCACCGTCAACGGGAAAATTCCCGTGGGCCTCACCATTTCCACAGTCGCCTCCAACGATGCGCTTTCGTACCTCGCGATCGATCCCGCCGACGAGAACGAGCCCATCCACGAAGTGGACCTGGCCACGATAAACGAGGCTCGTCACTTTCGACCAGGAGAAGACATCAAAGACCTGCCATCATCCAGGCTCATAAACGCCGCATTGAACGCATCGTGAGCAACGCTCGCCGACTTTGGCAGTAACTTCGACGCGCTCGAACACTGGATGCCCGACGTCATGCGCGCCCGGCTCATTCGTCGCCCACGAGACCGCGAGCATTTTGATACACCCTTCGGAGCCGCCGTCGGCACCAGCGTTACGTTCGGTTTCGCGGGCAGGCAGATCACTGTCAGGCATGCGATCAGCAAACCTGTCGACTTGAACCTCAGCCAGGGCGAAGCCGAACGTGTCATCGGCGCTCAGGTCACATTCGCCGAACAATTACCCCAGGCCGAGTATCTATACGCCAAGAAATTGCCTGACCGTGAAGATCACGCGGAACTGGACGACTCAAACGAATTTTACTCGGCCACGACCGACGGGTCGATCTTCTCACTGAGCTTCCGACAGGAGATCGCACGGTAAAAAAACAGCACGACCCACGACCCACGACGCCAGATCGGAGGATCAGGTCAACGCCGCTCAGATGCCGACGACCTCGACAATGCCGCCCAAGCCCTTGAAGTCGTCTTCATTCCGGGTATACAACGGCAGCCCTCGTGACGACGCGATAGCGGCGATCATCAGATCCATTCGCCGAGGTCGTGAATCCCGCTTCGCCGCGAGGACCAGCGCGACCAGCGTCCCGTACCGGGCAGCGGCATCACCGTCGAACGGAAGCGGGGCGAAGTCGACGATCGCAGCACCCAGCTTCTCAGTGCGCGCCGCGCGGACCGCGGGATCCTTCGCCATCGCCACCCCTTGATGAAGCTCAGCCATAGTGACAGCGGTGAGCTCCGGGATCTTGGGCAGCGTCGCAGAGTCGAGCAGACCAAGATCGATGTAAGTGCGGGTGTCGAGCACACCTGCCTCGTCCCGCTCAGCCACGACCATGCTCCCACGCGTCGTCTGAGCCCACACGGTCCTCAGTGCCGAAGAACTCATCGGCTTCCAGCCGCATCTGAGCCGCTTCGACCTTCGGCAACCCTTGATGCCGTTGGACCAGCTCCTCAGCGGTCAGACGCCGCCTACGAGGTATCGGCCGCAGCTCAGCCACCTCGACACCGTTGCGAGTGACGTGGTAGACCTCGCCGGCCTCCACAGCGTCCATAACGGCTGCGGAGTTGTTCCGAAACTCGCGCTGGGTGATCACCTTCACGGGCCAAGTGCAGCCAGCCGTAGCACACAGGGCTACATCTGACTCTGCATTTCGCCGACGAGTTGTTCCGGTGGTGCGAGGAAGACGATCTTGGATCTTCGCCGATTTCCGGACGAGACTCGCCTGGGTCACCACTGACTGCTCCCCCCTCGCAGGGCGACGTCCACCCATCAGGACCGCAGGGCCCAGGCGGCCGAGGTCCACCGAGAACACCTAGGATAGCGAAGCCGGATTACTCAAATGACATGACCCGCTACCTCCAGTTACGGTCACTGTGTGTAGTTTCATCGCGTTCGCACCTATTGATCAAGGAGGTTCTCGATGGCGATTCATGGCGACGACGGCAAAGGCGGAGGTAACACCGGCAACTAGCCGCCGGTGACGAAGCGGGCCATGTCGACACCCGATGTGGCTTCGCTCCGTCAGGGTCGCGGCCAGCGAAAAGCGATGCCATATGACTCTCGCGGATGACACGGAGCCAAGAACGTGTGCTCGACGACGCCTCGCCGGATCTCGAGCAGATGCCGGTCACCGGCGGGCGGCCGGACCATCCGCTCGTATTCGGTTTGTTCCGCGTACCACCAGCAGGCCTCCGGAACGCAATCGTCGAAGGTGATGCTGATACTCAGTCCTCCGGTCACCCTGCCGTTACCGTCGACCACCCCCGGAGCGATCCCGTGGTGGTCGACGGCGACATCGATCCATCTTCGCTCCGCATCAAGGTCGTCATCGCACGCGAGGGAAATGAACTCGTGCTGCTCGCCTTCGCGCAGCGGTTTCGGGAAGCGCAGGTTCACGATCAACGGGTCTCCTGGTTGGGCCCCCGGCGAAGTCTCGACGCGGCAACCGAAGACGGCTTTGATGGGAATCGCCGCGAGAGCACCGGCCTCCCCGGTCAGAGCCCAGGCCCTATAGCCGTCGACGCCATTGTCCTTGGCGACGACGTTTCGCACCGTCAGCCGGCGAGATGCCGTTCTGTGCCGCATTTCCACGGCCACCAGCAAGCGTTCCACGAAGACGGGCTGTGCTCCGTCCGAGGGCACCCTGCCGCCGGACGCCCGGGTTCTTGGAGAAGCGTCCGCGGCCCGGGCGATCTCGACATAGGACTGCCACGCTTCTCCCTCGATGGTTTCCAGATCCCTGGCCAGACAGGGCGCGAGCTTGTCGCTCACCGCGCGTCGCCAAGCCTTGTGCATGGGGGTCGTCGTGCTCGGTGGTGGATCTCCGAACACGCCGGGCAGCTCCTTCAACTGGCCGAAACGGTCGTCGAGCGTCGACTTCCATTCCACCGGCCCCAGCCGGAACGCGGCGTTCAACGTGTTACGGCGGCGAGACTCGCTCGCCGAGCCGATCTTTTCGATCTCGTCGAGGATCAGCCCCCAGACCGCGAGCGCCCGTACTTCCGGAGGCGCCGTGGTCATCGAGTCCGTCGGCCGGACCAAGCAGCCGAGGACGGTGGCCGACTCACTCGCCGGGTCTTCGATCGCGTACCGCAGGAACCTGAGCGGTCTTCCGTCCTTACGGACCGCGAGCCAGCGCAGAGCGCCTTCGACCGCGGCCACCGAACAGGAAACCCGCTCCCCCTCCACCTGAACAGTCACGACGTCCTCCACCATTCGTGGCGATGATCGACAATTCGCTGCACGGCAGGGCAACGGCCGGCGATCGGAGAGCCCGCCCTCGACGACAAGAAACTCCTCCTGACCGGGAAAGATCAGAACCGGCGAAGGCTTTCGCCGGTCATTGCACCCTACGGTGTACTAGTACACCATATGCGAAGGGTTCGACAATGGGCAAAGACGCCTCCGACAAGGAGCACAGGGGAACCATAAAGCTGATCAAGACGACCTTGGCGGGAGTGGGCGGACTCTATTTGATCACCGGATCCTTGATGGCGACGACTCTCGGCACGGTAACCGCGGTCACCGTGCTCTATTTGAGCGGAATCCGCCGCTAGCCCCGAAGTGGGCCACATCTCCGCAGTACGGCCACGTCCCTCACCGGCGGAGTTCCGGTTGGGCCTACTCTTTCCAGGGCACTGCACGGCAGATGTCGGCCGGGCGACTTCTTCCGCAAAAGCGCGTCAGAATCCGTTTACCCCTATTCCGTGATCGATAAGAACAACGCGAAGAATACGACCTGCTCGACGCGCACTCGCTGCCACCGGCTCGATGCTGATCTGTGCCGTCGCCGCGGCCGCACCGGTATCCGTGACGAGCCGATCGCCGACGGATCGGACGAAATCGTTTGGCTGGCCGGAGAATTCTTCACCGCGGTCTCCGTGACTCCGGCTGCCGCACCACGACGCCGGGGACCGACCTAGCCCGGGCCGCAGAAGTTCCGGCCGCGCGCCTGCGTACCGTCATGGCGGTCACGGGCGACCACCAAGGCACCTTGTCGATCGGCCTCGGCGTCCGGTCGAGGACACCGGTCACCGTGTTCACCTTGACATCGCCGAACCGGGTCGTCTTCGATCACGAGCGAGCACCCGTGAACGTCACCATGACGCCGGTCGTCCCGGCGGGCTGGACGCTGCAGGATGCTCCGGCCAGTGCGGCGTCCATGCGGGTCAGGGACGAACTCGCGGCCTCCTGGACCCTGGTTTCCCCGAAGGTGCCACCGCGGCCGACCTTCCGGTCACCGGTCACCGCGTCGTTCGACCTGCTCGGACGCGTGAAAACGGTGAGCGAACCGGTGCGGGTGAGCCCACGGCCCGCGGACCGGGTCTTCATGCGGGAGGCCGAAGACTCGGCGAACGATGTCGGTGGCGCGGGCGTCCCGAACTGCGGAGTTGTGCTCGGACGGGCAGAAGGTCCGCAACATCGGCGGCGACCAGGACTCCTCCGTGCGGTTCGACGACGTCACCGTGCCCCGGCACCGGCCGCTACACCCTGTACATCGACACTACCATTAACGGCCTCGCTCGTACTCCGTCACGGTCACCGGTGGCACACCGATCGAAGTGAAGGTCGACGGAGCGGGCGACAACACCCGGCTCACGACTGAGGTACCGGCTTGACCCTCTCCCCGGGAGAGGGTTCAGGCTGTCCCCATGACGACCTTGATGCCGATCGGGGTGTTCGCGCACGCCACGAGGCTGTCGGTCCGCGCGCTGCGGAATTACGACCGGATCGGGTTGCTGGTGCCCGCCGAGATCGATCCGAGCACCGGGTACCGCCGGTATTCGCTCGACCAGTTCGCCCGCGCGGGCCTGATCCGGCGGCTGCGGGAGCTGGAGGTTCCGCTGGCGGAGATCGCCGAAATCCTCGACGCGGGTTCGCCGGACGAGGTGCGGGCCGCGATCGAACGGCATCACGGCCGGGTGGCCGCGCGGGCCGCGGAACTCGCGGCGATCAGCGGCAGGCTCGATTCCGTGCTCGCCGAACCGACACGGTGGCTGCACGTCTACGAACGCGTGCGCACACCACAGCCGATCGGCCGCCTGTCGATCCGGACACCGCTGGGCCGCCTGGCCGAACTGATCGGCCCCGCGTACGGGCGGCTGTTCGCGGCGCTCGACGCGCAAGGAATCGCGCCGTCCGGCCCGACGGGGACCCGCTACCTCACCGACGATCCCGATGAGTTGACCGTCGAACTGTTCGTCCCGGTGGACGGGCCGGTGCGGGACGAAGGCGAGATCGGCGCGGGCGAGCTTCCCGGTGGCCTGCTCGTCGCGACGATCCACGAGGGTGGCTACGAGGACGTCGAGACCGCGTATCGATCACTTGGCCGTTGGATCGCCGAACGCGACCTCGCCCCGGCCGGGCCCGCCGAGGAGTTGTACCTCGTGGCACCCGGGCCATCGGTCGCGCCCGAGTCCTACCGCACCGAGATCGCCTGGCCGGTGCTCTCGTGATTCTCGACGGCATCGACACCGCGGGTGGAGAGCACTGCGAGACCAGCACTCTCCGCATCCTCCTGCGGCACGCCGGGATCGAACTGTCCGAACCGATGCTGTTCGGACTCGGCGAAGGCCTCGGCTTCATCTACTGGGACGGGAAGAACCTGCCGTTCCCTTTCCTCGGAGGGCGCAGCAAACCTTTCGAGATCACCCGGAAGCTGAGCGACCGTCTCGGGATTACCCTGCGGGCCAAGGAAACGACGTCGGCGCGAACGGCGTGGCAGAACGCGGCGGAGGAGATCGAGGCCGGTTTTCCTGTCGGTCTTCAACTCGATTCTTACCACCTGGAGTACTTCACGTCGAAGGTCCACTTCGGCGGGCACTTTACTGCCTTGTACGGCTACGACAAGGGAACCGCCTTCCTTGTCGACACGGCACAGCAGGGTGGCGCCGTGTCGACCTCACTGGAGAGTCTCGAACGTGCCCGTGGGCAGAAAGGCCCTATGACGGCGAAGAACCGCTCGTTCACTCTTCGCGCGCAGGTGCCTCTTAAGTCGCTTCCGGATGTCATCCGGGCGGCAGTGCGGGCCAACGCGGCGGAATTCCTCGATCCGCCCATCGGAAATCTCGGGTACCGCGGGATCGGCAAGGCCGCCGTCCAGGTGCGGAAGTGGCTGGACCGCAGCAGCGATCCGGCACGCGACCTGCCACGACTCGCCGCCCTGATGGAACGGGCAGGAACCGGTGGCGCACTCTTCCGCCGGATCTACCGCGAGTTCCTCGAAGAATGCATGGCCCTCGTCGACGACATCGGTCTCCGCACCGCACATGAGAAGTATGGCGAAATCGCTCCACTGTGGACCGAAGTCGCGCACTTGTTCACACGGGCGGGGGAAACCGGTGACGCCCGGTACCTGTCCGACGCGTCCGTCGTCCTGTCCGAGCTGGCTCGGTGCGAACAGGAAGCGATGACGGCGCTCGCGAAGGTTCAGCCCTGCCGCTCGTAAGGCAGCTTCTCCCCCGCTTCCACCGCGAACGGGAGATCGTTGCCCGCCGGCGGTAGCGGGCAGGTGGCGAAGTCGGTGAAGGCACACGGCAGATTCGTCGCGCGGGTGAAGTCGAGGATGACGGTTCCGTTCTCGGCGGGCGGCGGCACCGCGAGCGACCGGTTCGCCGCGTAAGTGGTGACTCCGCTCGTGGCATCGGTGAACAGGATGAGCAGGCCGTCCTTCTTGCCGTTGAACGCGGTGAGCGTGTGCTCCACGCCGTCGTGCTCGAAACGCACGATGCCCGGAGAGACATAGACGTGGCTGAGGCCTTCGACGACCGCGCCGACCGTGGTCGGCCGTGGCTCGTCGAAGGGCTCGAAAGTCCCGGACAGCACCCAGGCCGCGTCCGGCTCGTAGGCCGGCACACCGCGGAAAGCGGTCAACACCGGCGCCTTCGGGTCATGCGTCCGGATCAGATATCCGCCGCGCCGTGCGACCTCGATCTCGATGTCGCCGGCGACGATCCGGGTGGTCGCGCCACTGTTGACCAGCTCGAAGCGACGAACTCCGGTGACCCGTTCGCCGTCGTACGACAGATCCGCGCCCTGCGGGTCGAGGTACGCCGCGTCGGCGTCCTGCCACCACACGCCGGGCAGCCCCTCGTACGCGCGCGGCTTGTCGTCGAGCCAGTCGAGCGAGACCAGAGCGAGCCAGCCGAGCGGGTCGGCGAGATCGCGCTCACGCTGGGTCTTCCAGCTTTGCCAGTCCCGCGTGAACGTGTCCGGGCTTGTGCTCATCGCCGATCCCTTCCGTGACCTTGCTCGTTTCCCGGGTCAACGGCTCGACGGCGGCGATATTTCCCGTCCCGGCATGTGGACCAGGACCGATAGTGCCTCCTCGGCAGAGACCGACCTACTGATCGAGGCGAGGAAGTCCTCGGACAAAGGCCACCACGACGTCGAGCCACGTCTCGTCGTCGACCCAAATCAGCTGGGCGTAAGGTTCCTGCTCGCTTTCGTACGCGAGCCGCATTCAGGTGACTAATTGCCTCGCCCGATTGCCGCATTCAGGCGACTAGTTGCAGCGCGCTTTCTTTGCGCGGCGTCCATACTGGGTGGCGCACGGAATTGGACCGCGTGATCAAGGGCAGGGGGATCACGACGCTCGGCGACTATGTCGCGGTGCCGCGACGCGGCCGTGTCCTCCGGCTCGACGCGAGCCGGAAAGCACAGGTCTGGGCCCGGTACGAGCACTACCAGCGGAGACTGGCGGAACGGGACGTGCACGACTACAACGACCTGATCGAACTCGGCCGTGCCGAACTCGGGGCACGGCCGCTCGAAACGCCGTACGCGGGGGTCGTCGTCGACGAGGTACAGGACATCCCCCTGTGCGGCCTGCGCCTGCTGCGTGACCTGGCCGGCGACGGCCCGAACAGACTTTTGCTGGTCGGCGACGGTCAGCAGCAGGTGTACCCCGGCGGCTGTCCGACGCCGGTATCCGAACGTCCTTTTCCACGGCTACCGGACCTCCGGCGGAAACGCGTACCACAACGATCCGGACTGCACTTGGCTGCGGAAGGGCCAGGGACGCGCACATCGGCAGAGGATGAACGTCCACGACGTCACCCGGCTCGCCTGGGGTTCCGTGGCGCCGGGTGAGCCCGAACCGTGCGAGTTCTGTTGCAGTCCACCATGGATGCGACGGCACGGCCACTGACCCATGAACGACCTGCCGCCCAGCAGCGGCGATCCGGCGACGCAGGCCTTGACCGGCGCCGGTTACCCGCGCCACCGAAAGCCAAGCTCGTGAAGCTTTGACATCGCAAATTCGAACCTCTCGGCCCACCGACTAATTTTTTTGTCTTGACAACTCGAACCTTCGGGCGGTTGACTGGACGCAGCACACCGACCGAGGGAGAACCAGTCATGGCCAAGTTCGCGACCGTCGACGACTACATCGCCGCCCTGCCCGAGAACCTGCGGGAAGTCGCCACCACGCTGCGCCCGATCGTCAACGCCGCGCTGCCGGGTTCCGTCGAGGCGATGTATCACGCCTCCCCGACCTGGAGCGCGGGCGAAGCCGCCGGCAAGAAGCTCGTCTGTCTGATGAAGGCGTACTCGTCGTACGTCACCTTCGCCCTGTGGAAGGGGCAGCTCGTCGACGACGAGTCCGGCAGGCTGGAGGTGAGCGCCCGGGAGATGGCGCACGTCAAGCTGCGTTCCGTCGAGGACATCGACGCCGACCTGTTCGCCGGCTGGCTCAAGCAGGCGCGAGACCTCGAAATCACCGCGGTGGCGCGATGACACAATCGGCGTCATGTCTGCGCTCACCGACGATTCCCGCTGCCCGTGCGGCCTGGGCGAGCCCTACGGCGTTTGCTGCGGCCGCTTCCACCGGGGAGCAGCGACCGCACCCACCGCCGAACTCCTGATGCGGTCGCGGTTCAGCGCGTTCGCCGTCGGCGACACCGCGTACCTCACGAAGACCTGGCATCCGAAGACCCGGCCCGCCGGGCTCGCACTCGATCCGGGACAGCGCTGGACGTTCCTGGAGATTCTCGGCAAGACCGGCGGCGGACTACTGGAGATCGAGGGCACCGTGGAGTTCCGGGCCCACTACCGGCAGGATCGCCGGCCCGGCAGCATGCACGAGAACAGCCGCTTCGTCCGCATCGACGGGCAATGGATCTACGTGGCGTCCGCAGACTGAGCGAACGCACCGGCGAGCGCTGACAAATCCGGCGCGAGGGTCTGTTCCCGGCGTGGTGTGGCGGCTACTATCTCCCCACATTGTTAGGGAACTTTCTTAACGATTTCGCCAAGGTCCGCCGCCGTGTGCCCAAGGAGGCGCGCTCGTGAGTTTTCGGCAGAAGAGAACCCGGATCCCCTTACTGGCCATGACCGTCACCGCGCTGGCCGCCGCGGTCTGCGGGGTGACCACCGCTCCCGCCGCCACCGGCGCGGAGGTCGCCGTGCCGCTGTCCGTCGGCGCCGCCGCGGGCGAGGCCACCCCGATCCCCGGCTACGCGATCCAGTCCTCGGCACAGGTCAGCGACGACTCGGCGGTCTCGAAGCCGGGATTCCCCGCCACCGGCTGGTACCCGGTGTCCTCACGCTCGACGGTCTACGCCGGATTGCTGCAGAACGGCAAGTACGCCGACCCGTTCTACTCGACGAACATGAAGAACGTCCCGACGGCGCAGTTCGCCGTGCCGTGGTGGTACCGCGCGGACCTGACCGTCCCGGACACCTCGAAGCGCACTTACCTCGACTTCAGCGGTGTGCTCTCCAAGGCCGACGTCTGGGTCAACGGCACCAGGATCGCGACGAAGGACCAGGTCAACGGCGCCTACACCCGCCACGACCTGGACATCACCGCGCACGTGCGCCAGGGCGGCAACAGCGTCGCGTTCAAGGTCTATCCCAACGACCCCAACAACGACCTCTCGATGGGCTGGATCGACTGGGCGCAGACCCCGCCGGACCAGAACATGGGCATCGTGCGCGACGTCCTCGTCCGCCGCGGCGGCCCGGTCGCGCTGCGCAGCGCCCACGTGGTCCAGAAGCTGAACTCCTCGCTCGACCACGCCGACCTCACGGTGAAGGCCGACGTCCGCAACGACTCGGCGACCGCGGTGCAGGCCACCGTCGCCGGCACGGTCGCGGGCAAGCCGATCACCCAGACGGTCTCGCTGGCCGCCAAGGAACGCAAGACGGTCACCTTCGGCGTGGTCGGCCTCGACAAGCCGAACCTCTGGTGGCCCGCCGGGATGGGCGGCCAGCACCGGTACGAACTCGATCTGACCGCGAGTGTCGGCGGCACGCCGTCGGACACCTCGAAATCGAAGTTCGGCGTCCGTGACGTCAAGGCGCCGCTGAACTCCAGCGGCGGACGGCAGTACAGCGTCAACGGCAAACCGCTGCTGATCCGCGGCGGTGGCTACACGCCGGACCTGTTCCTTCGCTGGAACGAGACCGCGGCGGCCGACAAGCTCAAGTACGTGCTGAACCTCGGCCTCAACACGGTCCGGCTGGAAGGCCACATCGAGCCGGACGAGTTCTTCGACCTCGCCGACGACCTCGGCGTGCTGACCATGCCGGGCTGGGAATGCTGCGACAAGTGGGAAGGGCACGTCAACGGCGAGGAAAAGGGCGAGCCGTGGGTCGAGTCGGACTACCCGATCGCCAAGGCGTCGATGTTCTCCGAGGCCGAGCGCCTGCGTGACCACCCGAGCGTCATCTCGTTCCACATCGGCAGCGACTTCGCGCCGGACCGGCGGATCGAGCAGGGCTACCTCGACGCGATAAAGGCCGCCGACTTCACCCTGCCGGTGATCCCGTCGGCGTCGAAGAGGCCGTCCCCCATCACGGGCGCTTCCGGCATGAAGATGAACGGCCCGTACGACTACGTCCCGCCCGTCTACTGGTACGACAAGTCGCAGAAGGACCGCGGCGGCGCGTGGAGCTTCAACTCCGAGACCAGCGCGGGCGTCGACATCCCGACGATGGACACGTTGAAGCGGATGATGTCGGCGAGTGAACTGGAAACGATGTGGAAGGACCCGTCGGCACCCCAGTACCACCGCTCTTCGTCGACGACGTTCGCGAACCTGAAGCTGTTCGCCAACGCGCTCACCAAGCGCTACGGCGCGCCGGCCGACCTGACCGACTTCGTGCGGAAGGCGCAGCTCGCGCAGTACGAGAACGTCCGCGCGGAGTTCGAGTCGCACTCGCGCAACTACACCGATTCGACCAACCCGTCGACCGGGTTGATCTACTGGATGCTCAACAGCCCGTGGACCTCGCTGCACTGGCAGCTGTTCGACGCCTACATGGACCAGAACGGCGGCTACTACGGGGCGAAGAAGGCCAACGAGCCGCTGCACATCCAGTACTCGCACGACAATCGCTCGGTCGTGGTGATCAACCAGACGTCGAACGCGGCGAGCGGGCTGACGGCGACCACGAAGCTGTACAACCTCGACGGCACCGAGAAGTACAGCAACACCAAGACCGGCCTGTCGGTCGGCGCGCTGGGCGCCAAGGCCACCGCGGTCACCGTCCCGGCGGTGAGCGGGCTTTCGACGACCTACCTGGCGAAGCTGGTGCTCACCGACTCCTCCGGCAAGGAGGTCAGCCGGAACGTGTACTGGCTCTCCACCAAGGCCGACACGCTGAACTGGGCCGGTAGCGACTGGTACTACACGCCCCAGTCGGCCTACGCCGATCTGTCCGGGCTGAAGAACCTCGGGCAGTCCGCGGTCAGCGCGACGGCGAAGTCGGTCGCCGGCGGCGACGGCACCACCACGACCACGGTGACGTTGAAGAACACCTCGGGCGGCAAGCTCCCGGCGTTCTACGTCGACTCGAAGGTCGTGGACGCCGCGGGCAAGCCCGTGCTCCCGGTGGAATGGAACGACAACGCGGTCAGCCTGTGGCCGGGTGAGACGACCACGCTGACCGCGAAGTACCGCACCGCCGATCTCAAGGGTTCCAAGCCTTCGGTGCGGGTCTCGGGCTGGAACACCGGCACGCAGACCGTTCCCGCCGACGGCTCCGGGCCGGGCGACCCGGTCGACTACCAGGCCGAGGACGCTTCGATCGCCCAGGGCGCGGTGGAGTCCAACCACGCCGGGTTCACCGGCACCGGGTTCGTCAACTACGACAACGTCGCGGGCAGCTCGGTCGAGTGGACGGTCGACGTGCCGTCGGCGGGCACCTACGACGTCGTGGTCCGGTACGCCAACGGCACCACGGCGAACCGGCCGCTGGACTTCTCGGTCAACGGCGCGATCAGCGCGTCCGGTGTCGGCTTCGGCGGCACCGGGGCCTGGCCCACCTGGGCGACCAGAACCGTCAAGGTCACACTGGCGGCGGGGGTGAACAAGATCAGGGCGGTCGCCACCACGGCGAACGGCGGTCCCAACATCGACAAGATCACCCTCTAGACCGGGAGTCGCTCGAGGCCCCCTTCGCCCGGCGAAGGGGGCCTTTCCCGTATCCGGGTGGGTTACGCTTTCCGGGTGACCGGCAGACCCGACCCGCGCCTGCGCGACCTCGCGATGCTGCGCCGTGTCCGCGACCGGATCGATCGCGACTACGCGCAGCCCTTGGACGTCGAAGCGCTGGCCCGCGGCGTCCACGTCTCCGCCGGGCACCTGAGCCGCGAGTTCCGGGCCGCGTACGGCGAATCGCCGTACAGCTACCTGATGACCCGCCGGATCGAGCGGGCCATGATGCTGCTGCGGCGCGGGGACATGTCGGTCACCGAGGTCTGCTTCGACGTCGGTTTCTCGTCGCTGGGCACCTTCAGCACGCGCTTCTCCGAACTGGTCGGCAGCTCGCCGAGCGCGTACCGCAGACAGGCGGCGGAGGACGGCCGCGGCATGCCCGGCTGCGTCGTCAAACAGGTCATGCGACCGATCAGGAATCGAGAAGCGACCCCACCGCGCGCCGACCTACCTTGAGTCGCATGCCCCTTTCGATCCGAGCGTCCTACCTCACCGTCGACGATCTCGAGGCTTCGCTCACCTTCTATCGCGACATCCTGGGCTTCGAAGTTCGTGCCGAAGGTCCGCTCCAGGTCACGGTCGGCCCGCCAGGGCGGCCGGAGCCTTCGCTCGTGCTCCGTTCCCCGGCCGGCGGCCCCGAGATCACCGACGAGGAACGCGTCACGATCACCGGACTGATGGCCAAGGGCGTGCACGGGACCATCGTGCTGTCCACCCCGGATCTGATCGGCACCTTCGACCGGATCCAGGCGGCCGGTGCGGACGTCGTCCAAGAACCGAAGAAGCAGTCCTACGGTGCCTTCGACTGCTCTTTCCGCGACCCGGCGGGCAACCTGGTGCGGTTCGAGGAGCGGTAGCCCGGCCCTCGGTGCGCGCGCACCCGGGCTTCCGGGTGATGATGAGCGGCGTGGAGATCGCGGTGGAACTCGTGGCATTGGTGGTGGCCGTCCTCCTGGTGACCGCCGCGGCGCGGAAACTCGACTGGTCGGCGCCCCTGTGCCTGATCGCGGTCGGGGTCGTCGCCTCGTACGTGCCGGGCGTCCCGGCGTACGAACTGGATCCGGAGGTCGTGCTGCTGGGGCTGCTGCCCCCGCTGCTGTACGCCACCGCGATCCGCACGTCGCTGATCGACTTCCGGCGCAACCGCGGGCCGATCCTGCTGCTTTCGGTGGGGCTCGTCATCTTCACGACGGTCGCGGTCGGTGTCGTGGCGTGGCTGGTGATCCCCGGTCTGCCGCTGGCCGCCGGGCTCGCGATCGGCGCGGTGGTCGCACCGCCCGACGCGGTCGCCGCCACCGCCGTCGCCCGCAGGGTCGGGATGCCACGCAAGCTGACCAGGCTGCTGGAAGGCGAAAGCCTGTTCAACGACGCGGCCGCGCTGGTCGCGTTGCGGACCGCCATCGCGGCCATCGCGGGCTCGGTGAGCTTGCTGCAGGTCGGCGGTGATTTCCTGCTCGCCGCCGGTGGCGGGCTGGTGATCGGCTTCGCCGTCGGGGTGCTCGGCGCGCTGATCCGCACCCGGCTCGAAGATCCGGTCACCGACACCGCGCTGTCGCTGGTGGTCCCGTTCGTCGCCTACCTGGCCGCCGAGGCCATCCACGGTTCCGGGGTGATCGCCGTGGTCGTCGCGGGACTGATCCTCGGGCACAAGTCGCCGAGCATGCTTTCGGGCCGCTCCCGGCTGGCCAGCAGGCTGAACTGGCAGACCATCCAGTTCCTGCTGGAGAACATCGTCTTCCTGCTGATCGGGCTGCAGGTCCGCCGGATCATGACCGAGGTCGGCGACAGCGGGCTGACCGCGCTGGAACTGGTCCTGATCTGCGCCGCCACCCTGGCCGCGACCATCGTCACCCGGATCATCTGGATGGCGGGCATCGGCCTGGCCCGCCGGCTGTTCCGCCGGCACGCCTGGCCATGGCGGTATTCGGCCGTGATCGCCTGGGCGGGGATGCGCGGGGTCGTCACGCTCGCGGCGGCGTTCGTGCTGCCCGCGGACACCCCGCAACGGGCCGTGCTGGTGCTGGTCGCGTTCGTCGTGGTGGCGGGAACGCTGCTGCTGCACGGGACGACGCTGCCCGTGCTGGTCCGCCGCCTGAAACTGCCGCCCCCCGACCCGGCGGAGGACGCGTTGCAGGAGGCGGCCGTGCTCCACGACATGACCAGGGCCGCGCTGGAAGAACTGGAAAAGATCCGGACTCCCGAAGATCCGGACGACATCGTCGAACGCCTGCGCAGCCGGCTCCAGCACCGCTCGGACTCGGCGTGGGAGGAACTCGGCAGGCAGAGCACGCTGACCGAAACCCCGAGCGACGCCTATCGGCGGCTGCGGTTGCGGCTGCTCGAGGTCGAACGGGCGAAGTTCCTGGAGGCGCGTGACTCCGGAATGGCCGACGACGACGTCCTGCGCCGGATCCTCGAACGCCTCGACATCGAGGAATCCATGCTGGACAGGGAGGAGGAGGCCGTGCCGGACTCCGATCGGGAACTGCGCACCCCCGCCGCGACGGCGGGATCCTGCAAGCATCTGACCAAGGAGTGGCCCGCGGTCGAACCCGGCTCCCCCGATGTCTGCGCCGTCTGCGCCGTCTGCGTCGAACACGGGATGACCTGGGTGCATCTGCGCGAATGCGTCAACTGCGGGAACGTCGCCTGCTGCGACTCCTCACCGGGCAAGCACGCGACCGAACACTTCCACGAGACCCTGCACCCGGTGATGCGCAGTCACGAACCCGGCGAGACCTGGCGTTGGTGTTTCGTGGACAAACAGCTCGGCTGACTCGGTAGGGTCCGGGGCATGAGCACCCCTGAGCAGGAAGTCGAATACCGCCAGCACCGGTTCTCACCTCCCCCTGGTGCGACCGAGATCTTCCTTGTCCGCCATGGAGAATCGGCCCCGGCGAAAGGCAACGCGCCGTTCGACCTCGTCGACGGGCAGGCCGACCCGGACCTCGCGCCCGAAGGCAGGGACCACGCCGAGCGGGTGGGCCGCCGGCTGGCGGACGAGCGGATTTCGGCGTTGTACGTGACGACACTGCGCCGGACGTCGCAAACCGCGGCACCGCTGGCCGCGAAGCTCGGGCTCACGCCGGAACTCGAAGCCGACCTGAGGGAGATCCACCTCGGCGACTGGGAGAACGGCCTTTTCCGGCGCTACACCTACGAAGGCCATCCGATCATCGATCAGCTCTGGCGCGAGCAGCGCTGGGACGTCATCCCGGGCGCGGAGACGATGGAGTCGTTCGGCGGGCGGATCCGGGGCGCCATCGGCAGGATCGCGGCGGCCAACCCGGACCGGAGGATCGCCGTGTTCACCCACGGCGGCGTCATCGGCGAGGTCTTCGCGCAGGCCAGCGCCGCGAAGAACCGGTTCGCGTTCCTCGGCGTCGACAACGGCTCGATCTCCCATCTGGTGGTGTCGGGCGACGACTGGATGGTGCGGCGGTTCAACGACACGTCGCATCTTCAGTCGCCTTTCGGCTGATCCGGTCCGCCGCGACCAGGTGCACGACGACCAGCACCGCGACGGCCTCCGCGGCCAGCAGCCCGACGAGCACCAGCACCTGGGTCACCCCGGCCTGCAGCGGCCCGGCGCCACCGAGGAGGACACCGACGTAGGCGCCGGGCAAGGTGACCAGGCCGACCGTCCGGGTCTGGTCGAGGGCGGGGATCAGCGCGTGCCCCGCCGAGGGGCGGCAGATCTCCAGTGCGGCCGGGCGACGCGGGAAGCCCAGTGCCAGCGCGGCTTCGTACTCGCCGTACCGGGACACGAGTTCGTCCAGGGCACGCCTCGCCGCCTGGGAGGTCGCGGACATCGCGCCGCCGATGACGATCCCGGCGATCGGTACGACCGCGATGGGCCGCCACGGGACGACCCCGGTCGCGAGCACGAGCGTCAGCACGGGCACCACACCGGAGGCGATGGCGAGCGCGACCCACGCCAGCTCCTTCACCACGCCGATCCGACGTGCGGAGGTGACCGCGGCGACAGCGAACATCAGCAGCACGAAGACACCGGTCAGCCAGCCCGATTCCAGGATCCCGACGATCACCAGCGACACGACGGCGAGCTGCACGACGGCACGCGCGGCGGCGAACAGCACCGCTTTGCCCTGTCCCAGCCGTCCGAACCGCACCACGGCCGCGCCGAAGATCGCCAGCCCGGCCAAGACCACGGCGAGCACCGGGCCGAACGCGATCGCACCATCCGTCATGCGGATGATCCTGCCCCAGGGCCGGGATCAGGACGTGCAGGTCACCGAAGCGCCGGCGGCGGGGGCGGTGCGGTCGCTGACGACCTCACCGTCGACGAGGATCCGGCACCGCAGCGCGCCGTTGCCCGACCCCTGCGCGGAGACGCTGTAGAACTCGTCGCGGCCTTCCTGGCTCTCGCGCTCGAAAGTGGTGCTCCACGGCGCCGTCACCTCGGTCTTCTGCCTGAGTTCCGAACCCTGCGCGACGTAGGTGACGTTCTGGGCGCCCTTCGCGCCGGAGAGTTCGTAGACGACCGAGTGGAGCACGGTGCGCACGGCGGCCGCGGCCTGTTCGACCCGCGGCGCGGGCGGGCTCTGCACCGGCCGCGAAGAGGCCTTCGACAGTACGTAACCGGTCAGCGTGACGGCGACGGCCATCACGCCCAGCACGACCACGACCGTCCCCAGCGGCTTCAGCCTGCCGGGGGCACCCTGCCCCGGCGCCGATGCCGAAGGGGTCGCGGTGGGAACACCCATGGAGAGGTCTTCTCTCGTCCGAGCGCACTTCCGTCGAGTGCGTCGCTTACTTCTCGTTCGAAGGTGACTCCGCGTTAGCCGTTATCGGGAAGAAACCCGATATTCACCCTATTGGGTGTCCCAGTGAGTGGACAGTGCCTGGTCCTGGAGCAATCAGCGTAAGCGCAGTGAGCCGAACAGCTCACTTTGCGTGACACGCGCCGACAACAGGCTGCCGTTCCGGACGTGGATCCAGACCACCTCTCCTTCGGACACGGCCCGATTCTGTCGGGCCCCACGTGCATCATGGCGACCGTGTATCGGGAGACGACGGCGCCCGCCGAGCTGCGCGGCGTGGCGCGCTGTGTATGGGAGGACACGGGCCACGCGCCGAAGCGGATCGTGCCCGACGGCTGCGTCGACCTGGTGGAGAGCGGCGGTGCGGTCTTCGTCGCCGGGCCGGACACCGCGGCTTGGACCTGGGAGACACCACCCGGCGCCCGGGCTCGCGGCGTGCGGTTCGCGCCCGGCAGGGCGGGTGACGTCCTGGGGCTGGGCGCCGACGAACTGCGCGACCAGCGTGTCCCCCTCGGCGAACTGTGGGGCAGCGAGGGTGAACTGCAAGCCGAGCGAGTGCTCTCCGGCGCCGCTTCGCTGACCGACGTCGTCATCGAACGCCGGGCCGGGCGAGCCGACCGGGAGCTCTCGGCGTTGATCGCCAGGCTGGACAGCGGCGTTCACCGCGTCTCGGCCGCGCTGGAGCGCTTCGCCACCGGGGAACGGCAGTTGCGGCGCCGATTCACCCTCGCGGTGGGCTACGGCCCGGCGACGTACCTGCGCGTGAGCCGGTTCCAGCGCGCCGTCGGGCTCGCGGACACGGCGCCGGATCTCGCCTCACTGGCGTTCTCGGCGGGCTACGCCGATCAGGCTCATCTGAGCCGGGATTGCCGGGAGTTCTCCGGGGTGAAGGCGAGCGAGTTCTTCCGCGCCAGGAAGTGAGCGGTGTCCACTGTAGACTGATAGAGGGCTCGGTAGTGCGGGTAGAACTCATCGTAGACATCGGCGTCCGCGCCGGGCCGGACGACCTCGGTGACCGGGTTCCAGGCTTCGATGTCCGGTTCGCGCCCGAGAGCGCAGGACGCGAGGACGGCGTCGCCGAACGCGGCGCCGATGGTCTCCGCGGGGATCTCCTGTTCGATTCGCGCGACGTCGCTGACGATCCGCGTCCACACACCACCCCGCGTTCCACCGCCGACGGCGACGAACCGGCGGGTGCCGCCACCGGCTTCCCGCATGGCTTCGAGGTTGTGCCGCACCCCGTAGGCCGTGCCTTCCAGCGCCGCGCGATACAGCTCGGCACGGCCGTGGGAAGTGGTGAGCCCGGCGATGATGCCTCTCGCGTCCGGATCGGGCACGGGCGTCCGTTCTCCCGCGAAGTACGGCAGCAACAGCAACCCGCGGCTGCCCGCCGGGACCTCGTCCGCCGCCGCGGCCAGTTCACCGAACTCGCCGCCGACGAGGTCCCGCAGCCAGTCGGTGATCGCACCGGACGTGGCCATCCCCGCCGCGAGCGAATAGGTGCCGGGGAAAGCGCCTCGGGTCGCCCACAGTCCCGGTCCGGGCCGGGGGTCGGCGAGCGTCTGGATCAGGAACATCGTGGTGCCGTACATGAGCATCGTGTCCCCGGGCGCGGTGACCCCGACGCTGGTCGCCTCGGCCCAGGCGTCCACCGTGCCCGCCGTCACCGGGATCCCTTGGGGCAGGCCGGTTTCCGCGGCCGCTTCGGCGGTGACCGAGCCGACCACCTCGGTCGGCCACGCGAGCCTGGGCAGCTCGACGCCGGGAGCGATCGCGGCGACCCGGTCCGGCGCCCAGCGGCCCTCGCGCAAGTCGTACATCGGGTCGCATTGGCTCGCGGAATGGTGGTCGAGGACGTACTCACCGGTCAGCCGCAGCACGAGGAACGAACTCGCCATCAGGAAGAGTTCCGCTCGTGCGAACACCTCCGGCTCGTGCTTGGCGAGCCAGCGCCATTTCGGCCCGACGGCCTGTGCGCCGAGTGCGCTCCCACCGCGTTCCACAATGGATTCTTCACCGAATTCCCGAGTCAATTCGCGGATTTCGTCGAATGCGCGGGTGTCGACGCCGTAAAGGATCGCCGGGCGCAACGGTTTTCCGGAAGCGTCGGCGGGCAGCAGCACCGGCCCGATCCCACTGGCCGACACTCCGATGATGGGATGATCCCCGGCACCGGCGGAAAGTTCTCTCGTCAGCGCCAGGAAATCCTGCCACCACACGGTTTCGGCGTCGTGTTCGTACCAGCCGGGACGGGGCCGGGAAGTGTCGTGCGGCCGGGCAGCCCGCGCCACGACGGCACCCCGGGAATCGACGAGGACGCCTTTGGAGCCGGAAGTGCCGATGTCGATGCCGAGCACCAGGCCCGGATCGCCCACGGCACGTCCTCACTCCTCCGCGCGAATAGCGCGATCAGCGGATGGTAACGATTGTCGGTCAAGCTATTCTTCCCGTGCGAAGGTGTCAAGACACCTGCAGAAGGGGAGGTCACGGTGGCCACCATCAACGACGTGGCGGCGAAGGCCGGGGTCTCGACGGCGACCGTGTCGAGGACATTGAACGGGAAGTCCACTGTGGACCCGGTACTCGCGGCACGGGTGCAGGCGGCCGCCGCGGAGTTGGGTTACCACCCGAACGGGCTCGCGAGGAATCTGCGTCGCCAGGAGACGGCGGTGCTCGCCCTCATCATCTCCGACGTGGAGAACCCGTTCTTCACCGCGATCGCCCGCGGCGTGGAGGACATCGCGCAGACCGCGGGCTATTCGGTGGTGCTGTGCAACGCCGACGACAACGAGGAGAAGGAGCGGCGCTACCTCGACGTCGCCCTCCAAGAGCGGGTCGCCGGCGTGGTGCTCTCCCCCACCGGCCGGGCCACCAACGTCGACCGGCTGACCGAGCGCGGCACGCCCGTGGTCGCCGTCGACCGGCCGCTGCTGAAGAACAGCGGCGACCAGGTGCTGGTCGACACCCGGCTCGCCGCCCGCGACGCGACGCGGCACCTGCTCGACGGCGGCTACCGGCGCGTCGCGTGCGTCAGCGGGCCTGCCGGCGTGCGCACGGCCGAAGACCGGCTGGCGGGTTACACCGACGCCGTCGGCGAGGAGAACGCGCTCACCCGGCGGGCCGAGTTCCGCGCCGACGGCGGCAGGCGCGCCGCGCTCGGCCTGCTCGACGAACCCGAGCCGCCGGACGCGCTGCTGGTCGGCAACAGCACGATGGCGATCGGTGTTCTCGAAGCCCTGGCCGCACGCGGCCTGCGCTCGGGGCAGGACGTGGGGATCGTGTCGTTCGACGACGCGCCGTGGACGACGCTGATCGACCCGCCGCTGACGGTGGTCGCCCAGCCCGCGAACGAGGTGGGCAAGGTCGCCGCCGAACTGCTGCTCGCGCGGATCGGCGACAGCACGCGCACGGCCACGACGACCACGTTGCAGGCGAAGCTGATCGTGCGCCGGAGTTCACGGCGCGACTGACCCGGAGATCCCGCACGACGTGCCTGGGCGACCGGTGCGCACCGGCCGCCCAGGAACGCCCCACCCCCTTGATCCCCCAAGCCGGCCCACACCAGCCAGGTTCTCCGAAGCGGTGGGAAGAAATCGTTTACCTTTCGGACGGTAAATTCCTACTTACGACCTGTCAAGCGGGAGCCCTGGACACGGTCGCCCGATCCGGGCAGACTGGAGCGATATTGCCTACTGCGCGTGTTTGATTCCGTGCACTCTGTGTTCATCTCTGGTGAATTCTCCCACGAAATCGAGCTGAGACCGCACGAACCCGCACAGACGCGTTACCCTAGGCGCTATGTCGATAGCGCTCGAGAACGTTCTCGCCAAGGCCGGCCTCAAGGTCGACGCCAACGAGTTCCTGAACCTCGTCGAGGACGCTGCGCGGCGGCTGACCCCACCGAACCCCGATCCATCGCATTACTTCTCGACGGATCAGCGCGCCGCGCTCACCGACGTCGGCCTGGATCTCTCCCCCCACGGCGAGGACGAACCGGACTTCCGTGCCCGCACGGTCGCCGCGCACGCCGTGCTCGCCGATTCCGCGCTGAGCGTGCTGGAGGCGGCGAAGACACTGGGCGTGGACGACAGCCGCATCAGACACCGCCTGAAGGAGGGCAGGCTCACCGGCTGGAAGGATCAGGGCTGGCGGCTGCCCGCCTGGCAGTTCGCCGGCTCCGGGGTGCTGCCCGGCCTGGAGGTCGTGCTGCGCGCGGTCCCCGAGGACCAGCCCGCGCTCGTCGTCGCCGCGTTCATGAGCACTCCACAGGCCGATCTGGTGATCAACGACCATCCCGCCACACCGCGCCAATGGCTTCTCTCCGGCGGCGACCCCGAGCACGTCGCGAGACTGGTGTCCACGCTGGGTTCGCCGTTCTGAGATCCTTGCCCGACGACGAAAATTCCAGTCGGGGGCAGGCCGTAGGCTGACCCCACCGAGCAAGATCACCCGACAAGGACGGACGACTCCCGAGGTATGGCCCGGCTCCCCCTGCCGCCCGCACGCTCTGTCCTGGTCAAGGAGCTGCACCGCACCAACGACGTGGTGACGGTGCACCCCGGCACCAGGCTGGTCAGGATCTTCACCGCGCACGGCAATCACCCCCAGCAGTGGAACTCGTTCCGCTACAGCGGCCCGCTCCCGCACGGCCGTTTCGACCCGCAGACCCCCGGTCGCGGCGGTCGCCCGGTCACCGACCCCGGAAACGGCGTCCTGTACTTCGGCCTCACCGTGCGCACGAGCATCGCGGAGGTCTTCCAGACCACCTCGACGGTCGACCGCAAATCCCGCGGCCCGCGCCTGGTCGTCGTCCGGCCGACCCGCACGCTGCGACTGCTCGACCTCGCCGGCCTGTGGCCGACCCGCGTCGGCGCCTCGCAGGAGATCTCCAGCGGTCCGAAGAAGATCACCCAAGCGTGGGCGCGTGCCATCCGCGCCGCCTTCGGCGACCTCGACGGTGTCTGGTATCGATCGTCCATGGACTCCGGCGGCCCCGCGCTCGCGCTGTGGGATCCGCCGGCCGGGTCCTCACTGCCGGTCGCGCCGGACGTGCTGCTCCCGTTGGACCACCCCGGGCTCGACGTCCCGCTGGGCCGGGTGTGCGAAGAGCTGAACTACACGCTGCTCAGCTGAGCTCTCATACCGACGAGGGACAGGCGAAGGTGGCGTGGTGGAGCCGGCAGCGGGAGCGGACACCCGAGATCTTCGAAACTGTCCACAAGGGACATCATGACCCAGTGCCCGCTGTGCCGCCGCCGTGGTTCTCCCTCCTGAGGTACAGCCGACGAAAACCGGCCTCACCACTCACGAAGCTCAGAGGTGGCGCCCCCACCACTCCAGCACCGCGTCGAACCGTTGCACGCGGTGCCGCGGCAGCCCCGAACGCGTCAGTTCGTGCCCCTCACCGGGGAACAGCAGCAACTCGGCCGGGACGCCGTTCTGCCGCAGCGCCACGTACATCCGCTGCGCCTGCTCCAGTGGGCATCGCCAGTCCTGCTCGGAATGCGCGACCATGAACGGGATGTCGATCTTCCCGGCGTAGGTCAGCGGGCTGCGCTTGCGCTGCTCTTCGGGATCGTCGCCGACGTAACCCCCGGCGAAGAACCAGCCGATGTCGGAACTGCCGACGAACGAGTCCCAGGCGTTGACCGCGCGCTCGCTCCACGCGGCACGGAACCGGCCGCCGTGGTGCGCGGCGAGCCAGCTGGTCATGAAACCGCCGTACGAACCACCCATGACACCGACGCGCTCACTGTCCAAATCGGACATCTTCAGCGCTTCGTCCAGCAGTGCCAGCAGATCGTCCGCGTCCACGGTGCCGAAGCCGTGGACGATGCTCCGGCCGTGGCTTTCGCCGTAGCCCGCGGAACCGCGCGGGTTCCCCAGAACGACGGCGTAGCCCGCTGCCGCGAGCACTTGGGCCTCGTCGAAGACCTTCCATTCGTACGGCGCGAACGGACCACCGTGGATCATCAGGACCACGGGATGCGGCCCCGCCCCCTCAGGCCGGACGACCCAGCCGTGCACCGGGTAGCCGTCGGGAGCGGTCGTGTCCAGTTCCTCCAGCGGCAGGATCCCGATGTCCCGCAACGCCTTCGAGTAGTCGGTGAGCACACGGGGACCTTCGTCCGACAGCAGCACGACGTCACCGGAACTCTCGGGTGTTTCGATCACCGCGACGATCCGCGTGCCGTCGACGGCGAACGACTTCACCGCGGCGCGCTCGCCCGCGAGGTAGCGCAACGACTTCAGCTCGGCGAGCTCGGCGTCGAGGGGAACGGCGTGCAGTTCGGCGGCGCCGCGGGTGCGGACCACGACGAGGACCTCGTCGCCGAGGACGACAGGAGGGCTTGCCGCACTCTCGCAGTCCACCGTTTCGACGTCGGTCAGCCGCCGTGCGGGCGAGGGTTCGGCACCGTACGGCCATGGCGCGTGCCAGAGCCCGGTGTTCCGGGCGACGTCCTCCAGGCCCGGGAATTCGGTGCCGTAGAACAGGATCGAACCGTCCGGGGCGGCGACCGGCCGATCGGCGGTGCCCGGGGTCCGGACCAGGAGCCGGGGTTCGCCACCGCCGGCGGGCACGGCGTAGACGTCCGTCCGAACGGTGTCTTCGGCGGCCCAGCCACGCGGCGCGGTGATCAGGACGTGCTCGCCGTCGACCGTCCACGAGGGATGGTCGACGTCGGCGCGGTCGTCGGTCAGCGGGGTGAGCTCGGCGGGCGCGTCCTCGTCCGACGCGGTGACGGCGTCCATGACGAACAGACGCTGTGGACGGTCGTCGAGGAAACCGGCGCCGTCGACCCGGTAGAAGAGTTTCGTGATGTGCCGAGGGGCTTCTTCAGCGGGCTCCGGCGTTTCGCCATCCGCGTTCTCCGTGCCGTAGCGGCCCGGCTCGGGCACGCGGGCGACGAAGGCCATCCGGCGGGAATCGGGTGCCCAGACCGGGGCCCCCACGCCGAGGGGAAGGTCGGTGATCCGCTTCGCGTCACCCCCGGCCGCGGGGATCAAGTGCACCTGCGGCTTGGCCGCTCGCCCGGCCCCCTCCCCCGCCCGGAGGAAGGCGACCCACCGGCCGTCCGGGGAGATGGCGGGGGCGGAGTCCTTGGTCCCGTGGGTCCACGGCCCTTCCCCGCCGCCGCCCTGGTCGACCCTGCGCAGGCCGACGCGGTAGCTGTTCGTCTTCAGATCAGGCCTGCTCACCGCGGTGAGCAGCAGGTCGCCACGCAACGCGGGGATGCCGGGGACCGTCAGGGCTTCGATGTCAACGGGACGCACGGCCCCGACGGTACCCGATCCTTAGCAATTCTAACTACTGATTGAAGAGTCCTGGTCAGCGGCTTCCAGCTTCTTCGCCTTGGCGAGGCTGGCCACCGTCGTCACCGTCAGGACCACGACGATGACGCTCAGGGAGACCCAGTTGTTGATGTCCAGCCAGTCCGGCACCACGTGGTACTCGTGCAGTGCGTGCAGGAACAGCTTGGCGCCGATGAAGGCGAGGATCACCGCGAGGCCGTAGGACAGGTACACCAGTTTGGTGACCAGGCCACCGAGCAGGAAGTACAGCTGGCGCAGGCCCATCAGCGCGAACGCGTTGGCGGTGAAGACCAGGAAGGCCTCCTGCGTGATGCCGAAGATGGCCGGGATCGAGTCGACGGCGAACAGCAGGTCCGCGCTGCCGATCGCGACGATCACCAGGAACATCGGGGTGATCCAGCGCTTGCCGTCCTTCTTCACGAAGGACTTGTGCCCGTGCCACTCGTTGGTGACCGGGAAGAGCTTGCGCACCCAGCGGGTGAGCGCGTTCTCCTCGTATTCCTCTTCTTCGTCCTTGTTGCGGACCATGCTGATCGCGGTCCAGATGAGGACGGCGCCGAAGAGGAAGAAGACCCAGACGAACTGCGCGATCAGCGCGGCGCCCACGGCGATGAACACGCTGCGCATGGCGAGCGCAAGCAGGATGCCGATCAGCAGTACCCGGTGCTGATGGATCGCGGGCACCTTGAACGAGGTCATGATGATCATGAAGATGAACAGGTTGTCGACGCTCAGCGAGTACTCGGTGATGTACCCGGTGAAGAACTCGACACCCGGGTCGTGTCCCCCGAAGATCCAAACGCCGATGCCGAACGCGACGGCCACGGCGACGTAGAAGATGACCCACCGGGCGGCTTCGCCGGTGGTGACCTCATGCGGCTTGCGATCGACGATGACCAGGTCGAGTGCGATCAGCGCGAGCAGACCGCCGACCGTGGCGATCCATAGCCACAGGGGAACAGACATGTAACCAACCCTCCGGATAGTGCACAGCAGCAACTAACCGGAGGTCTCTTCCGCCGGTGCGAGACCGGCCGACGGTGCCGGGGGGCCCGCGAAGACCACCGTGCTGACGACACCGCCGCGAAGGAATACTCCCCTCACAGCCGGTCCAGTTTGACCTGTCTGTACGCGTGACGCCAGTTAAGGTTGCCCTTGTCACCAAGATGATGGCGTAACTCCCGTCACATCCACCTCTTCTCCTCCGACGGATACCCGTTTTGGTGACGACCTGACGTCACACTTGTGTGATCCGCGTGTGCCGGGGAGGCGACTCTCAGGTTCGGTGAAATACGGTCGTCCCGTGCCCCGAATCCCGCTCCCTCGTACGCGAGGTGCGAAGCTCATCGCGCTCGCCGCGGTCGTGGTGGTCCTGGCCGCCGCGGCCGTCGTGTGGACGAACAGCGAACCGGCCCCGTCCGCGGTCAAGACCCAGGAAGCGACCTTCGACCTGCCCGAGACCCCGGGTTCGCCCGAAGTCGTCAAGATCGACACGACCACGTACCTCCCCGAGCGGACGCCCGCTCCCGCCGTCCTGCTCGCCCACGGTTTCGGCGGTGACAAGAACAGTGTCGCCACCGAGGCGCGCGAACTCGCCGAAAAGGGCTTCGTCGTGCTCGCCTGGTCCGCGCGCGGTTTCGGCCGCAGCACCGGGAAGATCGCGCTGAACGATCCCGACCGTGAGGTGGCCGACGCCAGGAAGCTGGTCGACAGCCTCGCCGCGCGGCCCGAAGTCCTCAGCGAGAACGGCGACCCGAAGTTGGCCGTGTCCGGTGCTTCCTACGGCGGCGCGCTTTCGCTGCTGCTCGCCGGGACCGACAAGCGGGTCGACGCGATCGCGCCGGTGATCACCTACAACGATCTCGCGCAGGGGCTTTTCCCGAACGCCGCTTCCGCCTCGCCGACGGCCGCCACCACTCCCGCCGCCGGCACGTTCACCGCGGACGGCGTCTTCAAGAAGTCGTGGGCGGGCATCTTCTTCTCCGCCGGTTCCGGCGCCGCGCAGGGTGGCTCCCCCGCGAACGACGCTCCGGAAGCCGGTGACGAGACGCGCGAGTCCGGCACGGCGCAGGCTGCGGGCGTGGCGGGTGCCGCGGCGCAGTCCCCGTCGCCCGGCGGCCCGGCCGGACAGCGGCCGCCGTCCGGCCCGGCCGACCCTTGTGGACGGTTCACCGCCGACGTCTGCCAGGCCTACACCGAACTCGCCACCACGGGCGAAGCGAGCCAGAAGACCGTCGACCTGCTCCGCCGTGTCTCCCCCGCGTCCGTGACGGACAAGATCACCGTGCCGACCCTGCTGGTGCAGGGGGAAAGCGACACCCTGTTCGGGTTGGACCAGTCCGACGCGACCGCCCGGCAGATCAGCGCGGCGGGTGGCGAGGTCCGCACGATCTGGTACACCGGCGGCCACGACGGCGGGAAGCCGGGACAGAAGCTGCGGGCACGGATCGCCGACTTCCTCGAGTTCTCGCTCACCGGCCAGGGCACCGATCCCGGGACCGGGTTCAGCTACGACATCCAGGGCACCTTGCGGGCCAACGGTGCTCCCTCGGTCCGGACCGTCACCGCGCCGGCGTACCCGGGAGCCACCGGGGCCGCCACCGAACGGCGGCGATTCACCTTGGCTGGTCCTGCCCAGCCCGTCGTCCGGCCCGCCGGTGGCAATCCCGCCGCGGTGAGCGGCATCCCCGGATTGAACGGGGCGGTGGCGGGTTCGTCCCGGCTGTCCGGACTGTTCAGTCTGGATCCACCGGGGCAGGCCGCGCAGTTCGCGACGCCGCCGCTCGACGCGCAGACGATCGTGGCCGGTTCGTCCACGGTCCGGCTGCGGATCTCCGCGGATCCGTCGGCCACGGCACCGCAGAAGGAAGCCGTCCTGTTCGCGAAGCTCTACGACGTCACCTCGGAAGGCGTCCGCACGCTTCCGGCCAACGCCGTCGCACCCTTCCGCGTTTCCGGGCTGCCCGCCGACGGTAGCCCGGTCGAGGTGACGGTGACCCTGCCGGGCATCGTGCGGCCCCTGGAGGCCGGGCACACCCTCCGATTGGTCGTCGGCACGACCGACCAGGCGTTCTCGACCCCGGTCGAGCCCGCCGTGTTCCGGATCGAGCTGGCGGATGGCGGGCAGCTCGGTGTCCCGGTCGTCCCCGGCAACTCGGTCGGCGCACCGGCTCCCCTCGCACAGCTGCTCGGGATCGGCGGCGCGCTGCTCGCGGGTATCGCGATCACGGTGCTCGCCGCGTTCCGCCGCCGCCGTGCCCACGACGTCGACGAGAGCCTGGCGAAGACGCCGCTGGTGATCGAAGGGTTGCGCAAGGCCTACGCGGGCGGTTTCGTCGCGGTGAAGGATCTGTCGTTCCGGGTCGAACCCGGTCAGGTGCTCGGTCTGCTCGGGCCGAACGGCGCGGGAAAGACGACGACGCTGCGCATGCTGATGGGGCTCATCACACCGACCGCGGGCACCATCCGCGTCTTCGGCCACCTCATCGCGCCCGGCGCGCCGGTGCTGTCCCGCATCGGGTCCTTTGTGGAGGGTTCGGGCTTCCTGCCGCATCTGTCCGGCAAGGAGAACCTGGAGCTGTACTGGGCGAGCACGGGCAGGCCGAGGGAGAAGGCGCACTTCGCCGAGGCCTTGGAGATCGCCGGGCTCGGCGACGCGGTGAACCGGCGGGTCCGCACCTACAGCCAGGGTATGCGGCAACGGCTCGCGATCGCGCAGGCGATGCTCGGCCTGCCGGAGCTCATGGTGCTCGACGAACCGACCAACGGACTGGACCCGCCACAGATCCACCAGATGCGTGAGGTGCTCCAGCGCTACGCGGCGACCGGACGCACCGTGGTGGTCTCGAGCCACCTGCTGGCCGAGGTCGAGCAGACCTGTACGCACGTGGTCGTGATGCATCGCGGCATGCTGGTCGCCTCGGGCGAGGTCGGCGAACTGGCCGCGTCCAGCGGTGAAGCGACGTTCCGCGTCGACAAGCCCGCCGAAGCGGCCGAAGCGCTGCGGAAGGTCGGCGGTGTTTCCGACGTCGACGTCGACGGCGAACTGGTGCACGCGGATCTCGACGGTCTCGCCCGCGCGGAGGCGGTCGCCGCCCTGGTGCGGGCCGGGGTCGCGGTCGAGCAGGCCGGGCCGCGGCGCCGTCTGGAAGACGCGTTCCTGCAGCTGGTCGGAGAGGACTCGAAGGGTGAGTAAGACCAATGGTTCCGGCCCGGCGACCCGGGCGGAGCACGGCGTGCACACCGATCCGGCGGCCCTGTTGGAGCTGACCGAGGTCGCGTCGCACGAACCGACCGAGGTCGGCCCGGACGGGGCGGTGGCGGGTTACCGCGCCGACCGGACGCTGCGGCTCGGCGTCGAACTGAAACGTCAGCTCAAACGCCGTCGGACCCAGCTCATGCTCGGGTTCGTCGCGCTGCTGCCGTTCGTCCTGGTGATCGCGTTCGAGATCGGGCAGGCCAATCCGAATCGCCGCAGCGGCGGGTTCGTCGACCTCGCGACCGCGAGCGCGCCGAACTTCGTGGTGCTCGCGCTGTTCGTCTCCGGGACGTTCCTGCTCCCGATGATCGTGGCGCTGTTCTACGGCGACACGATCGCGAGCGAGGCGTCGTGGTCCAGCCTGAAGTACCTGCTCGCGATACCGATCCCCCGGCATCGGGTGCTGCGGCAGAAGGCGATCGTCTCCGGCATCCTCTCCGCGGTCGCGCTGATCCTGCTGCCGCTGGTGTCGCTGGTGGTCGGCGTCGTCTGGTACGGCGCGGGCGACGCGATCAGCCCCACCGGGGACGCGGTGTCGTTCGGCGACAGCCTGGTGGCGATGGGGCTGGCGACGATCTACATCATCCTGCAGCTGGCGTGGGTGGCCGGGCTGGCGATGCTGCTCTCGGTCGCCACCGACGCCCCGCTGGGCGCCGTCGGCGGGGCGGTGATCGTCGCGATCGTTTCGCAGATCCTCGACCAGATCACCGCACTCGAAGGATTGCGGGACTATCTGCCGACGCATTTCGCGTTCTCGTGGATGGATCTGATCTCGACCGACATCGACTGGACGAACATGGCCAACGGCATGGTGTCGGCGGCGTTGTACGGCACGGTGTTCTTCCTCCTCGCCGGTCGCCGGTTCGCGACGAAGGACATCACCAGCTGAGAGCGTTTCCGCACCCGAAAAGCACCGGGCCCACCGGGAAGACGAAAACCTCTTCCCAGGTGGGCCCCGGTTTTCACGGACCGTGGCTACCTTCACCCGTTAGTGCCGGTAATCGGTGTTTCATGCGCATGAGAACATCGATTTCCCGGTCATCGACTCATTGGGTGAAAACCTCGCTTTCAGCTTCGGCGACCTCCGGGAAATCCTTATCTTCAGTGAAAGGTGCCAACGCGAGAAGAAAGCGGGGACTCACGCCATGACCCAGTCGATCGAGATCCCGGTCCAGGAATTCTCTCTTGATTGGACGATGAGTTCCGGCAAGGGCGGCCGGGTCGGCTTCGCCGTCTCGGGTCAGGTGACACTCCTCGACAACAAGCGGTTCTACAAGATCGACGGCGTCCTCTACATCTCCGAGGGCGGCGCCTACTGCCGCGACATCGGCAACCCGTATCTGTTCGTGCGCCGCAACGGTGTCGAGGAGAGCGGCAGGCAGTGGGGCTGGGAGACCATCTGCGGCCGCAAGTCCAGCAGCAGGCTCTGCGCGATGGACGCGTACTTCGTCCGCACCGGCTACTGGGCCCCCGCCGACCGGGCCATCCAGCTGAGCATCGGCGCCGAGACCGGCTGGAACCGCAAGCGGTCCTACAGCCCGACGATCACCGTGCGCCTCGCGGACTAGGCGGTCGGCTGGGTCGGCTGGGTCGGCTGGGTCCACGGTAGATCTCCGCCGGCTCCGGTACGGTCGGTTCATGGCCACCTCTTCGATCCGAGTGGAGGACGAAGGCGGGATCGCCGTCGTCACCCTGCGGCACGGCAAGGCGAACACCCTCGACACCGAGTTCTGCCGGGAACTGACCCTCCGGCTCGAAGACGTGCAACTCGGCGGCTATCGGGGGGTCGTGCTGACCGGCACCGGCGGCATCTTCTCGGCGGGGGTCGACCTGCGGCGGGTGCACGACGGCGGCGCGGACTATCTCGAAGACTTCCTGCCCGCACTGTCCGACGCGTTCCTCTCGGTGTTCGGCTTCCCCGGCCCGGTGGTCGCGGCCGTCAACGGCCACGCGATCGCCGGTGGGGCGGTGCTCGCCGCCGCCTGCGACCGCCGGATCCTCGCCGACGGCCCGAGTCGGATCGGGATCACCGAACTGCTCGTCGGTGTGCCGTTCCCGTTGGCGGCGCTGGAGGTCCTGCGCTCCGGGTTCGGCGCGGACGTCCTCGCCGAACTCGCGTTCCTCGGCGAGACCCACCTTCCCGAGGACGCGCTCCGGCTCGGCCTGGTGAACGAGGTGACCGCGCCCGAGACCGTACTGTCGCGAGCGGTGGAGGTGGCCAGGAAGCTCGCCGAGATCCCCACGGCCGCGTACGCGCACACGAAGGCGCAGCTGCACCGGCCCTTCCACGAGCGGATCGCCGAACACCGCACCGGCGACGACGCCCACGTCCTCGAACTGTGGAGCTCCCCCGAGGCACTCGCGGCCATCAAGGCCTACGTCGACCGGGTGCTCCGCGGCCGCGCCTGATCTTCGGGCTCGGCCGGATAGGCGATTGCCCACCGGCGGCGACTCTGTGAGTATCCGACCGCTCAACAGGTCCCGATGGGGAGGGCACGGATGCGGAAGCTCACGGCCGCGTGGTCGGTTCTGGCGATCACCGTTCTCGCACTGGCCGGGCTCACCCCGGCCGCGCAGGCGGCACCCGAGGACGTCGAAGACGCGCTGGGCCGGATCCCCGGCCTGACCGTCGTCTCGGAGGATCCGGCCCCGGCCGGGTACCGGTTCTTCAAGCTCACCTACACCCAGCCGATCGACCACCGCAGGCCCGGCCGCGGCACCTTCGAGCAGCGCTTCACGTTGCTGCACAAGGAATTCCGGTCACCGACCGTGGTGTACACGAGCGGATACAACGTCTCGCAGTCGCCCAACCGCTCGGAGCCGACGCAGCTCGTCGACGGCAACCAGCTGTCGATGGAATACCGGTTCTTCACTCCCTCGCGACCGGAGCGGCCGGACTGGGGCAAACAGCTCACGATCTGGCAGGCCGCCGCCGATCAGCACCGCGCCGTCGAGGCGTTCAAGCGGATCTATCCGGGCAAGTGGCTCGCGACCGGCGGCAGCAAGGGCGGCATGACGGCGACCTACTTCCGTAGGTTTTTCCCGGACGACGTCGACGCGACGATCCCGTACGTCGCGCCCAACGACGTCATCGACCCGCACGATCGCTACAACCGGTTCCTGGCGGACGTCGGCGACGATCCGGCCTGCCGTTCGGCGCTGAAGACGATCCAGCGTGACGTGCTGACCCGGCGCCCGGAGTTCGCGGCGCTCGCCGCCGCCGACGCGGCCAAGAACGGCTACACGTTCAAGACCGTCGGCTCGGCCGACGTGTCGCTGGAGATCTCGGTGATCGACTCGTACTTCGCCTTCTGGCAGTACCAGAAGCAGGCGGACTGCGCGACGATCCCGAAGGCCGGTTCCCCGGCGGCCGAGGTCTACGCCTGGTTCGAACGCGTGGAGAGCCTCAACACCTACTCCGACCAGAACCTCGAAATCTACGTCCCCTACTACTTCCAGGCTTCCTACCAGCTCGGCGCCCCGGAGTCCGATGAGGGCCACCTCCGGGACCTGCTGCGCTACCCGGGCGCCAACGTGTCGCGGACATTCGTGCCGAAATCCGTCGACATCCCGCGGTTCGACCACCTGGCGATGCCGGACATCGACTTCTGGGTGAAGTCGCGGGGGAAGCGGCTGATGTTCGTCTACGGCGAGAACGACCCGTGGAGTGCCGAACCCTTCCGGCTCGGCTTCGGCACGAAGGACTCCTACAGCTACACGGTGGAAGGCGGGAACCACGGCGCCCGGATCTCGCAGCTTCCCGCGGCTCAAGCCACCGAAGCGACGAACACCGTACGGCGCTGGGCCGGGCTGCCTCCGGTCACGCCCGGGGTGACCACCCGTTCGGCGCCCGCCGGGTTCCCGGACTTCGACGCCGACTTGACCATGCTGGAACGCCGTCGCCTCTGACACCCCCCGCGTTTCGTCCTCTGATCGCGCTACTTGCCCGCGCGGGGATCGCGATCAGAGGACGAACTGCGGCTACTTGATGCCGGCCGCGTCCATGCCGCGCAGCTCCTTCTTGAGGTCGGAGACCTCGTCGCGCAGCCGAGCGGCCAGTTCGAACTGCAGGTCGCGCGCGGCCTGCATCATCTGGTCGGTCATCTGCTGGATGAGGTCGGCCAACTGGGCGCGCGGCATCCCCGCGACGTCCTTGTCCACGAGCATCCCGGAGCTGCGCACGCGATCGCCCTGCTCGGGCTTCTTGCCGCGGGAGGAGTTCCGGCCCGAGCCGCCGACGGCGACGGACTCCGTGTCTTCGGCCTCGCTGTAGACGCGGTCCAGGATGTCGGCGATCTTCTTCCGCAGCGGCTGCGGATCGACACCGCGCTCCTCGTTGTAGGCGACCTGCTTGGCGCGGCGGCGATCGGTCTCGTCGATGGCGTGCCGCATCGAGTCGGTGATCTTGTCCGCGTACATGTGCACCTCGCCCGACACGTTTCGCGCCGCGCGGCCGATCGTCTGGATCAGCGACGTGCCACTGCGGAGGAAGCCCTCCTTGTCCGCGTCGAGGATCGCGACCAGCGAGACCTCGGGCAGGTCGAGCCCCTCCCGGAGCAGGTTGATGCCGACCAGCACGTCGTAATCGCCCGCACGCAGCTGCCGCAGCAGCTCGACCCGGCGCAGCGTGTCCACCTCGGAGTGCAGGTACCGCACCCGGATGCCCAGCTCCAGCAGGTAGTCGGTGAGGTCCTCGGACATCTTCTTGGTGAGCGTGGTGACCAGGACACGCTCGTCCTTCTCGGCCCGTTCGCGGATTTCGTGCACCAGGTCGTCGATCTGGCCCTCGGTGGGCTTCACGACCACCTTCGGGTCGATCAGGCCGGTGGGCCGGATGACCTGCTCGACGAACTCGCCGCCGGCCTGCCCCATCTCGTACGGCCCCGGCGTCGCCGACAGGTACACCGTCTGCCCGATCCGGTCGCTGAACTCCTCCCAGGTCAGCGGACGGTTGTCGACCGCGCTGGGCAGCCGGAACCCGAACTCGACCAGGTTCCGTTTCCGCGACATGTCGCCTTCGTACATACCGCCGATCTGCGGGACCGTCTGGTGTGACTCGTCGATGACCAGCAGGAAGTCGTCCGGGAAGTAGTCGATCAGGGTCGCGGGCGCGGTGCCGGCTTCACGGCCGTCGATATGCCGCGAGTAGTTTTCGATACCGGAGCAGAACCCGACCTGGCGCATCATCTCGATGTCGTACGCGGTGCGCATCCGCAGCCGCTGCGCTTCGAGCAGTTTGCCCTGCTTCTCCAGCTCCGCGAGCCGCTGCTCCAGCTCCGCCTCGATGCCGTGGATGGCCTTCT
This sequence comes from Amycolatopsis sp. QT-25, assembly GCF_029369745.1. Classification (NCBI taxonomy): domain Bacteria; kingdom Bacillati; phylum Actinomycetota; class Actinomycetes; order Pseudonocardiales; family Pseudonocardiaceae; genus Amycolatopsis; species Amycolatopsis sp. QT-25. The sequence goes on from NZ_CP120210.1 coordinate 5,276,487, forward strand.
CCATCCGCTCCGGGCCGGCGACGTAGTGCGTGGCCGGGAAGATGCGGACCTCGTCGACCTCTTTCACGATGTCGCCGGTGAGCGGATGCAGGTAGTACAGCTTCTCGATCTCGTCGCCGAAGAACTCGACGCGGATCGCCAGCTCTTCGTACGCCGGGATGATCTCGACCGTGTCGCCGCGGGCACGGAAGGTGCCGCGTGCGAAGGCGATGTCGTTGCGGGTGTACTGCACGTCCACCAGGGCGCGGAGGAAGACGTCCCGGTCGAGCTGTTCGCCGACCTTCAGCTTCGAGGACCGGTCCAGGTACGACTGAGGCGTACCGAGGCCGTAGATGCAGGAGACACTCGCGACCACGATGACGTCGCGCCGGGACAGCAGGTTCATCGTCGCCGAGTGCCGCAGCCGCTCGACGTCGTCGTTGATCGACGAGTCCTTCTCGATGTAGGTGTCCGTCTGCGCGATGTACGCCTCGGGCTGGTAGTAGTCGTAGTAACTGACGAAGTACTCGACCGCGTTGTGCGGGAACAATTCCTTCAGCTCGTTCGCCAGCTGCGCGGCGAGCGTCTTGTTCGGCGCCATCACCAGCGTGGGACGCTGCACGCGCTCGATCAGCCAAGCCGTCGTCGCGGACTTGCCGGTACCCGTGGCGCCGAGCAGCACGATGTCCTTCTCGCCCCCGTTGACCCGGCGTTCGAGCTCGTCGATGGCCGCCGGCTGGTCACCGGCGGGCTTGTACTCGCTGACCACCTCGAACCGGCCACCGGTCCGGGGGATGTCGGTGACGGGGCGGAAGTCCGACTGGGCGAGCACGGGGTGTTCGGTTGCGAAAGCCACGTCCTCCAGAGTAGGCGCTGGGTCCGACAGTTTCCGTTTCGCCTGGTCGGGATCAGCAGGAGCAGTCACAACAGTTGCAGCAGTCACAACCGTCACAGTTGTTGCACCAGGCCTCGTGCGGCTTCCCGCTCCAGGCCCCGGGAAACGGGTCCCGGCAGCAGAACTGGCACGAACAGCACATGTAGCTCGCCACCGCGCAACCGAAGAAGAACCCCCTCGGCTGAGCGGGCACCCGGAACTTCGGCGTCCAGCAGCAACCGCCCTGACCGTTGGTCGGCGCGCCGCCGTGTTTCCGCTTCTCCTTCGGCGGCTCCTGCGGCGGACCGCCGCCGGGAGCGCCCGGCGGCGGAGGCGGCGGTTGGTGACCGCCCTGCGGATACCGCTGGGAAGGATAGGGCTGGTGGGGGTGCTGATGGGGATGCCGCTGCGGCTGGGGGCCGGGCCCGATCCAGCCCGGCGGCGGCTGCCGCGGACCGTGACCGGTGAGGTTGTGCCCGAAAGCGCGTCGCACCGCTTGCCGCAGTTCGTGGACCAGGAGGGCGTGCACCAGCTTGGGCTGATCGAAGGCCACCTCGCGGAGGGCGAGTTCGACGCCGAGCACGGCGTCCTCGCACAGCCGACGAGCCTCGGTCAGCCCGGTTCCGGTGGCCGCCAGCGGATTCCACGCGCCGGCGGCCTCGTCCTCGGCGAGATCCTCGACGGCGTCCAGCAGATGCGCGGCCCGGCCGAACAGGCGTCCGGCCTCGGCCAGCGGCGCGGCGTTCTCCGGACGCCCCGCCAGCACGGCGGTGTGGGCGAACGCGGCGGCTGTCGCCAGCTCGGCGGGTTCAGTGGCGAGGACGGCCGAATCACCGAGCCGGACGGCGTTTTCGAGCTCGGCCTGCCGGTCGACGGCCTCGGTCAGGACCGCCGTGTCGAAGCCGACCCGGATGCCCGTGCGGCTCCCCTGATCCGCCCACCGCGTCGCGACCCGCCTCGCGGCGAGAGCGACTGAGCGCCGCGCGAAGGCGCCGTCACGGTCCTCGACGTGGTCACTGATCTTGGCCGAGGCCAGCACCAGGGAGACCGCCGCCGCGAGCTGGGCTCCGCCTCCCTTCGCGACCGACGTCCCCTTCATCGCCCGAAGCGGGCAAGGGCCGGCGTCGCGCCGTCCCTCCGCACGGGGCGACTGGGCTTCGACGAGTGCCGAGATGAGCAAGCCGTCGTAGTTCGTCACCATGCGGGCGAGCTGTCCGTGTTCGTCGCGCAGTGCCAGGCAAAGGCCGCACAGATGGGCGAGCCAGTCCGCGTGCAGGCCCGCGGAGAGCCGGTGACGGCACGGCCTGATGATCCCGAACATACTTGACTCCCACTCACCCTGATGGCGGAACCAGCGCACCTTATCCGCCGATGTGGCACTACTCCCGTGCGACGGCGAAACCGTGATCATCCACCCGGTTGGGTGGTGTTCGCGGACGTCGCCGCCTCCCAAGATGGGCGCATGACCGCGCTGCACCCGCCCAAGGTCGAGTACTTCGACCCCGCCGCGAAGACCAACACCGATCCGAAGGGCTTCGTGAGGGACGTCGACGAGTACCGCGAAGAGCCCTTCGGCCTCTACATGGCACGGCCGGCCCCAGGGCGGCGACAGTTCCACTACATCGAGTCCTGGCTGCTGCCGGGGCTCGGTCTCCGGATCACCGATTTCTGGTTCAACCCCGGCCACGAACGCGATCAGGACTTCTACCTCGACGTCGTCGACATCCGCCGCGAGAACGGCGTCTGGATCGCCACCGACCTTTATCTGGACCTCGTCCTGCGGGACAGGAAATCCGTCCGGGTGATCGACACCGACGAACTGCTCGCCGCGGTCACCGGCGGGCTGATCTCCCCCGCCGACGGCGAACGCGCGCTGGGCGTCAGTCACACGACCGTCGACGGGCTGGCCACCCACGGCCACGATCTGCGCGGCTGGCTGTCCACGAAGGACATCGCACTCGGCTGGCGACGGCACTGACCGGCTGTCATCCGTCCTTCGGTTGATTCCGCCTCAGTCCTTCGGCGAGCGAACGCCGACCGGCCGACGGATTCCAGAACGGGCACTTCCGCGGGACTCTCGATCACAGGTGAAACCGATCGAGAGGAGGCGGATACCCGTGGTCGTCGAGACCGAGGGACTCCGGGAACGATCCGGTGAGCGAGAGCGCGCGGAGGTCGCGCCCTTCGCCAGGACACCGGTGCTGGCGATCGCCGGAGCGATGGGGGCGGTACTCGCGGCGACGGCCGGCCGTTACGGCTACTTCGGCGACGAACTGTACTTCCTGGCGGCCGGTCGGCATCTGGACTGGGGGTATGCCGACCAGCCGCCGTTGTTGCCACTCCTGGCGCGGCTGATGGACACGTTCGGCGCCGATTCGCCGTTCGTCCTGCGGATTCCGGCGATGCTGGCGATGGTCGCCGGTGTCGTGCTCACCGCGTTGATCGCCAGGGAGCTGGGCGGTGGCCGCAAGGCGCAGATGATCGCGGCGGCGGCCTTCGCGGTGTCGCTCCAGATGCTCGGCAGCGGGCACTACCTGGCGACCAGCACGATCGACCCGTTCCTGTGGACGCTGCTGCTCTGGCTGCTCGTCCGGTGGGTACGGATCCGCGCGGACGGGCTCCTGCTCTTCAGCGGCGTGGTGACCGGATTCGCGCTGAACACGAAGTTCCTCATCGGGGCGTTCTGGGTCGTCGCGCTGGTCGCCGCGGTGGCGTCCGGTCCCCGCGATCTCCTCCGTCGTCCGGCGCTCTGGCTCGGCGCGCTGATCGCCGCCGCGATGATCGCGCCCACCCTCGGCTGGCAAGCGGCCAACGGATGGCCACAGTTGACGATGGGCGCGGCGATCTCCCAAGAGGTCTCGGCGGACTGGGGCGGGCGGGCCACCTTCGTCCCGACCCTGGTGACGAGCGCGGGCGTGCCGATCGGGATGGTCCTGGTCTGCTACGGACTGTGGCGGCTGCTGCGCTCGGAACGCCTGCGGCCGTACCGGTTCCTGGGGTGGACCGCGCTCGGGTTACTCGCCGTGTTCCTGCTGGCGAACGGCCGTTACTACTACGCGGCGGGGATGTTCGCCCCGCTGTTCGCCGCCGCGTCGGTGGAGATCGAAGCGGGTCGGGCGTCGAAGTACTGGCGCTGGATCGCCACTTGGCCGGTGTACCTGGTGGCCGCCGTGATCGCGATCCCGCAGGCGCTTCCGATCCTCCCGCGGTCCGCCCTGGCGACCGCCCCGGACTGGGCGCGGCCGGTCTTCGCCGGCGAAGAGATCGGCTGGCGGGAGATCACGGAGTCGGTGGCACAGGCGTACCGGGCCGTTCCCGAACCATCGCATACCGGCATCATCGCGGCGAAGTACTGGCAGGCCAGCGCGATCGACCACTATGGCCCGGAGCTCGGGCTTCCGTCGCCGTCGAGTCCCAACCGCGGCTATGTGACGCTGCCGAGGCCGCCGGAATCGGCACGCGACATCCTGTTCGTCGGGAACGACCCTTCGGGACTCGTGCCGTACTTCACGCGAGTGCGTGAGGTCGGCGCGCTCGACAACCGGGCCGGGGTGCAGAACGTGAGTCAGGGCATGAAGATCTGGCTGGCCACCGGCCGGAACGGGCCCTGGGACACGGTATGGCCGAAACTCGCGGACTGGGGCTTCTGAGCCTCGCCGGGTCGGACCCGGCTCACGGGGTCCAGCCGGTCGACTCCGCCCAGGCTTCGGCGCGCGTGAAGGCAGCGTCGACCCAGACCTGTTTCTCGTCGGTGTATCCCTCGACCGTCCCGTCGCCGGCGTGCTTCGCGGCCATGTCGTTCTTGACCGCGGCGTAGGCGGCACGTTCGTCCGGGTTCTGCCGCAGCCATTCCGGGAACAGCAGCGCGAGCCGCCAGGCCGGCGTCTCCTGGGAGCGGACGTGCAGGTTGACCGGGCGGCGCGGATCGCCACCGAAGTGGAACCGCTTGGGCCAGGTGCCCTCTTCGCCGTGCGCGTCGTCGAACCATTCGCCTTCCGCACGCGGGAACCCGGCGTCGGAAAGCCGTTCGGCCAGCTCGTCGGCCTTGTCCAAAGTGGACACCGTCAGCTGCAGGTCGAGGATGTCCTTGGCCGGCAGCCCCGGTACGGAGGTCGAACCGAGATGATCGACCCGTACGGCGTCGTCACCCGCCACCACGCGGATCCGCGCGAGTGCCCGCTCGGCCTGCACGGGCCAGGTCTCGTCGTACGGCGCGATCTTCGGCGACATCGGCGCCCGCGGTTTGCGGAGCCGCACGTTCGCCTCGAACGGGGTCAGCCGGTCGGCCCACAACGCGTCGACGTCCGCGAGCACGATGTCGGGCGCCCCGCTGTTGTCGAACCAGACGTCGGCCACGGCCCGGCGCTGATCGGTCGTGGCCTGCGCCTTGATCCGGGCCCGCGCGTCGGCCTCGGCCATGCCCCGTGCTTCGACAAGACGGCGGACGCGGACCTCCTCCGGCGCGTCGACCACGAGGACGAGGTGGTACATCGGCGCGAGCCCGCCCTCGACCAGCAACGGGATGTCGTGGACGACGATCGCGTCCGGCGCCGCGGCCGCCATCAACTCCGCGGTCCGGGCGCCGACCCTCGGATGGACGATCGCATTCAGCCGATTGCGCGACTCTTCGTCGGCGAACGCCTTGGCGGCGAGCGCGGCGCGGTCGAGCGAACCGTCGGAGGCGAGGATGCCTTCCCCGAACGCCTCGACGAGCTCGGCGAGCCCCGGTGTCCCCGGCTCGACGACCTCCCTGGCGATCTTGTCGGAATCGACGATGACGGCACCGTGCTCGGAAAGCCGGTTCGCCACCGTCGATTTTCCGGCGCCGATCCCGCCGGTCAGGCCCACACGCAGCATGCCGCTCAGCCTAATGGCGCGACGCGGCTCGACCGCTCAGGGCCACCGAACAGCCACGCCGGACACAACCGGGTGCAAAACGCAAGTTCATCGTGACGCGTTACACGACCTTTAGGGGTGACACGCCGGGCGGTTACGCGGCTTCGAGAGCTTGATTGCGTACCGTGCGCGGCGAAGATAGCCCACACGGAGGAAAGATGGCAGACGGCAAGCACGTCGGACGGCACCGGCTCGGAACGCCGGGGCTGGTGCACTGTGTCCTGCATCGTCCCGTGGCCGAGGCCCTCGCCGAATACCGGCGCACGTGGTTCAGCGCGCTGCTGATCCCCGCCCGGCACAGCTTCGCCGGGCTCCGCCGCCGAGCCCGCGCCGCCGCGCTCGAACACGTCTGGGTGCCGGCCGTCCGGCCCGCCACCTCCTGACCCCCGCGACTAGGCACCTACTTGCGCTGATCTTTCGCGCAATTCGGCACCTGGTTGCGATCCTTGCGCGCGCAAGGATCGCAACCAGGTGCCGAATTGCGGAAGTCAGGGGCAAGACAGCGGCCCCGGTCCGTGTCGGACCGGGGCCGCTGTCTGTCAGCTAACGGCTGAGCGCCTGGATCACGCGCCGCCCGACAGCTTCTCGCGGAGAGCCGCGAGCTGCTCGTCGCTGGCGAGCGTGCCGCCGCTCTTGGCCTCGGCCGGAGCGGAGGTGTAGCTCTGCTCGCCCGAGTCGCTCGAGGAGGTGACACCGGTCGCTGCGTCCGCGGCGGCCTCGGCGTCGGCCTCGGCGGCCTTGACGACCTGCTTCATGTGAGCCTCGTAGCGGGTGTGAGCCTCGGCGTACTGACGCTCCCACTCCTCACGCTGCTTGTCGAAGCCTTCCTGCCACTCCTGGGTGTCCGGGTCGAAGCCTTCGGGGTAGATGTAGTTGCCCTCGGCGTCGTACTCGGCGGCCATGCCGTACTGGGTGGGGTCGAACTCGGTCTCCGGCGTGACGCCCTCGTTCGCCTGCTTCAGCGACAGCGAGATGCGACGACGCTCGAGGTCGATGTCGATGACCTTGACCATCACGTCGCCGTTGACCTGGACGACCTGCTCCGGGATCTCCACGTGGCGCTCGGCCAGCTCGGAGATGTGCACCAGGCCCTCGATGCCCTCTTCGACGCGCACGAACGCACCGAACGGGACGAGCTTGGTGACCTTGCCCGGCACGATCTGGCCGATCGCGTGGGTGCGGGCGAACTGACGCCACGGGTCTTCCTGGGTCGCCTTCAGCGACAGCGAGACGCGCTCGCGGTCCATGTCGACGTCCAGGACCTCGACCGTGACCTCCTGGCCGACCTCGACGACCTCGGAGGGGTGGTCGATGTGCTTCCAGGACAGCTCGGAGACGTGCACCAGGCCGTCGACGCCACCCAGGTCCACGAAGGCACCGAAGTTGACGATGGACGACACGACACCCTTGCGGACCTGGCCCTTGGCGAGCGCGTTGAGGAACTCGCTGCGCACCTCGGACTGGGTCTGCTCCAGGTAGGCGCGGCGGGACAGGACCACGTTGTTGCGGTTCTTGTCCAGCTCGATGATCTTCGCCTCGAGCTCGCGGCCGACGTAGGGCTGCAGGTCGCGCACGCGGCGCATCTCGACCAGCGACGCGGGCAGGAAGCCGCGCAGGCCGATGTCCAGGATGAGGCCGCCCTTGACGACCTCGATGACGGTGCCCTTGACGGGCTCGTCCTTCTCCTTGAGCTCCTCGATCGTGCCCCAGGCGCGCTCGTACTGCGCACGCTTCTTGGACAGGATCAGGCGGCCTTCCTTGTCCTCCTTCTGGAGAACCAGGGCTTCGACCTCATCGCCGACGGTGACAACCTCAGCCGGGTCGACATCGTGCTTGATGGAGAGCTCGCGCGAGGGGATGACACCCTCGGTCTTGTAGCCGATGTCGAGCAGGACCTCGTCACGGTCGACCTTGACGATGGTTCCTTCGACGATGTCGCCATCGTTGAAGTATTTGATCGTCTTGTCGATCGCTGCGAGGAAGTCTTCCTCCGACCCGATGTCGTTGATGGCGACTTGCGGGGCCCCGACGGGGGCGGTCGGGGCGGTGGCGGTGTCGGTCGTCATTAGGCGGGTTGCTCCGGTGGATGGGAAGTAGTGGGTTTGCGGTTAGGGCACCGTGGGCTCGTCCGACATGAGGCGACCACATTTGCAAACGTCCACAGGGAACGACCGCGAGCATCACCGCATACGGTGCGCGACCCCCTGACCCGGACGCTGAGCGAACCGGGGGAAAGAGCAGCGCGAACCCACTGCGCTAACAGATATCCTACGCGGCCCCCTGTACACGGCACAATCAGGGTCTCCCCCACGAACACGGCGGGCGGATAAGCTGTGCCGCGAAGCCCTGACCTGGGGAAAGGATACCGGTTTGAGTCAGCAGTCCGCCACGGAGCCCGAACGGCACGCAGCGGCCGAGGAGCGGCTCGGCACCGCGGGGGTCGCCTACCGGGCGGTTTCCGCTCCCGAGGCGACGGCCGCGAACCTGGCGTGGTGGGACGCCGACGCCGACGACTACCAGGCGACCCACGGCGCCTTCCTCGGCGACAGGGATTTCGTCTGGTGCCCGGAAGGCGTCCGCGAGGCCGACGTGGCACTCCTGGGCGAAGTGGGCGGCAAGCGGATCCTCGAGGTCGGCTGCGGGCAGGCGGCGTGTGCGCGCTGGCTCGCCGCGCAGGGCGCCGAGGCGGTGGCGACCGACCTGTCGGCGGGCATGCTGCGGCACGCGAGGGAGGGCAACGAGCGCACCGGCACCCCCGTCCCGCTCGTACAGGCGACGGCGGAGTCGCTCCCCTTCGCCGACGCGAGCTTCGACGCGGCCTGCTCGGCCTTCGGCGCGGTGCCGTTCGTGGCGTCGGTGGACGTCGTGTTCGCCGAAGTCCACCGGGTGCTCCGGCCGGGTGCCCGCTGGGTGTTCTCGGTGACCCATCCGATGCGCTGGATCTTCCCCGACGACCCCGGTCCGCAGGGCCTCACGGTCACCCAGCCGTATTTCGACCGCACGCCGTACGTCGAGGTCGACGAAGAGGGCGTCGCGACCTACGTCGAGTACCACCGCACGATCGGCGACTACGTCCGCGCGCTCGCCGACGCCGGTTTCGCGCTGACCGACCTCATCGAGCCCGCCTGGCCGGAGGGCCACTCCCGCACCTGGGGTCAGTGGAGCCCGTTGCGCGGCAAGCTCTTTCCCGGCACCGCGATCTTCTGCACCCGGCGGGGATGACGTCGGCGGCGGAGCGGCAACGGGCGCGGTTCGCCGCGCTCGACCCGCTGCTTCCGTCGCCGCCCCCGCTCCCGCCCGGTGAACCTTTGGAAGCGGGCGGCGCCATCGGGACGGTCGCGCACGTACGGTTCGCGGCGGGTTCCTGGCAGCGGCTCTGGAGTCCCGCGCGTCTCCGGATCCTGTCGGCGGTCCTCCCGGCCGACGCCGGCGCGGGAATGAGCGCACTGCTGTCCGCCTGGCGCGAGCGGATCGCGCCAGGCGACGCCGAACCCGACTCGGCGTGCACGGTCACCTGGCCCAGCCGGGACCTGGCGGTCCTGCGGGCCCTGCTCGACCACGGGCTCGCGCCGCAGCTGGCGCTGGCCGTCCGCGCGCCCGCCGGGGGCGACGCGCATACCGTGCCGGGCGTGACCGTCCGGGAGTCCTCGGGCGGCGACCTGGAGGAGATCGTCGATCTCCGCTTCGAGGAGCTTCGCTACACCTCGTTCGTCGGTCACGGCGTCGTCCGGCCAGGGGCCAAGGCCCTGCTCGCGGAGGAGGTCCGGCGTGGCCTGCAGTTCGGCGGCCGCGTCTGGATCGCCGAGGAGGAAGGCGTCACGGTGGGCATGGTGACCAGCGGAAGACGCTCCCCGATCCCCGGCGACGCGCTCGCCGGGCGGCTGCCGCCGGGTGAGTGGGGCCATGTCGGGACGCTCGCGGTCACCGCCGCCGCACGGGGCCGCGGTATCGGGCGCGCGCTGACCGCCGTCGCGCACGACGAGCTGTTCTCGCCTTCGCTGCGCGGTACCTTCGTCTCGTACAATCCGGCCAATCCGCTTTCCCCGGTGTTCTGGCACCGGCAGGGTTATCGTCCACTGTGGACGACGTGGGCGGTCCGCCCCGCGGCGGCCCTGCGCTAGCGGTGCCCGGCGCGGTCGACCCTGGGGGCGGGATGGAAATCGAGAAGACGTTGCTCGACGCGCACCGCACCCGGTTCGCGGAGATCGACGGGCTCCTGCCCGAAGCGCCCCCGCCCCCGGTCGTCGGCGAGCGCGTGGACGCCGCCACGGCGTCGGGCGTCCAGGTCACCGGTGTGGTGCAGCGGCAGTTGCACGGTCCGGACGACATCCCCCTGCTGTGGTCGGCCGCCGACGTGCGGCAGCTGTTCCCGTTCATCGGCGGCACCGGCACCGAGGGCATGGACGTGCTGTTGCGCGCGTGGCGGATGTGGATGGACGCCGAATCCCCCGGCGAGGACTCGTCGTGCGTGGTCAACTGGCCGAGCCGGGACGCCGAGGCGATCCGGGCCTTCCTCGACCACGGCCTCGTGCCGATGTCCGCGCTCGCCGTGCGCACCGGAGGCCGCCGCGACGACCCGGCCGTCGACGGGGTGGCCGTGCGCCGGGCCCGGCAAGAAGACTTCGACGACGTGCTCGCGATGGCCGTGTCGACCCACGACTACATCGGCCAGGTCGCCACCCGGCACCGCTCCAACGCCGCCGAGCTGCTGGCCCCGGCACTGGAACGCGCGCTCGACAAGGACGCCCCGCTGCTGTGGCTGGCCGAACGGGACGGCATGGTCGCCGCGTTCGCGCACGCCGCCTGGGTCCTCTCGGCACCGGGGTCGGCCGAGGCCGAACTGCTCCCCCACGGCCGCTGGGGGTACGTCAACAACGTCGTCACCGTGGCGGGCCTGCGCGGGAGCGGGCTCGGCCGCGCGCTGATGTCCGTGGTCCACCGGGAGTTCACCGGCGACGGAGCGGACGGCACGTACCTCTACTACAACCCGACCAACCCGCTTTCTTCGGTGTTCTGGCACCGGCAGGGTTATCGTCCACTGTGGACCTCCTGGGAGGTCCACCCGGCTTCGGCGCTGCGTTAGCCGTAAGGCTGCGCCAGTCGTCCGGTTTGCGGCGGTTTCGTCACTCATGCGTGTGACATAGGCCCCCTGCGGTTGTATCCCTCCCAGGTCGGGGCTAACTTTTGAACTGACCAGTCAGTTCAGTTCGCGAGTCACCGACCTGGGAGTTCTTCGTGCGGGTTCAAGCCGACAGGGTGTCCGTGACCGGACCCCACGGCACGTTGCTGTCGCCTACCTCGCTCACGGTTTCGGGCGGTGAGCTGGCGATCGTGCACGGCGAGCCAGGGGTCGGCGTCACCGCCTTCGGGCTGGCGCTGGCGGGCAGGCTGAAGCCCGCCACCGGGACGGTGACCGTCGAGGGCGGTGCCCCGCGGAAGGTCGTCGCGGTCGTCGACTCCCCCGGCGTCAGCGAGCCCGACGACGCGCTCACGCTGCAGGTCGTCGTCGGAGAGGAACTCGAACTGGCGAAACGTCCGGCGAACAAGGCCGCGGTCACGAGCTGGCTGGCCGAGCACGACGCGGCCGCCTTCGCCACCACCCGTTTCGAAAACATCGAAGCGACGACGCGCACGAGGCTGCTGACGACTCTCGCGGCGCAGCGCGAGGGCATCGGCGTACTCGTCCTCGACACTCCGGACAGGCACACCAGCGACGTCGGCGGCTGGGCGCGACTCGCCCGCGAGCACGCCGAACGCGGTCTCGCCGTCATCGTGCTGACCGCCACCACCCCGGTTTCGGCCCTGCCGCAGCGGCCCGCCCTTCTCGGCGGCCTCGAGCAGCCCGACCCCGTGCGCCACGCGCCGGTCGAGGCCCTGCCGGCTGACACCGAAGAGACCGAGAAGACACCAGGAGACCAGGAATGAACCCCGTCCGGATCGCCGCCAACGAGCTGCGCCGGCTGTCCGCCGGCACGCTGCCGAAACTCGCCATGGTCGCGCTCGTCCTGGTGCCGCTGTTGTACGCGTCTCTCTACCTCTACGCGAACTACGACCCCTACTCGCGGCTGGACAAGCTCCCCGCGGCGATGTTCACCGTCGACGCCGGCTCGAAGGATTCCGCCGGCGCCGAACGCAACATCGGCCGCGAGGTGACCGACGAACTGGTCAATTCCGGCACCTTCCAGTGGCACGAAACCTCCCCCGGCGAAGCCGCCAAGGGCGTCCGCGACGACACCTACTCGTTCGCGATCGGCATCCCGCGCGACTTCTCCGCGGCGCTGCTGTCCTCGGGCAACCTTCAGCCGCAGCAGGCGACGATCACGTTGACCACCAACGACGCCAACAACTATCTGTCCGGCACCATCGCGAAACAGGTCGCCGAGCAGGTGCGCAAGACGATCGCGGAGAAGGTCGGCAGCGAGGCGGCGGACAAGTTCCTCATCGGCTTCTCCACCATCTACGGCAAGACCCAGGAGGCCGCGACGGGCGCCTCACAACTCGCCGACGGCGCGGGCGAACTCCAATCCGGTCAGCGGCAACTGGCGGACGGCGCCACCCAGCTCGCCTCCGGCAGCGCACAGCTGGCCACCGGGCTCGGCACCCTGAAATCCAGCACCGCCCAGCTTCCCGCCCAAACGAAGAAGCTCGCCGACGGTGCCGGCCAAGTCGCCGACGGAAACCAGAAGGTCGCCGTCGCGGCCTCACTCGCCGCGACAGCGTCCGGCGACATCCAGGCCAAGCTCGACGGCTACCGCACCCAGCTGACGAAGGATCTGCGCGACGCCGGTGTCCCCGAGACCGGTGTCCAGGAGATCCTGGGCCGCCTGGACCAGCTCCGGTCGCCGGTGGACGAGGCGAACACGAAGATCCAGGGTGCGAACACCCAGCTCACCCAGCTCGCCTCCGGCGCACGCCAGGTGTCCGACGGCGCACACGCGCTGGCCTCGGCCACACCCCAGCTCACCAGCGGCATCTCACAGGCCGCCGACGCTTCGGCGCGGATCCGTGACGGCGCCGCGAAGCTGAACGACGGGGAGAAGACCGCGGTGACCGGCACGAACCAGCTCGCCGACGGCGCGGTGAAACTGCGTGACGGACTCGCCGCCGGGCTCAAGGACATCCCGAACCCGGACGACCCCACCCGCGCGGCCACCGCGAACACCATCGCCGATCCGGTGGCGGTCAACTCCTCCGGTGTCGCTTCGGCCGGGACCTACGGCGCGGGCCTCGCCCCGTTCTTCATCTCGCTCGCCACCTGGATCGGCGCGTTCGTGTTGTTCCTGTTGCTGCGCCCGCTGTCGACGCGCGCGCTGACGGCGGGCGCGTCACCGTTCAAGGTCGCGCTCGGCGGCTGGCTTCCCGCCGCCCTGCTGGGGATCGCGCAGGTGCTCGTGCTGTTCGGCGCGGTGACGTGGCTGGTCGGCATCGACGTCGCGCATCCACTCGGCGCGATCGGGTTCGCCGTGCTGGTGTCGCTCACCTTCACCTCCGTGGTGCACGCGCTGAACGCCTGCTTCGGCGCGGTCGGGAAGTTCCTCGGCCTGGTGCTCCTGGTGCTGCAACTGGTCAGCGGGGGCGGGACGTTCCCGTGGCAGACCATCCCGGACGCGCTCTATCCCCTGCACATCGTGCTGCCGATGGGTTACGCGATCGACGGGTTCCGGAATCTGCTCTACAGTGGCGCCTCGATGGAGATCCTCGGTGACATCGGCGTCCTGCTCGCCTATCTCGTCGGCGGCATCCTGCTGTCGACCCTGGCCGCGCGGAAACGGCGCACCTGGACGGTGTCGGCGCTGAAACCCGAGCTGGCGTTGTGAGCCCCCGGGGTGCGGCGACGAAGCAGAAGTTGTTCGAGGCGACGCTGAGGCTGTCGGCCAGCCGCGGCCTCGTGGGGCTGACGGTGGACGACATCGCGGCCGAGGCGAAGGTCGCCAAAGGCACCGTCTACTACAACTTCGGCAGCAAGGACGGTCTCGTCGACGCACTGCTGCGCTACGGCGTCGGCGTGCTCGCGGACCGGCTGCGCGCGGCCACCGGCGACGGCGACCCGATGGACGTGATCGAGTCGCAAGTGGACGGTGCGCTCGAGTTCATCGCCGAATACCCCGGTTTCTCCCAGATCCTGGTGAGCGAGATGTGGCGCACGCCGGGGACCTGGCACGAGACGCTGACCTTGCTGCGCGAGGAGATCATCTCGATCGTGCGCGAACAGCTCCACCGGCTGGACGCCGCCGGGCGGCTGCCCGACGGCGTCCAGATCCCGACGGCCGCGGCCGGCTTGTTCGGCACGATGCTGGTGGTCGCCCTCGACTGGCAGGTGTTCCAGCCGAAGCGGACGCGGGCGGACGTGCGGGAATCGGTGATGGTGCTGGTCCGGGGCCTCGGGCGCTAGGCCTCCGTGTCCCGGGTCCACTTCAGCTTGACCTCGAAGTTGCCTTCCAGCCCGGTTTTCGCGATCACGGCACCCGCTTGCGCGGTCAGCTTGACGCCGAACTTGAGCTCGACCTCGTCCGGCCCCCTGGTCATCGACCGGAAGGTGTCCAGTGCCGCCGTGGCCGCCTCCTTCACGTTCGCCAGCGCCACCTCGAACGACACCTTGGCGTCCTCGACCAGGTCGTCGCGCCGGGAGACGCGGGAGGTGCCGGGGACGGGGTCGATCTCGACGACCACCGAACCGCCGCCTTCGAGCGGGAACCGAGCCAGATCGTTCACCGGTACTCCTTCACTGTCCACAGGGGATTTTCAACCATTCGCCCGGCTGGATGCTCTTCCGGACGTCTTCGAGTTGCTTCAGCAGGGTGCCCAGCCGGTCCCGGTTGCTCAGGTACTCCAGGACGGCGCGGTGGAAGGCGCCGGTCATCGTCGCGGGCATCAGGTCCGAGGCGTCGAAGCACAGGGCGGCCGCCGAGGTGATCGTGTCCGCGACCCGCCTGCTCACCTGATCCGGATAGACGTCGAGACCGAGTTTCCGGTTGGCGGAGAACGCGTTCGCGCGGGGGATCGACGGCCAGATCCGCTGTGCCTTCTCCGAGGCCAGGAACTCGATCAGCTTCCGGGCCTGTGGCGTGTCCTGGAACATCCCGGCGAGGTCGGCGGCGACCTCGGAGACGTCGCGTCCCGGAAAGGACAGGAAGTCGAAGTCGGTGCCGGGCTCGGGGAGCGTCCCGTCCGGTCGCTGGAAGTTCTGGTAGCGGCTCATGACGAACGACGCCTGGTGTTCGAGCGCGCATCCCGGCGGCTCGGTGAACATCGCCTTGCCCGCGTCGCCGAAGTCGGTCAGCAGCGCGGCCGCGGTGCCGCCGCGGATCGCGGCGGGCTCGAGCACGGAACCCCAGTCTTGCCAAGCCTTTTCGACTTCCGGCGAGGTCCACGGCAAACCGCCGGACGCCCATTGCCGGTACTTGTCCGGTCCCGCCGAGTGCAGCAGGATGTCCTCGATCCAGTCGGTTCCCGGCCAGCCCGAGGTGGGCGGGGCGCCCATCCCGACGCACCAGGGGGTGCCGCCGGCCGCGGTCAGTCCGGCGGCATACGCGCGAAGCCCTTCGAACGTCGTCGGGCGGATCCCGGTCAGCCGCGCCGGGTCGTACCAGATCAGGCTCTTGAGATCGGCCTTCACCGCGACCGCGTACAACTTCTGGGTGCCGATCTGCTGCAGGGTGACCCACTGCGCGCTGAACGACCGGGTCACCGCGGCGGAGAGGGCGTCGTCGAGCGGCAGCAGAGCACCCGACTTCTGGTACTTCGCCAGCACCCCGGCGTTGGGCAGGACGGCCACGTCCGGCGGTGTGCCGCGTTGGACGTCCGACGCGAGCACCTGGTCGACGGCACGGGTGCCCTCGTAGAGGTAGCGGATCCCGGTCTCGGCCTCGAACGCGTCCAGTACCTGCCGAAAAGCCGTTTCCTCGTTCCCGGTCCAAGACGCGAGGACGACGACCGGCCCGGCTTCCGCCGACGCCGAACAGCCGCCCGCGACCAGCGAGAGCGCCGTCACCACGGCCAGCAGGCGGTTCACGGGCGATACCGGTATTCGTCGATCCGGGCGTGCAGCCCGAGCAGGACCAGTGCGCCCGCGAGCAGGGTGCCCGCCGGGATCAGGAACTCCCGCCCGCCGGATTCGGCCGCGGCGGAGGCCTCGGCCGCCACCGCCTTCGCCCCCGCCGTGGCCACCCGGGTGTTGTCCGTCTCCACCGAGGTGGTCTGCCGTGCCCGCTCCCGGAACTCGTCGACGGTCACTCCGCATCCCTGCTCCTCGTCGCAGTAGTCGGCCAGCAGGTCGGCGAGCCGTCGCTGGCCGTCGTCGTCGGCCGCCTCGATCTGCGCGGACCGCGCGGCGACGACGCCGTCGAGCCGTTTTCCGACCGAGTCCAGCCGGTCCCGGCTGACCAGGGTGAACACCAGGGCGACCCCGATGGCGGCGATCAGCGCGGTCGCCACCAGCAGCGGGACGTTCACCACGCGGCGGAATCGTTTCCTCAGGTAGAGCTGGGTGAGGACCAGCAGCACCAAGAGGGCCAGCACCGGCAGCAGCCACAGCGGGAGCATCGCGGGGCTCATCCCGGTGGACGACAGTTGCCGGTTCAGCGCGTCGCGTTGCTTGCCCTGCAACGCTTCCAGCTCCTCCAGGACACCGCCCGAAGCGTGCAGAAGCCGTGAGGCGTGCCAGAGGTCGACCGCGCCCAGCACGGCCGCGTCCGGCTGACGGAAGTGCACGTCGGCCTGCCCGATGGAGCCCGAGTAGGCCGCGACCTGGCTTTCCACCACTTGCAGCGCGTTACCGCCCGCCGCACCCGCCTGGTTGAACTCCGCGACCCGCGCGAGGCTCTGGCTCGCCAGCGCCAGCTGATTCGAGTACTCCTGTCCCGGCCCGGCGAGTCTCGCCTCGCCGGAGGCGAAACTCTTGATCGCGGCGGCGTCGGCGGCCACCAGCGCGGCGCGCGCGGCGGTCACTTCGAGCACCGCCTGCGCGGTCCGGTCGCGGACGGTTTCGGCCGTCTTGTGGACGTTCTGGAACGCCCACAGCGAGACCACCAGGACCGCGAGGGTGAGCGCCAGCAGGGCGGTGCGGAGCCGGACCAGCCGGACGCGGGTCGCCGTCACGAAACCCCCTCGCCGAACGGTCTTCCGCAGCCGACGCAGAAGTTCGCCCCGGCGGGGGAAAGAGCGGGGCAGCCGGCACAGGCGACCGGTGACGCGTCGGGCATCGGCCGATCTTCCTGCGGAAGGGCTATTTCCGAAACCTTCGACGGGATGACGACGTGCAGCACGTGGCTGCGGGTCGCGTCCGGCCGCAGGCGCACGCGCCCTTTCCCGGCGTCCAAGATCTCCACGACGCCCGCGAGACGGGTGAGCGTCTCTTCATCGCCCGCGGCGGTGGCCATCGCGACCGCCCGGCCCCACTCCCGCTCGGCTCCGGCCCGGTCCCCCGCCGCGTAGGCGTCGCCGCCCGCGGTCAGCGCCTCGCCGAGATCGGCCTGCGCGGCGTACTTCGAGACCATCGGGTGAATCAGCGTCGGCGGGATCGGATCGTGGGTCCATCGCCCCGCGATGGCCAGCGCGTCTTCCTCGATCGTGGCGCCGGAAACGGGGACGAGTTCCGCCCACGCCAGCTGACGGTCCTGACCGTGGGTGGGTTCGAGATCCGGATCGAGGTCGAGGATCAGCTGGTAGTCCCGCGTCTCGTCGCTCGCGAACGAGCCGAGCGAGAGCTCCAGTTCGCGGACGGCGACCTCGTGGCAGCGGTCGGTGAGGTCGTACTCGTCGGGGAACACCTGCTTGATCGACCGCAGCCTGCTGAACGGCATGGTGCCGACGCGCAGCCGGACCTCGGGCAGCACCTTGGTCATCGCGCTCTCGACGAGCCGCCGGAAGTCCTCCGCGAGCTCGTCGTCCTCGACGATGGAATCGACGTTCCCGCGCAGCACCCGGCCGATCTGGGTGAGTTCGGCGGGTTCCCAGCCGTCGCCGATCCCTCTGGCGTCGCAGACGAACCGGCCCTCGCAGCTGTCCAGCACGCTCATCAGATCGGCCCTGGTCTGCGAATCGTTGCGGCCGTCGGTGAGGAGGATCGCGTGGCGGACGGCGTCGGGTACGCCTTCGAAGAGGTCGCGTGCCTTCGCGAGCCAGGTGCCCATCGCGGTGCCGCCGACGGCCGCCAGGTGCTCGACCGCGGCGCGTGCCTCCGCCCGGGTCGCCGCGGAGGCGGTCACCAGGCCGTCTTCGGCCGGGTAGATCATCTTCGCGCGGTCAGTGCCCTGGACGACGGCGAACCGCACACCGTCCGGGAGGACGTCGATGGCCGCCGCCGCCGCCCGCCGGGCTTCGCCGATCTTGGTGCTGGGAAAGCGCATCGAACTGGAGCAGTCGATCAGCAGGACCTCGGCGGCCGTCCTGGCCACGGCCGCCTCTCCGCCGCGGGAGACCACCCGGACGATCGCCGTCATCGCCCGGTCCCCCACCGCCAGGAACTTGTTCTGGTGCACCTCGATGCCGAGGCTCGGCTCCCCGCTCATCGCTCCCCTTTCTCACACCAGCGTGACCGGTCGTACGGAGTTGGCGAGGTCGATCAGCACGTCGTGCGCCTCCGGCGCGGGCGCGTGGTGCGCGAGCCGCCGATACGACTTGTCCAGCACGGTGCGGGCACCCGTCTCGTCCGCCCGCAGGATCTCACCATCGGTGATCCCGTCCTGTCCGAGCAGCACGGCCGCCAGTCCCGTCTCGCGCACGGCCGTCACCAGCCGGTCGAGGGAGTCGCCATCGAGGTCCAGTGCGGTCAGCCGGACCACGGCGTCGTCGAGTTCGGCCGACGCCGGGAGATCCCCCGTGCCCGGCATCGGCGCGGACAGCACCCGCACCCCGGCGATCCGCGCGGCCTCGTCGTAGCGCGAGAACTCCGGGACCTGGTCGAGGATCTCCACGGCGGCGGTCCGATTTCCCCGCTGCAATCGGACTCGCGCGAGCCCGAACGCGGCGCTGACCTGAGACCGGTCCCGCACCCACAGCGCGTCGTAATACCGCTCGGCGGCGGCCGCGCCGTTGAGGTGCTCCTCGCAGAGACCCAGCGCGAGTTTCGGAGGCTCCTCGCCGGGGATGTCTCGGTACACGGCGGTGAACTTCTCCTTGGCGGCGGCGAAATCACCCGCGCCGAGCGCGAGCAGCCCCCGATGCCACGCCACCCGCCAGTCATGGGCGGCGCGCTCGCCGAGCAGCCGTTCGGCCTCCGCCACCGCCAGCGCGCCCTCGACGGTCGCGCCGAGTTCCAGCTGTGCCCGGCACCGGCGGAAGCCGACCTCGACCGAACCCGGCACCTTGTCGAGCTTCTTCAGCAGCCGCGCCGCGTCGGGAGCCCGGACGGCACGGAGGAAGTTCGCCTGCGGATCGTCCGGATCCTCGCGCGGCACCGGCAGGCCGAGGGCGATCTCCGCGGCGGCCGGGCGGGCGCCGAGCGAGACGGGGGTCCCCCGCGTCCAGTGCTCCAGCGGCGGAGCCTGGCCGAGTCCCGCGTCGAGCAGTACCGCCCCTTCAGCGAACAGCGTCGAACCGGCCGGCCGGGATTGCTTGTCCCGCAAGGAAAGGATTTCACTGAGTACGCCGTCGAGCTGGGCCAGCATCTCGCGCGCGGTCGCGAACCGCTGCTCGAACGGGGCGGTCGCCCGGTCGAGAACGCGGATGAACGATTCGATGCCGAACCGGACCCCGCGCGCGTCGGTGGTGACCGACCAGCCGTCGCTGGCTTGGAACAGCTCCCGCAACGTCACGCCGACGGTGTGGATGTCGGACCGGACGGTGAGGCCGTGTCTCGTTCGTTCCCGCGGGGTCACCTGGTAGTGCTCGGTCCCGACGATCGGGCTCTCGTCGTCGGAGATCTTGCGGATGGCGCCGAAATCGATGAGCTTGATCCGCTTCTCGCCGTGGATCACGTTGTCCGGCTTCATGTCGCAGTACAGCAGGCCCTCGCCGTGCAGGTAGTCGAGCGCGGTCAGGATCTCGCGCCCGTACGCCACGACGTGCTCGACCAGCAGCCGTCCCTCGCTGGAATCCAGCCCGGCCCGGCCGCGGTTCTTGATCTCCCGCAAGGAAAGCCCGTCGACGAACTCCATGACGATGTAGCGGAAGTCCTCGTGCTCGACCACGTCGAGGATCCGGACGATGTTCGGATGATCCAGCGCGGTGAGCACCTGGCTCTCGGTCTCCGCGATCCGCACCGCGGCGGTGTTGTTCGTGTTGATCAGGCCCTTGAGCGCGACGTACCGATCGCCGAGTCCGGAATCCGTCGCCAGGTAAACGAAACCGAGTCCGCCGCGCGCGACACAGCCGAGCACGTGGTAGCGGCCGTCGACCACGTCACCCGCCGCGAGCTTGGGCGAGAAGGAGAACGGCGTCCGGCAGACCGGGCAGAACCCCTCGGCGGGCGCGGGACCGCCGCCGATCGAGCGGCCGACCGGGGTGGCCGTGCACCCGTGCTTGCCGCAGAACCGTTCCTCCTCCGGGACATGCGGCCGGGTCAGCAGGCGGCCCGCCACGTCGGGGAGTTCGACGATCGGGAGGGGGACGCGGTCGTCCGCGGTCGCGTGGCCCGCGATCTGCGGGGAGCGGGTGACCACCGTGCTGGTGATCCTGGTCGGCGCCTCACCGGGGCCGGGGATCGCCAGGGTCGGTTTCTCCCGCAGCGCGGGCTCTTCCGGCGTTCCGGGCGGCAGCCCGCAGAGCCGGCAGAAACCGGTCTTGCCGAGCAGGCCAGGGCAGCCGTCCCGTCCGCAGACCGTCACCGGTCGATCCGTTTCCGTACGGCGTCCGCGTATCGCTCGACGGAGGCCGCCGCGGCCGCGAGATCGCACGGTCCTTCGAAGAGCGTCCGCCACGCGGGGGCGTAGGCGGCATCCAGTTCGACGTCTTCGACGAAGCCGCTGTTACGGGCCATCTCCCCGTAGGCATCGAGCCGGGCGCGTAGTTCCGCCCGCCGGGCGAGGTTCTCGTCGAGCAGGCGACGGAAGTCGCGGGCGCGATCGACGGTCTTGGCGACGGCTCGCTCGCAGACCGGAAGCTGCCGTTTCACCCACTCGGTGTCGCCATCCTGCTCCGCCGACCGCAGTTGCGTCAGCGCGCCTTTCAGCCGTCGTGCCTTGGCATGGACTTGCGGGACGCCGGTGAAGCGGGGCGCGTCGCCCAGATTGTCCTTCTCCAGCCCGGCGAGTTCACCCAACCGGATTTCCAGCCGGGCGAGACGGCCTTCGATGTCGTCCTCGCCGACAGGCAGGACGTCGGTGTTCGACCGGACCACGCTCACCCCCGGCGAGGTCTCCTCGCGGAAGGCCAGCGCGAGCCGCAGCCCGAGTTCGTGCGCACGCTGGGCCAGCGGGACGAGCACGTCACCGACGAGCTCGTCGGGTTCTGCCGCTTCGTCGATCCCGTAGACGACGACGGTGCGGCCGGACCGGTGACGGCCGGCGGGTGAATCCGCGGCGACGTCGAGCCGGTCGGAGATCCGGCGGCGGACCTCGTCGGCGGTCTTGCCGACCGCGTCGACGGCGAGTACGACACTGCCCACGGGCGGCACCGTCGGCCCGGTCGCGCTCCGGCCCGCTCCGTGTTCGCGATCGGCGAGCACGACCGCGCGCCGCAACGAGGCGGCGACGGCGGAATCGTCCTCGCCCATGATGATCACCCGGACGTCCGCCTGGCCGTGCCCGCCGAGCCAGCGGGCGAACTCGCGCGCGAACAGCACGTCCATCGCGGGCGGCTCCGGGTACCGCACGAAGCCGGGGTCGATCGCGGGGCTGCCCTCGGCCCAGCGGCGCAGCTCCGGCAGGTAACCGAGCATGGTCTCGACCGGGATCATCCAGGAGACGCGGGCGGCCTCGGTCGCGTACCGGGTCGCGACCATGCCGACGACGTGCCCGGTCTTGTCGGCGATCACCGCCGAACCACTGAAACCGTGTGTGATCGGCTCGGTGTCGGGAGTGCGGTGCAGCTGGACCCGTTCGAGACCGTGCCCGCCGTCGCCGACGACCGTCGCCAGCGACCACATGCCGTCCGAACCGGAGGGGAAGCCGTACGCGCGGACGCGCTGGCCGTCCTCGAGTGCCGTCCGGTGGAGCGGGGCGCCGGTGATCTGCTCCTCGGGGTCACGCACTCGGAGCAGCGCGACGTCCCCGCCGTCGTCGCCGATGGGCGCCGCCTGCGCGACGATCGTGGCGCTTCCCGGCTCCACCCCGGGAAGCGCCACGAAATCCACCGCCACGCCGTCGTGGCCTTCGATCACATGAGCGCAGGTGAGAAGGTGTTCACCGTCGAGCATGGTCCCGGCGCCCAGGATCCGCCCACGATGATCGCGCAGCCGCACCCGCCAGCGTCTGCGCTCGGAAGTCACGCGGACGACCTTACCGATCGTGAGCGGTGATGACGGTTCTGAACGGTATTACCACTCACGAGGCCTAATTGTCTGGTGGTGAACCCGCGTCCGCGATCGACGTCGGCAAGGCGCTACCTGGTCATCCACGTCCCGGCGGCAGGGGAAGGCGCCCTGTCACCGCGATAGCGGGACCTTCGGCCAGGGCGGGTTCACGCGTTCGGTCCCGTTTCACCGTCCGTCTTCAGCTCCGCCAACAGGCTCTAATGCGCGGCGTCGTTCCAGGACCGCCCGTACCCGACCGAGACCTCCAGCGGCACGGCCAGTTCGTAGGCCGAGCCCATTCCCTGGCGCACCAACGCTTCCAGCTGCTCGCGCTCGCCATCGGCGACTTCGAGGACGAGTTCGTCGTGGACCTGCAGCAGCACGCGGCTCTTCAGCTTCGCCTCGGTCAGCGCCTTGTACACGTTGAGCATGGCGACCTTGATGATGTCCGCCGCGCTGCCCTGGATGGGGGCGTTGAGCGCCATCCGCTCGGCCATCTCGCGGCGCTGCCGGTTGTCGCTGTTGAGATCCGGCAGATAACGACGGCGGCCGAAGATCGTCTCGGTGTAACCGACCTTCGCCGCGTCATCCACGACAGAGTGAAGATAGTCGCGTACGCCGCCGAAGCGGGAGAAGTACGCCTCCATCTGCTCCTTGGCCTCTTCGGTCGAGATCCGCAGCTGCTGCGAGAGCCCGTACGCCGAAAGCCCGTACACCAGGCCGTACGACATCGCCTTGACCCGGAACCGCAGTTCCGGCGTGATCTCCTCCGGCGGCAGCGAGAACGCGCGCGACGCCACGAAAGTGTGCAGATCCTCGCCGCTGTTGAAGGCCTGGATCAGGCCCTCGTCCTGCGAGAGGTGCGCCATGATCCGCATTTCGATCTGGCTGTAGTCCGCCGTCATCAGTTCGGCGTACCCGTCCCCGACGACGAAGGCGTCACGGATGCGGCGGCCTTCCTCGGTGCGGATCGGGATGTTCTGCAGGTTCGGGTCGATCGAGGAGAGCCGCCCGGTGGCGGCGATCGTCTGCAAAAGCGTGGTGTGGATGCGGCCGTCGTCGGCGACCGACTTGATCAGGCCCTCCACCGTGGTGCGCAGCCGGGTCGCGTCCCGGTGCTCCAGCAGATGCTGCAGGAACGGGTGCTCGGTCTTCTCGAACAGGCTCTGCAGCGCCTCCGCGTCGGTGGTGTAACCGGTTTTGGTGCGCTTGGTCTTCGGCATACCGAGCTCGTCGAACAGGATGACCTGGAGCTGCTTCGGCGAACCGAGGTTGACCTGCTTGCCGATGACCGCGTACGCCTCCTCCGCGGCCTGGGTGACCCGGTTGAGGTAGTGCGCCTCCAGCTCGGTGAGATGCTCGATGTCGACCGCGATCCCCGCCGCTTCGAGCCCGGTGATCACCTGCAGGAGCGGCAGTTCGAGCTCGGCGAGCAGCTGCGCGCCGCCGAGTTCTTCGAGCTCCCCGGTCAGCGCGCCCGCGAGCTCGGCGACCGCGCGGGCCTTGACCAGCTCGGCCTGGATCTCCTTCTGCTCCATGTCCTCGGCGCCACCGTCGAGCAGCGAAAGCTGCCCGTCCCCGGTGTCGGCCTCGGACCGCAGCTCGCGGTGCAGGTACCGCAGGACGAGGTCGTCGAGCTCGAAGGTGCGCTGACCGGGGCGGACCAGGTACGCCGCGAGCGCGGTGTCCATGACGAGCCCGGCGAACGCCCAGCCCCGTGCCCGGACGGCGTGCAGCGGGACCTTGAGCTCGTGCCCGATCTTCTGGATCTTCTCGTCGGCGAGCCAGGCCGTGAGCGCCTTGTCGTCCTCGGCGTCCATCGCGGTGACGTCGACATAGGCGCCTTCGCCGTCCGCGGCCGCGAAGGTGATGGCCTTCAGATCGGCGCGGACCGAGGCGCCGGTGGTGCGGAACGCCAGGCCGACCGGCTGGTCCTGGCCGGTGTGCGCGGACAGCCATGCCGTGAGCGCGCCAGGGGCGAGCTTCGATCCGCTGACCTCGAAGCCCTCTTCGGCCTCGGGCTCGGCGCTCTGCAGAGTGGCGAAGAGGCGGTCGCGCAGGACGCGGAACTCGAGCTCGTCGAACAGCGCGTGCACGGCCTCGCGGTCCCACGGACGCAGCTCGAGCATGGTCGGGCCGAGCTCCAGCTCGACGTCGCGGATCAGCTCGGTGAGCTGGCGGTTCAGCATGACGGCGCCGAGGTGCTCGCGCAGCGCGTCGCCGACCTTGCCCTTGACCTCGTCGACCCGGTCGATCAGCTCGTTGAAGGAACCGAACTGCCTGATCCACTTCGCGGCCGTCTTCTCGCCGACGCCCGGGATGCTGGGCAGGTTGTCCGAAGGGTCGCCACGCAACGCGGCGAAGTCCGGGTACTGCGCCGGGGTGAGGCCGTACTTCTCCTCCACCGCTTCCGGGGTGAACCGGGTCATCTCCGACACGCCGCGCTTCGGGTACAGCACGGTGACCCGATCGGTCACCAGCTGGAGCGCGTCACGGTCACCCGTACAGATGAGCACGTCGAAGCCTTCGGCGGTCGCCTGTGTCGTGAGCGTGGCGATGATGTCGTCGGCTTCGTAGTTCTCCTTGGTCAGCGCCGGGATGCCGAGGACCTTGAGCACGTCCTCGACCAGCCCGACCTGGCCCTTGAACTCGTCCGGGGTGCTGCTGCGGTTGGCCTTGTACTCCGCGAACGTCTCCGAGCGGAACGTCTTGCGGGAGAGGTCGAACGCCACGGCGAGGTGGGTCGGCGCCTCGTCGCGCAGCAGGTTGATGAGCATCGAGGTGAACCCGAACACCGCGTTCGTGGTCTGCCCGGTCTTGGTCTTGAAGTTCTCCGCGGGCAGCGCGAAGAACGCGCGATACGCCATCGAATGGCCGTCGATCAGCAGCAGTTTGGGCCGCTCGGCCTGTGCGGTGGCGGGTGTGGCGTCGGCAACGGTCGTGTTCTCACTCGGGCTCACGAGAGCGAGTCTAGGGTGAGGGTCTGACAGTTCTCCCTGTCGTGTCGGTTGCGGACTGTCGGCGAAGGTGCTCGGCCCCCTCGGCGCGGGAACCCGCCAGGCCGGAGGCCCCGCGGCCGGGGCGGCAGGGCGTCCTCTGGGCAGGACGTGAGAAAAACTCGATAACGTGCCCCCTGGCGACGCGGTCGTGGTCGCGGGTTCACGAAGGTAAGGAGCTCCGCGTGACCGAACAAGCCCTCGAATCCTTCGCCGGGATCGACCCGGCCTTCGCCGGACAGCAGCTCAACGACAAGCTCGGGCTCGAAATCAGCGAATTCGGTCCCGAACGCGTGGTGGGCAGCATCCCGGTCGAGGGCAACCTGCAGCCGTACGGCCTCCTCCACGGCGGTGCGAACGCCGTGGTCGCCGAGGCGCTCGGCTCGATGGTCTGCGCGCTCAACGCCGGCGCCGACAAGGCGACGATGGGCCTCGAACTCTCCTGCACCCACCACCGGGCGGTCCGGTCCGGGCGGGTGACCGGGGTCGCGACCCCGGTGCACGTCGGACGCGGGACCGTCACCGCCGAGATCGTGCTGACCGACGACCAGGGACGCCGGTCCTGCACGGCGCGGCTGACGTGCGTGGTGCGGGAACGGCCGCCGGGCGCCTGAGCGGTCGCCGACGTGCGATGAAGGACGCTTTCTGGCAAATTGCGCCAGGAAAGCGTCCTCCATCGCACGTCACGGGCACGACACGGGCAGGAGCAGGAGCAGGCGTGGATCTCGACACGGCTCAGGTGCGGGCGTTCGCCGCGGCCGCCGACCACGGCCATTTCGGTCGGGCGGCAGAATCCCTCTTCCTCACCCAGCAAGCGCTGTCGAAGCGGATACGGAAGCTCGAGGACGCCCTGTCGGTCCAGCTCTTCCGGCGTACCAACCGGTCCGTCGAACTGACCTCCGGCGGTGACCGCTTCCTTCCGCACGCGCGCGAGCTGATCCGGGCCGCGGACGCCGCGGTCGCCGCGATGGGCCGGCAAGACCGCCCGCCACGCCTCGACGTCATCGACCCGCGCCTGTCCCCCTTGTTCATGCTGCGGCGCATCGCCGAACGCGACCCGGCCCTTTCGGTCGAACGCGTCACCGGACGAGGTCTGGCCAACGCCCTCGACCCGCTGGTCCGCGGCGAGATCGACCTCGCGTTCGGCCGGGTCGCGGACCTCGGCCGCGAGGTGCCCCCGGAGCTCGAGCACCGGCTCGTCCGGCTCGAACCGCTGGTCGCCCTTCTCGCCCCGGAGCATCCGCTGGCGAGCAACGAAACGCTGAAACTGTCGGATCTGCGGACCGACGGCATCTGGATTCCGCAATTGGGCGGGCCGATCGAATGGCTTTCTTATTTGCAACGCCTATGCAAAGAATTCGGCGTCCCGATCGACGACTCCGGGGTCAGTTACGACCTCCGGCACACTCTGGAGCAGACCCGTTACGGGAAGCAGCGGGTGACCCTCGCCGGCGCCGACATGGATCTGGCCTCCGACCTCAACCTGCGAGTCCTGCCCTTCGAACCGTCACCCTTGTTCCCGTGGTCGGTGGTGTGGCGGCGCGGCGAAGGACCGACCCTGCGGCGCCTGCTGGCGCTCGCGGGCCGGACCAGCCACGAAGAAGGTTGGTGTGCCTACGATCCCGCGCGGTCCTGGCTGCCGGACGACGACCTCAGACAGCTAGGTGCCGGGCGAACCACCGCGTGAGCTCGGAGTCGACCAGCTTCGCGTGCTTCGTCTGTGGAGCGGGTTCGAAGCCGGGCGCCTCGGCGAACCCATGCGCCATCCCCGGGATGGTGACGAGTTCGGATCGCCGCTCCCCCAACGCCTTGTGCAGGGCTTCGGCCGGTTCGGTGATCGAGACGTCGTCCTCCTCACCGATGACGAGCAGCACCGGCGCGGTCAGTTCCCCGGCCCGTCGCACGTAGTCGTACTCGTCCGCGACCGCGCGGGAGCGGTCCGACCAGTGGTAGGTGATGTCGTAGACCCGCTCGTTCGCCGCGATCACCGGCGTCAGCCGGGTCACCGGGTTCACCAGCGCGGCCGCCGCCACCTCGATCTCGGGATGGGTCAGCAGCTGCAGCGCGACCGCGCCACCCTGCGAACCGCCGGCCAGCCCGACCGGACCGTCCTCAATGGACAAGCGCGAGCGCAACTCCGCCACCGCCGCCGGGAACTCCGCCTCGACCTGCTTGGTGAGCGGTTCGACGACGTTGAGCACGTTGTCCTCGCTCGCGAGGCGGAAGAACCCCTCGAAACCACCCTCGGGGAACCGTTTTCCGGTCAGTGGCAACCCCAGATGCACCCGCCACGCGTGCAGTCCCCGCATCGGCAGCGCCGCCGCCATGGCCGCCTCACTGAACGGCGCGCCCAGCAGATGCCAGGTCAGCACCAACGGCGCCGGGCGTTCCCGGTCCGAAGGTGGCAACGCCACGAACGGGACTCCCGCGGCCGCGCCTTCGATCGCTTCGACACTCATCGTCATGTTCTCCCCGCTCTTCGTTTCCGGCTCTGGAGACAGCCAATCGCAGGGTCAGGGCCGAGATCCAACAGCCGTTCGGACCACGACGACAACCATCGGTTGTCATGACACAAGAGAAGAGAGGGCACGCTTGACGCCCTTTGGGGCAGCCTTGCTACGACGAACGGATGCCCACGAAGGAGGGGAAAAAGCGCCAGATACGCGACCGAAACCTGATCCTTACCCACGAGCATGATCGATGGGGTAACGGTGAATCCCCAGCGTGACCAGCGAAGACCTGCCAACCGGCAACATTCACCTTTTCGTGCAATTCGTTCCGGTTTCGACCGTCACGATGTGGACACAGAGTGATGGGCGTCTGGGCAGATCATGGCGGAGGGGGATATCTTCCTGCCCTAACCTAGCCCCTGTGTCGGGGGCGACGCCTACCGGCGGCTGGTTGGTCATGGGAGGTAGTCGGTGTCAGGAGTGCGTTTTGGACGGGTATTCGCCGTCGCGGCGGCTGCGTCGCTGGCGCTGGCGGGCTGTGCAGGCGGCAGCAGCTCGTCCGGCAGCGGTGACAGCAGCACGCTGAAGATCGGGTTCATGGGTGACCTCACCGGTGAGAACTCCGGGATCGTGATCCCGCCCCGCAACGGCGCCAAGCTCGCTATCGACGAGTACAACAAGACGAACCCGGCGACGAAGCTGGAGCTCAAGGAATACGACAGCCAGGGCAAGCCCGAACAGGCGACGTCGCTGATCGCGACCGCCGTCGGCCAGGACAAGATCACCGCGCTGATCGGCCCGGCGTTCTCCGGTGAGTCGAAGGCCATCGGCGGTCAGCTGGAGCAGAACAAGATCCCGAGCGTCTCGCCGTCGGCGACGAACGCGGGCCTGGCCTCGAACGGCTGGAAGTACTGGCACCGCGTCGTCGCGAGCGACGCCAGCCAGGGCCCGGCCATCGCGAACTTCCTCGTCACCGCGAAGTCGCCCAAGAAGGCCTTCGTCATCTCGGACGACCAGGAATACAGTGTCGGCCTGGCTGACAACTTCGAGAAGACCTTGAAGGAAAAGAACGTCCCGACCGAGCGCGACAAGTTCGCCAAGGACGCGTCGGACTACTCCTCGACCGTGCAGAAGGTCAAGGCCGCGAACCCGGACATCATCCTCTTCGGTGGCTACTACGCCCAGGGTGGCCGTCTGCTCAAGCAGCTGCGGGACAGCCAGGTGACCGCCACCTTCGCCACCGGCGACGGTTCGCTCGACGCCCAGCTGATCAGCGGTGCGGGTGCCGCGGCCGCCGAGAAGGCCGTCGTCGGCTGCCCGTGCAACATCCCGGACGCCGGCTCCACCGACGAGTTCAGCACCAAGTACAAGGCCGCGTTCAGCGTCGACCCGGCGATCTATTCGAGCGAGGGCTACGACGCCGCGACCGCCATCATCAACGCGGTCAAGGCGGGCGCCACCACCTCGGAGAAGATCAACGAGGCCCTCAAGACGATCGACTTCAAGGGTGCCTCGAAGCAGGTCAAGTTCAAGGAGAACGGCGAGCCGTCGACGGATGCGATCAACGTCTACCAGGTCACCGGTGGCGTTCTCAAGAACCTCGGCGTCTCGACCGAAGCCAAGCTCAACGGCTGACGGAGCAGATAGGAACACCTAACGGAAGCGGGGGCGCTGTGCGAACACAGCACCCCCGCTTCCCGCAAATGTGGCGAAAGAAATCTCGCCCCGTCCCGTAAGGCATCCACGTCATGCTTCAAGATCTGCAAGCCCAGTTCCTCGGTAGCACCATCGGCGGACTGGTCGCCGGAAGCATCTACGCCCTCATCGCCCTCGGCTACACAATGGTCTACGGCGTGCTCCGGCTCATCAACTTCGCCCATTCCGAGATCTTCATGATCGGGACGATCACGTCCCTGTTCGTCCTGATCACCATCGCGGGCGGCACCGCCCCGATCACGCTCGGCGTGTTCGGGATGATCGCCGTACTGCTGCTGATCATCATCGCTTCGGCCGCCGTGTCCGGCGGCGCGGCGGTGCTGCTGGAGCAGGTGGCGTACCGGCCACTCCGCAAGAAGGGCGCGACCCGGCTGGCCGCCCTGATCTCCGCCATCGGTGCCTCGCTGTTCCTGCAGGAACTGTTCGGCCTCGAAATCATCGAATGGATCACCGACAAGTCCGGTCGTGTGCAACAGAACGCGCCGCGGTTCATCCCGCACGAGGAGCTTTTCCACATCGGCAACGGTGTCGTGCGCACGGACCACGTGTTCGTGGTCGTCGGTGCCGTGATCATGATGGTCGTCCTCGACCAGCTGGTGAGCCGCACCCGCATCGGCCGTGGTATCCGTGCCACCGCACAGGATCCCGAAGCCGCCGTGCTGATGGGCGTCAGCATCGACAAGATCGTGCGCCTCACGTTCCTGCTCGGTGGCGCGATGGCCGGTGTCGCCGCCGCGCTGTACGTCATGGAGTACGAGAACACCGATTACCGCATCGGGTTCCTCCTCGGCATCAAGGCGTTCACCGCGGCCGTGCTGGGAGGTATCGGCAACCTGCGCGGCGCGCTGCTCGGTGGCATCGTGCTCGGCCTGGTGGAGAACTGGAGTTCCATCTTCTTCGGTTCGGCTTGGAAGGACGTCACCGCCTTCGTGGTATTGGTGCTGGTCCTGATGTTCCGGCCCACCGGCATCCTCGGTGAATCGCTGCAGCGGGCACGCGCATGAAGGGCAACGAAGAAGTGGCTGAAAAGTCCCCAGAGAACGGCACGGCCGGACGCGCCGGCTTTCACCCCGTGGACGGCATGCGGGATTGGTGGGCACGCGCTCCGCATTGGCAACGTTATGGCGTGTACCTCGCCCTGATCATCGGCGCGCTGATCCTGCCCGCGCCCGCGATCGGCTCGATCATGTCCCCGGAATCGGACTGGACCACGGTTCTGATCTTCCCGGTCGGCGTGTACATCCTGCTGGCGATCGGCCTGAACATCGTCGTCGGTCACGCGGGCATGCTCGACCTCGGTTTCGTCGCGTTCTTCGCGATCGGCGCGTACACGCTCGCCGTGATGGGCACCCAGCACGGCTGGGGGTTCTGGGGCACGCTCGTGCTCGGTGTCTTCCTGGCGGCGATGTCGGGCGTGATCCTCGGCGCTCCGACGCTCCGGTTGCGCGGTGACTACCTGGCCATCGTGACCCTCGGCTTCGGTGAGATCGTCCGGATCACCGCGACGAACACCGACTCCATCGGCGGCGCCCGCGGTATCACCAACATCCCGCACCCGGAACCCATGTTCGGGACCGAGTTCCTGCTCGACCCCGCGCCGTACTACTACCTCATCGTGGCCGCGATCGTCGTCGCGATCGTCTTCTCGGTGCGGCTGCACAAGAGCCGCGTCGGCCGGGCGTGGGCGGCCATCCGTGAGGACGAGGACGCCGCCGAGCTGATGGGTGTCCCGACGTTCAAGTTCAAACTGCTGGCGTTCGCCATCGGCGCCATGCTCGGCGGTATGGCCGGTGTGGTCTACGCCAGCAAGGCCGTCTTCATCGAGCCGAACAACTTCCCGTTCATCCTGTCCGCGACCATCCTCGCGGCCGTGGTGCTCGGGGGAGCGGGCAACCTGCCCGGCGTCGTTCTCGGCGCTTTCCTGGTCGCCTGGCTTCCGGAACGGTTCCGGTTCCTGTCCGAGTACCGCATCCTGATCTTCGGTGGCGTGCTGGTGCTGATGATGGCGCTGCGGCCGGAGGGTCTGCTGCCTTCGCGGCAGCGCAAAGCGGAACTACACGAAGGAACGGGCGGGATGGGTGCCCTGGGCGCCGAGGTCGCGGGTCCGGATTCCGAGGCTTCGGCGGAGGTGACGAAATGAGCGCACTGCTCGAGTTCGACAACGTGACGATGCGCTTCGGCGGTGTCACGGCCCTGAAGGAAGTCGACCTCACCATCAACCAGGGTGAGATCTTCGCCTTGATCGGCCCGAACGGCGCGGGGAAGACCACGGTCTTCAACGTGATCACCGGCGTCTACCGGCCGTCCGAAGGCCAGGTGCGCTTCGGCGACACCCGGATCGACGGGATGAAGCGGTTCAAGATCAACCAGAACGGAATCGCCAGGACGTTCCAGAACATCCGGCTGTTCCACAACATGTCGGCGCTGGAGAACGTGATGGTCGGTGCGGACTCGCACCACAGGACCGGCGCGATCTCGGCGACGCTGGGTCTGCCCGTGCACCGCAAGGAAGAGAAGCGGGGTCGTGAGCTGGCAAGGGAACTGCTGGACTTCGTCGGGATCGGCCGGGTCGAGCACAACACCGCGAAGAACCTCTCCTACGGCGACCAGCGCCGTCTGGAGATCGCGCGTGCGCTGGCGACCGACCCGAAACTGCTGCTGCTCGACGAGCCCGCCGCCGGGATGAACCCGGCGGAGAAGAACTCGCTGCAGCAGCTGATCCGGAAAATCCGTGACGACGGCCGGACCGTGCTGCTCATCGAGCACGACATGAGCCTGGTCATGCACATCAGCGACCGGCTGGCCGTGCTCGACTTCGGCCAGAAGATCGCAGAAGGGCTCCCCCACGAGGTGCAGAACAACCAGAAGGTGATCGAGGCTTACCTGGGGGTGGCGGAAGATGCTTCTTGAGGTTCAGGACATCAACGTCCATTACGGGAAGATCGCCGCGCTCAAGGGTATGACCATCGAGGTCGGCGAGGGCGAGATCGTTTCGCTCATCGGGGCCAACGGCGCCGGCAAGACCACGACGCTGAAGACGATCTCGGGTCTGCGCCCGCTGACCAGCGGCCGGATCCTCTTCGACGGCAAGGACATCTCGAAGACGCCCGGACACAAACGGGTCGAACTCGGAATCGGCCAGTCACCGGAAGGCCGGGGCGTGTTCCCCGGCATGACGGTGCAGGAGAACCTCCTGATGGGTGCCTACACCCGCAAGGACGACCTGAAGGCCGACCTCGAGGAGGTCTACGAGCTGTTCCCGCGGCTGAACGAGCGCAAGACCCAGTTCGGCGGCACGATGTCCGGTGGCGAGCAGCAGATGATCGCCATCGGCCGCGCGCTGATGACCAAGCCCAAGGTGTTGCTGCTCGACGAGCCGTCCATGGGCCTGGCGCCGATGCTGATCGCGCAGATCTTCGACATCGTCCGCGAGATCAACAAGCGCGGGACCACGGTCCTGCTGGTGGAGCAGAACGCGCAGCAGGCGCTGAAGCTCTCCGACCGCGCGTACGTGCTGGAGACCGGTCAAGTGGTCAAGAGCGCTCGCGGCGCCGAGCTGCTGGACGATCCGCAGGTGCGGGCCGCCTACCTCGGTGGGGATCTGGGCGTCTGACGCCTTTCGAAAAAGGGCCCCGTCGCCTCCGTGCGGCGGGGCCCTTCTCCTACGTGCCGAATCAGCGGCAGGAGCGCTGACCATCCGCACAGCTCAGGTCAGCTTGACGTCGGTGCCGGTGAGGTTCTTCATGTCGGTGAGCGTCGGGCCACCGAAAGCCCGGAGCGCCACCGGCTTCGCCTCTTCGGGAAGGTCGAAGTAAAGGTCGAACTCGACCCGCACCCCGCGGCCCAGCTCGAACTTGCCGGGCTGGCGCTTGATGGTCATCGCCTGGTCGTCGACCGCGATCACCGCACCGGAATCGGTGACGAGCTGCTGGCGGCGAGTGTCGAAGAGGATGCCGGACAGGCCCTTCCCCGTCACCACCAGCCGGAGCCGGACGAACCGTCCTTTCGCTTCGAACTCGGTGTGGCTGCCGGTGAGGCTGGGCAGCCCGGCGGCCAGTCCGATGACGGCGAACTCGGTCTCCCCGTTGAGCACCGGCGGCAGGTGCAACGCGGTCTCGTCCGGCCGGACCTCCCGTGCGGGCAGATCGTAGACGGGTTTGGGTGGCGTCCGTGGTGATTGTTCTCCGGAGCAGCCGGCGAGCAGGAGTGCGGCCGCCGCGAGAGCCCGAAAGATTCCGATGCGCACTCCCTCGATTCTGCCTGCCGCGGGGGTATCCGGGCGTCCCGTCGTGTCCCGGGCGTGCCGTGAAGGCCTCCTCAAGGACCCTGGGGCCCTCAAGGAGGCCTTCACGGACCGCTACCTCAGCCGATGCCCGCGGCGAAGACGTGCATCGCGGTGTTCGACGGAAGCGTCACCGCGACGACCTCCTTCCCCGCGGTCAACGGGACGGAGTTCGCGAACACCCGGTACGGCGTGGTCGGGTAAGCCGCTCCCGCGCGGGTGTTCTTGCCCATCACGGTCGCCACCGTGGTGGCGCCGTACTGAGCCGGATCGGCACAGCACCAGTTCGGGAAGCCGAGTTCGGCTTGGCTCGTGCTGCCGTCGGCGTACCGGACGACGACAGTGCCTTTCGCCGTACCGGTACCGGTTCCGGTCAGCACGAGTTTCGCCCCGGTGCCCCGCACCGCGACGGTCTGGCCGGCCGCGAGGACGTTGTCCTTCTGCCCCGCCCCGGTCACCGGCCAGGTCGACCGAGCTCCGAGCGCGGAGAAGCCCACACCGGGTTTCAGACCGGCTTCGGCGAGGCCTTCCGCACGGAGGCTGCTGCCACCGCCGTCGATGTCCCCGGCCGCGGCATGGGCCGCGTCGGTGACGCCGACGTTGCCGTAGGCCGCGGCCAGTGAAGCGTGCGGCACGGTGACCGTCACCGAGTCGCCGACCCGGTTCTCCCCGAGCCGCGCCTGGTACGACGCCGACGCGGTGAGCTGGTAGTCGTCCGGTTCGATCCCCGCGTCCGGCGTCACCTTCACCGGCACCCGCACGGTCTCGCCGGGCATCACCAGCCGCGGACCGGCCGGTACCTCGGCGCGGAACCCGTCGGCGGGCAAAGAGAACTTGACGTTCCGAACCGGCAAGGGCGTGCCGTTGGTGAAGCTCAGCGTGCCCGTCGCGGTCTGCCCTGGCCCGGCGACCGCCGGCACGGAGAGGGTGACGGAGCCGTTGCGATCCTCGGGGAAGATGCCCCCGACCGCACTCGTGCCGAACAGCCGGACGTCCTGACGGTCACCGGCACCGACCTTGCCGGTCTTGACCCGCGCGACCCCGCCGACGGCGGGGTCGAACCACCAGCCCGACGGCGCCGCGTCCAGTGCGGCCTTGCTGCCGTACTGCCGCAGGATCGAGGTCCCGGCCAGGACGATCGCGGGCTTGCTTCCCGTGTGGACGGTCAGCTGATAGTTCCGTGCGGAGGGTTTTCCGGCGTAGGAACCGGAACTCGCGCCGATCCCGACCGTCACCGTGCCCAGGCCGGACGTCGGCGCGTCGACGGTGAACGTCTGCTTCGCCTGGTCGCCGTTCTTGTAGGCGCGAGTCACGCCGTCGTCCTCCGTGAGCGTGAACGAACCCTTGCCCCGCGGATACACGTCGAGGTCGAGCACGCCCTTGTCCCTGGTCTGCCACGACTTCGTGCCCTCGGCCCACATCGGCACCACGGCCCCGGCGCGGACGAACAGCGGCAGCGTGTCGAGCGGCGCGTCGTAACCGTCCACAGTGGTCGGCCCGGTGTAGGTCTTGCCGCTCCAGTAGTCGACCCAGGTGCCCTTCGGCAGGTAGATGCCGTTGCGCACGGTGGAGTTCTCGTACACCGGTGCGACCAGGAAGTCCTTGCCCGACAGGAACTCGTACTTCGCCTTCTCGCCCCAGACGTTCGGGTCGTCCGGGTATTCGAGCGCCAGCGGGCGGACCTGGCCGACGCCGGTCTTGTGCGCCTCCACCGAATGGCTGTAGGTGTAGGGCAACAGCCGCTCCTTGAGCAGCAGGTACTTGCGGTTGATCGAGGTGTACGGCTCGCCGTACCGCCACGGCTGCTTGTCCGACGCGGCCCAGCCGTCCATCGTCATCGAGACCGGCAGGAACGCCTTCCACTGCAGGTCGCGGACGTAGGTCTGCGGGCTGCCGCCGAAGATGCCGTCGATGTCGCCGGTGTTGTACGCGATCCCCGACGTCGTGGCACCGGCGTAGGTCGGGATCTGCCACTTGATGTAGTCGTAGGAACCGGCCTGGTCGCCGCTCCACAGCACGCCGCAGCGCTGCGCGCCCGCCCAGCTGACCGGTGTCCAGACGAAACCACGCGCGTCGCTGTTGTCCTCGATGCCCTTGTGCGCGGTGTCGCAGGCGTCCAGCGCGAACTGGTATCCCGGACCGACCCACGCGACATCGAGTTTGCGGACCCGGACCCCGGCCTTGACCTCTTCGACCTGGTTCGGTACGCCGTTTTCCGTCCACAGCCCCAGCTGCATACCGTTCTTGCGCAGGCCTTCGCCCGTTTGCTGGAGATTCTCGTACCCGCAGCCGTAGCCGTCGTTGACGAGCATCCAGCCGTTGGGCATCCCGTGCTCGGTGTACCCCTCCGCGACCTTCACCGCGTCCAGCGTATGGCGCTCGCCGCGGTTGGCGTTGTGCAGGTAGCAGTCGGCGTCGCCGTGCTCGAGACCGTAGAGCGGTGGCAGGAACGGCTTCCCGACGAGATCGGTGTAGCCGGTGATGACGTCCTTGAGCCCGTCGCCGACGACGTACGTCGCGTCGAAGCGGCGCTCGTCGTGTGTGGTGCGCACCGGCTCGGTGAAGGCGTAGGTGCCTTGCGTGAAAGTGTTGCGCAGCACGCCGTATCCCGCCGTGGAGGCGTAGAACGGCTGCGAATTCGGGGCCCCGCCGTCATTCCAGTTGTAATCGGCGAAGATCCGGATCGTCTGGTCGCGGTGGCTGAACCGGCCGTTCTGCTCACCGCCGCCGACGAACTGCTCGGCCGCCGTCCGCGCCAGGGTCTGCGTGGTCTGCTTGCCGGTCCAGGACAGCGGCGCCGATTCCTCCCAGAGCCGCTTGCGGTCCGCGCCGTCGTACAACGCGAGCCGCAACGGGTGTTTGTACGCCCGCAGCGTGACCTTGGCCGTGGAAACCGCCCAGTAGTCCCCCTTGTCGGTCCTCTTCGGCGTCACCGGGTCGCCGGTGCGGGGCAGCACGATCTTGCTCCCGGCCGGATCGGTGAACGTGCCGTCCGGCGCCAGCCAGACCCGGACGGCACCTTCGGCCGGGAAGCTGACGCGCACCGCGGCACTTCCCGAATTCAGGGTGACCGTGGCGCCGTCGCCGGAAATGCCGGTCAGCTCGCCCAGTTCGCCGGACGACGCCGTGGCCGGATCGGCGTGGGCGGCGACCGGGGAAAGCCCGAGTAAGGCCACCGCGGCCAAACAACTCAGGGAGTGCGCAACTCTGCTCATTTAAGACACCTTTCGCGCATGAATACGCAAGATGGTCTCTGTATAGCGCACGGTTCGCGCAAAGTCATCCGCCGAAACGGTGCTGCCGACTTTCGTCGGGTCGCTTGAAGATCCTTGTGCGGCAACAAGTGCCCAGGTACAGGAAGACCCCCTTCCTGTACCTGGGCGCAAGGAAGGGGGCCGTCCTGTACCTGACCGGAAGGTCAGACGGCTTGAACCTCGACTCCGGCGGCTTCGAACGCCCGCAGCACCTTCGGGTCGGCGTTGGCATCGGTGACCAGGGCGTGCACCTGCGGGGTCGCGCAGATCCGCGCGAACGCGCGGCGGCCCAGCTTCGAGCCGTCGGCGACCGCGACGACGCGTTCGGCACGCTCGACCATCAGCCGGTTGATACTCGCCTCGCCCTCGTGGTGTGCGAAGGCGCCGGCGTCCGCGTCGAACGCGTCGACGCCGAGGAACAGCAGGTCGATCGTCAGTTCGCTGAGCACGCGGGTGGCCAGCGGACCGCTGAGCTCGAACGACTGCGGACGCGCCACACCGCCGGTGACCACGATCTTCACATGCGGCCGCACCGCCAGTTCGTGCGCGATGTTCAGCGCGTTGGTGACCACCGTCAGCCCCGGCGAATCACGGAGGCCGGCCAGGTCGGACCGCGTGGCCAGCGATCGCGCGACCCCGGCCGTGGTCGTCCCGCCGTTGAGGCCGACCACCATGCCCTGCGTCACGAGCGCCGCCGCGGCGACACTGATCCGCTGCTTCTCGGGCACGTGGCGGGCGGTCTTGTAGCGCAACGGCAGGTCGTAGGCGAGATCGTTGGCCACCGCCCCGCCCCGGGTGCGGGTGAGCAACTGCTGCTCCGCCAGGTGATCGAGGTCGCGCCGGATCGTGGCCGCGGACACGTGCAACTCCTCGGCCACGTCCTCGACGTCGATCTTCTCCCGCTGCCCCAGCAGGTCCAGCAGGGTGCTCAGCCGTTCGTGCCGGGCCATCGGCGCCACTCCTAGCTCGCTGCGGCCTATCGCGCATGACGTTGCGCTGTTGGCCACTGTTTCGAGCAGTATGCTGCATCGCGGCTGTCCGTCGCGAGCGGCACGCCGGTCGAGTGGCCCGGCCGCTCACTTCATCCGGAAGTCGTGGTGTTCCGGCAGCGGTTCGTCCGAAACCGCCGCCCAAGTGTCCGACAACGACGTTTCCCCTTCCCGGAGGTTCGCGACCTCGAAACCCGTGTCGTAGACGGCTTTGGCCCCGGCGAGGTCACCTTGGGCGAGCAGGGTCCGGGCGGTCAGCAAGGCGATCCGCCCGGCACGGGGAAGCCCGTGCAGGAGCGCGCTCGCTTCGTCCGCGAGCCCCGCCGCGAGTTGCTCCGCGATCGCCTCGACGACCAGAGCACGCGGTGACGGTGCGAGGGCGACCGCACGCCGGTACAGCCAGGCGGCCTCGTGTCCCGCCGTGGCGACCGCGAGATTGCGCAACGCCCAGGGGTTCTCGGCCGCCGCGACGGATTCACGCCAGGCGCGGACCGCGTCCGAATGCCGTCCGGCCGCCCAGTACGCGACCCCGCGGTGATACCAGGTCAGCCAGTTCTTCGGGGCGTACTCCAGAAGTTCCGCCCAGTACCGGTTCACCAGTGTCGGCGGGGGCACGGTGAGCGGATCCCCGTCCGGCGGCGTGCCGTCGAGCAGCGCGAGCCAGGGCTCCTGGTCCGGCCCGAGCGCTTCGTCCGGGAACGGCGTGCCGGGCAGGCACATCGGCGCGCGCCGGTTCTCCAGCGCGCCCCAGCCGGAACCGGTGGCCAGAAAGGATTCCGGGGTGACGTCGGCGATCTTCCGCCAGTCATCGAGATATTCGTCCATGGTTTCGACCGACGGCAGACCGGCGGCGACGGCCTCGCACGCCATCGCCCAGTCTTCGCCGTGCACGGCCGCGGAATCCGCGGTGACCGGACCATAGGCCTCCAGCCAGTCCCAGCTCTCCCCCGGCGGCAAGCGCAGATGCTCCAGCTGGGTGCGGGCCAGCCCGGCTTGGATCTCCAGATAGCCGCCGGCGCCGGGAGCCAGCCATTCCTGCCAGCGGCGCCCCCCGGTGGATTCGCCCCACAGGAACAGTTTCCGGCCGCGCAACCGGCCGGTGGACAGCTGGGCCAGCCCCGTCCCGTCTGCCTCGACCGCCGCGACCCACGGCCTTCCGGTCACTTCGAAGAAGTAGTCCGCCGCGGCCTCGGCGCGAGCCGGATAGGTCAGCTCGCCGGGCACGTCGACCAGGTCGAGTCGCTCCGAATAGCCGTAATGCCAAGCTCGGGTCGCGGGCGCCACTACGCGGGTGCCTTCGTTCCGCGGCACCGCGATGTTCGACCACCAGTACACCGGGACGTCGGAGGGATGGGGGTTCCGCACCCGCACGGCCACGAGCAGCTGATCCGAGTCGTCCGGCAGCCAGAAGTCGAGCTGGAACGGCAGGTCGCGGGTGCGTTCCCACTCCCACAACCGCAGCACCGGTGTCCTGTCCGGGCCCTCGATCTCCGCGGCGAACACCGGCTCGCAGGTCGACGTCGTATGCCCGGTGCTCCCGAGGTTCCATTCGACACCGCCGGCGAACCACGCGTCCCGCAACGCGAGGTTCGCGGGCTGGAACACCGGATTGCGGTAGAGCAGTTCGCGGCCGGAGGGCTTGTGGACCAGCGAGTACAGCCGTCCGCCCAGCGACGGCAGGACCGTGGCCCGCAGCTTCTCGTTCTCCAGCACCAACGCCGGAAGTTCGCGTTCCGTGCGCTCCCGGGTGTAGCCGTCCTGAAGCAGGCACGGCAACGGGGTGTCCAGGCGGCCGTAGCCGATGTTCTCCGCCAGATCCGGCGGCAATTCGTCGACGTTGGACACCTTGGCCACCGCTTCGGGTTTCCGGAGCGGTGGCAACGGGTTCTCCGGCCCCAGCTCGGCGGCCGGGAGCACCAGCCCGGAGCGGTACAGGCGGGTCATGCGTCCGGGAGCCGATCGCCGGTGGCGGCGTCGAACAGGTGCACCGCGCCCGGCTGGGGCGTCAGGGAGATCGGCTCGCCACGCTGCCACGGGGCCATCCCCGGGGTGCGGACGGTCAGCACGCGATCGCCGTCCCGGCAGTAGAGGTACTGGTCGCTGCCCAGTTCCTCGACGACCTCGACGACGGCTTCAAAACCCCCGTCCCCGATCGTCCAGCCCTCCGGCCGGACGCCGACGACGACGCCGGGACCGGTCAGCGCCGAACGCTGCGCCGGGGTCAGCGGTAGCCGCGTGCCGCCCGCGACGGCGCCGTCGCTGTCCACAGTGGTCTCCAACAGGTTCATCGCGGGCGAGCCGATGAACCCGGCGACGAACACGTTGACCGGCTTCGCGAACAGTCCGACGGGCGTGTCGCACTGCTGCAGGATCCCGTCCTTCAGCACGGCGACCCGGTCCCCCATGGTCATCGCCTCGACCTGGTCGTGCGTGACGTAGAGCGTCGTGATGCCCAGCCGCCGTTGCAGGGAAGCGATCTGCGTCCGCGTCTGCACCCGCAGTTTGGCGTCCAGATTGGACAGTGGCTCGTCCATCAGGAACACACTCGGCTCGCGCACGATCGCGCGTCCCATCGCGACGCGCTGCCGCTGGCCACCGGACAGTTTCGCGGGCTTGCGGTCCAGGTACTCGGTCAGGTCGAGCACGGCCGCGGCCTCGCGCACCTTGCGTTCGCGTTCGGCTTTGCCCATCTTGGCCAGCTTCAGGTGGAAGCCGATGTTCTCCCCCACCGTCATGTGCGGGTAGAGCGCGTAGTTCTGGAACACCATCGCGATGTCCCGGTCCTTCGGCGGCAGTTCGGTGACGTCGCGGTCACCGATGTGGATGGAGCCGTCGTCGACGCCTTCCAGCCCGGCGAGCATCCGCAGCGTGGTCGACTTCCCGCAGCCGGACGGGCCGACCAGCACCAGGAACTCGCCGTCGGCGACCTCGAGGTCGAGTCCGTCGACCGCGGGGCGTTCCACCCCGGCGTAGAACCGGGTGGTGTCGGAAAAGGTCACGGTGGCCATCAGGTCCTACTTTCCGGCGCCGAGGGTCAGGCCGGTGATGATCCGGCGGGCGAGTACGAGGTAGAGCACGAGCATCGGGAGCACGACGATCGCCACACCGGCGATCAGTCCGCCGTACTCCGACTGGTAACTCGCGGCCCCGTAGAAGGTGAACAACGCGCGGGACAGCGTGAAATGCGCCTGGTCCTTGAGGAACACGATCGCCAGCAGCGTCTCGTTCCACAGGCCGATGGCGTTCAGCGTCAACGCGGTGATCATGCCGCCGCGGGTCAGCGGCAGCATCACCGAGAAGAACGTGCGCGTCGGCGAGGCGCCGTCGAGCGCGGCCGCCTCCTCCAGTTCGTCCGGCAGCGACCGGAAGAACCCGGTCATCAGGAACACCGTGAACGGGATGGACAAGGCCACGTACAGCACGAACAGGCCGTACTCGTTGTCCATGTGCACCTTGCTGAGCACCACGAACAGCGGGATGATCACGGTCTGGAACGGCACGCCCATGCCGATCGCGACGACGTTCGTCATCGGACCGGCGCCGCGGACGCCGAGCCTGGTCAGGGCGTACGCGCAGGGTGCCGAGACGACGACGGTCACGACCGTCGC
This sequence comes from Amycolatopsis sp. QT-25, assembly GCF_029369745.1. NCBI lineage: Bacteria > Bacillati > Actinomycetota > Actinomycetes > Pseudonocardiales > Pseudonocardiaceae > Amycolatopsis > Amycolatopsis sp. QT-25. The sequence goes on from NZ_CP120210.1 coordinate 5,317,921, forward strand.
CAGCCCGACCAGGACCACGGTGGTCAGCACCGCGTCGCCGAAACCGGCGTTGTTCCAGGCGTAGACGAAGTTCCGGAACGGCTTGCCGACGATGAACCACTGGTTCGGCAGGTCGAACGGCTTGGTGAAGATCTCCACCGGCGTCTTGAACGACGCCGTGAGCAGCCAGTACAGCACCAGGATGTTGCCGGCGGTGAACAGCCACACGATCGTGGTGCCCAGTACCCGCAACGGGCTGAACCGTTTGGTGCCGGGCGCCGGACGCGGTTTACGTGGCGGCTTGCGCACCGGTTTCGCCGGTCGCCGCGCGGGCGCCTCGACGTCGGTGACGGACATTTCGTCTCCCTACGTGCCTGTTGGCGAAGCTGAAGGCGTACTTGGAAAACCGGCCGAACGCGTGAACCCGCCCTGGCCGAGGGCCCCGCTATCGCGGTGGCAGGGCGCCTTGTCCACCACCGTGACGTGCATGACCAGGCAGCGTCCTGCCGACGTCGATCGCGGTCGCGGGTTCACCACAGACACCTCAGAACTGGATCGCGTCACGGCGCATCAGGCGGCGGAGCAGGACGACGAGCACGGACACCAGCGCGATCATCGCCACCGCGCAGGCACAGGCGGCACCGAAGTCCGGGGTGCCGTTCGAGCCGAAGGTCCGGTCGAACACGTAGATCCCGAGCGTCCACGCCTCGTTGGGCGGGGCGTAGGTGCCGGGACCGGCCAGCACGAACACCAGCTCGAAGATCTTGAGCGCGTTGATCGTCCACAGCACCCCGGCGACGCCGACGACGTCCCAGGTCATCGGCAAGGTGATGTTCCTGAACTTCTGCCACGGCGACGCGCCGCCCAATTCGGCGTCCTCGTAGAGATACGGCGGGATGCGGTCGACCGCGGCCATCAGGATGGTGATGTAGAAGCCCGAACTGGCCCAGATCAGCGAAGCCGTCACCACACCGGTCACATTGGCCGGTGCGAGGAACTTCGCCGCGTCGGCGCCGAGGCTTTCCAGCACGTGGTTCGCCAGCCCCTGCTTCCCCGGCTGGTATTTGAAGACGAAGCCGAGGAACATGCCGAGCGCCACCGGCGCCACGATGTTCGGGAAGAACAGGATGGCGCGGACGATCTTGCCACCCTTCATGTCCCGCAGCACCATCGTGAACAGGAAGGCGAGCGCGAACGTGCCGATCCCGCCGAGGAAGACGTAGATGAGCGTGTTGCGGAAGGCGTACTGGAACGAGTCGCTCGCCCACATCTGCGTGTAGTTGGTGACCCCGTTGGGTTCCGGGGTGTCGCCCGCGCCCGCCCAGCTGGTGAAGCTCAGCACCACGGTCGCGATCGTCGGCAGCACCAGGAAGGCCAGGTACAGCACCAGCGCCGGCGCGGCGAACGGCCAGAACAGCCGTTTCTTGCGGCGAAGATGGGCCCCGGTCTTCAAGTCCCGCGCCTGCGGTGCCGCCGGAGTCGTGACCGTCGCCATCAGCCCTGGTTCTTCCAGAACTCGGCGCTCTTGACGGCGAGCTGGTCCACGAACTGCTGCGGAGTCAGCCGGCCTTTCAGCAGCGCGATGTCGGCGGGGTCGAAGACGTCGGTCTGCCATTTTCCGCCCGCGACGCCGTCGATCCCGTCGTACTGCAGGACGTGTTCCTTCTTCGGGTCGTCCAGCGCGGCCTTGACCTGCTTGAGGTCGTCCGGCACGGCGAGGTCGGCGCGCGGCACGAGGTTGTCGGCCACGATCGGGATCCCGGCGAGCAGGTCCTTGTTGAGGAAGTAGGCGATGAACGCCTTGGCCGCCTCGGCGTGCTTGGCCTTCTTGGTCACCGAGAACCCGATCGACATCTGCTCGACGGTGTCGTGCGTGGCGCCTGCGGGCATCGGGAACTGGAAGGAGCCGTAGTTGATCTTCGTTCCGGCGCCCTGCTTGTCCAGGTATTCACGGGTCTCGCTCGGCGCCCAGCTGCCGACGTAGAGGAAGCGGGAGTCCCCGTCGGCCCAGCGCTGCTGCACCTGCGGGAACTTCGCCGCGTCCCAGCCGTCGATGAAGTACTGGGGCAGCTTCGCGGTTTCGGCGGCGGCCTTGAGGAAACCGGGCTCGGTCTTCCACGCCTGGCCGGTCTTGTCGGTCGCCGCCTTGTACAGCCCGCCCGCGCCGACGAACCGCTCGGCGAGCTGGGTGTAGAAGTACATGTTGTAGAACGGGATGTCGCCGTCGAGGCTGATCGCGGCCTTGCCGTCGGCCTTCGCCTTGTCGAACAGGCCGATCAGCTCGTCCATCGTCTTCGGCTGCTGAATGTCGCCCGCGGTGTCCTTGTCGAACCACCAGGCGCTCGACTGGATCGTGTACGGGACCATGAAGTTGTGGCCCTCGCGGTCCTTGTTCTGCGGGAAGTCGTACGAGCTGGGCGAAAGCACGTCCTTGACGGTCTTGTCACCCTCGCCGACCTTCATCGCGAACACGTCGTCGACACTCTGTGTGCCCCCCGGCGTCATCACCGCCGCGCCGACCTTGCTGACGTCCTGGTCGAACAGATCCGGCACGGCGTCGGTGTTCAGGGCGGGCACCAGGTTCTGCGTGTAGGCCTTACGGCCCAGCCACTGCACGTCGACCTTGACGCCGGTCTTCTCCGTGAAGCAGGTGAAGGCCTTCTGGAGGACCTTGCCCTGCGGCTCGTCGGCCGTCCACATGGACCAGTACGTGAACTCCTTGTCCGACGCGGGTTTCGTCCCCGCCTCCGGACAGGGCGCGTTGAGGAACTGGTCGACGCCCGGGAGCGCGTTCTCGCCGGTGCCCCCGGCCGCGTCACCGCCGCCGCATCCCGCGAGCAGGAGCGCCACCCCTGCCGTCGCTGACATCACTGCCGTGAGCCTGCCTACCCGCATCCGCCACCACCTGGATCGAAGATCACACCAATTCTGCTTGTTATTGCGCAGTTTTGTGAGGTTTCGCGCACATGTCAACAGTCAATTGCGCAAAGTCTGCTCAATCGTCACCTTGACGGTTCGACCTGCTCAAGCTTGAGCACCCCCAGCAACCGCCGCACCTCGACGGCGACCGCGGCCCTTCCCGCACCGAGATACTTTCGCGGGTCGACGCGCTCCGGATGCGTGTGCCAGTCTTCCGCCGCGGCCGCGGTGAACACCTTGTTGAGCTGGGTGGCGATATTGATCTTCGTCATCCCCGCCCGCACGGCCTCGGCCAGCCCCTCGTCCGGCACACCCGACGAACCGTGCAGCACCAACGGCACCGGCACGCGCTCCCGCAACCTCGCGATCAGCTCGAAGTCCAAGGCGGCGTCCCGGGTGAGCATGGCGTGCGAACTGCCCACCGCCACCGCGAGGGCGTCGATGCCGGTGGCCGCGACGAACTGTGCCGCCTCGTCCGGATCGGTACGCGCGCCGGGCGCGTGGACGCCGTCCTTGCCCCCGACCTCGCCGAGTTCGGCCTCGACCCAGACCCCGTGGTCATGGCAGTACGCGGCGACTTCCCTGGTCGCGCGCACGTTGTCGGTGTAGTGCAGTCCGGACGCGTCGAACATGACGGAGCCGAAGCCGAGCGAGACCGCTTCGCGGACGAGATCGGCCGATTCCGCGTGGTCGAGATGCACCGCGACCGGCGTGACGGCACCCCGCGCCGCGGCCAGCGCCGCCGCGCCCACCGGCGCCAGTGAACCGTGGTACTTCACGGCGTTCTGGCTCAGTTGCAGGATCACCGGCGCTTCCGCCGCGGCCGCGCCGTCGACGATGGCGGTGATGTGTTCGAGCTGGATCGCGTTGAACGCGCCGCAGCCGTGCCGGGCCGCCGCGGCGGCCCCGACGATCTCCCCGGTTCCCACCAAAGGCATGACGTCTCCTAATCCGGGCGGGCGCGCACGGCGACCAGCCCCTGTTCGGCTTCGTAGTGCGCGAGGTCGACGTCCCCGGCGAGCGGGCCCAGCACGGCCGCCCCGGACAAGGCGACGGCCCGGCGCAGGATGTCCGGCCACGGTTCGGCGCGGCTCAGTCCCAGCGCCAGCGCCGCGACGACGGCGTCCCCCGCGCCGGTGGTGTTGCCACTGAGCGCAGTGGACGGTGCCGCGTGCCAGTCGCCGGAGCCGGTCACCGCGAGCAGGCCCCCCGGCCCCAGCGAGACGACGACGGCGCCCGCCCCCGCCTTGCGCAGTTCATTCGCGGCGGTGACCGGGTCACTCAGGCCGGTGACCTCGCGCAGTTCGTCGGCGTTCGGTTTGACCACGGACGGCCGTCCGGCCAGCCCGGCGAGCAGTGCCTCGCCGGAAGTGTCCAGGATGGAGGGTGCGTCGCCGAGGAGTTCGGCGTATCCGCCGGCCCCCGGCGGCAGGCTGCCCGAGCAGACGAGCACGTCCGGTCTCCGGGCCCGGACGGCCGCCGCAAGCGCTTGCCATTCGTCTTCGGTGAGCCGCGGCCCGGGCTCGTTCAGCAGCGTGACCGAGCCGTCGTCCGCCAGGACCGTGGTGGTGCGCCGGGTTTCCCCGCCGATCGGGACGGCGGCGGCCGGAACGCGTGCCGCCGCGAGGTCGCTCACGACGGCGGTTCCCGTCGCGCCGCCGGCCGTGAGGATCGCGCGGACGTCGGCACCGAGGGTGTGCAGCACGCGGGCGACGTTGACGCCCTTGCCGCCCGCCCGGTGCCGCACGTCCCGCACCCGGTGCACCCCACCCGGTCGCAGACCGTCCACCGTGTACGTGACGTCCAGCGCGGTGTTCGGCGTGACGGTCAGGATCACGGCCGCCTCAGGTCAGCACGACGGAACGGGTGAGACTGCGGGGGTTGTCCGGGTCGAGTCCCTTGCGGGCGGCGATGGCCCCGGCGACCCGCTGCGCGCGGACCAGGTCCGCGAGCGGATCCAAGCCGCTTTCGACGAACAGGCCGCCCGCGCGGGCGACGTCGTCGGCCAGCCCCTCCGGCGCCTGCCCGAACATCCATGTCACGCGGCCGGGTTCGCTGATGCTGATCGGCCCGTGCCGGTAGTCCCAGGCCGGGTACGACTCCGTCCACAGCAGACACGCCTCGCGGAACTTGAGCGCGGCTTCGTTCGCGATGCCCACCGACCAGCCGGTGCCGAGGAAGCTGAACTGCTCCGCGGCGACCAGTTCGCCGGGCAGGGGTTCGGCGAGCACGCGTTCGGCCTGGTCGGCGACCGCCGCCAGATCCTCGCCGAGGTGCGCGCGCAGCATCGCCAGCGCCGTCGTGGCGAAGCGGGTCTGCACGACCGAACGTTCGTCCACGACGGACAGGTCGACGATCGTGTCCGCGGCGGTGTCGATCTCCCGTGGCACGCCGGTGATCGCGATGGTCGGCGTTTTGCCCCGCAGTTTCGCCAGCAGGGCGTGGACCTCCGTCGTCGTACCCGACCGGGTCAGCGCCACCACGTGGTCGTAACGACGGCTCACCGGGAACTCGGACGCGGCGAAGGCGTCGGTCTCGCCGAGCCCGGCGGACTCGCGAAGAACGGCGTACGCCTGGCCGATGAACCACGACGTGCCGCAGCCGACGATCGCGACCCGCGCGCCCGGCGGCGGCAGCAGCTCGCTGTTCGCCGAGGCCAGCGCCGCCGCTTCCCGCCAGCAGCCGGGCTGGCTCGCTATCTCCGCCGTCATGAAGGTCCCGCTCATGAACTCCCCATCCGTGCCGATTGTGCGCAATAGCTGTCACGTTAGGTGCAATTTTATGCAACGTCAATGCTCTATTAGCGCACTTTCACGCATTTGCTCCGCGCAGACGTGCAGGCTGGACCGGTCGCTTACCGTGAACGGATGCGGATCGTCTCGCTGCTCCCCGCCGCGACCGACTTCGTCGCGACCCTCGGGCTCCTGCCGTCGCTGACCGGCCGGACCCACGAATGCGACTGGCCACCCGGCGCGCTCGACGACGTCCCGGTGGTCACGAGCAGCGCGATCGACCACGACGTGCTGTCGAGCCGGGAGATCTCGGTGGCCGTCGGCGGCGGGCATCGCGGTTCGGGCCTGTACTTCCTCGACGCCGACCTGCTCGCGGCGGCCGAACCGGACGTCGTGCTCACGCAGGATCTCTGCGACGTCTGCGCGGTCTCCTACCGTCAGGTCTCGGAGGCGGTGCGCACGCTGGACGGCGACACCCGGGTGGTCAGCCTCGAACCGCGAACGCTCGACGGCGTCTTCACCTGCTTGACCACGCTCGGCGAGGTGCTGGACGTCCCGGAACGCGCGGCCGCCGAGGCCCGTCTTCTCCGGGAGCGAGTGGAGGCGGTCCGCGCCCGGGTCGCGGGGCGGCCTCGCCCGCGGGTCGCCGCCATCGAATGGCTGGACCCGCTCTGGCCCGCCGGACACTGGGTCCCGGAGCAGATCGAAGCCGCCGGCGGCGTCCCGTTGCTCGCGGCCGCGGGCGAACACACCCGGCCGATCACGTGGGACACCGTTGTCGAGGCACGACCCGACGTGCTGCTGCTCATCCCCTGCGGCTTCCCGCCGGACCGGACCGAGGCGGAACTGCCTTCGCTGACGGGTTTGCCGGGCTGGGACGACATCCCGGCCGTGCACGTCCTGGACGGACCGGCCTACTTCAACCGGCCCGGATCTCGCGTCGTCGACGGCGCGGAAATCCTCGCCGGCCTCTTCCATCCGTGACCGGCGTCACGGTCGAGGCTGTCACAACCTCGCGAGCCCACTCGTCAGGTGTACGGAACCGACGGAGAGGAAAGACCATGGAACCGCGAGTCAATCTGTTCGAGAACGACGTCATCCTCAAGTACGTCAAGCGGCTCGGCGCCGCGAACCGGCCGATCGAAGAGTCCTCGCTACCGCACGCCACCCAGGAGCTGGTGAAGCTGCGCGCCAGCCAGATCAACGGCTGCGGCTTCTGCACCGACATGCACGGCAAGGACGCCGCGCACGCCGGCGAAACCCCGGTGCGGCTCAACCTGGTCGCCGCCTGGCGGGAGGCGAAGGTGTTCACCGAGCCCGAGCGCGCCGCGCTGGCGCTCACCGAAGAGGGCACCCGGATCGCCGACGCGCACCACGGCGTCAGCGACGAGACCTGGGCGCAGGTGCGCGAGCACTACGACGACGAGCAGATCGGCGCGTTGATCGCGCTGATCGCCGCGATCAACGCCTACAACCGGCTCAACGTCATCGCCAGAACCCCGGCGGGCGACTACCAGCCCGGCATGTTCGACTGATCGTCGTGTCTTCGACCGATCCTCGCGTCCAGCGAGAGATTCTCGCGTCCGGCGACAGATCCTCGCGTCCAGCGACAAGAGGATCGCTTCGCCGGACAACGATCGGGCTGCCACGGGCTGATAAACCTGCGGAAACACGCGATCCGGAGGTTCAGCCCGTGCAACTCGACGTCCGCTTCTTCCCCGTGACCGGGACCCATCCGCTCAGCACCGACCTCGTCGGCCTGCGCGCGAACTTCCACTACGGCTCCGGGAACGTGCTGGAGCAGCACTACGCGGATCGTACGACGATGATCTGGACGGGCGTGTCCGGCGACTTCACCGGTGTCCGGCAGAAAGAGGCGACACTACGCGTCTTCGAAACCGGCCCGGCGCAGTACTTCGTCACCTGGTACGAAACCGGGACCGTCGCGACGGCGGCACACGGCGAGATCTTCGACGGCGGTTACCCCATCGCGGTGATGGCCGACTTCGATCGCCTGGTCGCGACGGCGGCGTATACCAACCCGCGCGAGGACGGCGGGCAGTATTTTCTGGTCGACCAGGCGACCATCGAGATCCTGGAGCGGCCGCACGGGTGGCCGTCCTTCCCGGCGCCGCGAGGGTCTTGAGGGACTGAGAACACGGCCTGGCGAAGCCGGGGCGTGACGTCCAGGCGAGCAGCGCGATGGCGATCCTGGCGCTCCAGGCCACGTGGCGCGGCAGATCCCACCTCGCGGTCCACAAGGGAGGCGGGCATGGTCTCGTCTGACCACGTCGCCAATCGATGATCGTCGCCGGCCCGGAAAGCAGCCACTCGGAGCCCGAACATTCATCTGTGGCACGAGGTCGCGAACTCGTCACCTGAGGAAAACGACTCATCGGCATCGGCCTAGATCCGTAGGTGCATGGTGTTTCGTCTGGGTGTTGTGGTGGGGTCGAGGTAGGCGGGGGCGGTGAACTCAGGCAAGCCGTCCTGGGTGATCCGGGCTTTCCATTCGCTGTGGTGGATGAGCCGGTGATGTTTGGTGCACAGCAGCACGAGGTTGTCGATTTTCGTTTCGCCGTGGTGTTGCCAGAAGACGATGTGGTGTGCGGTGCAGCGGGGTACGGGCATGTCACAACCCGGGAACGCACAACCACCGTCGCGGAGGGTCAGCGCGTACTTCTGGGCCAGGGACACGGTCCGTTTGGATCGGCCGATGTCGAGGGGTTCCCCGCCAGTTCCGAGCACACCGGGTCGGACACGGGCGTCGCAGGCGAGGATGCGGGCGTCGGTGGCGCTGATCGGCCCCACCAGGTCCAGGCAGGCTTCGCCGATATCCCGGATCAGGTCGTCGTAGGACATGGTGACCAGGATGTGGTGACCAGGATGTGTGTGGCTTCGCCCGCTTGTCCGGGGAGGTCGCGGCTGGTGGTCTTCAACCGCACGTAGTCGGTGAACGCATCCCCGTAGCGCTCGTCCTGGGTGCGGGAGTCCCGCACCCCGTCGGTGGCTTTGTGCGGTTTGGCCATCGGATCCAGGTCCGATTTCAGGCGGGCGTAGGTTTCCAGATCCAGGGTGGCCTTCAAGCCGAGGGTTGCCGTCGCGGTGCTGGGTAAACCGCATCTCCGGCCGGGTGTCCTTCGGATCCTCGCTACGGGGCTCTTCCCATCCGGATCCAGTTTGTCCAGCAGGCGGCGTCCGGCGCGGGCGATCTGCCGCGGCCCCGCGTGGCGAGCCAAGTCGACGAGGATCTTCTCCCCGGCCCGGATGTCTATCTTCCGGGACGGTGGAGGGGATGCGAGCGAGGGTGCGGATGATCGCATCGATCTGCGCACCCCCGATCACACCCTCCGCCGCTGCCTGAGCGGTCAACGGCGCCAGCGGCGGCCCGGGATCTCCCCCGATCGACGGACCCGCATGCAGGGCCAGGACACGATCAGCGCGGACACCGGCCTCCCTGTCCGTCACCCGGAAATCCTCGAAAATCAACGCCGCCAACGTCGAATGACCCGAGCACCCACGCACCCCACGGGCATTGATTTCCGCCAGGATCGCGTTCTGCTCCGCCTCCAACCGACGCTTCCGCATTTCCAATTCCTGCTTACGGGCATGCAGCGTCGCGGTGTCGACACGCCACCACTCGATGGACGTCTCCGGGGATGCGTTGTCGCTGGCCACGACTTCACGCTACTCCATATAGAACAGATGTGCTAGCCCTAATGGCATAGCGGGAAGAATTCGAATGCACGTGCAGAGAAAGCTCTGAAGCCTCTTAAAGGCGCGAAGAAGCACATAAGCAGCGAAGTGCCTTAAAGACATGAAAGAGCGCGAGAGAAGTGTCGCGACAGATCACAAGTAAAGCGTCGCACTGAAATACGAACACCCACCACCATCACCAAGGACCAGGCACTGGCGAACAACCACCGCGCACGCAAAGGCAAAGCCCTCACCCCCGGTCGCTCCCATACTGGCCGTCCGACCGAGACGAGGAGCAGCGAATGAGCCGAGACGACACGTCGCTCGCGAAGAACGTCTTGGGCGTGCCGGGCATCGTCTTCCTCGTGCTCGCCGCGGTCGCGCCGTTGACCGGGATGATCGTGATCGCGGCGATCGGGATCGCGGTCGGGAACGGCGGCGGGATGGTCGCGGCCTTCCTGCTGGCCACGGTCGTCCTGTTGCTGTTCGCGGTCGGCTACGCGCAGATGTCGCGCGTGCTCACCAGCGCGGGCGGCTTTTACGCCTTCGTGGTCAAGGGGTTGGGCAGGACGCCGGGCCTCGTCGCCGGTTTCGTCGCGATGCTGGGCTACAACTGTTTCGTCGCGGGGGCCATCGGCACGAGCGGGTTCTTCACCTCCACCGCGATCGACGACGTCTTCGGCCTGAAACTCGATTGGCTCTTCTGGAGCGCGGTTTCGGTGGTACTGGTCCTCTTGCTCAGCCGCCGGGGCATCGCGGTGAGCGCGAAGGTGCTGGGGGTCTCGCTGATCCTGGAGGTGTCGATCCTGCTGGTCATGGACTTCAGCGTGCTGTTCCGGCACGGCTTCTCGTTCGCCGCCTTCAGTCCCTCCGTGCTGTTTCAAGGTGCCGGCGGTCTGGCCTTGCTGTTCGCCGCCAACGCTTTCATCGGATTCGAGGCGACGGCGCTGTTCGGCGAGGAGGCCAGGGATCCCAAGCGGACGATTCCGCGGGCGACCTACATCGCCATCGGGTTCATCGGGGTGTTCGCCGCGTTCACGACCTGGGCCGTGGTCAGCGCGATCGGCGCGGAACAGGCGCAGGACGTGGCCGTCGCGCACCTTTCGAGCGGGGATCTCGTGCTCTCGGTCGCCCAGGAGTATCTCGGCGGCCCGCTGACCAAGGCGATGTTGCTGCTTCTGGTGGTCAGTCTGTTCGCGGCGTTGCTGGCCCTGCACAATTCGGCGACCCGGTATCTCTACGCGCTGGGCCGGGTCGGCGTGCTGCCGCGGCTGCTGGGCAAGACCAGCCCGCGCAACGGCGCGCCGCGCTACGCCTCGATCGTCCAGGTGGTCTTCGGCTCGGTGGTGGCGCTGGCGTTCCGGCTCGCCGGGCTCGACCCGGTCGCCGATCTCACCGCGAGTATGACCGGCTTCGGCACCTTGGGCATTCTCACCCTGCAACTGTTCGCGGCGGTGGCGATTCTGGTCTATTTCCGCCGGACACGGGACCGCCGCGTGATGAAGACGCTGATCGCCCCCGGGCTGGGCGCGGTGGGGCTCGGGATCATCGTGACGCTGGCGATCCTCAACTTCCCGACGCTCGCCGGGTCGAGCAACGGCGTCGTCCCGCATCTGCCGTGGCTGCTCCTGGTCGTCGCGCTGGCCGGGCTGGCGCTCGCCGGCTGGCTGCGCCGGTTCCGGCCTTCGGTGTACGCGGCGCTGGAGACCGATCTGGAACGCGAACCGTCAGCGGCTGCTGGTCAGCGAGAGGTGAACGAGTAGCGCGAGGCGCGGTAGACGTGCCACCCGTATTCCACGACCTTGCCACGCGGCCGTCGGACTGCTGTGAACACCCGTGCAGGACAACGCGTGCCCCCCTCCGCAATTGGTCACCTACTTGCGAGGAGAGTGAGCGCAAGTAGGCGACCGATTGCGGAGTGGGTCAGCCCACGTCTTGGCGTTGCCGCTTCCCGACGATTCGCCAGCCGACGGCCAGCACCACGACCAGCACCGGGATCGAGTAGAACGCGATCTTCTCGGCACCGTCGGAGAAGCCCATCAGGACGACCACCAGCGCGAGGAATCCGAGCGTCGCCCAGCCGCTGTAGGGCGCCCACGGCATCCGGTAGGACGGCCGCTCCACTTCCCCGCGCAGTGCCGCCTGACGCAACCGCAACTGGCAGAAGATCAGCGTCGCCCAGGTGGTGATCACACCGAGCGAGGCGATCGCGATCGCGATGTCGAAGGCGTCCTTCGGCACCAGGTAGTTGAGCACCACGCCGAGCACGTACGCGCCCGAGGTGAACAGGATCCCGCCGTAGGGCACGTGACGGCCGCTCATCTTGCCGACGAACTTCGGCGCCTCGCCCTTGTCCGCGAGCGCCCGCAGGATGCGGCCGGTCGAATAGAGCCCGGAGTTGCAGCTCGACAGCGCGGCGGTGAGCACGACCGCGTTCATCACGTCGCCGATCCCCGGGATCCCGAGCCGGCTGAACACGGTGACGAACGGGCTCTCGCCGCCGTTGTAGAACGGCCACGGCAGCAGCATCGCCAGCAGCAGCACGGATCCCACGTAGAACACGCCGATCCGCCAGACCACCCCGTTGATGGCCTTCGGCAGTACCTTGCGGGCGTCCTTGGTCTCACCCGCGGCGATGCCGACGACCTCGATCGCCGAGTACGCGAAGATGACCGCCTGCAGCGTCATCAGCGCGATGCCGACGCCTGCCGGGAAGAAGCCGTCGTGGGCGGTCAGGTTGTGCACGCCGGCCGTGGTGCCGCCGATGTCGGCACCGGTGAGCACCAGTCCGGCCGCGGTGACCAGGAAGACCACGATGGCCAGGACCTTGACCACCGAGAACCAGAACTCCAGCTCGCCGAACAGTTTCACCGACAGCAGGTTCACCAGGATCAGCACGCCGAGGGCGACCAGCGCGGTGATCCACTGCGGCACGTCGGGCAGCCACTTGTGCACGTAGATCGCCACCGCGGTGATCTCCGCGATACCGGTCATCGCCCAGTTCACCCAGTACATCCAGCCGGAGACGAAACCCGCCCACGGCCCGATGAACCTGCGGGCGTAGGTGACGAAGCTGCCGGAGGTCGGCTCGTGCAGCACGAGCTCGCCGAGGGCACGCATCACGAAGTAGGCGGCGATACCGCAGAGCGCGTACGACAGGACCAGCGAAGGCCCGACCTGGTGGAGCTTGCCACCGGCACCGAGGAACAGCCCGACGCCGATCGCGCCGCCGATGGCGATCATCTGCACTTGGCGGTTGCCCAGTGCTTTCGAATAGCTTTCACCCTTTTCGGTGAGCAGCGAGGGATCCATGGTTGCCAGACGCTAGAGCGTGTGCGGCACGTCACCAACAGTGCTAAGGAAGACTTAAGGTGTGCGTGACGTCACTCCGGCGGTTCAACCGGATTTTCCCGTTTCGATTTGACAAGTTCGCCCGTCAACCCCGATCTTCGCGCGCGAAGAGGCACTTCTACGCTACGGCCGTGGACCTCGCAGCGCTGCTGGACCGGATCGCCGACGACGTCGCGCCGGAGATCGGCCGCGGCTCCGTGGCGGACTACATCCCCGCACTGGCCAGGGTCGATCCCCGGCAGTTCGGCATGGCGGTGGCCGAAGTGGACGGTCGGGTGCACGGCGTCGGCGACTGGGAGGTGCCGTTCTCCATTCAGAGCATGTCGAAGGTCTTCACCTTGGCGCTCGCGCTCTCCCACGGCGACGGGGTGTGGGAGCGGGTCGGCCGCGAGCCGTCCGGCAACCCGTTCAACTCGCTGGTGCAGTTGGAGAACGAGGACGGCATCCCCCGCAATCCCTTCATCAACGCCGGCGCGCTGGTGGTGACCGACGAATTGGCGCACCACGGCGACGCGGCGGTAACGCTGCTTCGGTTCCTGCGCGAGGAAAGCGGCCGCGTGGACATCGGGATCGACGACGAGGTCGCCGCTTCGGAGGCCGCGCACGCCGACCGCAACCGCGCGCTCGCCTATTTCATGGCGTCGTACCGGAACATGCGTCATCCGGTGCCCGCCGTCCTCGATCAGTACGTGCGCCACTGCTCGATCGCGATGAACTGCGGCGACGTCGCGCGCGCGGCGGTGTTCCTCGCCCGCCACGGCGTGCGCAACGACGGCATCAGGCTGCTCGAGCGGAGTGCGGCCAAGCGGGTCAACGCCGTGATGCTGACCTGCGGCACCTACGACGCGGCAGGCGAGTTCGCCTACCGGGTCGGGCTTCCCGGCAAGAGCGGGGTCGGCGGTGGCATCGTCGCGATCGTCCCCGGCCGGTGCGCGATCTGCGTGTGGAGCCCCGGGCTGGACCCGCGCGGCAACTCCGTGGCGGGCGTCGCGGCGCTCGACCGGTTCACCACCCTGACCGGCTGGTCGATCTTCTGATCGGTTTGAACCCGCGACGACGGGGAAGCCGCCAGTGTGCAGACGTTTCTCCCATGCGCTGATTTCCGGGCCGCCGCTTCCGTCCTCGACCAGCGGAGGCTCGGAAAGCAGCGCGTGGAGACGATCCAGGTCCTGCGCGCGCTGACGGTGCCGGGGTACGGCTGGCGCCATCACCCGGCCGCGGCGATGTGGGCGGGCTACGAGGAGGCCCTGGTCCGGTACGGCTTCGACGTCTGCGAGGTGTGGTGCGAGACCGGCCGCCAGGACACCTGCCACGAAACCCTCCGGCTCGACCTGCTCACCGCCACCGGCCTGGACGAGGTCCGCACCCAAGCCCGGCTCGCGGACGCGAAAGAGCTCCCGCCCTGGCTCGGCGACACGGACTTCCACCGCAGCCACCAGTCCGCGCTCGTCCGCAAACAACCCGAGCACTACCGCCCGAGGTTCCCGGACGTCCCCGACGATTTGCCCTACGTCTGGCCGGGGTCGGACCGTCCACGACGAGAAGGAGTGCGATGACCCAGCGTTTTCACCAAGGCGACAAGGTCCGCTGGAACAGCCACGGCGGGCATGCCGAAGGCGAGGTCCTGAAGGAGATCACTTCCGACACCGAAGCGGGCGGCCGCACCGTGCGCGCGTCCGAAGAGGAGCCGCAGTACCTCGTGCGCAGCGACAAGAGCGGCGGCGAAGCGGTACACAAGCCCGAGGCACTGGAGAAGCTGTGAGCGAAGACAAGGACGTCCGGACCGAGTTCGGCGAGGCGGTCAACATGACCGCGGGAGAACTCGAGAAGTGGCTGAAGACCGACGAGTCCCGCCGAGCGGGCCAGCACAAGAACGGCGGCGAGTCCGTCGGCCACGAGTCAGGCCGCCGGATCGTCGGGATCCTGCGCACGAACAAGGCGGAGCTGACCGAAGAGGACGAAAAGCACATGCGCAAGGTGGTCGGCTACGTGCACCGGCATCTCGCGCAGCGTCCGTCGGGCGACATCGAGGACACGACCTGGCGGCATTCGCTGATGAACTGGGGACACGACCCCGCCAAGTAGCTCAGGCGCTGGGCCGCCCCATTTCGTGTCCCGGCCGTCCCTCGGTCCGCCGTTGCCGCTTGATCCGCTCTTCGTGCAGGTGACGGCGTCCTCCGGTCAGGTCTTCGGCGACGTCCTTCGTCAGGTCGCGGTAGGCCCGGTAGAAGCCGTCGTCGTACTCCTCGATCACCTGGAAGGTCCACCGGTCGGGCAGCACGTTGAGCCCGATCAGCTCGGTTTCGATCCGCTCGGCCCAGTCCGCGTGTCCGGCCTTCCGGAGTCCTTCGGCGGCCTCACTGAGCGCGAAGTCGGCGGTTCCCGTGAGGTGGTGGAAGGCGTACAGGTGGCCACGCGCCTGTTCGACCGTTTCGAGCGCGAAGACCAGCTTGCCCACCGCGTCGACGGTCGTTTCGTCGGGTTCTGGAGAGGATTCCGGCATGGCCGGTGACTTCCCCGGCGCCGGTGTTTCTACACCCCGATGACGGCGATCCGGCCGAACGAGCGGACTCGGCGGCATATCGGCCGCGGCACCCCCCGCCGTACGGCACCGAAGTCTCGGGAGTGCGCTGGATCGAAGTGCCGCGACGGCCGGCCGCCGCCGGCCGGACATCGTCGTCCCGGGCCACGGCGACGTCTCCGGACGCCGGATCCTGCCCGACGTCCGCGAGTACCTCGAACTGCTGCGTGACGAGACCTGGACGCGGAGTGACTCGTCTCTCCCCGAAGAGACGATCGCCGCGAAGGGCATCGGCTGCTTTTGTGCCGACCCATTCAGGCCATGAGGCAACAGGCGCCGGTGAAGCAGCCGAAGGTGCCTCCGCTCGACGTGTTCTTCCAGTTGTCGAAGTGATCGATCACGATCTCGACGTCGGCCTGCCCCGCGGCGGTGACATCGACACCCGAGTCGGCGAAAAAACTGCGGATATCGTCGGAAACGGTGCTCTTCATGAAAGATCTCCCTCAAACCTGCGGTGTTGGACACTGAAATCGTGCAGGTTCACCTCCATCGGCCGACAGTGCGAAGCACCACGGACGACTTGTGGCTTTCGACTGGTCCACTCGCGTCAACGGGGTGGCGCGAGTGGAGCAGCCGAGCGTGGGAGGGTTACTTGAAGATGGCGATGGGATGAACGACGAGTTCCCCCGTTTCGGGCTCCCAATCCTCGACCTTGCCGAGGCACCGCGCCCGGAACGCGCCGGACGGGGCGGAGTCCCGCAGGTCACTGGTCACACAGGTGAAGCGGACACTCCTGCTCTTCGACGGATCGTCCGGGTCGCCGTACGGCGCGACGAACACCGTCTCGGTGTCACTCTGGGAGCGTTCACGGAACAGGCCCTTCATGGAGACGAACGCCTCGACACCACGGAGCCGCGCCTGGAGCTGCCGGGTGCTCTCGGGACCGTCGGACCAGCCGAGTTCCTTCACCAGCGCGCGGTTGTGCACGAGTTCCTGCTTCGCCAGATCGACATGGATGACGTCGTGGTGCTTCTCCAGTACCTTCGTCACGATGCCGATCACCGTGATCGGTTCGGCGCGGCGGATGTACCGCCGGAACTCCTCGTCGGTGTCCGTGCGCTCCGACTCCCCTCTGAGCGGACCGAAGCCACCCGATCCCCAGAACCGCCAGCCCCGGCTCTTCCGTTTCTCCACCTCCTGCTCCAGCGCCTCGTTGTAGCGATGCAGCTGGTACAGGCCCATCACGGATTTCGTGTGCAGGTAGAAGGCGATGCCGCGGATCCTTCCCTGATCGCCGTCGGAGCGCGCGCGGCGCCAGTGCCGCCCGACAACGACGATCGCGACGACGAAGGCGACCACGGTCAGCACCCAGACCGCGAGCCACAGTCCCCAGACTTCCCACCACAGATCATCGGCAGCCACGGATCTCCTTGAAGGCGTCGAGCAGGGAGGTCGTGTTCGCGTCGACCATCCGGCCACCGGTGGCCACGGCCGCGCGCTCCAGTTCGGCGGGATTCGCCTCGCCGAACCGGATGGTGTACGTGTGCACGCCGGGCTCCCTCGGCGCACGCAGGAATTCCTCGATGCCCTGGCCGGAGTTGCTCTCTCCGTCGGTCATCAGCACGATCGAAACGCCGCTGGCGGGTTCGGCACGGCGATGGGCACCGGCCTTCGCGTACGCCGCACCGAGCGCCGACCAGACCGCCGTGGTGCCGTCGAACTCGTCGGCGGCGACGAAGGTCCGCAGCGCGTCGAGATCCTGGGGGCCGTTGACGATGAATTCCTTGTCCCCCAGTATCTTCCCGCCGAAGCGGAGGACCGTGAGCCGCTCGCCGCGGTAGAAGCGGTCGAATCCCCCGTCCGGGCCGCCGCTCAGCCCGGCGAAGGTCGCCCGGAGCGCGGCGATCCGCGGCCCCTTCATCGAACCGGAGAAGTCGAGCACGAAGATCACGCGCCCGGGTGTCCGGCCGGCGGGGGCCGCGTAGTCGTCGAGCAATTTGTCCACGACGGCCTGCTCGTCGGGGAAGTACAGCGAGTTCCCGATCGAGGCGGGCAACCTCGGATCGAGCGCCACCTCCCCGGCGATCGGCCGCCGGAGCGTCCGCTCCATCAGCTTCTTCTGCGTCGCCGGGCTTCTCAACCAGGAGACGATCTTGTCGTACACCGCCCGTTCGGCCGGGTCGAGCAGGAGGAGCGGGTAGTCGGACTGGACGATGCCGTCCCTCGGATACACCAGCTCCAACGGCGTCTTGAGCCTGCCGCTCGCGTTGAGGGTGAGCAGAGTGGACTCGTACCCGATGATCGCGTCCACGTCCTGGCGCTCGGCGAAGCGGTCGGTCACCGCGGCCGACGTGTCCGCCGTGAGCGTGTGGCCGGTGCGGAAGCCCTGCAGCTTGTCGCATTTCACGTCTTGGAGCCGCAATGCCGCTCCGGTGCCCGAGGCCGCCGTCGCCACCCCGACGAGTGAGGTGAGCCCGCTGGTCGACTTGGCCGGATCCGCCATCGCGAACCGGAACCCGCCGCCGGCCGCCGCGTCCGCCAGATCGGCCCACGAAAGCCTGCCGTCCGGTTTGCCTCGGCGCAGCTCCGCGGCCTTCGCCGGGGTGATCCCGACGATGACCGGCGACACCATGGTCTTGGTCACGAGCGGCCGTTCCCCTTTGTCCGCGGACTGCCGGTACCTGAGCTGGAAATACCGGTCGGTGGAAAGCCAGGCGAGGTCGTGTGTGGCCTTCCCCGGCGTGAGGGAAGTGGTCGCGTCGACGGTGCCCCGGAAATCCATTTCCAGTTCGATTCCCGTTTCACCGCGCAAGTCGTCGAGAATCGGCCCGAGGTCCGCGAGTTCGGAACTGGCCAGTACGCGCAGTTTCACCTGCTGCCCGCCGCTCGTACAGGCGGCGGCCACCAGGAGCAGGCAGCACAGGACCGCGAGGAGCCGCTTCACGGGCAGTCCCCGACGGTCTTGATCATCTCTTCCAGCACCGGATTGTCGGGAAGCGGCGTGGTGCTGTCGTCGTCCGCGATTTCCGGCGCCGTCAACCCCTGTTCGCGCAGGAAGTCGTACAGCCGCGCGCTCTTCGTGGTGCCGGCGGGAGTCGCGACGCCGAAGCCGAGCTCCATCGCGCGGCGTTGCAGCTCGGGATCGAAGGTGATCAGTTCGCCCAGGCGTTCCGCTTCCGGCTTCAGGGCCAGGAACTGCGGTTTCGTCAGGATGTTGTCCTTCGGGTACAGCAGGACCCGGTCGAGATCCGGCCGCCCGCTCTGCGCCTTGGCGCGCAACTGCATCGCGAGGTATTGGTGCTCGTAGATGACGACGATCGGCTTGTCCCCCTCGGCGAGATTCGCGTAGGACTCGGACAGATCCGCCGACGGGAAACCTTGCGCCGCCACGAGCGGTTTGACCCGGCCGGCCAGCGCCTTCGCGCTCGACAGGAGCGGCGGACCGGCGGGCTCGCCCGCCGGTCGCGGGTCGACGACCGGGACCTTGCGGCCGTTCTCCAGGAACGCCAACAGGATCAGATACGTCGCACCCGAGTTGGAGTCGCAGATGTTCGACGTCTGCGCCAGCACCCTGTTCCCGTTCTCGGCGCCGAACCTGCCGACGCCGAGGGAGTCCCAGGTGCGCTCCTGCCGCATCGCCTCGATGAATTTCTCGGTGTCCAGCGTGTAGTACAGCGGATCCCGCTGCCCCGGCGGTTTCGTGGCGATCTTGTTGCTCGCCAGCGTTTCCGCGTAGCGGCGATAGGTGGCGAGGACGATCGGGCTGGTGAACGGCTGTCGCGCGCTGCCCGTCCACTCGTTCGCCCTCGACCGCCGGACGAGACCGGCGGCCGGCTCGCCGGACATGAACACGAAGTCGTACCGGCTGAGGTCGTGGGTGGCGACGTCCCGCGATCCCGCCCTGGTCACGTGCACACGGATGTGGTGGCGCATCAGGATTTCCCGGATCTTCGCGTCCTCGAAGAGATCCGATTTGGAGCCCATCTTGCCGCGCAGCACCAGGGTCTGCTGGAACGGCACCACGATCGTCCCGCTCAGGAGGAGGGCGATCAGGCCGCTCACGGCGAGCACGAGCGCGGGCCCGAATGCGCGGAGAAAACGACGGCGGAGAAAGAACGCCGAGGGTTTTGGTCGGATGGTGAGCTGGGGTTCTTCACGAAGCGAGCTATCGGTGGTCACCGATTTCCTCCCCGAATGTCCGGCAAGCCCATTTTACCGCGACGCACCGACGGGAAAGCACGTCTCGATCCGGCTTCGGTACCCACCCTCACCAGGCCGGGAGGCCGGACGGTTAGGCTCTTCGGTGGCGAAAACCGCCATGCACCACGACGCCGGGAGATCTGAACCGCCATGCTGGACCGAGCAGTCATCGACGCCCTCTTCCCCGCCGACCTGCCCGAGCCCGAGCACTGGGAAGAGCGTTACCCCGCCCGCGAGCTCCCCGAGGGCGCCCTGGTCACCCGGTTCGGCCCCTCGCCGACCGGATTCGTCCACATCGGCGGCGTCTACGTCGCCACCATCGACCAGGACCTCGCCCGCCGCACCGGCGGCCGCTACCTCGTCCGGGTCGAGGACACCGACCGCTCCCGCGAGGTCGAAGGCGCCATCGAACAGTTCGAGCGCGGCTTCGCCTACTTCGGCCTCGCCGCCGACGAGGACATCCACCGCGGCGGCGACTACGGCCCGTACCAGCAGTCCGAGCGTGAGCGGATCTACCTGACCTACGTCCGTCAGCTGCTCCGCACCGGCCGCGCGTACCTCGACTTCGCCACCAAGGACGAGCTGGCGGCGATCACCGCCCGGCAGCAGGCGACGAAGCTGCCGACCGGGTACTACGGCTCGTGGGCCATCTGGCGCGACGCCGACCCCGCCGACGTCCAGGCCAGACTCGACGCCGGAGACCCGTACGTCGTCCGGTTCCGCGCGCCGGACGACACCGGCGCCCGCGCCCGGTTCACCGACGCCATCCGCGGCCCGCTGGAGGCCGAGGCCAACCGCAACGACGTCGTCGTCCTCAAGAGCTCCGACCAGAGCCCGCGGCTGCCGACCTACCACTTCGCGCACGCCGTCGACGACCACCTCATGCGGGTCGACCTGGTCATCCGCGGCGACGAGTGGATCTCGTCGGTGCCCGTGCACCAGCAGCTGTTCGACGCGCTCGGCTTCGACCCGATCACCTACGCGCACATCGCCCCGCTGATGAAGCAGGAGGGTGGCAGCAAGCGCAAGCTGTCGAAGCGCAAGGACCCGGAAGCGAGCGTCGACTTCTACATCGAATCCGGCTACCCCACCAAGGCCGTCCTCTACTACCTGCGCGGACTCGCCAACGGCCGCCTCGCCGAACTGCCGCTCGACCAGGCCCTGGCCGAGCCGATCAACCTGGAGGAATGCGGCGTCGCCGGCCCGCTGGTCGACCTGGTCAAACTCGACGACATCTCGGCCGACCACATCGCCACGCTGTCCGGCGCCGAGATCCTCGAAGCGGTCCGTGCCTGGGCGGAGCGGTTCGACCCCGAGCTCAAGACCGTGCTCGACGCCGAGCCGGAGCTCGCGCTCCGTGCCCTCGCCGTCGAGCGTGACGGCGCCGAGAACCCACGCAAGGACCTGAAGAAGTGGAGCGAGTTCCGCGCCGTCTACGGCTTCTTCTTCCCGCAGTTGCACGCCGCCGTCGCCGGCCCCGACGACGAGCGGATCACCGCCCTGGGCGTCGACCGGGAGGTCGTCCAGGCCGTGGCGCGGGACTTCGTCGGGAACTACCAGCAGCTCGACGACGGCCAGGAATGGTTCCAGCAGATCCGCGAGGTCGCGGCGAAGCACGGCTTCGCGAAGAACGCGAAGGAGTTCAAGAAGAACCCCGAAGGCTTCCCCGGCTCCATTCGCGAGGCTTCGCAGATCATCCGCATCGCGATCACGGGCTCGACCCGGAGCCCGGACCTGCACTCGATCACCCAGGCGCTGGGCCGCGAGGAGACGCTGAGCCGGTTCGCCGGCCTCGTGGGCGAGTGACACGTGAGCGAGGCGCGGGACCGAGCCGGTTCAGGTGCGTAGTGCCGGTGCGCGGTGGCCGTTTCGCGTGCGTGGTTGGACGGCACGCGTGATGGGGCGGCCGACACGCGGCGGAATCCTGGCCGTACCTGAAGGACCCCCTCCTTGCGCCTGAGTACAGGAAGGGGTCCTTCAAGTACTTCGCAGCGCTACTTGCGAGGCGTCAGAACTGGTCGTAGAAAGCGGTCTTGATCGCGACGACCGCCTGCTCCGTCTCCCGGAACCGCTCTCGCGCCTCGCTGGAGTCGATCAGCTGCACCAGCCGCAGCCCGAGCTGATCGGAATGCGTGAGCGAGAGCGGGGACGCGGCGGCGAGCGGACGGGACTTCGCGTCGTGCACGTGATGCGGGTAGTAGAAGACGGACCGGTCGCCGAGCACCGGGCCGATCCGGCGCCACAGTTCGCCGTACTCCACGGAGACCAGCACCTCGCCCCAGAAGCGCAGAATGGTCAGCAGTTCGACATCGGCGTACTTCGAGTCACCCGCCGAGGCGATCAGCTCCATCGTGGAGTCGACGCAGGCCGTGGTGGCCAGTGACTTCCGCGAGCGCACCAGCGCCTCTCGCGGGACACCCAGCGCGAGGATGTCCGCCATCATGTCCTCGCGGTGTGAAGGCGTGTTGCCGGGCGAACCGGTGTCCGGGTACTCCTCACGGATGATGACGCGGGCGATCCGCTTGGACTGCTCGTCGGTGAGCAGGTCGATCGCCAGGTCGTAGGCCGTGGTGAAGGCCAGCGACAGGAAACGCCGCTGCAGCAGGACCGTTCGCAGATCTTCCCGGGAAAGCTCGGTGACGCCACGCAGCGTCGGGTGGTTCCGGAACCGTTCGATCAAATCGTCTTCGAACTCGTCGAGTTCGCGCATCACTACCCCTCTTGGTCAGAAACGGATCATGTCGATGCTTCGGTTCCAGTCACGGAGGTCCACGTCGCGGCCGATGTCCCACAACGTGTCGAGCTCGCGCTGGATCTGTTCGCCGAGCACGGTGTCGTGCGTGCCCTCGATCTCGAACTGCGGTGAATCGATCGCCAGTTGGCCGTGCAGGAACATGCTGACCAGGTAGCGCCCGTCGGCCCGGTACACCGAGACCGAGGCCTGCGAGTTGAACACTCGCACCTTCAGGTTGGCCTGGCGCTTCGCCAGCCGCCGGTGCAGGCGGGAGAGGGTCTCCAGGCACTCCCCGATCCCCGTGCTCACGAAGGTCTTGCCCGCGCCGTCGCTCCGGTCCAGTGCCGCTTCCCGCAGCCCCACCAGCATCGAGTTCGGGTGCAGCAGCATGATCCGCACCTGGGCGCGCCGGTCGACGATCGCGGCTTCCAGTTCCTTTTCCAGGCGTTGCAGGTTCGGGATCCAGGTGTTCAGGATCGTCACCTGCTTGGCCTTCGCGATATGCGCGGCGAACTCCTCGTCCGGAAAGCGTTTGTGCACCTCGACCACGCCGCCGTAGTGCGAACGGCGGCGGCTCGCGGCGATGGTGTCGATGTCGAGGCCGTCGAGGCGATCGCGGATGTCCTCCAGCGCGCGCAACGGGGTCAGCTCGATGAGCAGCACCACGACCACACCGCTGACCATGATCAGCGTCAAGGTGCCGACGCCCTTCGGGGCCACTTTGTCCAGGAGACCGAGCTGTTCCGAGATCCCGACCGCGAAGCCGGCCACCGCCAACCCGCCGAGACTGAGCAGTTCGAGCCAGCGACGCATTCTGCGGAGCATTCATCCTCCGGGATCTCGCAGCCTTGGCCCTTATGTTCCCACCCGCTTCGGCAGTGACTGTGATCGGGGCCACGGCGGGGGAGTTCCGGCATTCCTTCCACGGAATCCACGAAAAGAATCGAATCCGTCGCGGAATCCGCGGTGCGCGGGGCGCACGGCACGATCCGCCGTGAAACACCCGGGGCCCGACAGGCGACTTACCAGGTACGCAAGTACGGAAAGTTGTGGTCGATGAGTGCTGATCGCGTTGTCCAGCTGCGCTGGGAGTTCCGCCACGTGGCCGAAGACGGCCGCACGGCGCTGTCCTACCCCGGTATCGCCGTGATCCGGCGCAGGCTGGGTGAGATCGTCGACCGTACCTGGGTGCCTGTCGGGGAAGAACCCACCTTCGCCGACGACGAGGCCCTGATCGCCGCGCTGCACGCCGCGTGGCGTTGGACCGGGCCCGCCGCGTAGCTCCTCACTCGTCGGCCGATTTGTACCGGCGCTGGAGCTCCTCGTCCCGCTCACGCGGCGACTTCTCCACCCACCGCCCGTGGACGAGGTCGTTCTCCGTGTAGTCGGCACGCCGGGACACCCAGTCCGGCAACAGGAACTCGCGGGTCCCGCCGCGACCGCGATCCCGCAGATCGGTGCACACGGCGATGCCGATCACCAGAACGAGTACCCCGAGCGCTATCCAGATTCCGACCATGTCCGCTCCCCCGCAGATGAAGTCGTTTACGTCAGGTTAGCGCCGAACGACTCGTGAGCGGGCACCTTATTCGGGAAGCACCGGAATCGGGCATGACGATCTTCCCCGGTATCCGCGGGATACCGGGGAAGACCGGGGGCGGTCAGCCCCGGGCGTTCGGGTCGATCACGTCGCCGGCGAATCCGGTGGCGGCGTCACCGAGGGGACCGGTGGAGTCGACGACACCCTGACCGGCCGCGGTGGCCGAGTCGACGGCGCCCTGCCCCGCGGTGGTGGCCGAGTCGACGGCGCCTTGGCCGGCGGTGGTGGCCGAGTCGACGGCGCCCTGCCCCGCGGTGGTGGCGTTCTCGGCGAGGCCCTGGCCGGTCTCGCCCAGTCCGCCGGCGGACTGGGTGACCTGGTCGGCGGCGCCGGAAAGGTCGACGCCGGTCAGCTCGCTGACCTTGTCTCCCGCACCGCCCAGGAGTTCGGCGGCCTTTTCCTTCAGCGAGTCGAACAGGCTCATCTCGGGTACTCCTCGGATCGATCGTGCGGAGGCGGCTGAAAGTTCACCGTACAGGACAAATCGGTCACGGTGCGCCGTCCCTGCCGCTCCGGACAGGTGAATACCGAGGGGATTTCAGCGACAGGGCGGCCGGTAGCGGTCGATCGAGAGACCGCGGAAGTCGAGCTTGTTCGGGGTCTTGCCGACGAACACCAGCCCCCGCGCTTCGGTCAGCGCCGAGGCGAAGGAGTAGCCGGGCGTGCCGAGCTCGGGCAGGGTCGTCCACGCGTCGGCCCTGAAACTGAAGAACTTCTTCACGATCTTCCCGCCGGTCGACGGCACCTTCGTGAGCCACTTGTCGCCGCCGCTCCAGTGTGAGGCCGGGCGCAGCTGGACGTAGAGGTCGTCGGTCGCGCTGTAGGTCATCCAGAAACCGGCGGATTTCGAGAGATCCGCTTGCGCTTCGAACTGATTTCCCAGCCAGACCACGACCACGTGCCATTCGGCGTCGAGGAAGGCCACCTTGGCCGCGTACCCGCCGCGTTCGCGGACGAGCAGGCTGCCGGTCGGCGGAACCGTGGTGCCCTCACCGGAAGCGAGCCAGTGCTGCAATCGGTCGATCGAAGGGGTGGCGCATTCGCAGCCGTGCCGCGGCGGATGCCCGCCGGCGGCGTTCGCGACGGCACCAGGGCCGATCAGCGAAGCCAGGAACACCGACGCGATCATGGCGAGCGTACGACCGAAAGGAACCCTGGATCCTTTGCGCATCCCCGGAAGTTAGCACAACGATCACGAGAATCGGGGCACTCCGGCGAGCAGGTCGTCGAACACGGCCCGGCCCGTCCGCCGTCCGGACGAGCGGCGTGGGCCTCGATCAGCGCGGGAGCGCGAAGTCCCGCGCCGGGAATCCCGCAAGCAGGTGACTAAATGCGGGGTGGGACGTCGGTGAACGAAGGAATCACCCCGAAGGACGCCTTCCGCGAAGCCCGGCGCAGCGTCGCGAGTACGGCGGGTCCCAGCACCAGGATCGCCACCGCGTTGGTGATCGCGCGCCCCGTGTCCCACCCCGCCGTCGACGTCAGCAGCGTGAACACGGCGAACCGGTGCAGGTTCTCCAGCACCGGAGCGCCGGGGACGTACGAGATGTGCCCGTCGTGGTACGGCACTTCGGCGTCGGTGATGAACGGCCAGAACCACAGGTTCATCAGGAATCCGAACACGTACGCGACGAAGATCCCGAAGGCGACCAGCATCGCGATCTCGGCCTTGCCGGTGACACGGCGCGGCAGCAGTCCCGCCCCCATCCCGATCCACGCCGAGCACAGCATCTGGAACGGCAGCCACGGTCCCACCCCGGCGGTCAGCAGCGCCGAGGCGAACATCGACGTACAGCCCAGCACGAAACCGAAACCGGGCCCGAACACCCGCCCGGCCAGCACCAGCAGGAAGAACACGGTCTCGATACCCGCGGTCCCCGCGCCGAGGGGCCGCAGGGCCGCGTTCACCGCCGAAAGCACGCCGAGCATCGCGAGGGCCTTGGAATCCATACCCCCTTCGGACAGTTCGGCCAGCACGATGACGATCAGGATCGGGAGGATCCCGAGGAACACGAACGGCGCGTCCGGGCCGTGCTGCATCGACTGCGGTTCGACGCGGACCAGAAGCGGCCAGAGGAACATCATCAGTCCCGCGAGCGACGCGAGCCCGAGCACCGTCGCCGAACGCGGCCCGAGCCGGATCGCGGGCGACGTCTTCACGGGACCTCCTGCGGCAGCGCCGATCGGACCTCTTCGACGGTGAGCCAGGGTTCGCCGAGGAT
This sequence comes from Amycolatopsis sp. QT-25, assembly GCF_029369745.1. NCBI lineage: Bacteria > Bacillati > Actinomycetota > Actinomycetes > Pseudonocardiales > Pseudonocardiaceae > Amycolatopsis > Amycolatopsis sp. QT-25. The sequence goes on from NZ_CP120210.1 coordinate 5,343,875, forward strand.
CTTGGCGATCTGCGTGGCGAACGCCGGCGAACCGCCGAGCACCTCGCCGGTCGGGCCGTCGGAGACGACCTCCCCTTCCGCCATCACGAGCACGCGGTGCGCGATCGTCGCGACGAACTCGACGTCGTGGGTGGCCACGACGACCGCCTTGCCCTCGGCGGTCAGCGACGCGATCATCCGCGCCAGCGCCGACTTCGCGGTGTAGTCGAGGCCGCGGGTCGGTTCGTCCAGCAGCATGATCCGCGGCGCGGCGGACAACTGCACCGCGAGCACGAGCGCGAGCCGCTGGCCCTCCGAGAGGTCGCGGGGATGCGACGCGGGATCGATGCCGGGAGCGAGCCTGTCGAGCAGCTCCCGGCAATCCCCCGGTTCGGCACCCGATTCCGCGTCGGCGGCCTCGCATTCGGCGGCGACGGTCTGCAGGTACAGCAGGTCACTGGCGGTCTGCGGCACCATGCCGACGAGCGCGCGGGCCGCGGCACTGCCCAGCGTCTTCGGATCCTTGCCCTCGACGGTCACCTCGCCACCCTGCCGGGGGCCGGAGCCCTGCACCGCCCACAGCAGCGACGACTTGCCGGAACCGTTGCGCCCCATCATCGCCAGCACCTCGCCGGCGCGCAGGGTCAGGTCGACCTCCCGCACCGCGACCTTCGGCCCGTACCGCACGACGACCCCCGACGCGGTCAGCAACTCTTCGCCGTCGGTCGTGCTTCGCGCGGGTGGGGTGCCGAGAGCCAGCGACGACGCGCGCCGCCGGGCGTCACGCACCGACATCGGCAGCGGATCCCAGCCCGCCAACCGTCCCAAGTGGACGATCGGCGGTGCGATGGGCATGTCCCGCAACACCTCCGGCGGCGTCCCGTCGAGCACCTTCCCGGTGCCCGGGACGTGGATCATCCGGTCCGCGAAGGGGATCACGCGTTCCATCCGGTGTTCGGCCATCAGCACCGTGGTGCCGAGGTCCTCCACCAGTCTGGCCAGCGTCGCCAGCACCTCCTCGGCCGCGGTCGGGTCCAGCGCCGACGTCGGCTCGTCCAGCACCAGCACCTTGGGGTGCGTGGTCAGCACCGAACCGATCGCCACCCGTTGCTGCTGCCCACCGGACAACGTCCGCAGCGCGCGTCTGCGCAGTTCGGCGATGCCGAGGAGATCGAGGGTCTCTTCCACCCGGCGACGCATCACCTGCGGGCTCAGGCCGAGTTGTTCCATGCCGTACGCGAGTTCGTCCTCGACGGTGTCGGTGACGAAACCCGCGAGCGGGTCCTGGCCGACGACACCGACCAGGTGCGCGAACTCGCGCGGCGGCCGGGATCGCGTCGTGACACCGTCGACGGAGACCGTCCCTTCGAGGTGGCCGCCGGTGAAATGCGGGACGAGACCGTTGATCGTGCCGAGCAGCGTCGACTTGCCCGCTCCCGTCCGGCCCGCGAACAGCACGAGTTCGCCTTCACCGATGGACAGTGTCACGTCGGCGAGCACCGGTTCGGTACGGCCGTGATAGGTGAAGGAAACGTGGTCGAGTTCGATCATGCGTGCACTTCTTTTTCGAGCACTGTCTCTTCGAGTGCGGCGTAGGGAGGTTCGGGTACCGGGGTCAGGAACGCGGGCAGCACGCCGATCAGGACGCCGAGCAGCGGCCCCCACGACAGCGACGGCCAGGACAGGCCGAGCAACGACGGGTTCAGGTTCATCGGATTCACCTCGGACGTCGCGAACAGGATCGCCGCGACGCCGATCCCGCTGACGGCGACGACGATTTCCGGCGGGCGCCAGCGATCCGGCCGGTAGCGGGTGCGCCGCACCCGCTTGCCCGCCGACCAGAACCCGATCAGCCCGATCACCACTCCCGCCGAAAGCACCGGCGCGGCGAGGTACCGGGGCGTAGAACCGTCCAAAGTGGCATAAACGCCGACGCAGACACCGAGCAGGCCGGTGATCATCAGCGTGCCCGTGAGCAGCCTCGTTCGCGCCGCGACCAGTCCCGCGCGGCCGTAGCCGCGTGAGTCCATCGACGCGGCGAGCTGCAGTGAACGGGAAAGCGCGTCCTCCAGCACCGGGATGAGGACGGTGTGCAGGACCTTCATCTTCTTCTTGCCCGAGCCGCCGCGCAGTCTGCGTGCCCGCCGGACCCGCAGCACGCTTTCGGCGAGCTGCGGGAACACCGACAGCGCGACGATCACCGCCGTGCCCACCTCGTACAACGCCGGCGGCATCGCCTTGAGCAGGCGTTTCGGGTTCGCGAGCGCGTTGGCCGCGCCGAGGCAGATCACCATCGCCGCCAGCCGCATCCCGTCGTAGAGCCCGCCAAGCAACGATTCCGCGGACACGTCGCCGAAGAGCCGGATACCCGCCGCCCATTCCGGCAACGGGATCTCGGGCAGCCGCAGGAGGATCGTGGCCCCCTCGGCGCCGCCGAACACGACACGGAAGAACACGCGGATCGCGACGATGAACACGCCGAGGTACAGGTAGAGCCGGAAGGCCAGGGCCCACGGCGCTTCACTACGCCGGGCCACGACGACGTACCCCGCGACGGCCACGATGGTCAGCAGCAGCCACGGGTTCGTCGTGCGGGTCGCCGCGACGGCGAGCCCCAGCGCCCACACCCACCAGGCGGCCGGATGCAGGTCGCGCGGCAGGAAGTAGGACGTCATCGAACTCCTTGCGCGCGTTTGCGTCTGCGTGCCATCAGGAACCCCGCCACGCACAATGCCAGTACGGCACCGCCGGCGGCCCAGGGCGCCCAGTCGCCGGCCCCGGACTCGCGTTCGATCAGCGCGTGGACATCCTCGGCGTTCTCACCGCCGGTGAACGCGACGTTCGACGACGGGTCCTTCGCCTTCGGCCGGGCCGACGCGCTCGGACGCGGCTTGGGCGGCGGCAGCGCGCCGGAGCTGGGCCCCGCCGCCAGGACCTCTCCCGCACCGGTTTCCGGGCCGGTCGTCGGTTGCGGACCGTCGGCCGGTCGACCGTTCCCGGGCGGCGGTGGCTGCTGTCGTTCGCCGGGGTCTCCGGTGACCGGCTCGGCCTCCTCGCGCGGCACGCACGGCCGGCTTTCGGTGCCCGGCCGCACCGCGGCGATCCGCGGCACCGGGTTGTCGTCGGTCGTGGCGTTCAAGGAGAACGACCAGCCTTCGAAACCACCAGGGATGAAGTCACGGTTCTTGACGCCCCACTGGCTGTAGTCCCACGCGCAGTTGTTCGAGGCGTTCCAGTAGGACCAGTAGGCCTGCGCCGGGGGCGTCTCGACACACCGCTCCCGGTACTTCTCGCGGCCGGTGATCGGGACGTTCTCGGTCACCGAAGGGCGGTTCTCGATCCGGCAGATGAACGACTCACCCCAGCGCTGCACCCCGGCGATCTGGAAACCGGCGCCCTTGAGCGCGTCCAGCCCGGTGCCCCGGGTGGTCTGCGGATTGCAGCGCACGATGGTCGTGCCGCCGAGTCGCTGGAAGTCCACCACCACGGTGACCCCGTTGCCGTCCCTGCAGAACCCGGGATACCCCTTGCCCTGGTCGACGGCGTGCGCGGACGGCGCCGTGGCGGCGATCAGAAAGATCACCGCCACCACGCCGAGAACCCTCCTCACGGGGCGGTCGGCGTGACACCGGGCGGCGGATTGGTCGCCGCCGACTTGTTCAGCGAGAACGACCAGCCCTCGAAGCCACCGGGGGTCACGGTGCGGTTGAGCGCCCCGGTGCTGCTGTAGGTCCAAGCGGAACCGGAACCGTCGGCGTGCCAGTAACCCCAGTACGCGCCCGCGGGCGGGGTGGTGACGCACGCCTCCTTGTAGTTCGGCTTGGTCGACAGCGGGAGGGTCTCCGTCGCGGCCGGGCGGCCTTCCAGGCGGCAGACGAAACCGAGCCCCCAGCGGGCGGTTCCGGCGACCGCGATTCCCGCGTCCTGCAAGGCCTTGATCCCCGTGCGAGCGGTGCCCGGAGCCGCGTTGGGCGAGCAGCGGGTGATCGTCGGCGCGGCGGTCCCGCCATTGCCGTCCAGCTCCTGGAAATCGACCACGACGGTGACCCCGGTGGTCGCGTCGGCGCCGGTGCAGACGCCGTCGTACCCCTTGGTGGTGTCGACCGCGTTCGCGGGTGCGGCGGAAAGCCCGATCAGTCCGATGAGGACGGACGTCACGGCGAACAGTCTCTTCATGGTGTTGCCCCCTTTTTCTCGATGAAGCGGCGTAGGACGAAGACGAGTGCGATGGCGGTGAGCAGCAGCAGTACGGCCAGTCCGGCGAGCCCCCAGAGCAGCCATCGCGGCTGGGCGTCGGACTGGGCCGCGGCCAGCACCTGCGTGCCGGACGTGGCGGCGTCGGCGGACCGCGCCTCGGACAGCGGGAGCCGGATCGCGGGTGACAACGGCGAATCGGCGGCGGCGAGCCACGATCGGCCCGCGACCCCTTGCGCGGCGGCCAGACCGGTCGGGAAATCGGTCTTGCCGTCGCTCGCCGCGACGGATCCCTTGGCGAATCCGCCGTCAGCCTGGATCAGTCTGCCCAGTGACCGCGCGGTTCCGGTCGCGTCGAGGCCGGCGACCTGCCGCGCGGCGGCGACGGCGGCACTCAGCGCGACATCCGGCTCGCCGCCTTCGCCGGTCACCATGCCCTCGCCGGTCGGCCGGACGCCGAGCGCGCCCACCGCGGAGACGAACGCCGACACACGTCGCTCGCTCCAGCCGTCCGGGCGCCGGGTCGAAGGCGCGGCGTCGGTGTGCGGGCGGGCGGCCAGCGCGGTGACCGCGGCGGCGGTCGCCCTCAGGTCGCCGGAACCGCACTCCGCGGTGTCGAGGTGCTTCGGAAAGGTTCCGTCGGCGCACTGGCGCGAAAGGAGCAGTTCGACCGCGGGACCGGGGTCGGCGGCGGTGGCGAGCACCGCCCACGCGTGCCGCTCCACGGTCTCGTCGGCGTCGGCGAACGAGCCGGTGTCGGTGAACTCGCCGTCGGCGCCGCGCAGCTTCACCAGATCGGCGCGCAACTGCCCGGCGACCTCCGCCTTGGCGAATTCGGCGACGAGCACGAGCTTCGCGAGCGGTTCGGCGTAGGACGCACCGCTCTGTTCGTACGGCGCGCCGTGGGCGTAAGCCCGCACGGCTTCCGGTGTCAGCAGGAACCGCGACGCTCGGGCGACCGCGTCCGGGCGCTGGTCCAGTGCCCGCAAGGCCAGTACCAGATCGGCGGTGGCGCCGTAGTCGACGTAGGTCTTGCCGTCCTCGGTGACCTCGACGTGGTCGCCGCCGGCGAGCCGGTTCGCCAGGTAGGTACCGAGACGGGAAGCCGGTGTCCCCGTGACCGGGGTGGCGATCGCGGTCCGTGGCGAGACCCTGGCACCGGTGGAAATCCTTGGCGTGGCGGCCTTCTTGGGCTTCGGTGTCGTGGGTGTCGTGGCTGTCGTGGGTGTCGTAATTTTCGGAGCGGGTCTGTTCTCCCGCGGCGCGGCCCCGGGCAAGGTGCTCGTGACGGTGACCGTGCTCGGCGCGGGGCCGCTGGTCGACGAGGACGTTGCGGGCGTCGGCGTCACCGACGTCGTGGTCGTGGTGGTGGTCGTCGTGGTCGTGGTCATCGTGGTCGTCGTGGTGCCGGTCGGCGCCGGATCACTCGTGGTCGAAGTCGGGGTGCTGGTGGGCGACCCCGTTTCCGACGGCGTTTCCGAGGCGCTGCTGGTCGGCGGCTGTCCGCCGTCCTTGGCGAGCGAGTAGAAGCCGACCTGCGCCAAGCCGAGCGAGGCCTGGGCGCCCGCGCGGATCCAGGTGTCGAGCCCGCTGATCCCCGAGGTGCGCGCGGCCTCGTAGGCGGCGGGGTGGTAGGCGATCGCCCCGAGGTCGCCCGCGAGCCGGTTGCCCGCGTCGGCCGCGGCGTTCGCCTGCGCGGATTTGAGGTACCGCACGCCCTTGTCCACCGCCGCGGTCGCGCCGCCGACGTCGGCGAGCGCCTGGACGATCAATCCGGTGCTGTTGCTGTTCGGGGCTTCGGTGCCGACACCGCCACCCCAGCCGCCACCGGCGGCCTGATTCGCGGTGAGCCACGAGACCGTTTTGGCGATCGGGGCGTCGAGGCCGGTCGCGCCCGCCTTCCGGGCGGCCACCAGCGCCGAGAGCGCGAGACCGGTGGCGTCACCGTCGGTCGGGGACAGGCCGAGCGGCTTGCCTTCGTCGCACGACGAGATCTTGTGGCCGTCCGGGGTGACGTGATCGCCCGTCTCGGTCGTCTCGATGAGTTGGAAGAAAACGCGGAAGTAGCCCTCGGAACACTGCTGGGTCAACAGCTTGTCGACGGCGAGGCGATCGTTCACGCCGGCCGCGGCGAGCCCGATCACGCCGAGCGCCTGGCCGAACATGTTCGCGTTGTTGAGCACATCGCCGGTGACCTCGGGGTTCTTCGAATAATCGCTGACCCGGCCCTTGTCCGGCCCCGTGCGCATGATCGCGGCCTGGGTCTCGGCGACCAGGTCGTGGCCGTCGAAGTCCCGCGGGTTCCGGCCGGAGACCTGGGCGGCGACCAGTGTCTTGGCCAGCGAGCCGCCGACGACGATCTGGTCGTAACCGGCGCCGGGGACGAGCCCGTCCCAGGTGAAGTAGTCGGTGGCGTGGCCCTGCTCGTCGAGGAACTTCATGATCGGCTCGGCGCGCCGGCCTTCGCCCGCGGCGTACATCGCGAAGAGCGCGTCGAGCATCAGGCCGTGGTCGGGCAGTGTGCCGCCGGCGGGGTTCTCGAAGGTGCCGTCCGGCTTCAGCTTCGTCGCGAGCCAGCGGGAGTTCGCCTTCGCCGCGTCGGGGTCGTTCGCGGCGGTGGCCGTTCCGGTGAGCAGTGCGGCGACCACGCCCACGCTGACGGCGAACGCCACTGCGGCCAGGTATCCGCGGCGCATGAGTCCTCCTTGCGGCATGACGGAGGACAGGCGCGGGACGCCGCAGTCACCCCTGTTGATCGCGACAGTGGTTCGGTGATTCGTTCATCCGCCCGTGCGGTACCCCGGCTCGCCCTGGTACAGGGCCCACGGTTGCGCGACAGCGCCGGATTTCGACCGGCTTCCCCGTCACGGGCGGCGGTGTTCAGTTGTCGAGCCAGCCGAGGTTAACACCCGATCACCTCCGGGAGACACCGCTGACCAGGTCGGTCGCCAGGATCACATCGGCCCTTCGCGCCCGGCGGTACCCGGGGAACCGACCGGGATGAGAGTCTTCGGGCGTTCATCGCGCTTTCAGGGGGAAGGGTTTTCATGAGACGTTTGGTTTTCGCTGTCGCCATGCTGTGCGGCATCGGACTGCTCGCCGCTCCGGCGGCGACCGCGGCCACCCGGAACAAGGCGGACGCCGCGGCGGGCTGGCTCGCCAGGCAGATGGTCGACGGGGAAAGGTTCGAGGCCGACTTCGGCGGCCAGAAGTTCCCCGACCAGGGTTTGACGATCGACGCGATCTTCGCGTTCGCCGCGGCCGGGGTGTCGGACACGAACGCGGGCAAGGCGATCGCGTGGCTGGCGAAACCGGAGATCACCGCCGGCTACGTCGGCAGTGGCTCCGAGGCCTACGCGGGCGCACACGCGAAACTGCTGCTCGCCGCGCAGATCCGGGGCAAGGATCCGGCTTCGTTCGGCGGTGTCGACCTGAAAGCGGGCCTGCTCTCGCTGCTCACGCCGTCCGGCCGGTTCTCCGACCGCTCCGAATACGGCGACTACTCCAACACCCTCACGCAGTCGCTCGCCCTGCTGGCGCTGGACCGCGCCCCCGGCGGCGCCCCCGCGCCGGCCGCGGCGTTCCTGGCGGGCAGCCAGTGCCCGGACGGCGGTTTCCCGCAGAATTTCGGCGAAGCGACGTGCACGAGCGACGTCGACGCGACCGCGACGGTCGTGCAGGCTCTGCGCGCCACCGGTGACGCGGTGAACGCCCACGAGGGCACCGCGTGGCTGGTCACCGCACAGCACGCGAACGGCGGCTTCGGTTTCGGCACGAACGCGCCGAACGCCAACAGCACCGGCCTCGCCGCCGAAGCGCTGGCCGGTCACCGTCCCGCCGCCGCGGTCAAGGCGCGGGAATTCCTGCGGTCACTGCACACCGGCTGCGCCGGCGCCGAGGCGGACCGCGGCGCGATCGCCTACGACGCCACCGGCCTGAACCCGGCGACCGCCCCGCGCGCGACCGCGCAGGCGATCCTCGGCCTGACCAGGGTTCCGCTGAGCGACCTGCACGGCGGTGGCCGTCCGCAGGCCCCGGTCCTCGCCTGCCCGTGACGTGACGCCGCGCGCGATTCGCGTGCTCAGAGGCGTAACTCACGTGTTACGGCTCTGAGCACGCGAGTTCGTCATTCGCCGGTGGCGACGCGGCGCGCGAGTTCCACCCGGGACCGGACGCCCAGTGCGGTGAAGATGTTCCGCAGGTGGTGATCCACCGTCCGGTGGCTGATCACCAGCCGCCGCGCGATCTCCTTGTTCGTCTCCCCCACCGCCACCAGCCGGGTGATGGCGTCCTGCTGCGGCGTGAGCCCGGCGAGCGAGCGGTACGGCGCGTCGACGGTCTCGCCGGTGGCGCGCAGGCCGGCGCGGGTCCGTTCGGCGAAGCGCTTGGCGCCGACGTTTTCGAAGCCGCGCAAGGCATCGCGGAACTGGTCGCGCGCGTCCCTGGTCCGCCGGTGACGGCGCAGCAGGGTGGCGTAGGCGAACCGGGTCCTGGCGAGTTCCACCGCACCACCCGCCCGCCGGTGCGCGTCGATGGCCAGCCGGAAACGCCGTTCCGCGGTCTCCGGATCCGGCGCGGTCAGCGCATGACAGCGGTGGCTCAGCGCGAGCCAGCACGGTTCCGCTCCGGCCAGGGTCCAGCGGTCGAACACCTTCAGCGCGGCCAATGCCCGCTCGGAACGCCCCGAACCGACAGCGGCCTCGACGAGTTGCGGAGTGGCCAGCACCCGGATCACCGGCTGGTCGCCGGAGACGCCGGAAGCGAGATCTTCGAGCCTGCTCAGCGCGTCGTCGGGCCGGTCTTCGGCCAGGTCCAGACAGGCGTTCGCCCACGCGGCGACGGCGGCGGGCCTGCCGAGACCGCGTTCGGCGATGCCTTCGGTGGCCTCGCCCAGCTCCGGTACGCGGTCGCCGAGGAGCGCGGCGGCCAGCCCCAGCAACGTCAGATGCTCCATCCGCAGGTTGTGGGGCGCGTGCAGACCGTCGCGGGACGCCGCTCGCGCGCACGGGAGCCGGTCGAGCGCGATGGCCGAAAGCGACAGGTAGATCAACGCCCACGGCAGTTCCGCGTGCCGTTCGCCGAGCCGCGCGCGGCTCACGGCGGCGGCCGCGTATTCGTGCGCTCGTTCGGCATGCCCGCGGGCGAAGGCCGCTTCGGCGGCCCAGACGGCTCCGGCGACGTCCGCCCCGGCCATCCCTCGGCCGACGGCGTCGTTCAGGGGGATGACGGCGTCCTCGTGCCGTCCGGCGTAGACCGACGTCAGTCCGCGGAAATGCGAGAAGGCCAGTCCCCGGCCGGCGGGGACCGTCCGCGCGAGCGCGCGGTAGCCGCTCAGATCACCGCCGAGCCGCCGCGCCTCACCCGCCAGCAGGAGCGCGGCGGCCGGATCGGGCAGCAGTTCCGCCGCCGTGCCGAGTTCGTGCGTGGCGACGGCGGGATCCCCGTCGCGCAGCTCGATCTCCCCGTGCAGCAACGCCACCGCGCCCGGTTCGAAGTCCACTTTGGACAGCAGGAGCCGCGCCCATCCCGGTCTGCCCGCCTGCCAGGCCGCGTCCGCCGCGGCCAGCAACCGGTCCGCCCGCGTGGCCGGATCGGCGGTCAGTGCGGCGGCGCGTTCGAGCTGCCGCGCCGCGGCCGCGTGATCCACCGCCGGTGCGGTGGCGAGCGCGTCGGCGAGTGGCGCGGACGGCGTGACGGCCGCCATCGCGCGATGCCAGAGCGCGTCCGGCCCTTCCTCGGCGGAGACCAGCCGCGCGTGCGCCGCCCTGCGGTCGGCCGGTGCCGCCGCCGCGTACCACGTCGCCTTCCTCGCGGACGAGTCCATGCAGGTGGCGAGAAACCGCAGTCGTTCGTCGAACGCCATCGCGGCGAGCTCGGCCGCGTGACGAGACAACCGCTCCCGCAGGATCGGCGACACCGGCTCCCGCCCCGCCGCCTGCGCGGGAGTCAGCGAAGCCGCCAGCGCGACGAGATCGGCGGGGTTCCCGTTGCCCAGTTCGATCAGCTGCGGGCGCACCCCGGCCGGTACGCCGTGATCGCGCAGCACCAGGTCGGCGGCGGATTCGGGCAACGGCGGCAACTCGACGGTGTCGAACTCGTCGGACCCCGATCGCGAGGCGAGCACCATGCCGACCGGGGCACCGGCCAGCCGCCTGCCCGCGAAACCCAGGGCCGCCAAGGATTCCGGATCGACCCACTGCGCGTCGTCCACCCAGCAGATCGTCGGCGCCGAGACGGCGCCGAGCCGGTCCCTGGCCTCCGCGCCGCTGGAGACGGGCGCGCCGAACATCCGATGCAGGGCGCCATACGGCAGCGTGCTTTCGGCCCGCAGGCCCCGCACCCCGACGAGACGGACGCCGAGGGTGGCGCGCAGCGTGGCGAGCAGGGCCGATTTGCCGAGCCCTTCCGTGCCGTGGACCAGCACGGCACGGCCGGCGGCCGACCGCAGCCCGCCGAAGAGGTCGTCCCTGCCCCGCAGCGGGTACACCGGCATCGGCGCCTCCTCGAACTCCCTCTCGATGAAACACCAGGCGCAAGTGTTTCACAAGGTTCTGCTCGGCACCCGTCCTTCCACGAGGGCTCCGAGCAGTGTCGACGCCGCTTCGAGATCGGGGGTCCGGGAGGCGAGGACGTCGGAGTACAGGAACGCCTCTCCCAGCCGCACGATGGCGTAACAGAGGCTGTCCAGGCCGACCGCGGGCAGAAAGCCGCCATCCTCGACGTCGCGGCGAAGCAGCTCGACGTGGGCCGCGATCACCCTCGGCTGGACGCGTCCGTCCGGGTCGGTGAGCAGCCGGATCGCCAGCACCGGCTCGTCGTCGAGAAAGCGCCGGAAGCCGGCGCTCGCCGCCAGAGCGGACCGGTACTCGCGCATGATCGACAGACAGCGCAGTTCACCGGCCGCGTTGCGCACCACGTCGCCCTCTTCGCGCTCCCAGGTGCGCACGGCGGCCGTCAGGGTGCGCTCGGACAGGTAGTAGAGGGCATCACCGAGCAGGTCTTCCCGGTTGCCGACGCGGCGGAACAGGGTACTGCGCGAGATGCCGAGGTCCTGGGCGAAAGCGGAGGTGTCGACGCGGAGGCCGCGATCGATCCACCGGGCCGCTGTGCGGACTATGTCCTCGGCTGCGGGATTCACGATCGCCGATCGTACGGGCGACCCGCCCGGCGGGGACGGTCGCGGAGCAAGACTGGCGATTTCACCGATGCAGCCCGCTCCGGCCGTTTGCCACAGTCCCTCACCACGGACCGTGTTCACCGGCGAACGGAGAGGGCAACATGCGTAGTACGACCCGGATCCTTTGTGGACTGGCCACCGTCGCGGCACTCACTATCGCTCCCACGGCCTACGCCGCCGAGAATCCCTACGAACGGGGCCCGGACCCGACGGAGAGCAGCATCGAAGCCTCCCGTGGCTCGTTCGCGGTGTCGCAGACCTCCGTTTCGAGCCTGGCCGTCACCGGATTTGGCGGCGGCACCATCCACTACCCCACCAGCACCGCCCAGGGCACGTTCGGCGCGGTCGCCATCTCGCCGGGATTCACCGCGACCCAGTCGAGTATCGCGTGGATCGGCCCGCGGCTGGCGTCGCAGGGCTTCGTGGTGTTCACGATCGACACCACCACGATCTACGACCAGCCCGACAGCCGCGGTGACCAGCTGCTGGCCGCGCTCGACTACCTGACCCAGCGCAGCACGGTCCGCTCCCGCGTCGACACCACCCGGCTCGCGGTGGCGGGCCACTCGATGGGCGGCGGCGGTTCGCTCGAAGCGGCACAGGACCGGCCTTCGCTGCAGGCGGCGGTGCCGCTCGCGGCATGGAACACCCAGAAGTCGTGGTCCTCACTGCGGGTGCCGACGTTCGTCATCGGCGGCGAATCCGATTCGGTCGCGCCGGTCGCGTCGCATTCGATCCCGTTCTACACCAGCATTCCCGCTTCGTCGGAGAAGGCGTACATGGAACTGGACAACGCGAGCCACTTCTTCCCGAACACCGCGAACACGACCATGGCCAAGTACACGATCTCGTGGCTGAAGCGGTTCGTGGACAACGACACCCGCTACGAGCGGTTCCTCTGCCCCGCCCCGGACGACCGCACGATCAGCGACTACCGGGACACGTGTCCGCACGCCTGAGCGTCTTGGTTCCCGGCGCGCCCGCGCCGGGACCTCCTCTCTCCGTTGGGAGTTCTTGCGTGACCCTGTCGACCTTCGAGATGTCCGGCGTGTCGGTGACCTTCGGTGGTCTCGTCGCGCTGTCGGACGTCTCCCTGAGCGTCGCACCCGGCCGGGTGCTCGGCGTGATCGGCCCGAACGGGGCGGGCAAGACCACGCTGTTCAACGTCGCGTGCGGTTTCGTCCGCCCGGACGCCGGCACGCTGGCCTGGCGCGGCACGGAACTGCGGCGGTTGCGTCCGCATCACCTCGCCGGCCTCGGCATCGCCCGCAGCCTGCAGGAGCTCGGCCTGTTCGACCGGATGACCGTGCTGGAGAACGTGCTCGTGGGCGCGGGAAGGCATGCGAAATCCGGCTTCTGGACTTCGTTGCTGGGCATGACGAAGACCGAGAAGGCACTGACCGAGCGGGCGATGGCGCGGTTGACCGAGTTCGGCATCGCCGACCTGGCGCAGCGTTCTCCCGTCGGTCTCCCCTATCCGGTACGGAAAAGGATCGCGCTGGCGCGAGCGCTGGCGGCCGAACCGGATCTGCTGCTGCTGGACGAACCGGCGGGCGGCCTGTCGTCGGCGGAGATCGACGAGGTCGGCGCACTGGTTCGCGGGTCGACCGAACGCATGTCGGTGCTGCTCGTGGAGCACCACATGGATCTGGTGATGGGCGTCTGCGACGAGATCGTGGTGCTGGACTTCGGCAGGGTCATCGCTCACGGGACACCGGACCAGATCCGCGCGGATCCGGCGGTCCAGGCCGCCTACCTCGGCGAGGAGGTGGCCGATGCTGACCGTTGAGCACCTTTCGGCGAGCTACGGCCCGGTGCGCGCGCTCGATTCCGTGAGTCTTTCGGCCGCGGAAGGCGAGATCACCGCGGTGCTCGGCGCGAACGGCGCGGGCAAGACCACCTTGCTGCGGACCATCTCCGGGCTCGTCCGGCCGACAGGTGGCAAGGTGTCGCTCGCGGGACGGGATCTGCGAAGACTGTCCACAGAGGACCTTCCGGCGCTCGGGCTCGCGCATGTGCCCGAAGGCCGCGGTGTACTGGCCCAACTGACCGTCGAAGAGAACCTGCGCCTCGGCGCGCTCGGGGCCCGCGGCCGCGCGAAGGCGGCCGATCTCCGCCGGATCTACGACCTCTTCCCGGCGCTCGCCGACCGCAAGAACGGTCTCGCGCACGTCCTTTCCGGCGGGGAACGGCAGATGCTGGTCATCGGCCGCGCACTGCTTTCCCGGCCGAAGGTGCTGCTGCTCGACGAGCCGTCACTGGGGCTCGCGCCCCGCATCGTGGCGCGGATCTTCGGCCTGCTGCGCGGCCTCGTCCACGACGAAGGACTGGCCGTCGTCCTGGTCGAACAGAACGCGCGCAGCGCGTTGTCCATCGCCGACCACGGCGTCGTGCTCAACCTCGGCGAGGTCGTCGTCCGGCGCGACGCGGCCGCGCTCGTCGCGGACGACGGCCTCCGGCACGCCTACCTCGGATTCTGAAAGGAAGCCCTGTGCAGCAACTGCTCACCACCGCGCTCACCGGCCTGACACTGGGCGCGGTGTACGCCGCGTTCGCGCTGGCGCTGGTGCTGATCTGGCGGGCGACGCGGATCGTGAACTTCGCGCAGGCGCCGATGGCGGTGATCACCACCTACCTGGCGCTGGTCCTGATCGACGCGGGCTGGTCGTACTGGGCCGGTTTCGCCGTGGCCCTGGTCTCGGGCCTCGTGCTCGGCGCGCTGGTGGAACGGTTCGTCGTCCGGTTCGTCGACGGCAAGGCCGAGCTCAACGCCGTGATCCTCACCCTGGGGTTGTTCATCGTGCTGCACGCGCTGGCGGCACTGGTGTTCGGCTCACGGTACCGGTCGTTCCCGGCGCCGTTCGGGCTCACCGGGTTCCGGGTCGGCGACACGACGATCGCGCTGACCGGGTTCGGGGTGTTCACCATCGCCGCCGTCGGCGTGGTGCTGATCGGGCTCGTGGTGCTGTTCCGCGGTACCGATCTGGGCCTGCGGATGCGGGCGGCGGCGTTCGACCGGGAAGTGGCCCGCCTGCTCGGTGTGCGGGTCGGGCGGATGCTCACCCTCGGCTGGGCGCTGGCCGCGCTCACCGGTTCGCTGTCGGGCTTGCTGATCGCCGGCGGCGGGCTCGTCCATCCGTCCTATCTGGACGGCGTGGTGGTGTACGGCTTCGTCGCCGCGGTGCTCGGCGGGCTGGACAGCCCGGCCGGCGCGGTCGTCGGCGGCGTCGTCCTCGGCCTGTCGTTGAGCCTGGTGAGCGGCTACGTCGGCGCGGAACTGGTACCGCTCGCCGCGCTGGTGCTGCTCATGGTGGTGCTGCTGCTCAAACCCGGCGGCCTGTTCGCCGGCGTCCGTGAACGGAGGGTCTGACTTGCTGCGCGGTCATCTGCTGGGCGCGCTCGCCGCGCTGGTCGTCGTCGTCCTCGTCCTGGAGAATTCCGGGCCGTTCCTCACCGCGCAATTCACCACGATGGCGTACCTCGCCATCGCGGCGGGCGGTCTGACCGTCCTCACCGGACTCAACGGGCAGCTCTCGCTCGGGCATGGCGCGTTGATGGCCGTCGGCGCGTACTCGACGGCGCTCCTGCTGAAGTCGGCGGTCTTGCCGCTGCCGGTGATCCTGCTGCTGGCGATGGTGATCACGCTCGCCGTCGGGGCGCTGGTGGGGGTCGCCGCGGCCAGGCTGCACGGACCGTATCTCGCCGGGGCGACACTGGCGCTCGCCGTCGCCGTGCCCGGCATCCCGTTGTTCTTCGGCGAGGCGCTCGGCGGCGAGCAGGGCTTGCCCGTGCGCATGCCGGACATACCCGGCCCGCTGGCCGACGCCGCGTACTTCGTCACCGGCCAGGATCTCACGTCGATTCGTTATCTCGCTTACCTTTCGTGGCTCACGGTGGTCCTCGTGTTCGTCCTGCTGGCGAACCTCTCCCGCGGCCGCGTCGGACGTGATTGGCGAGCGGTGCGCGACCAGGACGTGGCCGCCGAACTGGCCGGGATCGACCTCGGCCGCACGCGGGTGCGGGCGTTCGTCGTCAGCGCGGGATGCGCGGGCCTGGCCGGAGCGTTGATGGCGTTGTCGGCGCGGCTGGCGGCGCCGAGCGGGTTCGCGCTGACGTTGTCGCTGCTGCTCGTGTCCGCGGTGGTGCTCGGCGGTCTCGGGAGCCTCACCGGGGCACTCGCCGGTGCCGCGCTGCTGACCTTCCTGCCGCCGCTGGTGACCGGCGCGGGCACGGATCTCGGCCTCTCCGACGTGCGGGCCGCGCAGCTGGCGCCGTTGAGCTACGGCCTGGTCACCGTCCTGATCGTGCTGCTCGCCCCCGCCGGCCTCGCCGGGGGGCTGCGGAAACTCATCCACCGGAGGAGAACTTCATGAAACGCTGGACCAAGGCCGTGGCCGTCCTCGTGGCCGTCACGGTCACCGCGGCCTGCGGCGCGGGCGGCAGACCCGAGGGCGAGCAGCGGGGTTCGACGGTCGGTGTCACCGACACGACCATCAAGATCGGCGCGCATTTCCCGCTGACCGGGGTCGCCGCGCCGGGCTACAGCGAGATTCCGAGCGGGCATCAGGCCTACTACGACTACGTGAACGCGAACGGCGGCGTCAACGGCCGCGAGATCGAGTTCGTGGTGAAGGACGACGGCTACAACCCCACCAACACCGGCGCCGTCACCAACGAACTGGTGCTCAAGGACGAGATCTTCGCCATGGTCGGTGGCCTCGGCACACCGACGCACAGCGCCGTCGTCGACTTCCTGAACACCTCGAAGGTGCCGGACCTGTTCGTGTCGTCGGGTTCGCTGCGCTGGGGCGACGATCCCCAGAAGGCGCCAGTCACCTTCGGCTGGCAGCCGGACTACGAGATCGAAGGCAAGATCGTCGGCGACTGGGTGCGGAAGAACCTGCCGAACGCCAAGGTCGGCCTGTTCCTCCAGGACGACGACTTCGGCCGCGACGGCGAGAAGGGCGCCCGGCGGTACCTCGGCGACCAGATCGTGGAGGTCGCGAAGTACTCCCCTGGCAACACCGACATCGCTCCGCAGATCGCTAAACTCAAGGCCGCGGGCGTGGATCTGGTGCTGGGCTTCACCGTCCCGTCGTACACCGCGCTGTCACAGCTCGCATCGCTGAAGATCGGGTTCAAGCCGAAGTGGTTCTACAGCAACGTCGGCTCCGATCCGGCACTCGTCGGTTCGCTGCTCGCGCGGTTCTCCGAAGGCAAGGTGGCCAACGGCGCGTCACTCATCGACGGCGTCGTCACCACCGAGTACCTGCCGGGTGTCGACGCGCCGGACAACGCGTGGACGAAGCTGTGGCAGAACGTCTGGAAGGCGCACGGCAAGGACGGCGACCTGACGAACTACCGCATCTACGGGATGGCGCAGGCGTACACGTTCGTCCAAACGTTGCAGGCGGCCGGAAAAGACCTGACGCGGGAACGTGTCGTCGAGGTGATCCAGCAGTCCGGGAAGGGGTTCGAAGGCCCGGGGCTGGCGCCGTTCCGCTACTCCGCCGACAGCCACCTCGGCATCTCCGGTATGTCGGTGGTCGAGCTCAAGGGAGGCGTCGCCAAGGACCTGACGCCGGTACTGGTGACCGACCTCGGCGAGGCACCCATCAAGGCGGACAACTCCGCGGCGAACGACGCGCCGCCGCCCAACGGGATCCCCGGCGGCTGATGCCTCACGTACTTCGGGCAGGGTGAAAGTCGGGTCTCAGCGGCTGCGCCGGTGCGCCTGAGGCGATTGGGGTACATGAAGGCCCCCTTCCTTGCGTCTAGCGCAAGGAAGGGGGCCTTCATGTACCCCTGCGAGAGAGAACCACGGCGGCGGCCTAGCGGGCACTGGGGTTGTGATGTCCCTTGTGGACTGTCAGAGCCACGCCAGGCCCTTCGGCGATTTCGCGCCTGCCTCCGACTTCAGTACGCCAAGTTTGCCTTACCCCGCAAGCTTCCGTCGGCTCACTTCGCCGGCAACACGCGTCCCCGCACCTCGCCGAACCCGATCCGCGAGCCGTTCGCGCCGGGGGCGGTCCCGGTGATCACGACCTCGTCGCCGTCCAGCAGGAAGGTGCGCTCCTCCCCCTTGACCGTGAGCGGTTCCTTGCCGCCCCAGGACAATTCGAGGAACGCGCCACGCTGGCGTTTCTCCGGCCCGGAGATGGTGCCGGAGCCGTAGAGGTCGCCCGTGCGCGAGGAGGCGCCGTTGACCGTCAAGTGGGCGAGCATCTGCGCGGGCGACCAGTACATCTCGCGGAAGGGCGGGCGGCTGACCTCCTCGCCGTTCCATTCGACGACCAGGTCGATGTCGAGGCCCCACGAGTCACTCTCCCTCAGGTAGGGCAGCGGCTCCGGATCCGTCTGGCCGGGCAGCGGGACCCGCGCGGCCTCCAGCGCCAGGATCGGCACCACCCAAGGAGAGATCGACGTCGCGAAGCTCTTGCCGAGGTGCGGGCCCAGCGGGACGTATTCCCACGCCTGGATGTCGCGGGCCGACCAGTCGTTCAGCAGGACGGCGCCGAAAACGTGGCGGGGGAAGGCATCCGGTGTGATCGGAGCGTTCAGCGGGGTTCCGGTGCCGACGATGAACCCCATCTCGGCCTCGATGTCCAGCCGCGTGCTCGGCCCGAACACCGGCGCCCGGTCGGCGGGGGCCTTGCGCTGGCCGCTCGGGCGCACGATGTCCGTACCGGAGGCCAAAACGGTGCCGGACCGTCCGTGGTAGCCGACCGGGAGGTGTTTCCAGTTGGGCAGCAACGGTTCGGCGTCGGGACGGAACAACCGGCCGACGTTGGAGGCGTGGTGCTCGGAGGCGTAGAAGTCGACGTAGTCCGCGACCTCGATCGGCAAGTGGAGGGTCACCCGTTCGATCGCGTGGACCGCGTCGCCGGGGACCTCGCCGTCGACCAGGTCGCGGATCCGCTCCCGGACCGCCACCCAGCGGTCGTGTCCCTGCGCCATGAACGGGTTCAGCGTCGGCGCGGCGAAGACGTCGTCACCGAGCGCCACGGCCAGGTCGAGGACGGAGTCACCGACGCGCACGCCGACGCGCGGGGACGCACCGTCGACGGAAAACATGCCGTACGGCAGGTTGTCGATCCCGAACAGCGAGCCTGCGGGGATGTCGATCGTGGTCATGCCTCTCCTCGGGGCGCCTCGAGCAGGCCGAGTCCGGCCAGTTCGGTCAGGGGGTCGGTGATGCTGCAGGTGCCGAACGACGTGAACGCCGCGCGGACGGCGGCGACGCGATCCGCGTCCAGTGCCCGAAGCCGTCCGGCGATGACAGCGCCGTCTCGTTCGGCGAGAACGGCTTCGGTGTCACCGCCGGTGAGGGCGGCGTCGGTGGCGAGCATCAGGTTGAGGAAACCGTGCTGTTCGAAGCCGGTCTCCTGGTCGGTGTTGCGGAGGGCGTGGTGCAGTCCGGCGGTGGCCTTGAACGGAACGCCCGCTCCGACGGCCGCCCGGACCGCGGCGGCGAGTTCGGCTTCGCCGGGATACAGGTCCGCCCGGACGCCCCCGGTGCGGAACTTCGCGCGGTGGCCGGTGCCGGAAAGGGCGGTCAGCAGCGGGAGACGCCGGTCGTCTCGGGGGATCTCGACGAAAACCGGTGCGGTGACGCCGGAAATCGCGGCGAGCACCTCGTCCGGGCCCATCCCCTCCGGGACGGCGATCTCGAGCGCGTCGAGGCGCACCGGCAGCGAGGCGACGGCTTCGCGCGCACCGTCGAGTTGCGCGGGCCCGCCGGGCAAGGTCACCGAGACCGGCAGTGGCGTCTCCCGGTCACCCAGTACGCCTGCGAGGTCGCCGAGCGCGGGGGCGGCGACGACGAGCGGGCCGACGAGGTCGGCGTACCAGGCGGAGACGTGCTCGTCGTGTGCCGCGACGGCGTCCGGCAGCGGGGCCAGGCCCGGCGGGAACACCGCGGCGTCGTCGCACAGCCCGGCGAAGAGCGCGGGAATTCGTCCGCCGTCCACCGTGGTCTCCTCCTCGCCGATTTAGTTCACACTTTGACTACTCTTCGGGCAGCGTAGTCCGGTCTTCGTCATGTCGGGAAGGCCTACTTGCGGCTCCGGGCGCCGAATTCGGCGCGGCTCGTGATCAGCTTGCCCAGCAGCAGGACGAGGATGCGCTGTTCGGTCTCGGTCAGCGCGTTCGTCCAGCCGAATTCGCGCTCGTTGTGCTCGCGGAAGACCGAGACCATCTCCTCGTGCCCGGCCTCGGTCAGCGACAGTTGCACCGAACGGCCGTCGCGCTCGTCCGGGACCCGGTGGAGCATCCCGTCCGCGACCAGCGTCTTGACCAGATTCGACACCGCCGCCCGGCTCATCCCGGTCAGCCGGGCCGCGCCGGTCGGTTCGAGCGGTCCGGCCAGCCAGACCACGAACAGCAGCCGGAACGCCGACCACGACCGGCCACGTGGCCGGTGCACCGCGGCTTCGAGATCGTAGGTCACCAGGTCGGAGGCGCGATTGAGGGTCAGCAGCACCTCGGTCGCGAGCTGGTGCCGGAAGCCGTACTCCTGCGCGAGCCGCCGGTTCGCCAGCGCCACGAACGACCAGAAGTCGAGCCCGGCCGCATCCACAGCGTCCATCGCCGAACCCTAACCCGGCTCCACGAAAATGGTCAAAATCGAAACTATCGCGGAGCAAGAAGGTGTGACAGTGCGTCTCGGGTGCCGCTCCGGCCCAGCTCGAGTCCGCCGCTTAGGCGACCTTGCCACCTGCCTGGAAGTTCCTCCACTGCAAACCCATGATCTTGGATGTTTCTCCATAGCGAATTGCCTGTCTCTGCCGGTTTGCTGAAGCCATGAACAGAACGCAAGTGCCCTCGGGCACCGCCAGGGCCGTCCGGGTGGCCGCCGGAGATCTCGTCCGGGTGGTCGACGTCGAAGGAGGCCAGGTCGGCGACGTGTTCGCGTTCACCGACACCGGGGCCGAACTGGCCGAACAGCACAGCGCGGCGCACACCCGCGCCGGGATCGACCGGCTGTTCCCCGTGGTCGGCGAGTCCTTCCTGACCGACCTGCGCCGCCCGATCCTGACCTTGGTCGAAGACACCTCACCCGGCGAGCACGACATGCTCGTCCCGGCCTGCGACCCGGCCCGGTACGCCGCGCTGGGCGCGCCGGGCCACCGGTCCTGCGCCGGGAACCTGCGGGAGGCGCTGGGCGAAGCCGGCCTGGGTTTCCCGGGTCCGACGCCGCAGCCGATCAACGTCTTCATGCGCGTCCCGGTCGGCGAAGGGGGACACCTGAGCTGGTTGACCGCGTCTTCGCGGCCGGGCGACGCGGTGACCCTGCGTGCCGAACTCGACTGCGTCGTCGTGGTCTCCGCCTGCCCACAGGATCTCGTGCGCATCAGCGACGCCGGACTCACCCCGCTCGCCATCGAAACCATCCCCTTTGGAGGAACCCCGTCATGACCACGACCGTCGGACACGCCCACCCCGCGCTGGCCCCAATCACGCTCGGCGGCCTCGCGCTGCGCAACCGGTACGCCGTCGCCCCGATGACCCGCGTCTCCGCGAGCCCGGACGGCACCCCGACCGGCGAGATGGCCGACTACTACGCCGAATTCGCCCGCGGTGGCTTCGGGTTGGTGTTCAGCGAGGGCACCTACCCTGACACCGCGGCCAGCCAGGGCTACCTCGACCAGCCGGGACTCGCGCGGGACGAACACGTCGCGGGCTGGCGCGTGGTCACCGCCGGTGTACGCGCGGCGGGTGGGCGGATGATCGCCCAGCTCATGCACGCCGGGGCGATCTCCCAGGGAAATCCACACGGAGTCCCCGCCGTCGCTCCTTCGGCCGTCCAGCCGCGCGGGAAGATGATGCGCGCGTACGGCGGCTCCGGTCCTTGGCCGGTCCCCCGCGAGCTGACCACCGCCGGGATCGACGACGTCGTCGACGGTTTCGCGGCCGCGGCCGTGCGTGCCCGCCAGGCCGGGTTCGACGGCGTCGAGGTGCACGCGGCCAACGGTTATCTGCTCGACCAGTTCCTCACCGACTACACCAACCACCGCACGGACTCCTACGGCGGGCCGGTCGCGAACCGGATCCGGCTGACCGCGCGCGTCGTGACCGCGGTCGCCGAGGCCGTGCCGGAGCTGGTCACCGGCGTGCGGCTGTCGCAGACGAAGGTCAACGACTTCACCTATCGCTGGCCCGGCGGCCGCGACGACGCCGAGGTGATCTTCGCCGCGATCGCCGAGGCCGGCGCGCAGTACCTCCACATCGCCAGCGAGGGCCGGAACTGGCTCGAAACGGCGAAACTGGCCGACGGTGGCACCATCACCGCCCTCGCCCGGCAGGTCACCGGGCTGCCGGTGATCGCCAACGGCGGGATGCACGACCTCACCCAGGCGCACGAGGTCCTCGCCGTCGGGCACGCCGACCTGCTCTCACTCGGGCACGGCGCGCTGGCGAACCCCGATCTGCCCGCCCGCGTCGCCGCGGCGCAACCGCTGGCCGAGTTCGACCGGGCGATGGTCTCCCCGACGGTCACGGTGGCGAACGCGCGCCGCTGGCGGGAAAGTCGGCAAGCGTGACGGAACCAAGCTGGCACGGCGGCGCGGCCGCGGTGGCGACCCTGACCTTCGACGTGGACGCGGAAACCCCGATCCTCGCGCGAGGACGGGGTTACGCCGACCACCTGTCGACCATGTCCCATCAGGCGTACGGGCCCCGGGTCGGGGTGCCGCGCATCCTCGGCCTGCTCGACGAACTGGCCGTGCCCGCGACGTTCTTCGTGCCGGGCTGGGTCGCCGAACAGCGGCCCGGCCTCGCCGCCGCGATCGTGGAACGCGGGCACGAGGTGGCCCACCACTCCTACAGCCACCGGCCGCCGACCGCGATGACCGCGGCCGAACAGCGTGCCGATTTCGAGCGCGGCATGGCGGTCTTCGCCGAACAGGGCATCGAAATCAGCGGGCATCGCGCGGCGGGCTGGGAGTCCACTTGGGACACTCCGGCGCTGGTGGCGGAGCACGGGTTGAGCTACGACTCCTCGCTGATGGCCGACGACCGGCCGTATCTGCTCGAGACCGGGGCGGGCCGGATCGCGGAGCTGCCGGTGCACTGGTCGCTCGACGACTGGGAGCAGTACGCGTTCCTTCCCGCGCCGGAGATCGGCTCGGTGATCACCTCCCCGGTGCGGGTGCTGGAGCTGTGGCGCGCGGAACTCGACGCGATGCGCCGCTATCGCTGCCTGTTCAACCTGTGCCTGCACCCGTTCCTGTCGGGCAGGCCCGGACGGCTCGCCGCGGTGCGCGCGCTCGTCGAGTTCGGGCTCGGCCTCGGCGACGTCCGGTTCGCCCGGTGCCGGGACGTGGCGGCCGCGGCGCTGGCCGATCCCGGTCTGCCCACGGAATCGTTGCGGCGCCTGGAAATCGACCCGGCGGTCTATCCGGATTGAGCCGCCTCCAGCGCCAGGAACAGGTCGACCCGGTCCGCGGTCCGGCCGACGTCACGACCGGTCAGCTCGGTGACCTTGGCCAGCCGGTTGCGCAGGGTGTTGACGTGCACGTACAGCGCCGCGGCGGTGGCCGCCCACTGGCCGTCGTGGTCGAGAAACGCCCGCAGGGTCGTCTCCAGGTCGCCGTCGCGGACGCGATCGTGCTCGCGCAGCGGGCCGAGCAAGGCGTCGGCGAAGGTGTGCTGCCACTGCTCGTCGTGCGATTCCAGCAGCAGCCGATAGCTGCCCAGTTCCGCGAAACTCGCCGCCACCGGGCCGCCACGCCTGCCGCGAAGCACGCGGCAGGCTTCGCGGCTGCGCGACAACGGCACGCGCAGTCCCGCCGCGCCGGACACGGGATCGGCGAGCCCGACGACCACGCGCCCGCCGTCGACCCGGTGTGACACCGCCGCCGCCAGCCGGGGCGCGAACGCCGCGGGCGACTGCCTCCCCGGCCGGAACGGCAGCACCGCGACGACGTCTTGGCTGCCCGCCGCCACGACCGCGGGCAGCCCGTCCGCCAGCAGGAAATCCGTCACGGCCTCCGCCATCCCGTGCGGCGTCGCGGCGTCACCCGCGCACGCCAGCGCGATCACCGCCAGCGGCCCGTCCGGATCGACCCCGAACGCCCGCAACCTGCCGGGCACCTCCGCGACGCGTTGCGCGCCGGAGAGCACCATGTCCAGCAGTTCGACGGCGAACCGCATCTCGATGGCCTGCACCGCCTGATGCCGGGCCACCTCCAGGCTGAGGTAGCGAGCGGTCTGCTCCAGCGCGTCCCGCTCCTCGCGCGTCAGGTCGGCCGCGGGACGCAGGCACAGCAGGGCGGCGTCCGCGTCACCGATCGCGCCCACCGGGAACAACGCCGCCCGGGTCCCCGCGCCGAGATCCGCCTCCAGTGGCGGCGGACGCCCGGCCAAGGCCTCCGCCGCGGCGCGCGACTGCCCGGCGTCCAGTTCGGCACCGGCGGACGCGAGTTCCCGTCCCATCCGGTCCACCACCGCCAACGGCAGTTCGTGCTCACGGCGGAGCACCGCGAGCACCCCGGCCGCGCCCGCACCCCTCGACAGCGCCGAGGTGAGTTCGTCTCCTCGGCGTACCAGCGACATCAACGCGTTCTGCCGATCCGTGGCCTGGATCGCCGCCGCCGCGCGGGTGACCGCCGTGAACGGCACCGCCACCGAGATCTCCAGCAGCGGCAACCCGGCTTCCCGGCACGCCTCGGCGAGCGCCGGCGGGGTGTCGCGTTGCTCCACACGCAGCCCGAAGATGATCCCCGCCGCTCCGGCGCCGACCACCCGCGCGACGAACTCCGCGGGGGCGACGCGGTCCAGCCACAGGCCGTTGGTCAGCACGACCTCGTGCTCGCGCACGTACGGTCCGGGATCGGGCAGTTCGGTGTTGTGCACCCACAACACCTGCCCGGTCAGCGCCCCGTCGCGGCCGGGGACGACCACCCGCAGTCCGAGACCCGCGTCTTCGACCAGCGCCGCCAAGGTCAGCATGATGGTGAATATAGGTGTCCGCTGACCTTCTCCGCCGTCCTGGCGGGCGCCGTCCTGGCGGGCGCCGTCTGGTTCGCCCCGGCCGAACATCCTGCTGTGGGCTGATCCGCTCACAGCAGAGAAACCGGCGGACGCCCGCGCCCCGGCGGCATGGTCGGGACATGACCGACTACGAGAAACAGCCACTCTTCGACCAACGGCTCCGGGAACGGTTCTTCAGCCAGCGTGTGCTGGTCCTCGACGGCGCGCTCGACGACGACAACGGCACGGTCCTCACCACCCAGTTGCTGTCCTTGGCGAGCGAGGATCCCCGCAAGGACATCGCGTTGTGGATCCACTCGCCGGGCGGTTCGGTCCCCTCGATGCTGGCCATCCGCGACGTGATGCGGCTCGTGCCGTGCGACGTCGCCACCCTCGCGCTGGGGCTGGCGTGCAGTGCCGGGCAGTTCCTGCTTTCCGCGGGCACCCCTGGCAAACGGTTCGCCCTGCCGCACGCGCGGATCCTGATGCACCAGGGTTCGGCGGGCATCGGCGGTTCGGCCGTCGAGGTGGAAGTGCAGGCGGACGATCTGCGCTACACGCGGGACACGGTGCTCGGCCTCATCGCCGACGACACCGGGCAGCCCATCGACCGGATCTTCGCCGATTCGCTCCACGATCGCTGGTTCACCACCGGGCAGGCACGCGAATACGGCTTCATCGACCACATCGTCGAGAGCCTCGACCAAGTCGTCCCCGTCCGCACGCACAAACTCGGCCTCGGCACGGAAAGGGGTGCGGGCGTATGAGCACCTACACCATCCCCAACGTCATCTCCCGCAGTCCCGCCGGCGAGCGGATCATGGACGTCTACTCGCATCTGCTGTCGGAGCGGATCATCTATCTCGGCACCGCGATCGACTCCGGCGTGGCGAACGCCCTGATCACGCAACTGCTGTATCTGGAGGCGGACAACCCGGAGCAGGAGATCAACCTCTACATCAACACCGAGGGCGGCGACCCGTCGGCGATGCTCGCGCTGTACGACACGATGCGCTTCATCAAGGCACCGGTGGCGACGACCTGCGTCGGCCAGGCCGTGGCGGCGGGCGCGATCCTGCTGGCGGCGGGCGAGGCGGGGCACCGGTTCGTGCTGCCCCACACCCGGGTGGTGCTGCACCAGCCCGCCGCGCAGGGCCGCGGCACCATCCCGGACCTCATCCTGCAGGCCGACGAGGTCGTGCGGGTGCGGACGCAGTTGGAGGAGATCCTTTCCGCGCACACCGGCCGGGCCGTCTCGGATCTCCGGCACGACACCGACCGGGACCGCGTGTTCGACGCGGCCGGTGCCGTCGCCTACGGACTCGCGGACCGCGTGCTCGACGAACGCGCATAGGCGCTTGTCCGGTGAGTCCCTTCGGCGGGCTTCGTGTTCCAGGGAGTTCCCGGCGGTGCGGGCGGCTCGGCCTCCGACCGGGTCCGTACTCGACAGACCCGTCCGTGCCGTCAGGGAACCCCTGGGCGCGAAGACCGCCGACAAGACTTACCGGAAAGCGCCTACGCGGCCATGAGTACCGGCCCTCGCGGGCGGCGGCCGACCGCGAGGCCCGTGCTGCCGCCCCGGCTGATCGTGCCCGCGATACCGAAGAGGAGGTCCGCCAGGTCGATCCCGAGCGCGCCGGTGACCGCGGCGATCATCTCGCTGGACGGTTCCTTGCGGCCGCGCTCGATCTCGGAGAGGTACTGCGGGGAGATCCCGGCGCGTTCCGCGACGTCGACGAGGCGGCCGCCCTGTTCCTCACGCGCGGCGCGCAGGTTCTTGCCCAGTACGTCACGCCACAACGGCTCCGGTTCGGAACGCTTCGGCTGGAAAGGGAGGATGTCCGCCATACGGTCATCGTGACAGCGCGCCGGCGCCCACGGGCGCCGTTCCGCTCAAGGCGAAACCGGGCCCCGGAACAGGGCGCCGCGCCTCGATGCCGAAGCCCCGGCAGTCCATGAGCCGGACCTCACCCGCGAATTCGCGCGTGAAAGCCCTCTTCCCCGGTTCAATCGGGGAAGAGGGCTTTCACACGCTGGAAGCGCGGGAGATCAGTCGCGGACGCCCTTGATGGCGTCCTTGATCTTCTCGCCGGCCTGCTTGACGTTGGCCTTGCCCTGCTCGGCCTTGCCTTCGGTCTGCCACTGCTCGTTGTCCGTGGCGTTCCCCACGGCCTCCTTGGCCTTGCCCTTGAGCTCTTCCGCCTTGTTCTCGGCCTTGTCGTTCATCAGGGCCTCCCTTCGTTGTCCGCTATTTGCGGGGTACCCAGCCTCCGCGTCCGAAAACGGGGTATCCGCTGTGGCCCTCATCTCTCGCTCCCCGTATGGCCGCACGGGTACACCGTCTTCGCGGTGAGCGCTTCGCACGCCGGGCAGTTGTTCACCGGCCGTTCGCGGCGGCCCCAGTACGGATGGACGGCCCCGCAGAGCGCGGTGACCCGCGCACCGAGGCCGGGATCCGGGTTGCAGACGGGGCAGTAGGCGTGCGCCGCCCGCTCGATTTCGGCTGTCATGCTTCTCCTCCGGGTGAGTCCGAGGTCCGGCCGTACCGGTCGTTATGGACGTACCGATGACGAGTGAACCGCCGTCCCCCGATCGTGGCTCGCCGGGCCCCTGAATGGCCGATGTGCCGTTACTGCGTCCGGTTCTATCGTTCGGACGCATGGCTAGCGACTTGCAACGGCGCAAGATCTCGGGCGTCTTCGCCGCGATGGACGCCGACGGCGACGGATTCCTTCGGGAGCAGGACTTCCAGGCGCTGGCCGAGCGCTGGGCGCGCCGACGCGGGCCGGGTGACGAGCGCAGGCTGACCGGAATCATGCTGAGCTGGTGGACGACGTTGCTGGCAGCCTCGGATGCCGGCCACGACAAGGTGACCCTCGACGAGGTCCTGCTGGTGGTGGACAAGCTGCCGGACACGCCCGAAGCCGTGACCGCGACCGCCGACGCGATGTTCGAAGCGATCGACGAGAACCGCGACGACCTCATCTCCGCGGCGGAGTACCACCAATTGATCGAGGTGTGGAACGGCCGCCCGACCGACACCGACACCACCTTCCCGCTGCTGGATTCCGACGGCGACGGGATGCTGTCCCGTGACGAGTTCGCCGCGCTGTGGCTGGAGTTCTGGGCGGGTGACGACGCCGAGGCGCCGGGCACCCTGGTCTTCGGACCACTCGCGGCCTGACGCTTCTCCTCGGCTTCTCTTGTTCCGGCCGCTGTGTGTTCCCGCGCTCTGTGACATCGTGGAGACGACAGCGTGGGAGGAGCTGATCGTGGCGTTTCGAGCGGTCTTCGGAGCCAGGAAGCGACATCATCCGATCCGGGTTTCCTTCAGTGCCTTGCTGCGGGTGACCGACGACGACCGGTACGTGCTGTTCGATTCACCGGCCCGGCCCAGTTCCTACGGGCCACCCGGCGGTGTGGTCAAGATCCATCCTCCCGCCGGGCGGATCCTCGAATCCTGGGGATTCCGGCCCGATCGTACGGCCGAAGGCGCCGATCGGATGAAAGGCGACCTCCGGGGACTGCTCCCGGCCGATTCCCTGCGCCCGTTCCGGGAATGGTTCGACACCGGCGCGTACCGGGAAACCGCCGCCGAATGCCTGCGCCGGGAGTTGCGGGAAGAAATGTCGGAAGTGGGCCTCGGCGCACCGGGATCGGCACTCGGGTCGCTGACCTTCGATCCGATCCGCACGGTGCGGGAAGGGCCCGGCGCGGTACCCGGGAAGCCGTACCTGCAGTTGCGTAATTTCGAGGTGTACGAACTGGCGACACGGTCGCCCGAAGCCGTCCGGTTACGCCGGGAACTGGTCGAGGCGGGACACGACGACGGGTGCCCGGGAGTGATCTGCGCGGGCTTCGCCGACATCACCCACGGCCGCCTCGGCCGTGCGCTCATCGCGCCGCAGAGCGCGTTCCTGGCCGGATCGACGCGCATCGCCGCCGACCTTCCCTCGCTGCGATGATCGGCATCGTCAGTGGCGACGCGCGGCTCGGCGGGGTCCGCTTCGAACTGCCGCACACGCGTCCGGCGTCCGCACCCGCCGGTCCGGGGTACTTCGAGGTGCATGGGCGGTTCACGCTCGAGCAGGCACGGAGTGAGATGCCGTTCGTGGCGGCACACCTCGTCATGGGATTCGACGACCCGCGGATCGAAGTGCCGGAAGCGGCGGGGCAGGCCGTCGAGCCGGGCAGTCCGATGGCGGTCGGCGAACCACCCGGAGGGTGTGGCTGGCTGCTCGGCGATCCTTTGGGAGACACCCCGATACCGGCCGCCGGAGCGGTGCGAGCCCTGCTCCGCGCGCCGGCGGAGCTGAGGATGTTGTCGGGTTTCGTCCGGCTGGACGCCACCGTCCTGACCGGTCGCGGCCGTCCGCGCCGCGCGCACGGCGGTTGCCCACCGGTCCGGTTCGAGACACCGCCACCGGAAGGCTGGGCACCGGCCGTGGTCCCCTCCACGCCCGCTACCGATCTCGCGACGCCGGCCGTGCGGTTGTGCGTCGCCGTGGACACCGAGTCCTACAGCCGGTTCACCACGAGCGAAGCCGCCCGTTCCCAGCAACGGCTTCTCGACGTGCTCGTCCACGCCCGGGAGCAGGCCGGGCTCCGCGAGGCGAACGTCGACCTCCAGCATTCCGGCGACGGGCAGTTCGCGATCTTCCCCGCCGGGATCGACGAATCGGTGGTCATTCCCCGGTTCGTGGCCGGGCTGCGGACCGCGCTCGCCGTGACCAACGCGGACCTCAGCCCGCATGCCCGGCTTCGGCTGCGTGTCGCGCTTCATCGCGGGCACGTGGCGGCGGGGGTCAACGGCTGGATCGGCCACGCGCCCATAGCCGTGCACCGGTTGCTGGACAGCGCTCAGGTCCGCGCCGCGCTCCTGCGTGCGAGCGACGCGGACTTCGCGTTGATCGTTCCGGAAGTGCTGTTCACCGACGTCATCGCGGACGGATCGGCCTCGCTGGACCCGGCGAGCTTCGAGCCGGTCGAGGTACGGATACCGGAGAAGAACTTCGCCGAACGGGCGAGGGTGCACGTGCCGGGACGCTGAGCCGGCGTCACCCGCGCCATCGCTGCCACCGAGCCTGCCGGTGGGCTTCCGGCATCCGTGAAGGTCTCCTTGAGGGACCCAGAGTCCCTCAAGGAGACCTTCACGGAACTCCCTCAGTGTTCCTTGCGGAACAGCACCGGGACCTCCCCGCCCCGCCCGTGACCGTCGCCGGTCATCATCGACGCCCTCGCCAGCCGGTACGCCGGTTCGATCGCCAAGCCGGCCGCCAGCGCCTGATAGAAGCCCACACTGAAGTCCATCGCGGATCGATCCCCGATCCAGCTGCGCATCCCGATCACGTAGTCGATGTGTTCGGACAGCGCCTTCGCCATCGTCTCGCTGTAGCAAGCGTTGACGAGGACGCACTCGACCGTGCCCGCCATCTCCGCGAACAACGCGGCGACCCCGGTCACCGGAAGCGGTTGTTGCCCGCCACCGGCGTTCTCGGCGATGAACCGGCCGTCTTCGTCGCCGTGCCCGGAGAAGTGCACGATCCGCGGCTTGTGATCGAGCAACGCCTGAGTGAGGTCCCGTGGTCGCAAAGCTCCGTGATCGTCCAGTTCGAAGCGCTCGCGATGGGCGCTCTTGCGCAAGGTCTCCTTGATGTCGCGGACTTCTCTCGCCAGCCTGAGCCGCTGTTCGCTGTCCGGGTTCGCGGAGAGGTAGAGAATCCGGATCTGCCCGGAGTCCGCTTTCCCCGCCTGGCTGACCTGCACCGTGAATCTCCTGGAGATCTGGACCCGCTGCGCGGTCCTGTCGGCACAGACCGCCATCACGTGCACCGGCACCTCCCGGCCGGCTTCGCTTGCCCGCAAGGGAAACTCGAACGACGCTTGCCCACCGGGCGGCAAACTCCCGAACTCGGCGAAAGTCCCGCCGGGGTCCACTGTGAACGGTCCCCGCAGGCTCACCTTCCCCCACTCGATCGGCGTCGGGCCGATGTTGGTCAGCGACCCGCGCAGGATGTCCCACTCGCCGTGGGTCAGGACCGGCGTGGCCAGCGCGACCTCGAACCGCGGCGGCGGCGCCTTGATCTCCTCGACCGGCGGGGCGACCACCAGCGGTGCGCTGAAGTCCGGGACCCGGCAGGCGGCTCCGCGGGGGTCACGGAACGAGAAGTTCGCACCCGCCGTCCAGGACCCGGCCCGCAACGGGCGGACCCGGACGACGGCGCTGCGGCTTTCCCCGGGTGCCAACCTGCCCACTTCGAGCTCTTTGCTGCCGCGCACGGCCGAAACCTGCGGCGGCAACCGCAGTGTGAACACGACGTTGGTGCAGACCCCGGCCCCGTGGTTGGTCAGCCGGACGGTGAGGTCGGTGGCCCGGCCGACGTTCAACCCGTCGGTGAGCACCTCTGCCGTGATCATCCGTGGATCCCTTCGAGCAAGGTCGCCCGTACGTGATGCGTCCGGTTGCAGGTGTCGCAGTGCACGGCGGAGCGGTTACCCGGGACCGGCAGGACCTCCGGAGGCGCGGCGAAGGCTTCGTCGATTCCCACGATCACCTGGTGTTCACGGCACAACGGTTTGCCGCAGTGGTGGCAGACCGCGTCGACGGCCACGCCTTTCTCTTCGTCCTCGCGGGCGTTGCAGTCGCCGCATTCCCAAACCATCTCAGTCCTCCTCTTCCCACGAGCCGCCTCGCCGGTCGGCCACGGCCTGCTCGTTCTCGAGTTCGGCGTCCAGTTGCCGGAAGAGCTGTTCCGAGATGCGTCCCTCCAGCACGGCGTCCCTCAAGTCCCTCCGGCGCCGGTGTACTTCGTGCGATCGGGTGGACGCCTCACCACTGTCCCGTCCGGCGTGCCGAGGCCGGTACGAATCGTCCGCGGCCCGGCCGTTCGCTTCGGGGCGCTTGCGTTCCTGGAGGGTTTCGCTGACTATGTCGCTCAGGCCGTACCAGACGGACTTGATCCGTTCTTCCATCTCTTCGCTCGCGTAAGCGCCTTTGACCGAGAGCCGGACCTTGCTGTTCCCCGCGATCGCGTGGATGTCTCCGCCGTAGATCTCGTCACCCGCGAGCCCGACGTAGAAATCGACCGGGTACACCCCTTCGTAAAGCCGGCCACCGATGTCCCAGGCACGGGTGAGGGCGTTCGCCCGATCCCCGCTGCGCGGGGAGTGGCCGATGACCCACTTGACGTAGTAGCCGCTTTCGCTCATCGCGTCCGTCAGCGCGATCAGCGTTTCGTGGTCGGGGATCACGCCGGGGAATTCCCGGCTTTCCGGGCACTGCACGAGGTCGTCGCGTTTCTGGTCCGGTACGACTCGCACGTCCTGATAACGCACCCCGCTCAGACTCAGCGAAATGCCGGCGGTGACCTCGGTCTTGACCTCCATGTCCCGGTGGTCACCGTTCCGGGGGCCGCCCATCGGATGATGGAAGTCGACGCCCTCGAGGCCGGAGAGCGCCCCTTTGAACGAGACGACCATGGAACCGGTGATGACGTCGCTGAGCTGGATCCGGTCCTCGAACCGCACCGACAGGGTGAGCCGGTGATCGGCCTTGGCCCCGAGTGGCAGCTGCTTCCACTCGATCAGCCGTCCGCCGGTCTCCGGGTCCGCCTGGCTGCTCACCGTCGGCCCTTCGGAAGCGAACTCGATGTTCCCCCAGGAAACGGGCACGTACAAGGTCAGCCGCTCCACGCGGTCCGCCTCGAGGGTCGCCTCGTCCGAGGGCCAGTTGCCCAGCCACTGCAGATCAAGCTGGAGCGCGCGCTGATCCGATTCGGGGACCAGTGCGGGGGTCAGCCACAACGGGATCTTGTCGACGTCCAGCCCGCCGGACAGCCGGTGAGCGAGCCTGAACCGCCATTTCGCGCCCGCTCGGCTGTCCCGCCCGGCCAGGAAAGGATGTTCGCTCGTGAACCCGGACAGCGGCAGCACCGGGGGCCGGAACCCGGGGTCGACGAACTCGAGCCCGGCCCTGCCGGTCAGGACCGCGTACCCGGCCGAGAACTCGATGTCCTCCCCCTCGTCGAGCCGGAACTTGTGGCGATAGGCGCCGAGACGGTCCTGGTCAGGACGGCCGAAAGTCATGTCCAGGGCGATTTCGCCTTCGACCGGGGTCATCGAACTGTGGTAGGTACCGTGCTCGTCGAGGGTCAGACTGCCCTGCACGACCTCGCGGACCCGGATGGAATCGATACTCGGCACCACCGGCAACGGCGGCCGGTTCGCCAGCGCCGTGGCGATCCGGCGGTGGTTTTCGTACCAGGCCAGCCCGCCGCCCGCCAGCCCGGCGAGAAGCAGCGCCAGCCCGAGCGGCATCCAGACGAACATGAGCAGGAGACCGAGTCCCGCCACCGCCCCACCGAGCCAGACGTACTTGTCGATCGGTGGTTTGACCACGTGTTCGTGGTCCGCGCAGTGCTGGGGTTCGGCCTTCTGGAAGCCCAGGTCGCCGAACTCGCTGGTGAGGACGGAGCCCGAACGGTGCTCAGGGCAGAGCGGGCGTCCACAGTGGTGGCACAGCGCCGCGATCTTCGGTGAACCGCAACGATGACACCGGGGCCGGGGCGCGCGAGCCCGGATCGTGATCGACATTTCTCGGCATTCCTCTCGTGACGGGTCAGTGCGTGGCGCGAATGCTGGCGAAACGGTCCCGGAGGATGGCGTGCAGTGCGTTCATCTCCCGGGTGATCACCCGGCTCGTCCTCGGCAGCGCACCGGACATGAACAACCGGAGTTCGCCACTCGGGAAGGTCGTCTTGTAGGTCTTCCCACCGCGTTGGACCCGTCGTTCGGTTTCGTGCCGGGTGCCGTCGACGTACAAGGTCAACTTCATCTTCTCCGGCCCTTCGGACCGCTCCGCCTCCCCCGTCCACTGACGATTCGTCCCGTTGTCCGAAACACTGTCGAACCGGACGGTGAAACCACGGGTCCGAAGGGCGTTTTCGATATCGGCGATCCGCGCGTCCTCCGGGATCACCTCGTCGAAATACAGATGCTGATGTGGTTTCAGCTGGCGACGAGCGAACGCGTCATCGAGGATCAAATGAACCCGTGAACCGATCCAGCTGACCTCTTCGTGGCCGTCGCAGTCGGCCTTGCGCCCGGCACCGTCGAACACCCTGCTTCTCATCCCCGAGAGCAGGCAGTCCGGGATCTTCACCTCGACCCGGCCGTCCAGGCTCGGTTGCTGATACAACTCGCCGGGCTGCTCGATCGACAGGAACATCTTCTCGGTGACGAACTCGAGTTCCCCTTCACGCCCCTCCGGTCGCCGCCGCCGCCTCATCGGGATGTTCCGCCATTCGATGCTGCGGCCGACCGGGTTGTAGGTGATCGGCACCGATTCCCGTCCGCTTTCCGGGAGACTGAGCGTGAGCGCGTGCAGCGAGGTGATCGACGGCCAATCGAGAGCGATCCGATCGATGACCGGCCTTGGCGGCTCCCGATCGTTCTTCCACGGCAGGACCACCCTGACCTGGAGCACGAGCAGGAGAAACGACTCGAAGTTCGGCTGCTGGCTCAGTTTCGCGAAATCCACGCCGCCCTCACCGCTCATCGGCAGGCCCCGGAAGTCGCTGATCGTGTCCGGATCGATCAGTTCGATCTGGACGTCGATCGGGATCAGATCGAGCCGGCCCGGCGCGTAGTCGTGCCTGATCGTGCAGGCATGCCGGTCACTGCTCAGCTCGTCCACCTCACCCGGGCCGTCTTTCCCGGCCACCGGCACGCGGATCGGGAGCGAACCGTAGGTGTCGTCGAGACCCAGTCGCTCCCCCAGGTCGGTCTGCTGATGCCGGGCGAAGACCACGTGCCCGATCAACGCGCTGACCGCCTCGCCGGAGGGCTGCCGGAGAAGAGCGGCCGCGACGTCCTCGCAGGCCTCACGCGTGAAGTGATCGGCACCGTCGTAGGGCACGACGATTTCGATCTCCCCGTCGGGAGCCTGGCTGTACCCCGTCGACGAATTCCGGGAGATCTCCTGTTTGCAGTAGTACCTCTCGGTCACCCTGACGGTCTCGGGATGGGCGCGGGCGAAGACCTCCGTCCCGGGCCCCGGCCCCGCCCGCCGCGGATCGAACTTGCTGACC
Organism: Amycolatopsis sp. QT-25; assembly: GCF_029369745.1. Taxonomy (NCBI): domain Bacteria; kingdom Bacillati; phylum Actinomycetota; class Actinomycetes; order Pseudonocardiales; family Pseudonocardiaceae; genus Amycolatopsis; species Amycolatopsis sp. QT-25. The sequence goes on from NZ_CP120210.1 coordinate 5,378,285, forward strand.
ACCTTGCGCACGATCTGGAAGCTGTCGCGGGGAGCCGGCATCGAGAACCCTTTCGGCGCGGTCTGCGCGTAACGCCTTCGCCCGGACGGACGCGCCCGGACGCGGGCGAAGTCCATCGTTTGGCGGTGGCGGAACGATGACGGCCCCACTGTGTGACAGAACGCGCCGGGTGACCCCGTACTAGTACGGGATCTCGTCAGAAAGTTCGCCGAATCGCCGCAGCCGGTCCACGTCGGTGATCAGGACACGGCGATAGTGCCGGTCGAGGGCACCACCTTCCTCCAGTTGACGGAAGGCCTTCTCCACCGAGCTCAGCCCGGTTCCCGCCAAGGAGGCGATGTCCCGCTGGGACAACGGAATCGCGAGCCCTTGACCGGCGGCCGGGGTTTCACCCCATCTCCCCGTGACCTCGAGCAGCGTCCTGGCGATCCGGATCGGGGCCGGGTAGGCGATCAGGTCGACACCCCGGCGGTCGGAACCGCGCAAACGTCCGCTCAGCACCTTCGCCAGGGCAAGGGAAGTCTCCGGGCTGCGTTCGAGGAACTCCACCAGATCCCTGCTGTGGATCACTTTCGCCTGGACCGGGACGCACGCGATCACATGCGCCGACCGCGGTCGGCGTTCGAGCGCCGCCATTTCCCCGATCAGGTCGCCCGGGCCACGGACGGCTATCACCACGTCCTTGCCGCGCTCGGTGCCGACGACGATCTTGACCAGACCGGCGAGGACGAGAACGGTGTACCGCGCCGATTCGCCCTGGCGGACGATGCGCTGATGGGCCGGGTAGGTGATCGGTGTACCGAGACCGAGCAGTGTTTCCTTGCTCCGGCGACCGAGCACGCCCAGCAGGGAGCGCGGTGGCCATTCCTCGACGTTCACCGGCTGCACTTTGCCGGGTGCCTTCCCACCGAACCCCGTGCTGGCACGGGATTCGCCCGGTTCACCGCCGCCGGGCGTACTCGCCTCAAGCCGGCAGGACGGCGGCCGCCCGCAGCGCGGGAAGATCCACGATCGTCATGCGCCGGTAGCCGGTGTCGAGGATTTCCCGCCGCCGCAGCTCGGTGAGCGACTTGTGCACCGTCGGTTCGGCGGCGCCGATCAACGCGGCGAGTTCGGGCTGGGTGAGCGGGAACCCGATCTCCCACCCCCGCGCGGTGTGGGTGCCGTGGGTCGCGACGAGGGCGACGAGGACCCGTGCCAGGCGTACCGCGACGTCGTAACCGCTGAAGTCGACCCGCCGTTCCGTCGACCATCTCAGCTTGGCGGCCATCAGCCTGCTGACCGCGACCGCCGCGTCCGGATGCTCCGCGAGGAACCGGTGGAACTCGGCGCGCGGCGCCACCCGGGCGCGCAGCCGCCCGACCGCCGTCACGGTGGCCGAACGCGGTTCACCGTCGAATCCGGCCAGTTCGCCGATCAGGTCACCGGCCCCCCGGATCGCCAGCAGCGCCCGGCCACCGTCGGCGGTGGTCGCGGTCACCTTGGCACACCCCTCCAGCAGGAGCACGACGAACGTCGTCGATTCCCCTTCGCGCACCAGCACGTCCCCGGACCGGAATAAGCGTCCCGTGCCGATCCGCAGAAGGCCCGCGGCGGTCCCGGGATTCACCGCGGCGCACAGCCCTCGGTCCGGCGGGAGCGGAGCGCGGACGGTCATCGCTGATCCCGGCCCTTCCCGAACATCCGATTTCACGCCAGTAAGCTCGCAGGAAATGACGTAGGCGTTACGGTCCACCCCGTTCGGCCCAATCAGCAAGGGCGGGACAGCAGTTTTCCGTGTTTTCGTTCTGCTTCGTGAGCCAGTTCTTCGAGCAGGGACCGTCGCTCCGGTGACGTTCCCGGTTCGGCCGCCCACCGCAGCAGTCTCGCCGCGATTTCTCCGGGATCACGCGCATCGGCCGGCGTGCACGGTCCCGGCACCCAGTGCGGGATCGTCTGGCGCGCGGCGGTGTCCAGTGGTCCGCCGTCCCCCTTCGCCGCGCGGAGCAACGGTTCCCAGTCGCCCAGGAACGCCAGTCCCGTCGATCGTCCCGCTTCGACGGTGGGATGCAGTCCGGTGGTGTCGAACCCGGCGAGAACACGGTGCGCGTCGGCGTATTCTCCCGTTTCCCTGGCGAAACCTCCCAGCGCCGCCAAAACCCGCGCGTGCGGCGCGATCTCGACGATTCCGTGACGCCCTGTCGAAAACGTCTCCGCCGTGGTCGCGAGCTTACGATTTCCGGCGATTTCGATGACCTCGGGAAGCGCTTTCGTCAGCTTCGCCGCCGCGACCGCCAATGCCCACTCCACGGCGTCTTCGCGCTGCTTGAACACTGCCTCGCGAGCGGCCACGCTCAACGGCGGGCCAGGATGGCGAGTGCCGTCCCACGATGGCGCGTACGACGCCAGTTCCTCGATGGCACCCTCGACACCGTCGGCGAGAAGCCGGTCCAACTCGTCCGGCGCCGGACTGGTGTGCGCCATCATCGTGCTCCACGGCCAATACAGCCGAGCCGCCAGCCCGCGGTCGCGGAGAATTCGCGCCGAACCCCTGGTCAGGGCGAAGCCTCGTCGCGGGTCGGCCCGCACCACGGCGTGGCACAGGGCGGCCAGCCCTTCGATCCGGTCCGCCTCGACGACCGGCGCGAGTGCGATGACCAGCCGCTCCACCCGAGCGACGGCGGCGGGCGAAGTCGCCGCGCCGGCGGCGATCAGCAGGAGATGAAGCGGCGAAGTGGCCAGGACGGGAAGGACCAGTGCGTCGCGAGCCGGCCGATTGCCGGAAAGCAGTTGGTGAGCCAGCAAAACGGCCTCGGACTCGGGCAGTTCCGTCAACCGGGAAAGCGCGCCGGGAGGCATCGGCTCGAAGGAGAAGCCGGACAGCAGATCACCGACGTCGTAGGCGATCCCGTAGGAGAATCGTCTGGTGATCAGTTCCGCCGGCGAGCTCGTCCGCTCCAGGAGGCGCACCCGCGTTTCGTTCGCCTCCCGGATCTCTCGGCTGCGGGACAGGGTCGGAAGCCGGGCTTCGACATCACGAAGACCGTTCGCCGTCAGCTCTTCCCGCACTTCGTGCAGACGCGATGGCACCACCACGTCGAACCGGCGCAAGAGGCCGTCGGCCGCGAGAGCGACACGCGGATCACCTGCCTGGAGCAACTCCCCCTGCAGCAGCTCGAGGCCCCTGATCCGCGCCGCGCCGATCACCGCGAGGGCAGCGAGCACCGTTTCGGCCGGATGTTCGCCACGGGCCAGGACTTCGCCGAGGACATGGCGGGCCCAGACGGCGTACGGCCAGTCGGGGCCGGCCCGTGTCGCGGAGAGTGCGAGTACCGCCAGGATCTCGAGCTGAGCCGTGGCGGGGGTTCCGGGGTCGAGGAGCACGTCGGAGATGGCTTGCCGTGCGGGCGGAATTCCGGTCAGCAGCAGGGATTCCGCCACCGAGCGACGAGTATGGGCACCCGCGCCGGCATCGGCCAGCAAGGTCTTCCATCCCCGCACCGGGCCGAGTGCCAGTACCGGCCTGAACGCCAGCATCCGTGCCGCGAACCGCGGATCGGCGGAGAGCACGCTTCGCACCATGAGTTCGACGACGGAGTCCGGTGTACTCGGCAGCCTCGCCGCGAGAACGCAGATGTCGCGCCACGCGAAGGCTCGCGCCCGGTCCTCGGCGAAATCACCGGACAACGCCCGCGCGGCGAAGTAGTCGCGCTCGGCGAGCCTGAGGAAGCGCACACCTCGCGGCCCCGCTTCCAGGATTCCGCGCCCGAGAAGGCCGCCCAGCTCGAAACCCGGCCGGACGGGCTCGGCGGTGTCGACGGCCATGGCCGCCACGGACGCCAGCGTCTTGATCTCCTCTTCGGTCAGGTCACCCGCGAAGTACCGCTCGTACCGGGCACCGATCGACGCGGACGACTGTTCTTCCACCGCGGCCTCGGCGAGCATCGCGACCAGGCCCTGGGGCACTCCTCCATCGGCGCGGTGCGTCTCGACGAGCGTGGAGACCAGCTCCCGCCGCACGGTCAGCGGGATCGGCCGCCTGCTCAGGAACCAGGTGATGTCCTCTTCGTCCCAGAGGGCCAGCCTGTGCACCGGAAGCCCGAACGCCTCCGCCGCCCGGCCACCGTCGCGAACGGCGACCGTCAGGCGGATCCGGGGAAAGTGGGCGCGCAGCGAACGAGCCCACTCCGCGATTCGCGCGAAACCCGTGCCGGGCACCTCGTCGAGGCCGTCGAGGAGCAGGTGCACGGCGCCGAGCACGAGCGCTTCACGGGGGACGTCCAGGCGCGGCCCCTCCGGACCCGCCAGCAGTTCGGCCGCCGTGAGGAGCAGGGGGAACCGCAGCGAACCGGAGCCGGGCCCGGGATCGGCGATGTCGAGGGCACGCCGGTAGGCCAGCTCCAGCAGCAGCCGCGACTTCCCCGCCCCCGGCCCGCCGGTCACCACCGCCGACTCCTCGTGCTCGGCCACGAGAGGGAATTCGTCGTGCTCGCGGGAAAGGCGGACGATCAGTTCCCGTGCCCGGTCGAGGTAGCACGTCCGAGTGAACCGATCACGCAGTTCGTCGATCTCCGGAGCAGCCAACCCCGGATGCCGCGCCTCCACGGCGGCGAGCAGACCCGCCAGCAACGACGCGGCTCCCGGCCGGGTCAGGTCGATCACCGGGGCGACCCGGCTGAAGAGTTCGGAAAGCCGCTCGCCGTGGGCGAAGGGGTTTTCGTCGGCCAACCACTCCGCGGCGACCGCGGCGATCGCGTGCGTGGCGCGCAACGCGTGCTCGGGGTGCGCGGACCACTTCACCGTGCGGTAGGCCGACAAATGCAGCACCGCCGCGTAGTCGAGCCAGACGGTGTCACCCGGGTGAAGACGCTGGGACGCCACCCTCACCTCGTGGAGGATCCGAAAGGCCACGAGTGCCTGGTCTTCGAAGAACCCCTCGACGATCCGGTCGAATTCGGCGGCGTCCATCGCCACTGTCCTCGCCCTGGTGGCGAACGCGAGCAGGCGCTGGATCCGGACGAGGTCCGCGTACGGGAGCCCGGCGAAGACGTCGCGCATCAGGCTGACCTCCAGCCAGGCCGCGTCCGACAGCACCGGCCGGTCCTCGGCCGTCCGCGCGAAATCGATCAGCACCGGACGGCCGTCGACGCACATCACGTTGCGGGCGTTGAGATCGCCGTGCACCACACCGCGCACCCGCCCGAATCGCGGATCGGTCAGCGCGGGCCGGAGCCCGGCCGCGGGATCGGCCGTCCGGACACCGTCCGCGACGACCACGCCCTCTTCCCGCTCAAGGGAACCGAAAGCACCATCGAGGGTACGACGCTGTTCGGAGAACCTGCTCCGGATCACCCGTCCGGAGAGCACCGTGTCCGTGTCCTGCCCCGATGTTTCGATCCGGACTTCGGAATCTCCGGAATCCGCTATCCGGAGCTCTTGCCCGGAATGGAATTCACCCTGCCCGAGAGAAACTTCGAGAACGTCTTCCGCATAGATCGGTTCTCCGGTGACCGTCCCGGCACTGAGCACGAGATCAGGCCCCAAAGTGGGGTTGAGATCCCGCAAACTCCGCGAAGAAAAAATTTTCCTGCGGTTGTGGAACGGAGTGGCCATCTGCGCGAAGAGATCGCCGATCAACCGCCGGGCGGCCGTGGCCGAGGCGGGATCCGCGAGGGCGGTCCGGACGAGATCCTCCAACGTCGACACCGCCGCCTGCGGCCTGCCCGCGTAATCGGCGACGTGGGTGTACACCACGGCCTCGATCTCACCGTCATGTCCGCTTCCGCTGTCCAGGGCACCTCGCGTCGCCTCCTGAATGGGCGCGCACACCGCGGCCGGATACGGAACGAGCAACCGCCGGTAATTCCCGTACTCGGCGGCCATTTCCTCGGCAGCGCCGATCTTCACCACACGCTGCCGGTGTTCCGCGCCCGCGCGCAGCGCGACTTCGAGGACGAATGCCCCACTCCGGCCGCCGTCGATCACCCGGGTGATCTCGATGCTCTCGACCGATCCTTGCCAGCCCGGCCCGGATCGGCCGATCCGGTGCAGCGCGTGCCGGAACATGCCCTTCCGGTCCGGCGGTAGTTCGACGTTTTCCGAGAGGATCTCGACGTTGGCCACCTGAACCTCCCCGGCGAGGCGCCATGCGTAGGGTGACACCCTAGCGAGATCCTGGTGCCCGGCAACACCGGAGGTGGCATGTCGCGAGACCCTCGTCGGGAGGAGTGGGCGGCCCTGTGCGCGCGCCTGCGGCGGCTCGCCGGTGACGCGAACTGGTTCGCGCTCCGTCCGGATTTCGACGACTTGGCGGCGGCGACACGGGCCGGAGAAGACACCCTCGACGGCTGGCGGGCACTCGAGGCGAAACTCGCTCGCCTCGCCGAAGCGGAGGTGAACCAAGTCTTCCGCCACAGCGAAGGCGGCGACGCGCGTCAGGACACCGGCTCGGAGGCGAGGCACGGCTGCCCGCGCGAGGTCTGTGATCGCGTCGCGGTGGCGCCCGCCGGCGCACCGCCGAAGTGCGCTCTGTTCGGTGTTTCGATGCACGAGCTGCCCTGACGGCCGCATCGCCGGCTGATCCGGGCCTGCCTCGCCCAGGATTCGCCGGCGAACGCCTGGCCCGGCACAACGCGCGACACGCGTGATCGAAGCCGTGACTCGCGTGTTTGAAGCCGTAACACGCAATGCGGCCTCCAAGCACGCGAGTTACGGCTCTGATCACGCGAGTTACGGCTCTGATCACGCGAGTTCGGGCTCTGATCACGCGAGTTCGGACTTCGGTCAGATGACCCCGGCCCGCACGGCGTACGCGACGGCGTGGGGCCGGTTGCGCAGCTTCAGCCGTCCGGTGATGCCCTGGATGATGTGCTTCACGCTGCGTTCCGAGTAGCTGAGCTCGCCGGCGATCTCGACGGTGTCCTTGCCCTCGGCCATCAGCCGCAGGACGTCGATCTCCCGCGTGGTGAGCCCGGCGGTGTTGACGCCCATCGGGTCGAGCACCTCGCGCTGGAGTCGTTCGACGTGCTTGAGCAGTTCGCCGAGCAGGCTCGGCGGGAGTACGCCGCCGCCGGTGGCCGCGGCGCGGACGGCGTGCGCCAGGCGTTCGCCGGTCGTCGCCGAACGCGGCAGCACCGCCACCACCCGGCATTCGATGGCGGGTACGAGTTCCGCCTCGCTGATCTGACTCACCACGAGCACCACCGGCTTGCCGTCCTCGGCGGCGAGCCGCCGCAGCCAGAGCACCGTCTCGGGCGTCAGCCGTTCCGTGGCGAACACCAGTACGTCGGTCTCGGCGCGCCGCTCCCAGACCCGGATGCCGATCCCCTGCTGCGTGCTCAGCTGGCTGGCCAGGCCCGCCGTGGTGATCGGGTCGGGCGCGTGCACCGCCACGGTGATCTGTCGGGTTTCCGTGTCCACTTCGTCCCCTCCGCTTGTCCGCGGCCCCAGTCGGATGGGACACAGTCTGCGAAGGAGCTCTTCACGAAGTCTCCACGAGTCCTCAACGAGGCGTGAAGGACTTCGTGGCCAGCTGAAACGCCTCCACGTACTTCGGCAGCTCGCCGAGGATTTCGCGGAGCCTGGCCTCGGGGCCGCTGTAGTGCGGGTCGGCGAGCAGGGCGTGCCCGAAGGCCAGCGTGCGCCGAAGCTCGGTGATGCGTGCTTCGGCCTCGTCGGCGTCGAGCACCAGCCCGCCGTTCTGGGCGAGACCGAGCAGGACGTCTCCGGCGAACAGCTCCTGATCCTCACTCACCGGCACAGCATGCACAGCCGCGCATGCCCACCACCAGCGCCGGACGACACTTTGCCCCTGCGAACGTCCGGGTTGCCCACTCGCCCGTGGCCTGTCCCGGCCGTGAAACCACAGGAACGGACCTCCGATGGTCCACCGATCGGCGAACTCCGGGAACGGCCCCTTCCGCCCGGCCGAAACCCACACGGCGGCTGCCCGCTTGATTGCGAAGCCCACAGCGGCGCCATTAGGCTTTCCGCCGAGCAGGGCTCTTTCTCGGCGGTCGAAAGCACAGGCGGCAGGTCATGGACGAGGTTTCCTCGCTGACGGTGCGGCTGCTGGGCGGTCCTTCCGCCCGGTCCGACGCAGGCGAGATCGCCCTCGGGCCGGCGCAGCGGCAGGCGGTGTTCGCCGCGCTCGCGCTGCACGCCGGCCAGTTCGTCTCCCGTAAGGAGCTCATCGACGCCGTCTGGGGCGAGCGGCCTCCGGACAGCGCCACCGGCATCGTGTATACCTACGTCTCCGCCTTGCGCCGCGCGCTGGAGCCGGTGGGCGGACCGCTCGTCGCCACCCGTGCCGGTTACCGCCTCGACCTGCCGAGGGAGCGGGTCGACGTCCACGTCTTCGAGGCCGAACTGGAACACGCCCGCGCGCATCGGCGCACCGGCGCGCACCGGCGGGAGCTGGAGTCGCTGCGGTCCGCGCTCGGGCAGTGGCGAGGGTCCGCGCTGGACGGGATCCCCGGCCCGTTCGCCGAGACCCAGCGCGCCCGGCTGGACGAACTGCGGATGAGCGCGCTCGAGCGCCAGGCCGAGGTCGCGCTGCGCCTGGGCGGCCACCGCGAACTCGTGGGCGAGCTCACGGTGCTGGTCGGGCGCCATCCGCTGCGTGAAGGCCTGCACCGCCTGCTGATCACCGCGTTGTTCCGGGCGGGCGGGCGGGCCGAGGCGCTGGCCGCGTTCGACCGCGCCCGCGAGACGATCATCGAGCAGTCCGGTCTCGAACCCGGCCCGGAACTGCTGTCCCTGCGGCAGCGCGTCCTGGACGACGATCCCTCACTGCACCACCGCGACCAGCCGGAACGGCACCGGCCGACGACGGCCGTGCCCGATCGGCCCTCCCTCTTCGTCGGCCGCGAGTTCGAACTCGCCCGGCTGCGCCGCCACCTGTCCGCGCTGCTGACCGAAGGCCGCGGCGGGACGGTCTGGGTGGACGGCGAGGCGGGCAGCGGCAAGAGCACGCTCCTGGCGGAGGTACTCGCCTCGGCGACCAGCCGCACGCGCTGGGTCACCGCCGACGAGCTGACCAGCGCGGTCCCGCTGAACCTCATCGCCGACAGCCTCGGCGGCGAAGCACTCGACGATCTCGGCGGAACGGTCACCGAACTGTGCGCCGACGGACCGCGGGTGCTCGTCTTCGAGGATCTGCACTGGGCCGACGAAGGAAGCCTGCTCGCCTGGCAGCGGCTTCACCGGCTCACCGCGCGGCTGCCGCTGCTGCTGATCGGCTCGGCGCGCCCGCTCCCCCGGCGGCGCCTGCTCGACGTCCTCCGCTCGGAGCTCGACGGGGAGATCGTCTCGCTGCCGCCGTTCGACGCCCCGGCCGTCGCCGCGCTCGCCGAGGAGACGCTGGCCAGGGATCCCGGCCGGGACTTCCTCGGTTTCGCCGCCGAGTACACCGCCGGGAACGCCGGCTACCTGCGCGAGCTGTTCGCCGAGTTCGCCGAAGGCCGGGAGACGACCACCGCGCCGCACAGCCGGCTCGCCTCCATGGTGGACGCCCAGCTCGCCACGCTTTCGCCGGCGTGCAAGCGAACGTTGACCTCGGCCGCGCTGCTCGGCTCGTCGTTCGCGGTCGCCGAACTGGCGGACGTCACCGGCCGCGAACCGGCGGCGCTCGTCGAAGCGGTCGACGAGGCACTCGCCGCACGCGTGCTGGAATCCGAGGAAGACCGCCTGCGGTTCCGCGTCCCGCTGGTGGCCTCGGTCTTCGCCGCGAACACGCCACCCGCCATCCGCGCCGTGCTGCACCAGGAGATCGCCGCGACGATGGCGGAGTCCGGCGCGCCCGCCGACCGGGTCGCCGAGCACCTGCTCCAGGCAGGCGACGAACTGACGGGGCCCTGGATTCCGCGATGGGTGCTCGACAATGTCCGCGCGCTGCCCGCCGGACCCGCCGTCGAACTGCTCCATCTGCTTTCGCGCCAACGAAATCTCACCGAGGAACAGCATCGGGACCTGGCGGGTGAACTCGCCGCGCTGCTGTTGCCCGAACCGGACACCGCCTCCTCCGGACCCGCCCAGCCCTGGTGCACCCCGCTGCACGCGCTCGGCCGGGTGCCCGACCGAACCGCGCCGAGGACGTCTTAAACTGCGGAGACACAGTAGTGAACCGGCCACTTTCGGTGCATGACGAGAAGGGGAGCCGGCGTGACGAACGGGTTGCGCGTCGAGCTGCTCGGGCCGCCTCGTGCCTGGCTCGGAGACGTCGAGCTGAAGCTCGGGCCCGCCCGTCAGCGTGCGGTCTTCGCCACCCTGGCGGCGCGCCGCGGCCAGGGGATCTCGCTCGGTGAGCTGATTTCGCGCGTCTGGGGCGAGTCGGCGCCCGCCAGCGCCACCGGAAGTGTCCACACCTACGTCTCCGGTCTGCGCGGGGCGATCCGCAAGGCGGGCGGGGACGCGCACGAGGTGCTGCGTTCGTCGGGATCGCGTTACGTGCTGCGGCTGGACAGCGAGTCGCTCGACGTCCACCGGTTCGAACAGGACGCCGCGGCGGCCAGAAGGCTGCTCGCCCACGCCGACCAGCGCGGCGCGGCCGCGCGGCTCACCGCCGCGCTCGGGCGCTGGCGGGGCGAGGCCTATTCCGGTGTACCGGGCCCGTTCGCGGAAACGGAACGCGTCCGGCTGACCGAACTCCAGCTGACCGCCACCGAGCTGCGCGCCACCGCGCTGCTCGGCCTCGGTGACCACCGTGAGCTGGTGGCCGAGCTGACCGCGCTGGTGCGGCGGTATCCGTTGCGCGAGTCGCTGCACGAGACGCTGATGCGTGCCCTGCACGCCGGCGGCCGCCCCATCGAGGCACTCACCGCCTACCGCGAGGCGAGGCGGACACTCCGGGTCGAACTCGGGGTCGAACCCGGCGCCCTGCTGCGTGACCTGCACCAGCGCATCCTCAGCGGCACCGAGAAGCCGGTCGCCGACGCGAAACCGGCTCCGCTCCGGATCGTGCCGCCGCCGGTGGCCAAGGCGATCGAACGCGGCGGCCAGAGCCCTCTGCCCGGCCGGGCCCGGCAGGTCGACCGGCTGGCCGGGTTCGTCACCGACGTGCTCGCCGGCCGCGGCCGCCCCGTCTGGCTCGAAGGCGAACCGGGTATCGGCAAATCGGAGCTGCTGATCGCCGGGCTGGCGGGCGCCGCGGCGCGCGGTTGCCAGCTCGCCTGGACCGCGGCCGACGAACTCCAGCGACGGTTCCCGCTGCAGGTGATCATGGAATGCCTCGGCGTGCACCACGGCGCGGCGGACCCGGTCAAGGCCAAGCTGGCCGGTGAGCTGCACGCCGAGCCCGCGCACGGGAACTGGGGCCCCGCCGACCCGATCTCGTCCACCGTGGACAAACTGCTGGCGTTGGTCGACGAGACCTGCGCGGCGGGCCCGCTGGTGCTGGTGATCGACGACCTCCATTGGGCCGACGAGGCCAGTGTGCTGCTGTGGCAGCGACTGGCCGCCGCCACCCGCCAGCTGCCGTTGCTGCTGGTCGCCGCCACCCGCACCGGGCACGGCCGCCGGGACCTCGCCCGGTTGCGTCGCGGGGTCGAGGCGAGGGACGGCGAGATCATGCCGGTCGAGGTGCTGTCCGACGAGGAGACCGCCGCCGTGTTCGAGGTGGTGCTCGGGGCCGAGCTGGGGCCGAGCCTGCGGCCACTGGTCCGGCGTGCGGCCGGGAACCCGCTCTACGCCAGGGAAATAGCGCAGGACCTGGTGCGCACCGGTGCTCTGCTGAACAAGGCGGGCGTGGCCGAGGTGACGCTGGACGGCACCGAGAACGCGCCCAGGTCCCTGCTCGCGGCGGTGGCCCGCACCCTGGGATGCCTCGAGCCTGCCACGACCGAGATCCTGCGCACCGCCTCGCTGCTGGGCGCGGAATTCGCCGTCGAAGACCTCTCCACGCTGGCGGGCAAGAGCCCGCTGGAGGTTGTGCGGGAGCTGGAACCGGCCACCACCGCGGGCGTGATCGAGTACGCCGGCGACAAACTCGCCTTCCATCATCCGTTCCAGCGCCAGGCACTCTACGGCGGCATCGCCGAACCGGTCCGCGCCGCGCTGCACCGGCGCGCCGCCGAGTCGCTCGCGCGGGCGGGCGCGCCGGTCAAACGGGTCGCCGAGCAGCTGGCGGCCGGGCCGGTGCCGTTCGACCCGTGGCTGGTGGGCTGGCTCACCGCCAACCACGTCGCGGTGTCCAACCGCGCCCCGCACATCGCGGCCGATCTCCTCCGTGGCGCGCTCGACAGCACGGTGCCCACCCACGAGCAGCGCGGGACGCTGATCGCCGCGCTGGTGCGGGTGCTGTTCCGCCTCGAACAGGCGCCGGAGGCCGAAGCCGAACAAGCGGTGAAGACGGTCGAAGACAAGGCGGATCTGGCGCAGATGCGGCATTTCCTGGCCGCGCTGCGGTACCGCCGGGGTGACACGCCCGGCGCGATCGAGGCGCTCGGCGACACCGCGGACGATCCGTCGATACCGGAATTGTGGCGCATCAGCACCCGGACCCTGCTCGCCAACTTCCGGCGCGGCACCCTCGACGATCTCGACGAGACCGAACGGCTCGCGCGGCGTTTGCACGCCGAAGCCGTCGAGGCGGGCGAACGCTATCCCGCCGCGCACGCGCAGCAGACGTTGTGGCTCGTGCACTCGATCCGCCGCGAGCACGACCGGGCGCTGACCGCGATCGACGCCGCGCTCGGCACCACCGGCGACCACGCCGGACTGGCGACCCTGCGCTTCGACCTGCTCGACAACCGCCTCTTCACCCTGCAGAACCTCGACCGGCTCGACGAGGCCGACGCCACGCTGCACGCCGGATACGAGACGGCGGCCCGGCACGGCTTGCCGACCGGTCCGCAGGTCTCGGCGGCCGTGCACCACTACTGGACCGGCCGCTGGGACGAGGCGCTGGCCGAGCTGGACTCGGTCACCGAGGACGGCCCGGCGATCACCTTCTACGGAGTGCGCGAACCGGGTGCCGCCGCGTTGTTGCTGCACGGGGTCGCCGCCCTCATCGCGGGACACCGGGGCGAACGCGTCTCCGTCCGCGCCCATCTGGAAGCCGCCGAGGCGCATTCGCCGTCGAACTCGTCCGAGCGCGAAAGCTGCGACTTCTACCTCGCGGCCCTGGCGATGGCCGCCGAACAGCGCGGCGGGCTCGACGACGCGCTACGGCTGATCGCGCCGGTGCTGCGCCCCGACTACGCCCGGATGATGCTGCGCCACCAATGGCTTCCCGACGTCGTCCGCGTCGCGCTCGCGGCCGGGAACGAGGCCGTCGCGCGGGAAGCGCTCGCCGTCTGCGCCGAGGAGGCGAGCCAGGAGACCGTGCCCGCCAGGGCGACCGCGGCCGCCGCCCGATGCCGGGCGCTGATCGACGGGGATCCCGAAGGCATGCTGTCCGCGGCCGATCACTACCGCGAGGTCGGCCGCCCGATCGAACTCGCGGCGGCACTGGAGGACGCCGCCGAGCTGCTCGGCCGTGCCGGTTACCTCGAAGCGGCCACCCGCTCGCTCACCGAGGCGTGCGAGGTGCTCGGGCCGGTCGGCGCCACCTGGAGCATCCGCCGGGCGGAGAACCGGCTGCGCCGCTACGGAGTGCTGAGCCGCGCCGAACGCGGACCCCGCCACAGCGGCGCGCTGTCACCGCTGGAACTGCGGGTCGCCCGGCTGGTGGCGGCGAAACTGTCCAACCCCGAGATCGCCGCGGAGCTGAGCCTGCCCAGGAGGACGGTGCAGTCGCTGGTGTCGAGGGTGCTGACCAAACTGCACGCGGATTCCCGGCTGACCGTCGGCGATCAGTTGCCCAGACGGCTCGCGTGAAGGCGATGACACAGACGGCTCGCGTGAAAGCGATGACACAGACGGCTCGCGTGAAGGCGATAACACAGACGGCTCGCGTGAAAGCGATCATCACCGTACGACCGAGGAGAACCATGACCCGCGTGCTGGCCGGATTGACGGCCCTCGTGCTGCTGCTCACCGGTTGCTCGGGCAAGCCGGAAGCCGGTGGCCCGATCAAGCTCACCGTCGCCACCTTCGGCGAGTTCGGGTACGAGAAACTCTTCGACGACTACGAGAAGGCTCATCCGGGCATCACCGTCGAGGGCCGGGTCGCCGACTTCGAGACACATCACCGGCAGCTCGCCACCGGCCTCGGTGCCGGACGCGGCAGCGCGGACGTCGTCGCGATCGAGGAACAGTACCTTCCCAAGTTCCGCCAGTCGACGGACAAGTTCACCGATCTGTCCGAATTCGGGGCGCAGGGCCTCCGGGCGCAGTGGCCCGCCTGGAAATGGGACCAGGGCACCGCGGACGGCGGGAAGTTCGTGCTGGGCCTCGGTACCGACATGGGCAGCCTCGCCCTCTGCTACCGCCGCGACCTGTTCGCGAACGCCGGTCTGCCGACCGACCGCGATCAGGTGGCCGCGCTGTGGCCGACCTGGGAGAAGTTCGCCGAGACCGGGGAGCGGTTCAGCGCCAAGGCGCCGGACGACGTCAGATTCGCCGACTCGGCGGGCACGATCTACACGGCGATGCTCAACCAGGCGGAGGAGAACTACTTCGCCAAGGACGACACGTTCGTCGCGGACAAGAACCCCAACGTGCGCAAGGCCTTCGAGCTGGCGGGCGGGATGGCGCTGAAGAAGGAGACGGCGGCGGTCACCACGTTCACGCAGCCGTGGACGGTGGCGATCAAGCAGAGCCGGTTCGCCGCCATCACCTGCCCCGCTTGGATGCTCACCCAGATCGAAGAGGCGGGCGGCCCGGAACTGGCGGGCAAATGGGACGTCACCGCGGTTCCGGGCAAGGCGGGCAACTGGGGCGGCTCGTTCCTGACCGTGCCGAAGCAGGGCGCGCACCGCAAGGAGGCCTACGACCTCGCCGTCTGGCTCACCGCGCCCGAACAGCAGAAGCGGATCTTCCTGGAAAGCGGTCTGCTGCCGAGCGCGCTCGGCGCCTACCAGGACAGCGCCGTGCTTTCCCACACCAGCAAGTACTTCGGGGACGCGCCGGTCGGCAAGATCTTCGCCGCCTCCGCCGAAGCGCAGCGGCCGAACTACCGAGGGCTGCGCGACGGCGAGGTACGGCCCGTGTACGGGCACGCGCTCGGCCGCGTCGAAGAGGGCAAGCAATCGCTCGACGAGGCCTGGAACCAGGCTTCGGCGGAGGGCCGCGCCGCGGCCGCCAAATGAACGAGGACGGTGTGGCACGCGGGTTTCCGGCCGGGTTCCGCTGGGGAACGGCGACGGCGGCGTACCAGATCGAGGGTTCGACGACGGCCGACGGCCGCGGACCGTCCATTTGGGACACCTTCACCGCGCGGCCCGGCCGGGTGCTCGGCGGTGCCACCGGTGAGCCGGCCTGCGACCACTACCGGCGCTATCGTGAGGACATCGGCCTGCTGAGCGAACTCGGCGTGCCGTATTACCGCTTCTCCGTCGCGTGGCCGCGGGTCATGCCGGACGGCCGCACGAGCGAACCCCGCGGCCTGGCCTTCTACGATCGCCTTGTCGACACGGTCCTGGAGCACGGGATCACCCCGATGGTGACGCTCTACCACTGGGATCTGCCGGAGGCGCTGCAAGCGGAGGGAGGCTGGCCCAACCGCGACCTCGCGGAGCTTTTCGCCGACTACGCGTTGACCGTCCACAAAGTACTCGGTGACCGTGTCCGGCAATGGACCACGATCAACGAGCCGTTCTGTGCCGCTTTCATCGGCTACGGCAACGGCGACCACGCGCCGGGCCTCCGAGACGAGGGCGCAGCTTTGGTCGCCGGGCACAACCTCCTGCTCGCGCACGGCCGGGCCGCGCAGGCGTTGCGGGCCGGTGGCGGTGAGCAGGAAGTGTCCATCGTGCTGAACTTCGCCCCGGTGCTGACCGACGTGGACGACGCCGCGCACCGCGAGGGCGCGCGACGATTCGACTTCCTGCACAACAGGTTCTTCCTCGATCCCCTGCTCGGTCGCGGCTATCCGCCCGGACTGCTGGCGGATCTGGCGCATCTCGGCACGCTCGAACCGGCGATCGCCGACGGCGACCTGGAGGTCATCGCGCAGCCGCTGGACGTCCTGGGGGTCAACTACTACGCGCCCGCCCGCGCCGTGCCGCTCGACGACCCCGAAACCGACAGCAACTGCCCACTGCCGGGCCTGCGCGGGATGGACGTCCAGCGACCCCGCGGCGAGCTGACCTCGCTCGGCTGGGAGCAGCGGCCGTCGTCGTTCACCGATCTGTTGTCGTGGTTGCACGAACACTGTCCCGGCTTGCCGCTCGTGATCGCCGAGAACGGTGCCGCGTTCGAGGACGAGGTCGTCGACGGGCGCGTGCACGACGGGAAACGCGTGCGGTACTTCGCCGAGCACCTCGCCGCCGTGCACGACGCGATCGAACGCGGCGCCGACGTCCGCGGCTACATGGCCTGGTCGCTGCTGGACAATTTCGAGTGGGCCATGGGGTACACGCAGCGGTTCGGGCTCGTGCACGTCGACTTCGAGACGCAGGAACGGGTGCTCAAGGACAGCGCCCGGTTCTACGCGGACGTGGTGGCACGTAACGGGCTCTAGTTCGCTTTTGAAGGCTGACCTGTTGCTTGGGGCACGGAAGGCTCTGGCCGCGATCAGGCTGATCACGTTACCGTTACGTTCTTCGCCACCGAGGTGGCGTGATTAGGCGTTACCGAAAATTGGCGACGCTCTGGCATCCGGAAACCACCGGTGGCCGGTAGCACATCTTCGGAACACAGGAACGAGCACTCAAAGACAGCACCCGATGCTACACGACCATGACGGCACGCAACGGACTCTAACCCGAATCTGAGGCACTGACCTCGACGCGAGTCATTCTCGTCCTGAGCGATGGACCAGGCCGATCACGTTGCCATGACGAAACTCCTCACCACCGAGACGACGCGATCGACCGTTACCGGAATACGGCGACGCTCTGGCATGCGGACGTGATGGCACGCAACGCGCTCTAGCTGATCTGAAGGGCTGACCCGTTCCTCCTGGGCACGGAAGTTCCTGAACGGTGGATCAAGTCGATTACGTTGCCGTGACGGAACTCCTCACCACCGAGACGACGAGATCGATCATTGCCGAAAACTGGCGACGCTCTGACATCCGAAAACCACCGGTGGCCGGTAGCACATCCGCGAAACGCAGGAACGAGCACTCAAAGACAGCACCCGATGCTACACGACCATGACGGCACGCAACGGACTCTAACCCGAATCTGAAGCACTGACCTCGCCGTGAGTCATTCTCGTCCTGAGCGGTGGACCAGGCCGATCACGTTGCCATGACGGAACTCCTCACCACCGAGACGACGCGATCGGCCGTTACCGGAAAACGGTGACGCTCTGGCGTTCGGAAACTGTCGGTGGCCGGTTGTACCTTCTGAGCGTGGACACTCTCAACGCCACTGTGGCGCTATTGAAGGAAATCACCAAGTCGGAGGTTCTGAAGGAGGTCAACGCTTCACTGGATTCGCTGGGAGACAACGATGCTGTCGCCGCCGCGGTCGCGGCGTCGGAGGGGATCGCGCGGTTGGAGGCGGTCCGGTTCCGCGCGTTGGGGCAGCTGAACCGTCATCGTGACGGCGCGTCGAGCGTGGTTCAGGAGGTCGCGCTCGCTCTGTCCGTTGTGGACGGTCACGCGGCAGGGCTGGTGTCGACGGCGACGGCGTTGACGAGCCGCTTGCCACGCACACTGGGACTCCTCGATCGCGGGCAAGTAGGCGGCTACGGGGCGATGAAAGTCGCCACGGCCACCGCGTGGCTGTCGGACGACGACGCGCGTGCGGTGGACGAAATACTGGAGGACCGGTTATCGGGCAAGAATGCCGAACAGATCCGGAAAGCGGCGAATCACGCGGCGATGACGGCCGACCGCGACGGCGCCTCCCGGCGCGTGGAGCGACACCGCGCCGGGCGCCGGTTGTCGATCCGGCAGGGCGAGACCGGGGTGGCGTCGATCGAGGTCGAAGACGGCCCCGTCGAGAAAGTCGCCGCCGCCTACACCCGGATCGACCGCGAAGCACGCGCGCTCAAAACCGGCGAGGAGACCCGCACCCTCGATCAGCTCCGCGCCGACGTCGCCCTCGATCTCCTGCTCGGTGGTCAAGGCGGCAAGAGCGAACGGTCCGAGGTGTTCCTCTACCTGGACCTGCACACCTACCTCGGGATGAACGACAATCCCGCCGAGTTGGCCGGACACGGCCACATCCCGGCCTCGCTGGCCCGACACATCGCCTCCGGCCCCAACACCGTGCTGCGGCGGCTCGTCACCGACCCACTCTCCGGGCAGGTCCTCGACCTCGGCCGCGACCGCTACCGGCCGACCGCGGGTCTCGACGAGTTCGTGCGGGTACGCGACCGGGAATGCCGAAGACCCGGCTGCCACCGCGTCGCCCAGGCCTGCGACCTCGACCACTCGCTGCCGTGGCAACACGGCGGCCACACCACCGACACCGAACTGGTCGATGTGCCGCCGCGACCACCGGTTGAAAGACGAACCCGGCTGGGTCTACCGGCTGACGTCCGATGGAACCCTCACCATCACCACGCCAACGGGACGGAGCTACGACAGCACGCCATCGCCCCTGCACGAACCCCGCGCCGAGGAACCGCCACCGTGCTGAGCCGTCGCCGGAAAACGACCACGGCGCCGCGTCCTCGATCGTGCGATCGGCGCCGGCCTGGTTGCCTGGCGCAATGACCGCGGAACCGCTTGCCGCCTCTCCGCATCACCGAAATACGGCAACGTCCTGCCCGCCGAACCGAAAACGCGACCGCGATCGTCAGGCCCGCGGCGCGCCCCGCATCACGCCGTCGACGACCTTCCTGGCCAGCAGGATGAACAGCACGATCACGGGCAACACACCGATCGTGGCCGCGGTGAGCATCAGCGAGTAGTCGGTGAAGTAGCCGCTGGCCAGCCGCGACAACGCCACCTGGACGGTCGGATGCGCGTTGGGGTCGAGCACGATCAACGGCCAGAAGAAGTCGTTCCACGCCGTCATGAACGTCAGCATCCCGAGCACGGCGGCCTGGGGGCGGACGGCGGGCAGGGCGACGCTCCAGAACAGCCGCGCCGTCGAACAGCCGTCCACGCGTCCGGCGTCGAGCAGTTCACCCGGGATCACCTCCTCGCACGCCTGCCGCATCCAGAACACGCTGAAGGCGCCGACCAGTCCCGGCACGATCACCGCCTCCAGCCGCCCGTACCAGCCGAGTTCGCCGACCACCAGGTAGAGCGGGACGACCCCGAGCTGGGCGGGCACCAGGGCGGTGCCGATGACGACCAGGAAGAGCGAGTCCCGGCCGGGAAAACGCAGGCGTGCGAAGGCGAATCCGGCCATGCTGGAGAGGAGCACGTTCGACGCGGTCACCGTGCCGGCGACGATCAGCGAGTTCTGCATCGCGAGCCAGAAATCGACGGTGTCGAAGACCTTGCCCACGTTCTCGGGCAGGTTGCCGCCGGGCAGCA
Organism: Amycolatopsis sp. QT-25; assembly: GCF_029369745.1. Classification (NCBI taxonomy): domain Bacteria; kingdom Bacillati; phylum Actinomycetota; class Actinomycetes; order Pseudonocardiales; family Pseudonocardiaceae; genus Amycolatopsis; species Amycolatopsis sp. QT-25. The sequence goes on from NZ_CP120210.1 coordinate 5,397,747, forward strand.
GCGGCGGAGTCGTCTCACCGAGCGCGGAATCGTCCTTGGACGACACCACGAACGACCAGTACAGCGGGAAGATCGACGCGACGGCGACGGCGAGCAACAGCCCGTAGGCGACGAATCCGGTCCGTTCCCTCGCCGCCATCGTCACTCACCGCCCCGCATGCGGCGCACGAGCGAGAAGTTGACCAGCGCGAAACCCGCCGAGAACAGGAAGAGCAGCCACGCGATGGCCGCCGCGTATCCGGCGTCGAACTCGCCGAACCCCTTCTCGTACAGGTACATCGCGAGCGTCTGGAACTGGCGGTCGGCGCCGCCGGTGCCGTTGGTCCCGGTGTCGTCGAACAACTGCGGCTCGGCGAACAACTGGACCCCGCCGATGGTCGAGACGACGACGGTGAAGGCGATGGTCGGGCGGATCGCGGGCACGGTGATCGACCAGAAGGTCCGCCAGCGCGAGGCGCCGTCGAGCATGGCGGCGTCGTAGCGTTCCTGCGGCACGGACTGCATGGCCGCGAGGTAGAGCAGCGCGTTGTAGCCGGTCCAGCGCCACATCACCAGCACGCTGATCGCGACGTGCGAGGCGAACCGGTCCGTCCGCCAGTCCACCGGGTCGAGCCCCACCAGGCCCAGCACCCAGTTGACGACGCCGTAGTCCTCGGCGAAGAGCTGGCCGAACACCAGCGCGACCGCGACCACCGAGACGACGTTGGGCAACAGCACACTGGCCCGCCACAGGGTCCGCGCACGCAGCGGGCGATCGAGGAGCGCGGCGAGCCCGAGCGCGGCCAGCAGTTGCGGGACGGTCGAAAGGACGAAGATGCTGACCGTGTTGAAGAGCGCGTTGTAGAAGTTCGGGTCCTGGAACAGGACGGCGAAGTTGCCGAGACCGGCGAACCCGGTGTCACCGTTGACCAGATGCCAGTGGTGCAGCGCCACCCAGGCCGTGTAGAGCAACGGAAAGAGACCGAACACGCCGAACAGGACGTAGAACGGCGCGGTCAGCAGATATCCGGCGAGTCGCTCGCCCGTGTGCTTCAAACGGTGATCACCCTGACGCCTGCCCGGGTGATCTCGAAGGCCGCCGCGAGCGTCGCCACGTCCACGCGGCCGTTTTGCCGTGCCTGCTCGAGGATGGCGCGCTGCCGCTCTCCGGCGTACAACGCCTCACCTCCTGTCCTGGCGGATGCGCGGTCCCCGCGACAATAGTTCGGCCGAGATCGTCACAGGGACCCGAGGCGTGTCCGGCAGGTCTCCAGGAAGGCCCGTTCCGTGTCGTTGGTGGCCGAGGCGATCGCCTCGTCGTAGGCGGCGATGGCTTCCGAAGTCCGGCCGAGACGGGCGAGCAGGTTCGCGCGGGTGGCGGGCAGATGGTGGTAGCCCGGCAGCTCCAGCTCCGCGATCCCGTCCAGTGCCGCCGCCGGGCCGTGCACCTCGGCGACGGCGACCGCGCGGTTGAGCGCGACGACCGGCGTCGGGGTGAGCCGCCACAGCCGGTCGTAGAGCGCCAGCACCTGCGTCCAGTCCGTCGACGATCCGTCCGTGTGCACGGCGTTGATGGCGGCCTGCACCTGGTACGGGCCGGGGCGGTCGACCCGCAGGCATCGCCGCACCAGTTCGTGCCCCTCGGCGACCAGGTCCCGGTTCCACAGGGACCGGTCCTGGTCCGCGAGCACCACCAGCTCACCCGAAGGCCCCACCCGCGCCGGCCGCCGGGCTTCGGTGAGCAGGAGCAGCGCCAGCAGCCCGAGCACCTCCGGCTCGTCGGGCATCAGCTCGGTGAGCGCCCTCGCCAGGCGAATCGCCTCCAGGCAGAGATCCGTCCGCAGCAGTTCTCCCGACGTGGACGTGTACCCCTCGTTGAAGACCAGGTACAGCACGGTGAGCACGGAGGCCAGCCGATCCGGGAGTTCGTCCTCCCGCGGCACCCGGTACGGGATGCCCGCGTCGCGGATCTTCTTTTTCGCGCGGACGATCCGCTGGGAGACGGTCGCTTCCGGGACGAGGTACGCCCGCGCGATCTCCCCCACTTCCAGCCCGCCGGGCAACCGCAGGGTGAGCGCGGTCCGCGCGAGCGGCGAAAGCGCCGGATGACAACAGGTGAAGATCATGCGGAGCTGGTCGTCACGTACCGGTCCTGCTTCCGCCGGCTCGTCCGGCCGGTGCAGCAGCAGTGCCTGCGCGTGCCGGGCCTCGCGGGTGGATTCCCGGCGCAGGCGGTCGATCGCCCGGTTGCGGGCGGTCGTGACGATCCACCCGCCCGGGTTGGGCGGTGGCTCGGCCCATTTCTCGACCGCGGTCGCGAAGGCGTCCTGAACCGCCTCCTCGGCGAGCGAGATGTCGCCGAGGAGACGGGTCAGGGTGGCCACGCACCGGCCGTACTCCGCCCGGTAGATCCCGTCGAAATCCGTCGGCGTCACCGTGCGGGGTCACCGAACGGCCGCACTTCGATCGGCTGCCCGCAGGCGAGCGCGCACTTCTCGGCCCAGGCCAGCGCTTGGTCGAGATCGTCGACCTGGATCACCCAGAATCCGCCGAGCTGTTCCTTCGTCTCGGCGAACGGACCGTCGGTGATCGTGGTCGTGCCGCCTTCGGGACGGACGACGGTGGAGACGTCCGAGTGCTCCAGGCCGCCCACGAAGACCCAGGACCCGGTGGCCTTCATCTCGTCGGTGACCTTGCCCGTCCTGGTCAGCATCGCCCGGACCTCGTCTTCGGGCGCGTCCCGTGCGCTCTCGTCGAGCTGGACGGCGAGCAGGTACTGTCTCATGACTGACCCCTTCGACGGCTCAGGAGATCATTCCACGGTGACGGACTTCGCGAGGTTCCGCGGCTTGTCGATGTCGTGGCCGAGGATCAGCGCGGCGTGATAAGCCAGCAGCTGCAACGGGATCGTGAGCAGGATCGGGTCGAGTTCCGGCTCCGAACGCGGGACCACGAACCGCGGCACGTCGAGCTCGCCGAAATCCACGTCGCCGTGGGTGATCGCCAGCACCTGCCCCTTGCGTGCCCTGATCTGCTGCATCGCGGCCAGGTTGCGGTCGGCGAGGTCGTCGGACGGCACGATCGCCACCGTCGGCAGCTCCTCGTCGATCAGCGCCAGCGGACCGTGCTTGAGTTCCGAGGTCTGGTAGGCCTCCGCGTGCCGGTACGAGATCTCCTTGAACTTCTGCGCACCCTCGCGCGCCACCGGGAAACCGCGGACCCGGCCGATGAAGAACAGGCTCCGCGCGTCCGCGCAGATCTTGGCGTGCTCGGCGATCCGAGCCTCCGCCTCGACGATTTTCGCGACCTGCTCCGGCAACGCGCGCAGTGCCGCGACGATCCGCTGTCCGTCCGCGTTGGACAGATCGCGGACGCGGCCCAGCGCCAGCGCGATCATCGCGAAACCGACGGCCATGTTGGTGAGCGCCTTGGTCGAAGCGACGGCGATCTCCGGGCCCGCGTGCAGGTACAGGCCGCCGTCGCAGGCCCGCGCGATCGTCGAGCCGACGACGTTCACGAGGCCGACCACCCGGCCGCCCTTGCGTTTGACCTCTTCGACGGCGAACGCGGTGTCCGCCGTCTCGCCGGACTGGCTGACCGCGATGTAGAGCGTGTCCGCTTCGATGATGGGGTTGCGGTAGCGGAACTCCGACGCGGCCTCCGCGTCGGCCGGGACCCGCGCCAGATCCTCGATCATGGTCGCGCCGATCTGGCCCGCGTAGTACGCCGAGCCACAGCCGAGGATCTTCACCCTCGCGAAGCCGCGCAGATCACGGGGAGTCAGGTTCAGACCGTCCAAACGGGACACTCCGAACCGGTCGTCGAGACGGCCCCGGATCATGCGCTCCAGGCATTCCGGCTGTTCCTGGATCTCCTTGTACATGTAATGCCGGTGCCCGCCGAGGTCGAGGTCGTCGGCCTGGATGTCGATCGCCGTGGCGGCCTTGCCGGTGTCGCTCTCGTCGACGGTGAAGGTCCGGTAGCCGGTGGCCGAGACACTGGCGAACTCGCCGTCGTCGAGGTGCACCACCTGCGAGGTGTGCCGGACCAGTGCGGACAGGTCGCTGGCCACGAACATCTCGCGGTCGCCGACGCCGATGATCAGCGGCGAGCCGTTCCGCGCGACCACGACCCGGTCGGGGTGTCCGGTGTCGGTCACGGCGATCGCGTAGGTGCCGGTGACACGCGAAACGGCCTCGACGACCGCTTCTTCGAGGGTCTTCGCGGCCGACCTCGCGATGAGGTGGGCGAGCACCTCGGTGTCGGTCTCCGACGTCAGCGTCACCCCGGCCTGTGTGAGCTGTTCCCGCAGCGCGTCGGCGTTGTCGATGATCCCGTTGTGCACCACCGAGATCCGGCCGTCCTCGGAAACGTGCGGATGGGCGTTCGCCTCGGTCGCCGGACCGTGCGTCGCCCACCTCGTGTGCCCGATGCCGACCTTGCCCGCGAGCCGTTTGGGCAGGGCCGCCGTCAGATTCCGCACCCGCCCCACGATCCGGTGCACCTGGGCGCCTTTTCCGCCCAGGACGGAGATCCCGGCCGAGTCGTAGCCGCGGTATTCCAGCCGCGTCAGTCCCTCGATCAGGATCGGGGCGGCGTTCTGCCCGCCGATGTAGCCGACGATTCCGCACATGACGAGTCAACCTCACAAAGAACAACGGACAGGACACGCGACGACGGGGCGTGCTCCGTCAGCCGTAGACGATGCGGCGCAATTGCCGCTCGGACAGGTCGGGAGGCGCGACGAGACGACGGCTCAGTTCGACGGCGATCCGGGGGAAGATCTCGGGGTTCTTCCTGCCCTCTGCCTGCAACCTGGCATGCCGCTCTCGGACGTACTGCTCGACCGGCTGCCGGTAGAACGCCAGGACGTCCTCGACGACGCGGGCGGCGATGGCCGTCGACAGACCTGTCGACAAGGCCACCTGCTCGACGATGTCCGCGTCCTCCACGGAGCCCATCATGCACATCGAGGCGACGAAGCGCCAGTTCTTGCCCGAAATCGGGCAAGACTCACTGACTCAGTCGTTCTCCCGCCGTTAGTCGCCCAACTGCGGGCTTGCGTGCTCGGGCTCGGGTTCTTCACAGATGTCTCCTTCGACACGGGGATGGGGAGATCACCGTGCGCCGCCCCGGCTTCCGGAACAACGCCCTCACCAGGCGCGAAGAAACCGCTGTGATCGTTCACAGGACTCGGGCGCGCTCGCGTGCCAGGAACCGCCGGGTCCGCGGGCGGCGGAGCTAGGTCCACCGCGCAAGATTCACGACCCCTTCACAACGACTGTGAATCCACCACAGGTCAGGACTTGGGGATCGCGAGCGTGGTGGCCCGGGTGCGGCCCCGCAGGATGACGTCCTCCGTCGCCTTCCACTGCGCGGCCTCGTCCTCGGCCGCCGACTCGATCGCCGTCCAGGAAGCGAGCAACCGGGCTTCGACGTTCTTCGCCAGTTCGGTCAGCCGGGCGGCTTCGTTGACCGGGTCGCCGATCACCGTGTACTCGAAGCGCCGCGGATCGCCGACGTTCCCGGCGACCACCTCACCCGTCGCCACGCCGATCCCGGCCGGGCAGTCGGGCACCTCGGCCGCCAGCCTGCGCGAAATCGCCCGGCCCGCGGACAGCGCGAGGGTCGCGTGGTCCTCCAGCCGCACCGGCGCGCCGAAGATCGCCAGCGCGGCGTCCCCGACGAACTTGTTGACCAGCCCGTGGTTGCGGTCGACCTCGTCGACCACCACCGCGAAGAACCGGTTGAGCAGGCCGACGACCTCCTCGGGCGGACGGCTCGCGGCCAGCGTGGTCGAGCCGATCAGGTCGACGAACAACACCGACACCGTCCGCACCGTGCCGCCGAGTTCGGCGGAGGTGCGCATCGCCTCGATCGCGACGTCCTCGCCGACGTGCCTGCCGAACAGGTCGCGCAAACGTTCGCGTTCGGCGAGACCGGCGGCCATGCCGTTGAAGCCCGCCTGCAGCAGACCGAGTTCGGTGCCGTCGTAGACCGGGATCTCCACGGCGAAGTCGCCGGCCCGCACCCGGCCCAGCGCGTGCTGCACCGACCGGATCGGGTTCACCACGGCGCGGGCGGTGAACACGGTCACCAGCAGACCGAAGACCAGTACCACCAGGCCGAGCACGATGACCGAGACGGCGAGCTTCGTGGTCGACACGTCGCCGCGCGCCCACGCCAGCACCCCCGTGACCACCAGTCCCGCCACCGGTACGCCGGTGCCGAGGCACCAGAACAGCAGCATCCGCAGGTTGACCCCGCCGCTGAGCCGCCGGGCAGGCGAGGTGCCCGTCAGCGCCAAGGCCGCGTACGGCCGCAGGATGAACTCGCCCGCCAGGTAGGCGATCGCGCAGACGACCACCCCCGCGAACGCGACGACGAGCAGTTCGGTGAGCACGACCCGCGGCTGCACCAGCGCGGCCAGCACGCCGAAGACCACGGTCGCGACACCCCACAGCACCGCCTGGACCAACGTCAGGCGCAACGGGACACGAAGACTCGCCGCGCGCTCCGCTTCGGTCGGCGTCCGGCCGTCGGCCGCCCAGCGCAACGTCCGCAACGCGCCGCGGGTGCCCCACAGCGCACCCACCACCACGGCGGACACGACGTAGACGGGGACCGCGATCGCGGTGACCCGCACGAGTTCACCCGACATGCCGGGAGCGGGCATGAGCAGGGCCGCCAGCCCGACCACGACCAGCGCGCCGATGACGTTGGTCGCGATCAGCGTCCCGGTGAGCAGCCCTTGGACGCGACGCCGCAGCACGGCCGGGTCCTGATCGAGCGGACCGAGCAGCCAGGAGCCGAACGGTCCTTGCCCGCGGCCCCGAACAGTGGAGTCGTTGTCTGATCGCACCCGTGTCCCACCCGTTCACCCCGGTTCGAGTGAACGACTGTACACCGAAGCGGCGCCGTCGTCAGCGGACGGTGCCGGAGCCGATCAGTGTCGTCGCGTCGGGTTCGGTCACGCCGTAGGCAGCGCGGTGAAATCAGCGGCCACGGTGCCGAAAGCGCGCTTCGGGAGACAGGTCGCGGCGACATCCGGTTCGCGCCCCGTGGGAACACGCCTGCGACGGACGGAGGCAGCGGGAACCTCCATCCAGTGGGCGAATCGCGCACCGTTCCGGCCCTAACGTGGTCGACATGAGGAAAACCTTGCTCGGCCTGCTCGGCGCGGCCGCCGTCATGGGCGCGATCGCCACCCCGGCTTCCGCGACTTCACTCGAAACCAGGGAATTCGTCGGCCACGGATCGAGCGATTTCGGCCTCGCGTTGTTCCACGCCCGCCACGACGCCAGGACCCAGGCGGAACAGGCCGGCTTCACCGACTGCGAGGAGTACTTCAAGCTGGTCATCTCACCCTACGACGCGACGGTCTTCTGGCGCTGCACCCGCTGACCCGCGGCTCCGAGCACGCGAGTTACGCCTTCGATCACGCGAGTTCCGTGCCTGGACACGCGGCCACCACGCGGGACAACTCGGCGGTGCCGTCGAAGAGCGCCCGCGAGCGGGCCGTGATCCCGGCGTCCCGCACGGAGAGCGCCGCCGCGACGTCCTCCAGCCGCCGGGATCGCCGCAGCTCCGGCATCAACGCCCGCAGGGGCGCGACGCGATACCCGGCCAGCCGCAGCTGCTGCACGATCCGCGCGTCCCGCACCTGGGCCGGCGTGTACCGCCGGGTCCCCCGCTCATCGCGGCCGGGGACGACGAGCCGTTCCGCGTCCCAATGGCGCAACGTCGAAGGGCGCACGCCGAGCGCCGACGCGAGTTCGGAGACGCTCATCGAGTCCGAACCGCGGACGTCTTCGATCGGTTCGCGGGAGATCACCCGGACGGCTTCCCTGGCCTCTTCGAGGTCCGCCCGTTCGGCGGCGAGCCCGGCGTGGGCGGCGTCGAGGAGCGCGAGGACGCCGGGGAGCGGATCCCGATGCAGAGCGCGGACGATCCTCTTCGCCTCGACCGGCCCCACTCCGGCGGCGAGCGCGCGATAAGCCAGCGCGGACCGGAGGTGGATCTCCTCGTAGCTGCGGTAGCCCGAGGCGGTCCGTGTCGCCGCCGGGAGCACGCCGTCACGTTCGAGATCACGCACCTGCTGCACCGAGCAACCCGCCCGGCGAGCGATCTCCGCGGTGCGCAGCGATTTGAGACTTGACACCTTCAGCCCCTCGAAACCGTACCCGGACCCTCCACAAGCACTTTAATGTGACGCTTGAGCACGTGAACATCGACGACATCATCGGCCTCGTGGCCGACCTCGACGGCGTCCTGACCCTCACGCCGGGACCAGGCGACGAGTGGCCGGAGCTCAGCTGGGGCGACGCGTTCTTCTACTACTCCCCCGACGGCGTCGTCCCGGCGAACGTCCAGCCCTTCGCGACGGTCGTGACCAAGAACTATCCCGGCGACGAGACCTCGCGGCTGGACCGGCCGGGCACCTTCCGGGTGAACATCCACGCGGGCAAGGAGGAGTTCACCCGCCTGCTCGGCCGCGCTCCCCGGGACGCGGCGGACACCGACGTCGACCCCGCCGCCGCGGACACCGTGCTCGCCCATCCCCTCTACGGGGCCGCGGGCTGGCTGGCGGTGGTGAACCCGGCGTCGAAGACCGAAGCCACCGTCCGCGCACTGCTCGGCACGGCTTACCGGCTCGCCCGCACGCGGTACGAACGCCGCGCGGATTCCTCACGCGGTTAACGGAACGAATATCGTGAGGCGGTGGGCCGAACCCTTCACCCCCGCGAACGGCTCAGGCCAATCGACCTGGCCCGTGAGCACGGCCTGTCCACGCAGGCCGTCCGCAACTACGAGGCGGACGGCATTCTGCCCGCCGCCGAACGCGGTCCGCAGGGCTATCGCACCTACACGCCCCGGCACGCCCAGGCCCTGCGGACGTTCTTGGCCCTCGTGCCAGGGCACGGCCACGCGACGGCGGCGTCGATCATGGAGGCGGTCAATCGAGACGCGGCCGAGGAGGCCCTCCGGCTCGTCGACGAGAGCCACGCGCAGCTGCTCGAGGACCGCCGCACCCTCCAGACCGTCGCGGACGCGCTCCGCGAGCTCGAACCCGTGCCGCAGGAGCGGGGCGAGCTGTTCGTCGGTCCGCTGGCCCGGAAACTCGGCGTCCGGCCCGCCACGCTGCGCGAGTGGGAGCGGGCGGGCCTTCTGCGGCCCGGACGCGATCCGCGGACCGGTTACCGCGTCTACGGCCCGGCCGACGTGCGCGACGCCAAGCTGACCCGTCAGCTCCGGCGGGGCGGCTACCGGCTGGAGCGGATAGCGCCGCTGATCGACCAGGTTCGCTCGGCCGGAGGTGTCGTTCCACTCGAGTCGACGCTGAGCGACTGGCACGCGCGGCTCTCGGCGCGAGGCCGCGCCCTGCTCTCCGGCGCAGCGGCACTGAACACCTACCTCGATTGCTGACACTTTCAAGACAATGACACTTCCACGCAATTGAATTCGCGACGATTCACGCCTTTACGCCTACGAAAGTAGGACCGTGATCACGGAACCTACTTTCGGCGCTACGGCGGCGAAGACGGGCGCTCGTACTGTGCGTCACGTCGAGATGAACCGCCCGGTCCCTGCCTTTCCACCTATTCCGGCGGTTCGTCGTTCCCTCTTTGTCGAAGGAAATTCGCATGCGAATTCGCGGACCCGTCATGTTCACCCTGCTGAGCGTCTGCGCCGGAATCGGCGCGTTCGCCGTCCCGGCGACCGCCGCGCCGGTGACCGCCTACGACCAGACGATGTTGGAGACCCTCGCCGCCCAGCTGCGCGTCAGCCCGCTTCAGGCCGCGCAGAAACTGGACCACGAGAAGAACCTGATCGCCTCGCTCGAGAGCGTCAGAACACGCGGTCTCCACACCGACGGCGCGTACTTCGACGACGCCGGCGCCCTCGTGGTGAACGCCGCCGACGCCGGCTCCGCCGAAGCACTCCGGTCGGCCGGGCTGACCCCGCGCACCGGCGCCCGCGGCGAGAACGCGCTGAACGCCCTGTCCGCCACCGTCGGCAAGGTGATCGGCGAGGACGTCGGCCAGGTGCAGGCGTGGGGTCCGGAACTCGCGGCCGACAAGGTCGTCGTCACCGTGCAGCCGGGTGCCGACAGCACCCTCGTGCGCCGCCTCACCGCACTGCCCGGCGTGGCGGTCCAGACCGGTGTCGCCAACGGCAACACCACGCAGGCCGACGTCATCCCCGGCCAGATCATGGACCTCGACCCCGGCACCAACTGCTCGCTCGGCTTCCCCGGCACCACGAGCAACGGCAACAACGTGCTGCTCACCGCCGGGCACTGCGTCGAAGGCAACCCGGACATCCTGAACCGCAACGGCGTCCACATCGGACGGGGCGTCGCCACCCAGTTCCCGTCGGCCGACATGGGTCTGATGGACATCGACGCCGAGGACACCGGCCGCGGCTACGTGGACACCCGCAAGGGCACCACGGTGCGGATCACCGGCAGCTCGAAGGCGCCGGTCGGCACCACGCTGTGCAAGGCGGGCAACACCACCGGCTGGACCTGCGGCAAGATCACCGCCTACAACCAGACCGTCCGCTACAGCGGCGAAAGCGTCGCCACCTCCGGGCTGGCGAAGTCGACCGTCTGCACCGAGGGCGGTGACAGCGGCGGCGCCTACATCGCGGGCAACACCGCGCAGGGCATGACCTCCGGCGGCCCCGCCGACGGGCACGACTGCGGCTACAACCAGGGCGCCAACGCCACCGGTTCGTACTCGTACTACCAGCCCGTCGTGGACGCGGCGAACAAGTACGGGGTCACGCTGACCCGTTCCTGACGAAGAACGCCCGATGGCGGGGAGCGCCTGCTCCCCGCCATCGGGCTTTGTCACGCGTTCAGGATCTGCTCCCGCAGGATGTCGGCGTGGCCGCCGTGCTGGGCGAGTTCACGCAGCATGTGCAGGTACACCCAGCGCAGCGGAAGCGGACCCCGCCGGTTGCCGTGGAGCAGGTCGTCCAGGTCGAGGGCCGACGCCGCCTTGCGCGACGCCTCGCAGGCTTCGCGATACGCCTGCCGCACGGTGGCGATCGTGTCCTCCTCGTCGAGGACGAACGATTCGTCAGGGGTGGCGGGGAGACCGATCTCGGTACGCGGGCGGCAGGTGACGGCTTCGTCGAACCACACCTTCTCCACGAAGGTCGCGTGCTTCACGAGACCGAGCAGGGTCGTGCGGGAGGGGACGAGCGAGCGGCGCGCCTGCTCCTCGGTCAGTCCCTCCAGGCAGTCGTCGAGCACCTGGCGATGCTCGTCGAGGAACACCTCGAACTGTTCGCGGAAGCGATGGTTGAGGACGTCCAACGAAGGCATCGGGGAAGAGGACACGGCCGAAGCATGGCAAAAGTCTTCGAGCACGGGCAACCGAGATGTCCTACTTCAGGAACTCGACCAGTTCGGCGCGCACGAACTCCGGATTCTCCTCGGCGAGCCAGTGTCCCGCCCGCGGCACGTCGACCGCGCGGACCAGGTTCGCGACACGGGGTGCCAGAGTGGCCTTCTGTGGTTCGAGCAGACCTTCGGCGGTCATCAGCAGGGTGGGCGTGGTGATGGGTTTCGCGCCGGCGTTCGCGGTCGCGTCCCGGCCGAGCGTGCGGTAGAGCTCGAAGCCGCCGTGCAGGACCTCCGGCCGGGTGTAGGTGCGGGCGTACTCGTCGACCTCGGCGTCGTCGAAGGGTGCCGGTGCTCCAGGACCGCCGAACGCGGTCCCCGAGTAGGCGACCTGGGGATAGAACAGGGACAGGTACTCGCGGACGTCGTCGCCGACGACCGCCTCGGGCACCGTCTTCTGCGAGTGGAAGGCGATGTGCCAGCTCAGGTTCCGGTAAGCCGTCGCGTCGAGCGCGGGACCCGGCAACGGCAGGTCGAGATAGGCGAGTTTGGTGAGGTCACCGGGGAACTGCGCGGCGTACTGGAACGCCACCGCGGCGCCGAGGTCGTGGCCGGCGATCCGGGCGTCCCGCAGGCCGAGCCGTCCGGCGACCAGGCCGTGGACGTAGCGGGCCAAGGTGGCTTTGTCGTAGCCGGGTGGTGAGCCGGTGCTGTCGCCGAGACCGGGCAGGTCGAGGGCGTACACCGTGAAGTGCTCGGCCAGCGCGGGCATGACGCGGTGCCAGCCGTACCAGGTCTGTGGCCAGCCGTGCAGCAGGACGAGCGGAGCCCCCTTCCCGCCGGTGACGTAGTGCATCTTCACCCCGTCGACGTCGGCGAACTCGTGGCGGAACTGCCGAGAGAAAGCCGCGTCGCCGCGGGTGATGCGCTCGTAGGGCGGAGCGGTGGCCGAGGGCGAACCGCAGGCGGTCGACAGGACGAGGGCCGCGACGAACGCGGCGGCTCGGTGAAGCATGGAAGTCTCCGTTTCAGCGCCCGGTGGCGCCGTCGATCAGTTCACGCAGGATGTCGGCGTGCCCCGCGTGCCGTGCGGTTTCCTCGATCAGATGAGTCAGCGTCCAGCGCCGTGATCCCCGGCGGGGCCCCGCCGCGTCGAGGCCGTTCCAGGACGCGATTTCGGCGTTCGCCTCGGCGATGGTTCCCCGGTAGGCGGCGAGAATCGACACCGTCGTGTCGTCAGGGCCCGGCTGGAACGTCGCTTTCCAGTCGGTGACCCGGTGGCCGAGCAGCCAGTACCGTTCCACCTGGGTCAAATGCCCGACCAGGCCCAGCAGGTTCGTCCCCGACGGCACGCCGGGTGCCCGGGCCTGCTCTTCCGGTATTCCTTCGGCCTTCGCCGCGATGGCGGAACGCAGGTGGTCGAGGAACCCGGTGAGCACGTCTTTCTCACCAGGGCCCGTCGAAGGCGGCCCGGCGTCGCGTGCACGGCTCATCGCCCCGCCCTCCGCAGGATCAGGACGTGGTCGATGACGGTCGCTGTCCGGCCCGCCGGGCCGGTGGCCAGGCGTTCTGCCGCCTCCGCACGGTCGATCGACCATTCCGCCGGGTCGAGATCCAGTTCGGCCGCCACGTCGTCGGGAGTGGGGTACTCGGCGTCCTGGTCCCACGACCAGGGCGCGGCGGAGCCGTGATCGACGACGACCAGCCGCCCGCCGGGGTTCACCGCACCCGCGGCGGTGCGCAGCACGCGGGCTCGATCCAGCTCGAACGGAGTATGGAAGTACTGTGCTGACACCAGGTCGAAGGTGCCGTCGGGGAAGCCTTCGGCGAGATCGACCCGGAGCGCCGTGATCGGTCCACCGCGTGCCCGGAGCGCGCGCACGGCCGCTCCGGAGAGGTCGACCGCGGTCACCCGCCAGCCTCGGGCGGCCAGCCACAACGCGTCGCCCCCGCTCCCGCAGCCCAGGTCGAGCGCGGTGCCCGGGGACATTCTCCCGACGATCTCGACCAGCCTCGCGTTCACCTTCGGCGTTCCGGCGCCACGCCGTTCGTGGAGTTCGTCCCAGAAATCCGTCGCGTTCATGACCCCCACCTTCACCTCGGAGCAGCCGGATTGGCACGAAAACTTGCCGACCTGGCAAGATCGACGGCATGGCGGACGAGACGGACGAGGTACTGGACTCGGTGGGCCCCCGGTTGCGCGCCCTGCGCAAACACCGTGGCCTGACCCTGGCCGCGTTGTCGGCGGCGACCGGGATCTCGGAGAGCACCTTGTCGCGCCTGGAAAGCGGCGGACGGCGGCCCACCCTGGAGCTGCTGCTCCCGCTGGCCCGCGTGCACGGCGTGCCGCTCGACGACCTCGTCGGCGCTCCCCGTACCGGCGACCCGCGGATCCATGTGCGGCCGATTCATCGGCACGGCATGACGTTCCTGCCGCTCACCCGGCGCGCCGGCGGGGTGCAGGCGTTCAAGATGCTCATCCCCGGCCGTGACGGACCGGCGGAACCCAGCCCGAAGACCCACGGCGGCTACGAATGGGTGTATGTCCTCAATGGACGACTGCGGCTGGTGGTCGGCGACCGCGACCTGGTGCTGCCGCCCGGGGAGGCCGCCGAGTTCGACACCGCGCTGCCGCATTGGCTCGGCTCGGCCGACGGTCACGCCGTCGAAACGCTCGTCCTGTTCGGACCGCAGGGCGAACGCGCCCACGTCCGGCCACGCTGACTACAGCCAATCGTGCTCGCGGGCGTACCTGGCCGCTTCGTGCCGGGTCTGCGTCTGGGTCTTCTGCATGGCGTTCGAAAGGTAGTTCCGCACCGTGCCCTGCGCGAGGTAGAGACGGGCGGCGATCTCGGCGACGGAATAGCCTTCGCCGGTCACCCGCAGGACTTCGAGTTCCCGCTCGGTCAGTGGGCAGTCGTCGACCACGGCCAGCGCGGAGACGTCCGGGTCGATCCAGCGTTTGCCCTCGTGGAGGGCGGCGATGACGAAGGTGATGTGCGACGGTTCGGCCGCCTTGCCGACGAAGCCCTGCACCCCGAGTTTGAGCGCTTTGCGGAGCACGCCGGGTTTCGCGTGCCGGGTCAGCATGAGGATGACCTGGTTCGGCCGGGTGCGGCGGATCTCCGCGACCGCGCCGAGGCCGTCCACGCCGGGCATTTCGAGGTCGATGACGAGGACGTCGGGCTCGTGCCGCAGAGTGGCCTCGACGGCCTCCTCGCCGTTCTCCGCTTCGGCCAGGACGGTGATCTCGCCTTCGAGCGGGAGCAACGCGGCCATCGCCTTGCGGAGCAGGGCTTCGTCGTCGGCGAGCACCACCGTGGTCATGCTTCCTCCCCGGCCGGGAAGGACGCGGCCGTCACGAACTGCCCGTCTTCCTGTTCCACCGTCAGTTCGCCGCCGTCCGCGGCGACGCGTTGCCGGAGCGCGGCCAGCCCCCGGAGTTCGGGCAGCGGCCCCCGCTGGGCGCCGTCGTTGACGATAGCGATGCTCCATTCCGACAGGGTGATCCGCACGCGGGTCGCCTGGGCGTGGCGGAGGATGTTGGTCGTGGTCTCCCGCAGCACCTGGCCGAGCAGCCTTCCCGCCTCCGGGTCGACGTCCGCCTCCCGGTCGACGCGCACGCGGATCCCCGCGGCCTCGAACAGGTTCCTCGCGTTCTCCAGTTCGGCGGACAGGTTGAGCCGGCGCTGGGCATAGGCGAGTTCCTTCGTCTGGGTGATCGTGTCGGCCACGAGCGCGTGGATCTCCCCCAGCTCCTGTTTGGCCCGTTCGGCGTCGATGTCCACCAGCCTCCTGGCGAGCGCGGTCTTCAGCTTCACCACGTGCAGCGTATGGCCCTGGATGTCGTGCAGATCGCCGGCGAACCGGACACGTTCGCGGATCACGGCCAACTCCGCCTCTCGTTCGCGCGACTCCTCGAGTTCCTGCACGACGTCGTAGAACCGCTTGTTGGGGAACATGAGGCCGAGCACCACGGCGGTGATCGCCGCCGGGACGAGGACGAAACCGGTCAGCTCGCCGGTCACGTCCTCGTGGGAGACCAGGAGCCTCGTGGCGCCCACCCCCGCGATGTAGGCGATGAGCGCGACAGCCGCCGCGACCCGGTGGCGGGGAAGCTGGGGGACGACGAGCGAGCCCACGAGGAAGACGCCGAAGAACGCCGAACCGCCGCCCGCCACCAGCACCGAGAACGGCCACACGGCCGCCGTGACCACCAGGCACGGGATCGCGACCCGCAGGACCTCCCCCGCCGCCCACCGCACGAACGCGACCATGGCCGCCAGCACGCCCGCGCCCAGGACGACCGCCTGCCACCAGGTCCGCGCGTCCGACGCCACCACGATCACCCCGCTGACGAAGAGCAGCGGGAAGAACATGGTGAGGTTGAGCCTGCGCAGCTTTCCCTGCGCCGGTTCGGTGTCCACGGCAGACATGGGACCAGTATCGGCCCTGCTCGACGGTGGGCACCAGTGACACCACGTCATGGGTCGGTGGTGACGTGACGGCACTGCCCTGGCGGGGCCCCGGCGGGTGAAATCCGGGGTATGACTTCGACACCAGTGATCGACGTTGAGCGGCTGAACCTGAAGTACGGCGACTTCCACGCCGTGAGGGATCTGTCCTTCCAGGTCCGGCGAGGCGAGTTCTATGCCCTGCTGGGCACGAACGGGGCTGGGAAGACCTCGACGCTGGAAACCCTGGAAGGGCACCGGACACCGACCTCCGGCACGGTCCGGGTGCTGGGCAAGAGCCCGCGTGACCGCGCCGCGGTGCGTCCCGAGATGGGGATCATGTTGCAGGAGAGCGGATTCTCCCCGGACCTGACGGTCAAGGAATCGGTCCGCCTGATCGGCACGCTGACCCGGCGCACGGACCGGCTCGAACGGGTACTCGGCGTCGTGGACCTCACCCGCAAGGCCGACACGAAGGTGGCACAGCTTTCCGGTGGCGAGAAGCGGCGGCTCGATTTCGCGACCGCGGTGTACGGCTCGCCGCGGCTGGTGTTCCTGGACGAGCCGACGACCGGTCTGGACATCCAGTCGCGGGACGCGCTGTGGGACGCCGTCGACAAATTGCGCGAGGACGGTTCGACGATCGTGCTCACCACGCATTACCTGGAGGAGGCGCAGCAGCGCGCCGACCGCGTCGGGCTGATGCACCGCGGGACCTTCCGCGAGGAGGGCACGGTCTCCGAACTGACGCGGACGCTGCCCGCCGTGATCCGGTTCTCACTGCCACCCTCGGCGCCACCGCTGCCGCTGCGAGGCAGGCGTACGGCCGACGGGAAGTTCGTCATCGAGACCCACGGTCTGCAAAAGGACCTGCACGTGCTTTTGCGGTGGGCGCAGGACCACGCGATCGACCTGCAGGACCTCGAAGCGGGCCCCACCCGGCTCGACGACGTGTTCCGCGCCATCGACAACGACTAGCCGACTCTCCACAAAGGACCAACATGCTTTCGATAGCCCTTGGCGAGCTGATCCAGATCTTCCGGAATCGCTCCGTCCTGATCACCAGCTTCGTGATGCCCCTCGCCGTCTCCGCGTTCTTCATCCACCAGCACGAAACCTTCGCCGAGATCGGCAGTCTCGGGTACATCGCGGCGATCGTGATGTTCACCGTCTGCGCGTTCGGCCTCTACGCCAGCTCGGTGACCACGCTGGCCTCGCGACGGCAGAACCTGTTCCTCAAGCGGTTGCGCTCCACCGCGGCCGGTGACGGCTCGATCCTGGCCGGGCTGGTCCTGCCGGTCACCGTCATCGCGCTCGTGCAGGTGGCCGTGATCATGACCGTGCTGGGCGTGGTCGCCGGAAAACCCGCGAACATCGCCCTGCTGGCGGTGGCGGTGCTCGCCACCGTCGCCATGATGATCGGGCTCGGCCTCGCCACCGCGGGCCTGACCAACTCTCCCGAGCACGCCCAGGTCACCACCCTGCCGGTCAGTCTCGGCGTCCTCGCCGTGGCGACCTGGGTGGGCATCTCCGGCACCGACGAGCTGCCCCTGCTCAAGCGGCTGCTACCGGGCGGCTCGGCCACCGAACTCGCCGTCGACGCCTGGAACGGCGGCGTCGCGGTCACCGATTCGCTGCTCCTGCTCGCCCCGACGCTGGCCTGGGTCGTCGTCGCCGTCGTCCTGGCTTCCCGGCTCTTCCGCTGGGAACCGCGCCGATGACCGTCCGAAGTGGAGGAACACTCATGCGCAAGGCCCTCATCCCCGTTCTCGCGGCCGCCTTGGTGACCGCGGCGACCCCCGCTACCGCGTCCGCGGCTCCCCCGCCGAAATGGGGACCGTGCCCGCGAGAGGCGGCGGGGCTCGGGCTGGACTGCGGCACCATCGAGGTGCCGCTGGACTACCGCGACCCTGGCGGGAGGACCATCGAAATCGCGATCTCGCGCCTGGCGAGCACCAAGCCGGAGAAGCGCCGCGGTGTGCTGCTGACCAACACCGGCGGCCCCGGCGGTGAAGGCCTGGCCTATCCGGCCACTCTCAAGAAGCTCGCCATCCCGCAGGAAGTGCTCGACAGCTACGACGTGATCGGGATGGACCCGCGAGGCGTCCACAACAGCACGCCGGTGACCTGCGGACTGTCGCCCGCGGAGCATCCGACCAACATCCCGAGGTACGCCCGCGACTCCGCCGACGTCACGACCGAGGCACAGCGGGTCGCCGCCGTCGCCGCGAAGTGCGGTTCCTCGGCCACCGCGCCACTGCTGCCGTACATGACCACCGCCAACACCGCCCGTGACCTGGACCGGGTCCGCGAGGCGCTCGGTGAGCGGAAGGTGAGCTATTTCGGCATCTCGTACGGCACCTACCTCGGATCGGTGTACACCTCGTTGTTCCCGGAGCGCAGCGATCGGTTCCTGATCGACAGCGCGACCGGCCCCGGCGGCTGGGACGCCTCCTTTTCGCGACTGCTCGGGCGCGGTGTCGAAGACCGGTTCCCCGACTTCGCGAAGTTCGCCGCCTCGAAGCCCGAATACGGCCTGGGCCGGACGCCGGCACAGGTGACGGCGAAGTATTTCGAGCTCGCCGCACGGCTGGACAGGACACCGAGCCCGGACGGCTACAACGGCCAGGTGTTCCGCCACGTCACGTTCGCCGAGCTCTACTACGACAAGAGCCTGCCGCGTCTGGCCGAGACCTGGCGCGCGCTCGACACCGGGAAACCCGTGCCGCCACCCGCGTCCACGTCCATGTCCGCCGGTGCGGGATACCCGCCGGACAACTACATCGCGAGCCAGCTGCACGTGATCTGCAACGACTCCGACTGGCCGGAGGACGTCGGGACCTACCGGCGCAACGTCGCGATCGACCGGTTCCGCCACCCGATGTTCGGCGCGGCGGCCGCCGACGTCACGCCGTGCGCGTTCTGGCCGTCCGAGCCGATCGAACCGCCGGTGAAGATCACCGGCCGCGGTCCGTCGAACGTGCTGATCGTGCAGAACCTCCGCGACCCGGCGACGCCGCTGGCGGGAGCACGGAAACTGCGTGCGGCCTTCGGCGACCGTGCCAGGATGGTCACCGTCGACCAGGGCGGACATCTGGCGTACCTGTTCAAGGACAACGAGTGCGCCAACGACCTCGCGACCGCTTTCCTGGTCACCGGCGCGCGGCCGCGGCACGATCTCGCCTGCGGGAGTCAGCGGCAGGTCCGGGCCGAAGGCAGCACCCCGTCCGGCAAATAGTCCCGCGTCGCCGGCGAGGGGTACATGAAGGCCCCCTTCCTGTACCCAGGCGCAAGGAAGGGGGCCTTCATGTACCGCACAGTCGCGGCGCAGCGTGGTCGCCGAGTCGCGTCGAAAGGGACAGGGCGGTCATCGGGCCATCTCCTTGCTCGCTTCGGTCAGCGGCAAGATTTCCGATCGGCGGCCATGATCACGGCACGCGGTGCCCCTTCGGCCATTCTCGGCTGGCGCGGGAAGCACGACGCGGCCGATCGCGTTGCCGGAGGCCGTCTCGGCGGACGAGAATGGCCGCGAGCCACGCGGAAAAGGGAGCGACCCACCATCAGGTGTGGGGGTCACCGAGGCGGGCCGCCACCCGATTTCCACCGTACAAGAGGTGTGCTCGCTCGTGCGGGCAACGCTTTCTGTACCGGTGGCCCTTGACAAATCGAGGATCCACAGTGGACTGCGGACCGTCCACGACGGAAGAGGAACACATGCGAGCAGTTCGGGTGAGCGTCTGCGCCCTGGACCCCATCACGAAGGCCGGAACGGCCGACCTCCTCGGCACCCGCGCGTCGGTGGCGGTGGTCGACGGCCGGACACGGGACGAAACCGAGGTCGTCGTCGCGGCCTTCGACCGGCTCGCGGCCGACGCGGTCGCCGCGTTGCGCGAGGTCGCCGTCGCACTCGGCAAGCCGATCGTGCTGGTGACCGACCGGATCGAGGAGGGCGGGCTCGCGGCCGCGGTGGCGTGCCGGGTGGTCGCCATCCTGCCCAGGTCGGCGATGACCGATTCCCGGGTGGCGGACAGCGTCCGTGTCGCCGCGTCGGGCACCGTGTGCCCGCCGTCGGCGCTGCTCGGCAGGCTGACCGAACACGCCGAGCGGCTCCACCGGGAGATGCTCGCGCCGAGCGGCCCCGCCGGATCCGCTCTCTCGTCGCGGGAGATCGACGTCCTCCGGCTGATGGCCGACGGATTCGACACCCAGGAGATCGCCACCGAACTGTCCTATTCGGAACGGACGGTGAAGAACGTCATCTACGCCGTCACCGACCGGCTGCGCCTGCGGAACCGATCGCACGCGGTGGCGTACGCGATCCGCGAAGGGGTCATCTGAAACCGGTCGTCAGATGAGGCCTTCTCGGAGCGCGTACGCCACGACGTGGGTGCGGTTGCGCAAGCCGAACCGGCTGAGCAGGCCGTGCAGGATGTTCTTGACGGTGCGGTCGGAATAGGCCACCCGCCGGGCGATCTCACCGGTGTCGAACCCGTCCGCGAGCAGCCGGAGCACTTCGGTCTCGCGGGGCGAAAGGCCACTGAGGGTGAGCTCACGCGGCTCCAAGACTTCCTTGTGCAGCCGCGAAATCCCCCGCAGCAGGCTGCCGAGCTGGTCTGCGGGCAGATCACCCCGGCCGGCGTGGGCGTCGGCGACCGCGCGCAGCAACCGCGCGGGCGTCGCCTCGGCGCGCGCGACGACGACGGCGAGCCCGCGTTCCACCGCGGCCCACAGTTCGGCCTGGTTGGGCTGATCGGCCACCAGCACCAGCCGGGCGGACCCGGTGGGGATCCGGCGCGGCTCGTCCCCCGCGACCGCGACGAGGACGTCCGCGTCCGCCGGGTCGTCCCGCACCGTGATGCCGGGACCGTCACCGAGCGCGCTGCGCAGTCCCGCCCGCACGAGCGGGTCGTCGGCGTGCACGGCGACCAGGATCTCCCGGCGCCCTTCGGTCCGGGCGACCCGGCGGACGGGCGTCGTCATGATCGTCGACATGGGTTCCAGGTAACCGGCCACGCCGAAGCCGGGACAAGCGGAAGCGGGGGGCAGCTTTTCGACGGCGGAAGCCTGCCGGTTGAATGGACCGCGGTGGAACCGGTGGAGGCGAGCGAGACGCGGTCGGTGTTCGGCAAGCTGCTGCTCGAACACCGGCGGGCCGCGGGCTGGACACAGGGGCGGCTGGCCGCGGCCTCCGGCATCAGCGTCCGTGCCCTGCGCGAGCTGGAACGCGGCCGCGCGCGAGCAGCCCAGCAGCGCTCCGCCGAGGTGCTGGCCGACGCGCTCGGCCTGACCAGGGGTGACCGGGAGTTCTTCCTGACCGTCGCCAAACAGGGACGCCGCCGGAAACCGGCGCTGGCCGCCCAGGCCGCGGCGACCTGCGCGCTCCCCACGCCGCCGCCGGATCTGTCCGGCCGCGAAAAGGAACTGGAGCAGTTGTCCGCGAAGGCCGCCGAGGGTGGTGGCGTGGTCGCGATCGTCGGACAGGCCGGGGTCGGGAAGACCGCGCTCGCGGTGACCGCGGCGGATCTGTGGCGTGCGGAGTTCCCGGACGGGGTCTTCGCGATGGATCTGCGCGGGATGGACGAAGAACCACTGAGCGCCCGCGCCGCGCTCGACCGGCTGCTGCGCGCGCTGGACGTCGCGCCGGGACAGGTACCCGCCGCCGAGAACGACCGGTCGGCGTTGCTGCGGATGCTGCTCGAAGGCCGCAAAGTCCTGCTGCTGCTCGACAACGCCGCCGACGAGGTCCAGATCCGGCCGCTGCTGGTCGCCGAGCCGGGCTCCCTCACCCTGATCACCTGCCGCCGCACGCTCGCCGGCCTCGAAGGCGCCCGGTGGCTGGGGCTCGAACCACTTTCGGATGGTGGCGCGACCGGCCTGCTCGCCAGGATCATCGGCGCCGACCGGGTCGACGCGGAGCCGGCGGCGGCGCGGGAACTCGTCGCACTGTGCGGATTCCTTCCGCTCGCCGTCCGGATCGCGGGCAACCGGCTCGCGACCCGGCCGCAGTGGTCACTGGCTCACCTGGCCGACCGGTTGCGTGACGAAGGCACCCGGCTGCGCGCGCTCGCGGCGGGCGACCTGCAACTGCGCTCGGCGTTCGACCTGTCCTATCGCGCGGTCTCGGCCGGGGCGCGGCGCCTGTTCCGGCGGCTGGCGACCGTGCCGGGCGCCGACTTCGGCCTCGAACTCGCGGGCGTCGTGTCCGGTGCGGCCCCCGCCGACGTCCGCGATCAGCTCGACGAGCTCGTCGACGCCAGCCTCCTGCAGGCCACGGCGGATCCGGAACGGCACCAGTTCCACGACCTGATCCGCCTGTTCGCCGAGGAGCGGTTCGAGACGGAGGAGGACCCGGCCGCGCGGGACGTCGTGCTCACCCACCTGCTCGGCAAGGCGGCCGAGGCGGCCAGGCTTTTCTACCCCGAAGCTCGGGAGACCGGCCGGTTCGCTTCGCGGGAAGAAAGCGCGCGCTGGCTGGAGATCGAGGCCGGGAACTGGATCGCCGCGCATCGGGTGGCGGCGCGGCAGGGCCGGCGCCGGGAGGTCTGCGATCTCGCCATCGCGCTGCACTGGTACTCCGACGGGAGGAGCTCCCAGCGGCCGTGGTGGGAGATCTTCTCCCTCGGCGCGACCGCGGCGAGGGAGCTCGGCAACGCCGGAGACGAGGCGAAACTGCTCAACTTCGTCGGCTGGGCGTGCAGTGTCTGCCTCGACGACGCCGAAGGGGCCGTCGAGGCACACCGCCGCGCGCTGGACATCGCCGTCCGGATCGGCGACCGCACCGAACAGACCTGGGCGTCGATCTACCTCGGCCAGGTGCTGCGATCCGTCGGGGAGGACGCCGAGGCGTTCGAATTCGCGAAGCGCGGCTATGAGCTGGCGGACGAATTACCGTTCTGGGACGGGCAAAGCTCGGCACGGAACGTCTACGGGTACGCGTTGCTCGCGGCGGGCGAGCACGCCGAAGCACTCGCCGTCCACCGTGGCGTGCTCGCCGACGCCGAACGGCTGGCGGCCGACACCTACCCCGGCCTCCGCCGGATGTTGAAGGCCCTGTCCCTGCGCGCCATCGGTGACGTGCTCGGCGACCTCGCCGAATGGCGGGAGGCGGCGGGCTATTACCGCACCAGCCGGTGGCTCTCGTGGGAAGGCGGTTTCGACGCGATGGAGGCGATCTGCGCGTTCCGCGAAGGGCGGGCCTGGCGGAAAGCGGGTGCTTTCGAGGAGGCCAGGGAATGTCTCACCCTGGCCGTCGAGCTCTCCCCCGCGCCGTCCTTCACCGCCCGGCGGGAACAGGCTTTGGCCGAACTGACGCTGTTGCCCGAGTGACCGCTCACGGAGAAGCGCCGACTAGGCTGCGGGCCGACGGAGCGGGAGGGCCGATGACGGACGCGGACGGGCAGAGCCCGCGGGAGCGCTACCGCGACCAGGTGCGCGCGGAGATCAAACAGCACGCGTGGGAGCAGATCGCCGCCGCCGGGGTGCCCGCGCTGTCGCTCAACGCGATCGCCAAGCGGGTGGGAATGAGCGGCCCTGCCCTGTATCGGTACTTCGCGAGCCGCGACGACCTCGTCACCGCGCTCATCCGCGACGCCTATCGAAGCCTGGCCGACACGATCCGGGCGGCGTTCGACGCCGGTGCCGACCTGACCGGGCTCGCCGTCACCATCCGGGACTGGGCCCGGAGTGATCCGCAGCGCTACTTCCTCATCTACGGCACCCCCGTCCCCGGCTACCACGCGCCCGACGACACCACCGCCATTTCGGACGAAGTCATGGCCGTGCTGCTCGAAGCGTCCCGCGCGATCGCCGTCGACAAGCCGGAAACCCCCTTCGACAAGCATCTGGACGGCCACCGCGCCTGGGCGGGCGACGATCCGGCCCCGTCCGCGACCCTGCATCGCGCGCTGGCCTTCTGGACCCGCCTGCACGGCGTGCTCTCGCTCGAGCTCGCCGGCCATTTCACCGGCATGGAATTCGATCCCGGCCTGCTGATCGCGGACGAATTGGACGACCTCACGACCCGGTGACCGGCGTTCGTCCCAGTTCGCACTGAACCTTCCCCCCTTCCGGGCGTCTTGCCCGGTGACGTTGCCGCCATCCGTGGGAGCCGAGGCCGCGGCGGTTGACATGCGACATTGCAAGGTTATAACTTCTAAGTAAAGCAAGAACCACTCACATTGCGGATCGACCGCCCGCACACCCGACGGGCGGCGGCCGGTCCGCCCGGCCGCTTCAGGGTTTCCGAGCGCTTCGGAGGGGGACTTCGATCATGATTCACCGGGAGAGGCTCAGCAGGAGAACCGATCGCGTCAAAGTCGCCGTGCACGCGCCGGATCTACTGGCCGGGCTGGGCGCGACGAGCATCCTCGGCGCCGACGAACGGCTGGACGTGCTCGCCGAAACCGACCTCGGGCCTGCCGAAGTGATCGTGACGGTGGGGAATTCGATCGGCGACGGGGTCTTCACCTTCCTTCGCCAGGTTCGTGCCGCGTCGTCACTCCCGTCGCCGCCGAGATGCGTGATCGTCACCGACGATTTCCCGGTCCAGGTCCTGATGACGGCGATCGAATGCGGCATGGCCGCCTTGCTGCCGCGGCGCGATCTCGACGGTGAGCATCTGGTGCGGACGATCCTCGCGGTCAGCCAGGGCGCCGGTGCGCTGCCGCCGCGCCTGCAGGGCACCCTGCTCTCCCAGCTCGATCGGATCCAGGAGGACCTGCTGGTCCCCCACGGTCTCGCGTTGTCCGGATTGTCCGACCGCGAACGGGAAGTGCTCCGCCTGCTGGCCGATGGCCATGGCACGGAGGAGATCGCGACCAAACTCGCCTATTCGGAGAGCACGGTGAAGAACGTGCTCCATCGGGTGATGTCGCGCTACGGCCTGCACAACCGCACGCACGCCGTCGCTTTCGCGTTGCGCACCGGCTCGATCTGAAGTCCGTCCAGAGTGGACATGTTCTCCTCGCCCCTTTCAATTTATAGCGGACAGGCGGTTTGCGGCAAGGCCACGGTCATCCCGCAGTATTGCGCGCCGAGGCCGGAAAACGCAGATATGGGAGTCGCGAAGTGCGTGTTTTGCTGACGACGTGGGGATCACGCGGGGATGTCGAACCCGTGGTGGGAATCGCGATGGCGTTGCGGGGACTCGTCCGGAGGCGCGAGTGTGCGCGCCGCCGGACGAGGAATTCGTGACCTTGCTGAAGCGGGCAGGTGTGCCGTTGGTGCCGCTCGGCCCGACGGTGCGCTCAGCGTCCGTGATGCGGCGTGGGAACAGCCGACCGTGGACCGGCCGGATCAGCCGCGGCCGCACAGGGCGTGGTCGATCACCGCGTTCAGGGGACTGCCCTCCGGCTTTTCGGCGCGCCCCGACGAGCCGAACAGGTCACCGCCGGGCTACGGCCACACGAGCGGATTCGCGTATCAACGGGTCTTTCCCGGCACCACGAGGGCCAGCCGCGCCACCGGTGGCAGCGGCGGCTGCTCCGGTGCGGCGCGGAAGGACTGGATCACCAGCGCGGCGAACCGCCGGGACGCCGCGACCTGCGCGGCGGGCGAAGCGGCCTGGATCCCGTTGTTGGCCATGAGCATGAGGATCAGGTCGTCGAACACGAAGTCGGCGCGGAGTTCCCCGGTGTCCTTGGCCCGGCCCGCGAGTTCGGCGATCGCCCTGAGTGTGTAGTCGCGGTCGGCGGTGAAATCCACCGCCTTGGGAAAAGCCGACACGAAAGCCGCGGTGAAGCCCCTGTCGCGCGAGTGCAGCTCGCAAAGCTTCTCGAGCACGGAACACAAGCCGCGCCACGGATCCGGATCGGCGAGCCCCTCCTCGACGACGACGTGACACGTCCTCATCTGGTCGGTGAAGGCCTCCGTCGCCAGGATTTCCTTGGTCGGGAAGTGGCGGTACAAGGTGGCGGGACCGACTTCGGCGCGGCGCGCGACCTCCCGCATCGGCACGGTCAACCCTTCGGCGGCGAACAACTCGCGAGCCGCTTCGAGGATGCGTCCACGGTTGTCCAAGGCATCCGAGCGCGGGATCCGAGACAAACGATCGGTCACCACTCTCACTTTAGCCGAAACGGACGGGGGCGTCCGTTAGCGTCGGCCACCGGTGATCAACGACCAGGAGACGAAGATGCGAGCAGTGGAGATCCGGAAGTTCGGCGCCCCCGAGGGCCTTGCCGTGATCGACCTACCCTCCCCCGTTCCCGCCGCGGGCGAGGTGCTGATCAACGTGGAAGCGATCGGCGTCGGCGGCGTCGACACCGTGATCCGGAGCGGGGCCCTCGCCGGTTTCGGCATCGAGGAAGGACATGTTCCCGGCAACGAGGTGGCGGGCACCGTCAGCGCGGTCGGCGCCGGGGTCGATCCGGCCTGGGCCGGGCGGCGTGTCTGGGCGGTCACCGGCGAGAGCGGCGGCTACGTCGAGCGAACCGCCCTTTCGGTGGAGAAGATCTTGCCCCTTCCCGACGACCTGTCCGCCACGGACGCGGTGACGCTCGGGACCTCCGGCATGGTCGCCCATTTCGCGCTCGCCCACGCCCACTTCGCCGCCGGCGAGTCGGTGCTGGTGCGCGGGGCGGCGGGCGGCATCGGGATCATGACGGTGCAACTCGCGGCGGCCGGTGGTGCGAGCGCGGTCGCGGTCACGACGTCCTCGGCCGCACGCGGCGACCGCCTGCGCGAACTGGGCGCGACCCACGTGCTCGACCGTTCCGGTGACGGGGACGGCCCGGCGGGTTACGACGTGATCATCGACATCGTGTCCGGTGTGGACATGCCCTCCTTCTTCGACCGGCTGAATCCGAACGGCCGGCTGGTGCTCGTCGGTGTGGTGGCGGGCATGCCACCGGCGGACTTCGGCACGAAGCTGATGGCGACGTTCCGGAAGTCGCTCTCCTTCACGGCCTTCAGCGCGAATTCGATTCCGGAGGCGGATCAGCGGGTGGTCGAGGCGGCGCAGTTCGCCGCGGCGGTGCGCGGCGAACTGCGCCCGGTGGTGCACGAGGTGCTTCCGCTGGAGGAAGCCGTGCTGGCGCACCGGAAGATGGACGACGGTGAGGTGTTCGGCAGGATCGTGCTGACGCCGTAGGCCGGTCCTTTGTGGAGGACCGGGCGACAGTGTCACCCGGTCAGTGCACTTTTCCCCATTACGGGCGCGCTCGCACTAGGCTGCCCACTCGTGCCCGATCCGATGAGCGAGGGAAGCGGCTTCACGGCTGTCGGCCTGCGGCCGCTCTCCGACGGCGAGGGCACCGGCGCGTACTGCGTGAACGACACCGGGACGATCGTGGGCGAGTCGGGGTCGCGGCCGGTGCGCTGGGATCGCGACGGAAACCCGGCCCTTTTGCCGATCCTCGACGGCTGTTCCGGTGGCCGGGCGGTCGGTGTCAACGCCGCGGGCGTCATCGCGGGCTCGCTGTCCCTCGGCGAGCACCTCCGGCCGGTGTGCTGGCGGCCCGACGGCCGGGTGCACGCACTCGAACTCGCCGCCGGAATGGTCTCCGGTACGGCGTGCCGGGTGAACGAACGCGGGTCGATACTGGGCAACGCGATGTGGCCGGGCCATCGCTGGCGGGCACTGCGGTGGGAACCCGGCGGCGAAGCGGTCGAGCTCGGCACCTTGCCGGGTGGAGGCGACACCCAGGGCCACGACCTGAACGGGCTGGACGAGGTCGTCGGATCGGCCAAGACCGGCACGGGTGTCCGGACGGCGGTGCGCTGGACGCCCTCGGGGAAGATCGGCAAACTGCCTCCACCCCGCCGGGCGACGGCCTGCGGTATCACCGATTCCGGCGCCATCCTCGGCGACGGGGTGGTGTGGAACCGCGACGGCGGCACCGTCTTGTTGGCCGGGGAACCGGGGTTCCGCGCGAGCCAGGTCGTCCGGATCACCGGACACGGTGTCGCGATCGGCTGGGGCGTCACCCCGGACCGGCACGGCACCTGCGCGCGCTGGGCTCCCGACGGACTGCCCACCGTGCTCCGGCCCCTGCCCTCGGACCTCACCAGCGCGTGTTTCGACATCGACGACGCCGGGACGGTCGTCGGTGAATCCGGGTGCGAGGGAGCGGTGCGTCCGGTCGCCTGGGACGCCGACGCGACGCCGTTCCCGCTCCCGTCGCCTCGCGGCATCACGGCGATCGTGGCCCAGCACATCAACGCGAACGGCACCGTGATCATCGGCTACGGCTTCGCCGCGGACACCTCCACTTATCGCGGGATCGCCTGGCACCGCACCGCTGGAGGACTTCGGCGCTGAAGGGATCTGGCCGGCCATCCAGGCGGACGCCGCACACGCCTGAGGTGTGGCGCGGAGGTCGTGAGGCCGGCCCGTGCCCGAGTATCCACAGCCGGTGCGCAGGTGGCGGGTTCGCGTGCCCGAACGGACGACACGCGTGCCCTCGCCTGACCTGGCGCCACGGGCACAGCGAGACGGCGGGGTCAGTCGCGCCAACGGTTGTTGAGGAAGGCATCGTCCTCGTCGTCCGCCGGTGCCGGGCGGGCGCGGGGAGCGCGCCGGGGGGTGTCGCGTCCCGCGCGGGCGGGTGGCTGCTCCGAAGCGAACGGAGCCGCCATGTCCACCGGATCCTCTTCGAACGCCGACCCGGCCCCCGGCTGCGCGTGCGACCGGTCGGTGCTCCAGCCGGACTTCGTCTTGCGCTGCCCCAGTTCCCGGCGGTGCTCGACATAGCGCTGGGCGGTTTGGACCTGTTTGGTCATGAACTCCTGCGCGCTGGCCTTGATCTCGCCGGCGCGCTGATCCCGCAGTGCCCGGCGCTCCGACTGCTCGCGAACGAGACCGTCCAGGGTCGCCTTCATACCGGCGGTGTCATCGGCGCTCATCTGTTCTCCCCTGCCCCGGTTCACCGCTTACGGGTGACCGACTGATCCTCGTCGTCCAGCAGCGAGCCGGTGATCCGGCCGGTGGGTTCGTTGATCTGGTCGAAGACCTCGCCCTCGATCCGGTACGCGCGGTTGCTCCGTTCCTGGTCCCCGCCACCTTGCCCACCGGCTCCGCCCGCGCCCATGCCACCCATCGGCGGCATCGCGCCGCCACCGAACGACTGGCCCGCCGGTCCGCCCATCGGAGCCGACGGCACACCCGAGGCCACGGGCTGCGGCTGAGGGGTCGCGCCACCGCCGGTGTGCAGGCCCTCGGACAACGACTGGCCTGTCGCGGGGCTCGCGGTTTCGAAAGGCAGGGAAGGCGTCCCAGGCGACGAGGCGCCGCCACCGAAACCACCGCCGGCACCGCCGCCGCCGGCACCGCCGCCGCTGACTTCACCGACGTCACCGGCGGCGATGCCGTCGGGAATCGTTCCGCCGCCACCGTGGTGCGGGGTGAACGACGCCGTACGGGGCTCGGGCTGCACCGTGCCGCTGGCGGGAGTGAGCGGTTGCGCGGCCTTGTCCGCGAGGGATTTCTCCTCGCCGAGCGTGTACGTGGTGGGCTCGCCGGTGCCGTCGTCGACCGTGACGACCGTCGGCCCGGACGGTCCGTCGGGACGTTCGGCGGTGATCTTCACCTCGCCGTCCTGGAGGTGGATCTTGCCGTCCGGGCCCGGACGGTGGACGTCGTCCTTGTCCGAGCCGGGAGTGGAGCCCAGCTTGGACTCGTCGCCGCCGCCGGTCCAGTCGAGCTTGAAGTCCTTGGCGGGCCCGGAACCGTCGCCGACCTTGATCTCCATCTCGCCGTCTTCGTCCGGCTCGGTCATCTCGAAGGTCGTATCGCCCTGCTTGACCTTGAGAGTTTCGCGTTCGCCGTCCTCGGCCTTGTCGCCGTCCTCGCCGGGCTTGCCGTCGGTCAGCTTGTCGCCGTCTCCACCGGACAGTTCGTCGTCGAGCTTGTCCAAGGCGTCGGAGGCCTTCTTCTTCGCCTCGTCGGCGGCCTTCTCGTCAGCCGATTTGGCATCAGCGTCCTTGGTGTCCTTGGTGTCCTTGGCGTCCGGGGAATCGGTGTCACCCAGGCCGCCGGGGGCGTCGCCCATCTTGTTCAGGGCGTCGGACGCCTGCTTCTTCGCTTCTTCAGTGGCCCTCTCGGCAGCGGCCTTGGCCTCGGCCGCGGCGTCCGTGTTGCCCCCACCGCCACCGGGGCCACCACCGGTACCGCCACCAGGACCGGAGCCGCCGGAGCCGCCGAGGTCGGCACCGGCAGGGCCGTCACCCAGCTTGCCCAGCGCTTCGGAAGCCTGCTTCTTCGCGTTTTCGGCCGCCGCGGCGGCCTGCTTCTTCGCCTCTTCGGCCGCGGCCTTCTGCTCGTCGCCGTTCGACGCCGACGGAGTCGAGCCCGAGGGCGACGTCTGGTCCTTGTTCGCCTCCGGACCACCGCCGGGGCCGCCTCCGGGGCCTCCGCCGGTTCCGCCCGCGCCGCCCTCCGGAATGTTCACCTCGGGGACCGGCGGCGGCTTGGCCTGACCACCCGGCCCGGAACCGCCCGGCCCCGAGCCGCCACCCGGACCGCTGCCCGAGCCGCCTTCCGGACCACCACCAGGGCCACCAGGGCTGCCACCCGGTCCACCGCCGGGCCCGCCACCGGTACCAGGCCCGCCCCCGGTACCCGGCCCACTGCCAGGACCACCCCCGGTGAAGTCCGGGCCGTTACCCGGCCCGCCGCCGGGTCCACCACCCGTGCCGGGCCCACCACCGGTACCCGGCCCACTGCCAGGACCACCCCCGGTGAAGTCCGGGCCGTTACCCGGCCCGCCGCCGGGCCCACCACCCGTGCCGGGCCCACCACCGGTACCCGGGCCACCACCGGTACCGTCGCCAGGACCTCCTCCCGGACCACCCGGCCCACCGGTGAAGTCCGGGCCATTGCCACCGGGACCGCCACCCGTGCCACCGGAACCGCCCGCGCCGCCCTTGTCCCCCGCGCCTTCGAACTCGTTCTTGACCTTGCCCATCACCTTGTCGAGTTCGTCGTAGGCCTGGTTGACGAAATCCTTGGTTTCCTTGCAGGACTTGGCGAAGCCCTCGTAGATGACGGTCCACATCTCGGGGATGAACTGCCGCTGGATCCACTGCTTGGCGAGGTTCTGGCCCGCCTTCTTGAACTCGTCGTCGTCGCAGCAGCCGTCGTTGTTCAGCTGCTGGACCAGATTGGAGCCGAAGTTGACGTCCATCCAGCCCGCGATCTCGCCGAGATCCTCCGCACCGCTCTTCTCACCGGCGGCGATGGCGACGACCTTCTGCGCCATCGGGAAGTCCGCTTTGCCGACGATCTCCTTGTAGAGATCGATCACCGTGTCGGCCTTGCCCTTGCACAGTTTGAACACCGTCGCGCTGGTGTGCAGTGTCGCTTCGCTCGCGTCGTTCAGCGTCTGCGAAAGTTTCTTGGCCTTGGGGAGGATCTTCTCGTTGTAGTTCTCCGACGAGGCGTCCGCGGCCTCGCCGGTCCACGTCCGGTAAAGGGTGTTCAGCTGGGAACCGGTGTCATCGATGGTCTTCTGGACGGTCTTCGAACCGGTTTTGAAGTGGGCGGCGTCGTCGACGAAGTTCTTGAAGCTGATACCGCGCTGCTCGTCGAACGGCTTCTTGATGTCCTTCTCGAAATCGAGCGCGCGGGTGTTGCCCCGGCAGTCTTCCGGGAGCTTCCCCAGCAGGGTGCCGAAGGTTTCGAAGACCTTGAGCGCGGGCGCGGCGGCGTCGAAGATCTCGTCCGACGTCTTGGTCCCCGCGCCCTCGGCGGTGGGTTCCTTGGTGGCGTCGAGTTTCTTGTTGCCCTCGTCGACGGCCTTCGTCTCCGCCTTCCGGTTGAAACTGGCCTGATCGCCCGCGCCCTTCGCGCCGTTGTAGACTTTGTCGAGGTCGTCGTCGTAGGGCAGGAACGGAAGCGCGTTGTAGGACGCCGCGTATTTCTCGGCCTCCTTGCGCTTCTGTTTGATCTCCTCCGGCTCCTGGTCCGCCCACGGCGGGGGCGCCGGATGCGTCCGCATCCACGAGCCGATGAGCTGGGTCTTCTTCTCGGCGGGGACCGCCGGGTCGTCGAGGACGGCCTTGACGTCGGTCCAGGTGGTTTCGGTGGCCACTAGCGCATCCCCGTCTTGGTGATCTTGTTCTTCTGCTCGTCCTCATTGGTGCCGTACGCGGTGCCCGCGGTGCCGAGGTTCGTGCCGAACGAGCCGAGCGTGGTGCTGTACCCCTGGACCGACGCCCACAACGCCGCCACCCCGTCGGTGTACTTCTTCGCGTGGTCGCCGTGGGCCTGGCCGAAGCCGGCCGCGTTCACCGGTGTGCTCGACAGATCCGGATTGTCCTCGAGCAGCTGCTCGGTCAGCTTTCCGACGTTCTTCGACGCCGTTGAAAGCGCATCGGTCGCCGCGGTGAAGCCCCCGCTCATTCTGTTCAGCGCCTTTCGTCGGATCCGCCGGCCTTACCGCCGAGTGCCTCTGCGAGGACTTCGGCCACCGACCCGATGTCGGTGAACCGGTCCAGCTGGTCCAGATCAATGCTCACGTCGTGGTAGATCTCCAGCGCGGACAGGAGTTTTATCCGTCCCTTGGAGTCGATGCCCAGCTCTTCGAGTGGTGCGTCGGCCTCGATTTCGGCGGGATCGAGCCGAAAAGTCTCGCTGACGACCTTCACGACCTCCGCCCGGTGATCACCCACGGCGCCGACTATAACGCGCCCTCGCCGCCGCACGCGCGACCTTGCCACTGGAAGTGCGCGGAAGGTCACCGGAGGGAACCAGACGTACCGATCGCAACGTCAGATCATGTTCCCGTGACACCGCGCGTAATACCACTCTGGTGACTTCTTTGACATCGGCTTCGGCGTTCTTTGCCCATTCGGCTACCAACATCGCCCCTTCGCCCCTTTCGTCGGAGATTCCGAAGGCGGCCACGCGGTCACGGCGGATCGCCGGATGCGCTTCCCCCGCCACCGCTTCGATGTCCTGCGGATGGAAATTGCGGCCGTCGACGACGATGAGGTCTTTGAGCCTGCCGGTGATGTAGAGGTCACCGCGGTGGAACACGCCGAGGTCGCCGGTGCGCAGCCAGCCGCCGACGCCGTCGAGTTCGCCCGCGAACGCCGCCGCGTCACCGCGGCCCCAATATCCCGCGGCGACGTTCGGCCCGTGGATCCAGACCTCCCCGGCCAGGCCGTCGGGTAGTGCCACGCCGTCGCGGACGATCCGGACCCGCTGCCCGAGCGGACGGCCGACCGAGACGAGTTCCTGCCCGTCGGGCACCTCGATCGCCCTGCCTTGCGCGAGAGCCTCCCTGTCGAACACCGCGCTCCGTGGGCCTTCCGCGCCCGCGCTCGCGACGTACACGGTGGCCTCGGCCAGGCCATAGGACGGACGGTGGACTTCCGGCCGGAATCCACGCGGGCCGAAGACCTCCAGGAAACGCGCGACCGTACGCGGCCGGACCGGCTCGGCGCCGTTGAGCGCGACCCGGACATCGGAGAGGTCCAGGTCGTCCCCTGCCTCTTCGGCGGCTTCAGCGGCTTCAGCGGCCAGGTCGAACGCGAAGTTCGGCGCGGCGGTGAACACGGCCGGGTGATCGGCGAGCTGACGGAGCCATCGCAGGGGCCGGTGCACGAACTCGGCAGGCGACATGAAGACCGAGCGCGCTCCGGCGTGGACCGGCAGGCACAGCAGCTGGATCAGGCCCATGTCGTGGAAGAACGGGATCCAGCCGGCGCAGGTCGTGTGCTCGTTGACGGCGTAGGCGCGGCTCGCCTGCCAGCAGGCCGCCGCGACCGCCCGATGCGGGATCACCGCGCCGGCGGGCTCCCGTGTCGACCCGGAGGTGTACTGCAGGTAAGCGGGGCTTTCGGGGGTGACGGGAAGCGGCTCGGCCCCCGGTCCGGAGAGTTCGTCGACCACGATCAGGTGCTCGGGTGTGCCTGCCTCGCGTACTTTCGCGGCGGCGGAAGCGGAGGTCAGCCAGACCCGGGCGTCGCAGTCCGCCAGCACACCGGTGAGCCTGCCTCGCTGGGCGGGGGTGCCCGGAGCCATCAGCGGTACGGCCACCAGTCCGGTGGCGAGTGCCCCGAAGAAAGCCAAGGGGTAGTTCAGGTCCTGGCCGGTGAGCACGGCGGCACGATCACCCGGCCGTGTGACCCGGCGCAGTGCTCCGGCGACCACTCGCACCCGGGAGACGAACTCGGTCCAGGTGACCGTGTGGTCCAGACCGGCGCCGTGATCCTGATGCGTGAACAGCGGGCGCGGATCGGCTTCGCGAGCGAACAGCCGCTCGACGATCGAGGTGCGCAGCACCTGTTCCGGCACATCCTCCGGCGACGCGGTCATAACCGGCAAGGTACTGGAACCGCCAAGAGAACGCTCACAGAGCGCGGGTGACCGACCGTCCAAAGTGGACGATTTGGCTGGATCCGCCCACGTTCGCTCTTGTGAATTCCGGACAGAAGGGCGGACATCTCTCTGGCACCGTGAGCGACGCGCTCGGCCGCGGCTCGTGGGTCGCGCCGGTCGGCACCTCGGTGCGCCGGTCCGGTTCGACGACGCACTGCCACCACGGCACCGTGCCGGGGCACAACGAGACGGTCGGCTACCCCCAGTGCTCGGTCCACCGGATGACCCGCACCGACTTCTGCGCGGCACCCGGCGACTCCGGCGGCGAGACCTGCCTGCGGCGTGAAGTACATGAAGGCCCCCTTCCTGTACCTAGGCGCAAGGAAGGGGGCCTTCATGTACTGAGGGAAGGTGCGCCGGCCTACCCCTCACGTCCCCGCCAGATTCCCGAACCGTCGGGAACAGTTCCCCTACCTGCCGGGAAAGATCCGAAATTAGCCTTCGGTCACCGGTCGGCCACGTCGGCACCACCTCCCCACGGACTGGACCCGCGCCGGTATGTCTCGTGAACCACCGCGGGTATCCGAATCTGGAGGATGTGTGACTGAGCGAGAAGTCGGCGTATCGGTGATCGGCGGCCGGGCGAAGCCTGGCGGATCCGCATGACCGGCGCCACGAGGACCGGCGTCTTCGCGGTACTGCGGTCGACCCCCGCCCCCGTCAGGTATCTGCTCGGCGGCGTGCTGGTCAACCAGCTGGGCGCGTTCGTCCAGACGTTCCTGATCCTGTACCTGACGTTCCGGGGCACCTCGGTCGGTTTCGCCGGGGTCTGCCTCGCCGCGTACAGCGTGGGCGCGATCTTCGGCGCCATGCTCGGCGGCGAGCTGACCCACCGGTTCGGCGGCCGCGCGACGATCGTGACGGTGATGACGTGCGCGGCGCCGCTCGTCGCGTCGATCCCGTTGGTGCGGGGCACGCCCTGGGCACTGGTCACGGCGGTCGCGCTGTCCGGGCTGGCGATCCAGGCGTACCGGCCGGCGGCCGCGGTGCTGCTCGCGGAGTACATGCCGGAAGAGCACAAGGTCATGGGCTTTTCGATGATGCGCATCGCGCTGAACATCGGCGCGGCCGTGGCACCGCTGATCGCCGCCGTGGTCATCCAGGTGAACTGGGACCTGCTGTTCTGGCTGGACGGCACGACGGCGGCGCTGTGGGCGCTGCTGGCCTTCCTGTTGCTGCCGAGGGGAAGCAAGACCCCGCACGAGCCCACGGCCGACGCTCCTCCCACGCTGAGCGCTCGCGCGGTGTACGGGACGATGATCCGGGACACCCGGTTCCTGTGCTATCTGGTGGCGGGCCTGTTCGGCATGATGATCTACGCCGGCTGGGTCGCGGTGCTGCCGTTGAACATCGTCGACGCCGGTTATCCGGTGGGGCTGTACAGCACGGTGCTGGTGATCTCCTCGGTCGTGCTGATCACCTGTGAACTGAAGATCACCACCTACATCGTCCGGATCCCGAAGAATCTCGCCGGTCTGTTCGGCAACCTGGTGAGCGCGGCGGGATTCGCCCTCTACGGGCTGATCGCGCAGCATCAGTTCTTCGTGATCGCCGGCGCCCTGCTGGCGGTGTCCGGGCTGATGATCCACGGACCGAGCACCGCCTCCCATCCGGCGACTTTCCCGGTGGAGCTGAGAAGCCGCTACATCGCGACGAAGGAGACGTTGTCCGGGGTGGCCGCGACGATCGGGCCGGTACTGGGACTGTTCCTCTGGAGCGAGTTCGGCGGCCCCGGGTTCTGGGGGTTCTGCGCGGTGCTGTCCGTCATCGCGGGATCGATGCACATCTACGGCCTCAAACAGCCGCCCGTGGCGGAGAAGGTGGCCGAACCCGAGCCGGAAGTCGTGGGAGAGCGACCATGAACGAAGCCAACGGTGTCCTGCTGATCATCGGCAGCGGCCTGAAGCTGTACCGCGAATACCTGGTCTCGTCCATCCACCGGTGCGCCCGCGAGGCCGGACTCGGCCTGGTGCTGCTGAACAATCTCAAGCCCACCTGGCAGCACGCGTATTTCGACGAGATCGTCCACACGGACGTGTTCGACGCCGACGAGATGCTCGCCGCCGCCCGTGAGGTCGCCGGTCGGCACCGGATCGCCGGCCTGATGTGCTGGGACGAACCGGTCGTGCTGGCCGCGGGCGAACTCGCCGCCGAACTCGGGGTCCCCGGATTGAGCGTCGACGGCGTCCGCGGTTGCCGCGACAAGAACCGCACCCGGACCGTGCTGACCGCGGAAGGCTTGCCGCAGCCGGGATACGCCTTGACCACCGGCCTCGACGAGGCCCGCGCCGCGGCCGCCGGGATCGGGTATCCGGTGGTGCTCAAGCCGAGGGCGATGGGCGCGAGCATCGGCGTGGTGTACGCCGCCGACGAGTCCGAAGTGGACGCCGCGTTCGGGGTCGCCATGGGCGCCGCCACCGTCGACCAGAGCCGCTACGGCGGCGGCGCGATCGTGGAGGGCTACGTCTCCGGGCCCGAGATCAGCATCGACGCGGCCGTGCACGAGGGCGAGTACCTGCCGATGTTCGTGGCCCGCAAGGAAACCGGCGATCAGCCGTATTTCGAGGAGATCGGGCACGTCGTCGACGCCGGCGATCCGCTGCTGCACGACGCCGAACTGATGGACGTCCTGGCGCGGGCGCATCGCGCGCTCGGCGTGCGGGACGGCATCACCCATTCCGAGGTCCGGCTGACCGACCGCGGCCCGCTGATCATCGAGATCAACGGGCGTCTCGGCGGCGACCTGATCCCGTTCCTCGGCCGGACCGCCACCGGTCTCGATCCCGGCGAGATCCTGTTCGCCGTCGCGACCGGACGGCGGCCGGTCATCGCCCCGACCCGGCACGCGGTCGCCGGGATCCGGTTCGGCTACCCGGATCACGACTGCCTGGTCCGCGAAGTCACGGTTCCCGCCGAAGCGCCGGGCCTGGTCGTCGCTTCGCCGATGGTCGACCCGGGGACCACCCTGCGGCTGCCGCCCGGCGGCTACATCGCCCGGCATTCGTTCGTGGTGTGCGAAGCCGATGACCAGGAGACCTGCGCCCGGCGGCTGGCGGCGGCCGCCGCCCTGGTGCGGGTCGACGCCGATCCGGTGGACCCACCGGCACCCGGTACCGCCTTCGAGATGCCCGCCGGGCTGCTCGACGTCGACGAACACGAGGGAGTTTCCGCATGACCATGACCGAACCCGTCCGCACCGACAGGCCGCTGACCGGCGCGCAGATCCTCGCGAACGCGAAGGCGCTCGCACCGATCCTGCGTGAGCGGGCGGCGGAGATCGAGAAGAACCGGAGCCTGCCCGCGGACGTGGTCGAGTTGCTGCGCGAGGCCGGTGTCTTCCGGATCGGCTTCAGCCGGGACTGGGGTGGCCCGGAGATGACCTCGATGGAGCAGACCGAGGTGATCGAAGCGCTTTCCTACGGTGACGCGTCCGTCGGCTGGTGTGCCAAACTCGGCTCGGACATCGGGTTGCACGCCAACTTCCTGGACCAGGACGAAGCCCGCCGGATGTTCACCAGCATCGACATGCACTCCGCCGGTGTGCTGCCCGTGACCGGGCACGCGGAACGTGTTCCCGGCGGTTACCGGCTCACCGGCCGCTGGAGCTTCGGCAGCGGCTCGACCCACGCCGATTGGGTGGCCTCCGGGGCCATGGTGTTCGAGAACGGTGAGCCCTACGCGAGCCCGGACGGCAGCAACCCGCACGAGTCGCGGCTGTTCATGGTTCCCGGCGACCAGACCGAATCCCTCGACAACTGGTACACCCTCGGCCTGTGCGGCTCCGGCAGCAGCGACTACACGATCACGGACGTCTTCGTCCCGGAGAACCACACCCTGACGTTCGACAACCCGAAGGTGCCCAACGGACCCCTGGTGCAGCCGGACGTGATCCAGCGCAGCATGTGCGGTGTGCCGCTCGGCACGGCGCGGGCCGCACTGGACTACGTCCGCGGCCTCACCATGGAACGGGTCGACATGCTGAAGGGCTCGCCGTGGCGGATGAGCGGCGTCGCCTGGAAGGACAACGAGCGCATCCAGATCACCCTGGCCGAATGCGAGGCCGACTACAGCACGACGCGCGCCGGCGTTTACCAGGCACTGGAACGCCAGTGGGAGGTCACCGCCGACGGCACCGGCACGCTGGACGATCTCACGCCCGACGAACGCGTCGCCCCGGCGCTGACCGGTTGGCAGGCTTTCCAGATGTCGAAGCGGGTCGTGCAGCGGCTCTGCGACCTGCTCGGCACCGCGGCCATCCGCTCGGGTGACCCGATGAACCGCTGGCTGCGGGACTCGATGACCATGGCCATGCACCCCACCGCGCGGGACCGCGTCACCCAGACGGTCGGCGCGCACCTGGTCGGCGCCAAACCGTCCATGCGGTTCATGCTCGGCATCGTCGACAAGCCCAAGACCGAGTCCGATGCGTGAGCAGCGGCCCATCCTGATCGTCGGGTTCGTGACGCCGGTGCTGATGGCACTGACCGGTACCGAACCCGACGGTTCGGTCGTCCTCGTCGAGGAGCCGGACGTCATCCGCAAACGGGACCTGGGCACGAGGCTCGCCGGGTCTCCACTGGTCAGTGCGCTGATCGGCTGGGAGCACGCCCGGCCCGGTTCGGCCGACGAGTTCTACGTCGCCCACCCGGACCTGGACCCGGTGGCGGTGATCCCGCTGATCGAGTACGCCACCCCGTTCGCCGCCCGGCTCGCCGAACGCTACGGCCTGCCGGGCGCGACCCTGGGTGCCGCGCAGATCCTGCGGGACAAGGCGATGCTGCGGAAGGTCAGCGCGGCCGCCGGGGTGGCCAATCCGGAAAGCGCCACCGTGACTTCCCCGGAGGACGTACTGGCGTTCCTGCGGGCCCATCCCGGCCCGGTGGTGCTCAAACCGGCGAACCGGCAGGCCGCCGTCGGCACGCAGATCGTCCGTGACCCCGGCGAGGTCGAACAGGCGTGGGCGAGCTGCGTCGAACAGGACGAGGGCATTTTCGTTCCCGACCGGCCGATGGAACTGTCCATGCTGGTCGAACGGTACGTGCCAGGACCCGAGTACAGCGTCGAGATGCTGGTCCGCGACGGGCGGCGACTGTTCGCCAATGTCACCGGCAAACAGCTCTACCCCGGCCCGCGGCCGGTGGAGCTGGCCCATATCGTGCCTGCCGACATCCCCGCCGACCTCACCGAGGAGCTCGCGGAACTGACCTGTCAGGTCGTCGAGGCGGTCGGGTTCGCCGACGGCATCCTGCACTGCGAGTGGATCGTCTCCGACGGGCGGGCCTACCTGGTGGAATGCGCCGGCCGGATCGCCGGTGACGGGATCATGGAGGTCATCGACCGCGCCTATTCGATGGATCTGCTGCG
This sequence comes from Amycolatopsis sp. QT-25, assembly GCF_029369745.1. Taxonomy (NCBI): domain Bacteria; kingdom Bacillati; phylum Actinomycetota; class Actinomycetes; order Pseudonocardiales; family Pseudonocardiaceae; genus Amycolatopsis; species Amycolatopsis sp. QT-25. Next base: position 5,437,219 of record NZ_CP120210.1, read on the forward strand.
GTCCTACGTGGCGATGATGCGCGGGGAGATGCTGCCCGAGCTGCCTCGCCGCGCCACGGGCGGCGCCGCCGTCCGGTTCGTCCCGATGGAGCCGGGCGTGATCGACGCCGTCGTCGGACTCGAGCAGGCCCGGCAGGTGGAGGGTGTGTTCCTGGTGGACATCCAGGTCCAGCCGGGCCACCGGTTCACCGGCCTGCGCAGCTCGTGGGACCGGACGGGTTTGGTGATGGCCGTCGCGGACGACTCCGCCGAAGCGTTGCAGCGTGCGGAAAAGGCCGCGGGCCTGATCCGGATCGAGGTCCGCCCGGAGCCTTGACCCACCTAGTGCCGAGTACATGAAGGCCCCCTTCCTTGCGCCTGACGCAAGGAAGGGGGCCTTCATGTACTCGCAGTCCGGTGTCGGTGAAAGAAGGTCGCGAAAGCCACGTTCGAGACATCGGGCATCCCGAACGTGGCTTTCGCGACAACCCCGGAGTCAGCCCCGGCGCCGAAGCAGGCGGACCACCCCGGCGGCCCCGGCCGCGACGACCGCGGCACCCGAGTACTTCAGGATCCGATGCTGGCGGGTCGCCCGCTGCAGAGCCTTGGCGTACGGAACGGTGGTGTTGGTGATCATCGCGTGCAGTGGCATCCAGCGGTGCCGGAGGACTTTCTCCAGCACGGTGTCGCAGGCGTGTTCGAGGCGGACCGCCGGCGAGCGCACGGTGTCGCGGAGTTCGGCGAAGTTGCGGTGGGACATGTCCGCCAGCGCGTCGGTGTTCGGCTTGCGGCGGGTGTAGTACCTCGTCAGCGCCGCCGTCGTGTCGCCCGGATGGCGGGCGAGGCTGTCCGTCAGTTCCAGCGCGTCCTCGAAGGCCGAGTTCATGCCCTGGGCCAGGAACGGATAGACGGCGTGGCAGGCGTCCCCGATCAGCACGACCTTCCCCTCGTGGATCCACGGGGCGGTGCTGACGGTGACGAGATTGAAGGTGGGCCGCCGCAGGAACTCCTCGCCGAGGCCGGGAACCAGCGACAGGACGTCGGGGAAATGGCGGCGGAACAGGGATTCCACGTCCTCCGCGGTCCGCAGCGAGTCGAAACCGTGCGGGCCGTGGAACGGCAGGACACAGGAACAGGTGAAGGATCCGTCGCGGTTGGGGTGGGCGAACATCATGACGTCGCCGCGGGGCCACAGATGGAAGACGTCGTCGGCCATGCGATGGGAACCGTCCGCGGCCGCCGGGATGTGGAGTTCTCGCCAGCCCCATTCGAGGTAGCGTTGCGAGAACTCGGCGCGCTGCTCGTGGTGCAGGGAGCGGCGGACGGCCGAGAACGCGCCGTCCGCGCCCACCACGACATCCGGCTTCACCACGAGTGCCCGCCCGTCGGGGTCCACAAAGGACACCGAGGGCAGGTCGCGGTCCACGCCGGTGCACCGCGTGTCGAACACGAACCGCACGCCGGGTACCCGGCTGGCCGCGTCCACCAGGACCGCGCTCAGGTCCTGGCGCTGGATGGCCAGGATGCCGCCTTCGCCGTAGGCCGAGAACCGCAGTCCGCCGTCGGGGTTGTGCAGCATCCGCCCGCGCATCGGCACGACGAGCCGTCTCACCTCGTCCGACAACCCCAGGCGATCCAGTGCCGCCAGGCCACGCCGGGAAAGCCCGAGATTCATCGACGTCGTGGCGCCGGCGGTCTCGCGGGGATCCGGCCTGCGGTCGTACACCGTCACCGTATGCCCTTGCCTGCCCAGCGAAAGCGCCAGGAACGCGCCCGCCATCCCGGCGCCCACAATCGTGAACTCCACTATGCACTCCCCTTGTTCAAGCCTTGACCTCCATGACAGCGCCGAGGATCTCCTCGGCGACGAGCGGTGCGGTGGCGAATCCGGTGCCGCCGCAGGCGGGACGGGACCACACCGACGGACGGAGTCGCACGAGCATCGAGCCGCCGTCGACGGGATCGGCCGCGTAGTGGCAGTCCCGCACGGCGACGACGGCGTAGTCCGCGGCGCCGGTGAGGATCGGCTCGGTGAGCAACCGGTCCGCCCACGGTCCTCGGTCCCGCTCGGTGATGGCCGCGACCTCCCGGCAGACCGCGTCCGAGCTGATCTTGAGCAGGGTGCCCCCGCCGGACGGCAGCAGCCACGCCGTGCGGGCCGCACCGATCCGGCCGACGCCGGGGGCCGACGTCCACCAGCCCGCCAGCCTCCGCGGCGGCCGCAGGTAGACCATGGTCTGGCGATACAGCGTGACCGGCCGCTCGACCAGTTCGGTGTTCCCCGGTCCCGCCGCGACCAGCACGAGGTCGGCGTCCACGACGGTCCCGTCGGCCGCGGACACCCGATGGTCGTCGACCTCCACGACGGCGCAGCGCGGCCGTAACGTCACCGCGGGATGCGCGGCGAGCCATTCGGCCGCCGCGCGCAGGAACCGTTCCGCCAGCAGCACACCGGCGCTCGCGTCCAGCACCCCGGCGGTCCCGGCGGGGAACACCACGGGCGCCAAGGCGTCCGGTGACACGGCGACCGCGGGAAGCCCGACGTGGCCCGCGGTGTCGAACGCCGACGCGAGCTCGTCCCGGGTGCCCGCGGTGACCACGCCGACCGGCCGGAAGATCTCCGTGCGCAGCAACGATTCCAGCTCCAGCCACCGACGGCGGGCCTCGGCCATCCGCCGGGTGCCGTCGACGTCGCCCGGACGCAGCACCCGCAGGGCGCGGTGCTGGTCGGACGACGCCGACGCGGGGTTCGGCACCGGACCGCGGTCGAACACGGTGACGCGGTGACCCGCCCGCGCGCAGCCGATCGCGGTCACCAATCCGGTCACACCCGCACCGACGACGGCGACCGAGCCCATCAGCAGGCCAGCCGCGGCAGCTTCTCGGCGACCACCGTGTCCGCGTCCACCTGCCAGGGCGACGTCGGGTCGGGTAGCGCGGCCGCGGCGAGGTCGATCAGGATCGGCGCGGCACAGCGCAGGAACACGTTCACCTGGTGGCAGAGATCACCCGCGGTCTCGGCCGTCGTCACGGCGGCCAGCCGGTCCAGCCGCCCCAGTTGCTCGGCGAGCGTCGACGCGACGGCGGTCACGCTGAACCGCTGGAGTTCGTAGCCGTCGGTGAACCGCTCGGTCATCCGCCGCGCCATCCGCCGGGCGTCGCCGGAGACCGGCAGCGGACCGCGGTCCACCCACTCGTCGACCGCCGCCGCGATCCGGTTCCACGGTCCGGTCAGCCGGGTTTCGCTGACCCTCAGCAGCGCCTCACGGGTGAAGTCGGTGCGCTGGTATTCGGGGCTGGTGGCGCAGAGGTGGAAGCGGATGAGGTCGCGCGGCACCTCGGCGGCCAGTTCGCGGCCGGACACCACGTGCCCGCGGCTGGTGGAGAACTTCTCGTTGGCCAGCTCGTAGAACTCGTTGGTGACGTACTGCGCCGGAAGCACATGGCCGCCGAGGGCGGTGAGCATCGCCGTGCCCACGACCGCGAACGGGTACGTCGCGTCCAGGCCGAGGAAGTACACCACGGTCGACCCGGAGTCCGCCTGCCAAAGCTCGTCGTCCGCGGTCAGCACCGCGCCGCGTTTCTCGGCGGCCAGCGCGGTGGTGAACATGCTCCACGGCATGCCCTCCATATGCGGGTAGATCACCTGGCCCGGTACCTCGGGGAACGGCGCCGGGATACCCCACGACGTCGGCTGGGTGATCGGGAAGTCCGGCAGCGGGCCCGCCATCGCGGCCTCGATGAGCCGGGCCATCCCGGGCCGCATCGGGATCCGGGCGAAGTACGCCTCCAGTTCCGCGCGGTACCGCTCCACCGGGAAGACGAGGATGTCCGCTTCCCGGTATTCCAGCTTCTCGTCCGGGCGCAGTGTCGAACGCGGCCCGATGAGATCGCCCGGGGCGACCGGCAGACCGCAGCTCTCGCAGATCCCGGCGTACCCGTCGGCGAGGCAGAACGGGCAGCCGCCGGTGACGTAGGCGTCCATCAGGTACTCGCCGGTGCTCGGCAGGAACGGGAAACGCACGGTCCGCAGCTCGAGCCTGCCCATTCCGTGCAGGCGATCGTAGAAGTCGATGACGAGTTCGGTGAACCTGTCACCGATGCAGCCGAACCCGTCGACCTCGATGCCCATCGCGGCCAACGTCTGCCGGACCTGGTCCGCGGAGCGTTCCCGCAGGTCTTCCGGGGCGACGCCGAGCCGCGCGGCCGCGGTGACGATGTAGTTCTGGGTGAAGTGCATGCCGGTGCCGTAGAGGGCCTCCGTGCCGGTCGCGCGGGCGTACCGGGCGCAGACGTCGGCGGCGAGGAACGGACCGGCGAGATGACCGAGGTGCAGATCACCGTTCGCCGTCGGTGCCGGCGAGATCACCACCAGCCGGTTCATCAGGCGGTCCTCGACTCGGTGCCGCGGCGGGCGAGCAGATCGCCGACGATGTCACGGGAACGGTGGGCGAGCACGCTGATCAACGAGTCGGCGATGCCGTGCGTCGCCTCGTTGACCCCCTGCAGATACACCGCGCCCCAAGCGGATTCGCCGAGATCGACCCGGTAGCAACGGCTGACCGTGACCTCCGAGAGACCGACACTGTCGGCCAGGTCGCGTACCATCGCGGGCATCCGCTGGTCGTAGCCGGTGCCGAGCAGCACCAGATCGCACTGCAACGCCTCGACCTTGCCGCTGGTCCGGTCACGCAGATCGAGGACGACCTCGTCGTCTTCGATCCTGGCGCCGACCACTTCGGTCAGGGTGCGCACGTGCGAACGCTGCACGCCGAGACCGCGCTGCTGGTACAGCGTGGTGTACATGTGGTCGAGGAACGGCGGGGCCGCCG